>ONMN01000114.1 GCA_900318885.1 uncultured Prevotellaceae bacterium | reverse complement strand
CTCACGAATGCTAATCAGTTTCGTGAGCACTTCTGATTTTTTATCGGCACCATCGCGATTGGCATTGATGATGCGCTTGGCAGCAGCCAACTTAAATCCGCGCACCTTCACCAGGTTGTGAATCAACTTAATCTGTTCTATGTCCTTCTCCTGATACTGGCGTATCTTGGCAGGTCCGCTTGTCTTAGGCTTCAGATAAGGGAACTCCGTCTCCCAGTAACGCAGCGTACTCTCGTTGACGCCAAACATCTCAGCCACCTCCTTGATGGAGTAGTACATCTTCAGATTTTTGTTCAGATTCAATGCCATAAGCGCATAGATTTTTTGCAAAGGTAAAGTTTTATTTTCATTTCTCCAAGTTTTCGAAAGAAAAATTACCTTACCAGCACTTCCTGTATAGGTTTTCTCCTGCAAAGATAATCAAAATATATGTCAATCACGTTTGCTCTTTCAGTTTTTTTCATTATCTTTGCAAGAAATTTTGAAAACTAAAACTATAACGACATGGCAACAATGAAGAAACTATTTCTCGCAGGATGCCTGCTGACTATGACAGCAATGCCTTCGTGGGCACAGACTGGTACGAAGATGGAGGCGGAGGATGCCACCTACAAAAATTGCGAAATGAAAACGGACAGCAAATACTCTGGTGGGAAGGCGCTGTCGCTGAAAGAAAATAATGCAAAGATTACTTTCTCCTATACCTGTAGCGAAGGAGGAAAATATACCGTCCTTGCAATGGGAGAAGGTATCGGTGGCGAGAAAGAGGTGGCTATCACTGTAAATGGCAGTGCAGCAACGTTCAAGGTGAATGCATTGACCGAGGTAGAGGTGGGCACCTTCAAATTGCCTGTGGGCAAATGTACCATTGAGATTACCCCCTCATGGACGTGGTTTAACATCGACTATATCCGCATTGAGAAAAGTACCAGCACGATAGCTTTCGATATCTCTGCAACACCCGTGGACGGAGCAGCTGTGGAAAGTGCTAAAAGTCTATACAAGTTCCTGTACGAGAACTTCGGCAAGAAAAGCATCTCTGGTATGATGACCGGCAACATGGCGTCGGCTCCTGACAAAGTGAAAGAGCATGCCGACATTCAGGAGTTCTATAAGCGATCAGGGAAGTATCCTGCGTTGATTGGATTCGACTTCATGGAAACGACGGGCATGAATGCCAGTAAAGATTGGGCTAAAGCGTATTCTGACAAGTCGGTAGCGCTGGCGAAGGACACCTACAAGCAGGGCGGTATTCCCGCGTTCACATGGCACTGGCGCGACCCGAGCAGAGCAACAGTTGAGTTCTATTCGGAAAAAAGCACGGTCAAAATTGCAGACGCGCTGAATGCCAATGGGACGTGGAACACTGCGTCGCAGCTGTATAAATACATCATTCAGGACATTGATGCCATTGCCGACATCTTCCTCGACATGCAAGACGAGGGTATGGCCTGCATCTTCCGCCCGCTGCATGAGGCAAGCGGCGGTTGGTTCTGGTGGGGCCGTAATAAGAATGCGGAACACTTTAAGAAACTCTACAAGCTGGTATTTGACAGAATGGTGAACGTAAAGGGTGTGCACAACGTGATATGGGTATGGAATGCAGATAAGAACGACCAAGACTGGGACCCAGGACAGAATTACTACGACGTGGTGTCTGCCGACATTTATAATAAAGCAGAGGACTATTCCAGCAATTTCGTGATGTTCGATAAACTGAAGGCGCTGACAGGTGGCAAGAAAATCGTAGCACTGTCGGAAAACGGACCAATTCCCGATATCGACGCGATGTTTGAAGATGAAGCCGTATGGTCGTGGTGGATGCCTTGGTATCAGACATGGGGCGGCAATTTTCTTGACCAGACGACTAATAAGGAATTGACTAAGATCATGAGCGACACACGTACCATCGGTCTGAGCGACATGCCCGGATGGGACAACCATACGGGTATTCTATCCGTACCTGTCACCCGCAAATCCGACGAGGGTTTCTACAACCTGAAAGGACAGCGATTGAAGAAAAAACCATCAAGTGGTCTGTTTATCAGTGGCGGACTCGTGTTTTTTGCAAAGTAAACCATCTAAAGAGTAATGTATGAATATGAAAAAATGGCTCATCAGTGCAGTCTGTTTGGTAACACTTACCCTGCATGCACAAAACGTGAGAGAAAACATCCTGTTGGACGAAGGGTGGAAGTTTGCCTTTGGAAATACTGCCGACCCGCAGAAAGACTTCGGTTGCGGAACAGAGTATTTTAACTACCTGACCAAAGCCAACTCCATTCACAACGAGGGACCGTACAGCACGAAGTTTGACGATTCGAAATGGCAGGAGGTCCGTGTGCCCCACGATTGGGTATCTACCCTGCCCTATGCCTCTAATGCCAGTCATTCGCACGGCTACAAGACAGTGGGATTCAAATATCCGGAAACCAGTGTAGGCTGGTATCGCAAGACCGTTCAGATAGGCAAGGAAGATGAGGGCAAACAGATTAGTCTGCGCTTCGACGGCATCTTCCGAAATGCCAACGTATGGTTCAATGGTTTCTGGTTAGGTACAGAGCCCAGCGGATATGCCACACAGGTGTATGACGTGACGGAATACATGAACTACGAGGGTGACAACGTGATTTGCGTAAGGGCTGATGCCTCGCTGGAA
>ONMN01000063.1 GCA_900318885.1 uncultured Prevotellaceae bacterium | reverse complement strand
CTGCAGATATCCGCCTGTGTTGCCACGCAGGTCGATGGTCAGATTCTGGAAGTCCATCTGCGACAGCTTTGCCAATGCGATGAGCAGTTCGGGATAGGTGTTTTCGCCGAAGTTGCGGATGCGGATGTAGCCTGTTTCCTTATCCAGCATATAGGTTGCCGTGATGCTCTTCGTGGGAATCTCGCCACGTGTTACAACGAACTCGCGAATCTTCTTCTCACCGTAACGCATGACGCCCAGTTTCACCTTCGTGTCCTTAGGACCTTTCAGCCGGTGCATAGCCTCCTCGTTGGTCAGCGTCTTGCCGGTAAAAGGCTTCCCGTCGACCACCACAATCTTATCACCGGCAATCAATCCAGCCTTTTCGGCAGGACCATTGCTGATGACCTTTTGCACGTGCAGCGTGTCCTGACGGATGGTAAACTCAATAGCCATCTGCACGTCTTTCGCAGGGATATAGACGGAGTGGGGGTCCAGTTCCGACAGAATCTGTGGCATCGCCTTCTCTACGAGGTCGTTGACGTCGACAGTATCCACATATTTGTCTTCCACGATATGCAACAGGTTGTTGAGCTTGTTGCTGCTTGAATTGATGATGCTCAGCCGGTTGCCCGAGAAGTGGTTGGCGTAGAATGTTCCGATGAGGATTCCTACCACTACGCAGACAGCCATGATGATAGGCATGAATCTGTTCTTATTGTTTGCCATTGTTATTTCGTTATTCCGTTATACCGTTATTCCGTAATTCCATAATTCCGTCATTCCGTCACTCCCCGAGGTAAACCACTTCGATGCCCGCGCGTTCCAGCAGGTCGACACCGTCCGTCAGACGATATTTCTCGCCATAGACGACACGCTTGATACCCGACTGGATGATGAGTTTTGCACACTCGATGCAGGGCGATGCGGTGATATAGATGGTGGCGCCTTCGCTGTTGTTGTTCGAACGCGCCAGCTTGGTGATGGCATTGGCTTCGGCATGCAACACGTAGGGTTTTGTCACGTTGTTCTCATCCTCGCAGACATTCTCGAATCCGCTAGGCGTGCCGTTATAGCCGTCGCTGATAATCATGCCGTCCTTCACCACCAACGCGCCTACCTGGCGACGCTGGCAGTAGCTGTTCTGAGCCCAGATGCGGGCCATCTCCAGATAGCGCAGGTCAAACTTCAGTTGCTTTTCCTTATTCATACTTTTTCCCTCTGACTTCTTACTTCTTACCTCTTACCTCTTACTTCTTTTTATGCCGTTGCGCTTGAGCAAGGCGTCAATCGTGGGCTCACTGCCCTTGAAGTTCTTGTATAGCGTCATGGGATGCTCGGTGCCTCCCTTGCTCAGTATGCAGTCGCGGAAACGCTGGGCTGTCTCCTGATTGAAGATGCCGTGCTTTTTGAACACCGCAAAGGCATCAGCATCCAGCACTTCCGCCCATTTGTAGCTGTAGTACCCTGCCGCATAGCCACCCGCCATAATGTGTGAGAACTGTACCGTCATACACGTGTCGGGCAGCTGTTCGCCAAGGATGGCTTTCTTCCAAGCTTTCTTCTCGAAGGGGATGATGTCGTCCGTAAATTCGTCCTTCTTCGTATAGTATGCCATATCCAGCAGTCCGAACGATACCTGCCGCAGACAGGCCGTTGCCGCCATGAAGTTACGGCTCTTGACGATGCGGTTGATGAGTTCGTCGGGCAATGGTTCACCCGTCTGATAATGGAAGGCGAAGGTCTGCAGGAAATCCTTTTCGATGGCGAAATTCTCCATGAATTGCGAGGGCAACTCCACGAAATCCCACCAGACATTCGTGCCGCTGAGACTCTCGAAGCGCGTGTTGGCAAACATGCCGTGCAGCGAGTGGCCAAACTCATGCAGGAATGTCTCTACCTCGCCCAACGTCAGCAGGGCGGGCTTGTCCTCCGTAGGTTTCGTCAAGTTCATCACCACCGAGACGTGCGGTCTTTCATTGACCATTGACCATTGACCATTGGCCATTTTCTCTCTGCGGATACACTGTCCTTGATACTCCGTCATCCACGCACCGCCTTGCTTGCCTTTGCGAGGATGGAAGTCGGCATAGAACACAGCGAGGAACGAGCCGTCCTTATCAAAAACTTCGTAGGCCTTGACGTCGGGATGGTAGACGGGAATGTCCTTGTTCTCCTTGAATGTGATGCCATACAACTTATTGGCCAGTCCGAAAACGCCATCAATCACCCTCTTCAGTTCGAAGTAAGGACGCAGCATCTCGGCATCGATGTTGTACTTCTTCATCTGCAGCTTGTGCGAGTAGAACCCTGAGTCCCAAGGCATCATTTTATCTTGCAGCGGACGACAGCGGACTTTCTCGGACTGTCCGTGTTCGTCCGCTGTTGTCCGTTGCTTATTAAACAACTCCTTCAGTTCGTCGCGCTCCTTGACGGCTGTGGGCTTATAGGCGTCGATGAGGTCGTTCAACAACCGATAGACACTACGGGTGTTCGAGGCCATGCGACGCTTCAACACGTAGTCGGCATAGGTCTTGTAGCCCAGCAGTTGGGCAATCTCGCGGCGCAGATTGACGAGTCGCTTACATATCTCGAGGTTGTTCTCCGCGTTGTCGTGCGTACAAATGGTGTTACGTGCCATATACAGCTGCTTGCGCAACTCCCTTTGTGTCGAGTAGGTCATAAAGGGCGAGAACGACGGATAGTCCAGCGTAAACGTCCAGCCCTGCTTGCCCTGTTCCTTAGCCGTCAGGGCGGCAGCCTCGCGGGCCGTCTCGGGCAGTCCGTCCAACTGTGTCTCGTCAGTAATGTCTAGCGTAAAGGCCTTCTGTTCTTTCAGCAGGTTTTGCGAGAACTGCAACGACAGCATCGATGCCTCTTCCGTCAACTGACGCAGGCGTTCCTTACCGGCTTCGTCGAGCAAGGCACCTGAGCGCACAAAGCCGTCGTAGCAGTTGTCCAGCAGCATCTTTTCCTCCGCCGTCAACTTGCGATGATGCAGATGGACGTAACGGATGCGCTCAAACAACCGCGGGTTCAGCCTGACGTCGTTGGCATGTTGTGTCAGTATGGGTTGCATCTTCTGAGCCAGCGCATCCATCTCGTCGTTCGTCTCGGCACTCAGCAGATTGAAGAACACCGTCGACACGCGGCTCAGCAAGTCGTAGTAGCCCTCGTCCTCCTCCGTATTGATGATGGTATTCTCGAACGTCGGCTTCTCCGGATTGTTGATGGTTTTCTCTATTTGCTCGTTGTCGCGACGGATGCCCTCCATGAAGGCCTCCTCGAAATGTTCCAGACGGATACGGTCAAAGGGCACCGCATCATGCGGCGTCCCGTATGGTTCAAAAAACGGGTTTAAGTGCTCACTCATACTAATGCTTTCTCTATTTGACGTGCAAAGGTAGTGCAAATCAAGGAAAAACCGTTCAACGCGCGTTATCTTATAATAATCTTTAACGATTTTGTTGCGTTATTTCTTCGCGTACCAGTCTCTCAGCACGTAGAAAGCCTTCTTTTTCTCACCCTTGTCGCTGACAAGACCTTTGCGGTTGTAGTAGTCCTGCACGCCAGGCAGCACACGGCGCGGCGAACGGAAATCCTTCAGAATCCAAGGCGTCGTACCGGCCAGTCCCTCAATCTTGTCAATCATGGCGATGTTCTCTCGGTAGAGATTCTCCTGGAATTCCTCCGTCCAACGCTGGTTCTTCTGTCCGTGCAGACCATAACGGGCACCACCGCCGAACTCGCTGATAATGACGGGTTTATCGTAGGGAATCTCCCACCGCATCTTCGGAGCGTCGTTCACGTCGCGATACCAGCCGATGTACTGGTTGAAGCTGACCACATCGACGTACTCGTTCATGTTGTCGTTCAGGCGATTGACGTAGTTCGAGGCCCCCGTCACTTCCATAGCCATCGAGATGAGGCGGCTGTCGTCTAGCGTGCGGGCATATTTGGCCAGATTGCCGAGGAAGGTGTCGCGCTCCTTGGAGTGTGGCGTCTCGTTGGCAATAGACCAGATGATGATGTTGGCGCGGTTGTGGTCGCGACGAATCATGTCCGTCAGTTGCTGGCGGGCATTGTCGTAGGTCTTCGGGTTACGCCAGGCAATCGTCCAATAGACGGGAATCTCCGACCACACCAATATACCCATGCGTTCGGCCTCGCGCACCATTTCCTCGTGGTGCGGATAGTGTGCCAGACGCACGAAGTTGCAGCCCAGTTCCTTGGCCCACGATAGCAGCGTGCGGGCGTCCTCCACGCTATTGGCACGACCTCCGCCATTGGGTTTCTCGTTGTGGATGGAGATGCCCTTCAGGAAGATAGGCTTGCCGTTCAGCAGAATCTCTTTGCCGCGCGTCTCGATGGTGCGAAAACCGATGGAGTCGGTGATGGTGGAGGCGACCAAATCGCCTCCCACACTGATGTCTACGCGATAGCGTTTGGGGTTCTCCGGGCTCCAAAGCTGTAGGTTCTTTGATTGAACGTTGAACATTGAACATTGAACATGGCCGTTGGAGTCAGTGGTGAAAGTCTTCTTGATCTTCAGCTCAGGGATGCTGAGGGTGACATTATGTCCGGCTTCGGCCTTGTTGAGCTTGGCGCTGAAGGTAATCTCCTTCCTCTTTCCTTCCTCTTTCCTCGAAAGTTCCAGACTGTAGTCCTCGATGTAGGTCTTGGGCATCTTCACCAGCAGCACGTCACGGGTGATGCCTCCGTAGTTCCACCAGTCGAAAATCTGCGTCGGCACGTCTTCAGCGTGACGTTTGTTGTCAACCTTCACGATGACTGTGTTCTCGCCCTTCACCAACAGGTCGCTGATGTCCATGTTGAACGGCGTGAAACCACCCACGTGGTGACCGGCTTCCTTGCCGTTCACCCACACGCGACAGTCGTAGTTCGCGGCACCAAAATAGAGTAGGGTGGTATAGTCGTCTATCGGCACAGTCTGGAAACTGGTCTTAAACCATACGGTACCCTCGTAGAAAAACAGCCGCTCGTCCTGCGTGTTCCAGTCGGAAGGAATATGCATTGTCGGCGACTTGTCGAAGTCGTACTCCACGAGATCCTCCGGCCGCTGGGGCTTGGCATTGCGGAAGAATCCCCACGGCGTGGGATTCATGCGGTAGTCGTAGTAGCCCTCCTCCTGCACGTCCACAATGTAGTTCCACTCGCCGTTCAGCGTCGTGTGCTCGTAAGCCTTGATGTTGTTTACCAACGGGACGTTCGTTGCCTTGACGCCCGTCACCGCTACCACCGTCAACAGCAGCGCGGCAAAGATTTTGTGCTTCATATTCATTTTTGTATCTTCGTTATCATTTCTGTTGCAAAGGTACATAAAAACAAAAGAAAAGCCAAACATAAATATCATTTTTTAGGGATTTCCCCTCCCAAGAGTAGGGTTTCCCCCTTTGCAGGTTTCCACTTTTGCAGTAATTTTGCCAACAAAATATATAAACAACCCAATCAACCCGTATGACGATGAAGGCGAAAACGCTCATAGGAATCTTATGCTGCCTGTTTTGTTCCACGACTTTGGTAGCGCAGAAAATGGTTTACGTGGGACCAGACGATAAAAACCAGAAGGTCATCAGGCGGTACAACCGCTGTCATTACCGCCTCACTCCGGCACAGACACTCCTGAGTCACAGCGGAAAATCGAAAGACTTTACCGCCATCTTCGGCGTCAAGACCAATTCGCTAATGTCGAACGACGACGTCGAAATAAACTTCCTGAAGAAATGGGTCGACGATCCCATCTATAATGACAAAGAGAACCGCGTGTACTTCGTGGAAATCAAGAACAAAACTTCCGACACCATTTTCATCGACCGGAGCCGTTGTTTCAGAATGGACAGCGATGGCAGCCGCTACTGCTACTACGACTCCCTCAAACGCCAGGACGCGAATTCCACGAAAAAAATGATTGTCATTCCGCCTCACGACAAGCGCAATCTGACGGACTATCGTTGGGTGAAACATGAAGAGGGCAATTACGTCGAAATCGTCGAATACCCTGAGGAATTCCTGTGGAATCTGAACGCTGCGGGAATGTATGAAGGCTTTGTAAATTATGACGAAGTCAAGTATTTTACCGAGGAAAATTCGCCCTACTACCGCACGTTCCTCATTGCCTACTCCAAAGAGCCTGATTTCGCCACCTATTCCCTTGCCACAATCAATTTCTATATACGCGAAATCATCGGCTGGCGTTACTCCGAGGTAATCAGAGACGATATAAAGGAAATCTCCCGCACGCGCCTCACCGGAGAATACAAATACAGCATCACCAGCTGGCTCCCATTGTATTAAAAAATCAATACTCCGAAAGTAATTTTGAATACTCCAAGAGTATTTTCAATTACTCCAAAAGTATTTTTAATTACTCCGTAAGTTGAAGGGGAGGAGTGCCGCGCAAACAGGGAGAAAGTGCCTATGTAAAAGGGAGCGAATGCCTAAGTAAGCAGATTCGGGCGGCCGCCCGAATTAATGTGGGCGGCCGTGCTTATTATTGCGGGCGGGAGGCCGCATTATTGCGACCGCCCGCCCGTGACCGAGTTTTTTAAGGTATAGCTAATGGAGAGTGTAGTTGCGGACGTATTCCTTCAGGCCTTCGGCGGCACCGGCACGGTCGGGCAGGTAGCGCAGGATGATGGTGACGATGCGGGTGGAGTCGTCGATGACTTTGGCGTAGTATTCGAAATCGCCGTCTTGACCGGTATGGAGGCTGTAGTCGTCGCCGGCCTCGAGGAGTTCGGCACCCATGCCCATGAGTTGCTGGCCGGGTGTGCGGAAGATGTCGTCGCCCTTGAAGAGCCGCTGTTCCATGAACGACAGCGAGAGGTCGTCGTTGAGGAATACCTCCATCTGGTCGTCCTCCAGAAACTGATGGCGCAGGTAGGAGGGGTAGGTGATGTCGAGCCCCAAGGTCTCGCTATGATAGTAGATGGTGTCGGCCTTCGACAACTCGATGTTGAGGCTGTCGTCGGCGGTAATGACGTTGTTGAACGACTTGAGCTTCGGCTGGTTCTGACAACCGAGAAACAGCAGGGTAAAAAGGTAAAAGGGTAAAAAGGTAAAAAAGTAAAAGCGTTTCATAATGTTCAATGTTCAACGTTCAATGTTCAATGTTCAACGTTCAACGTTCAATGTTTAATGTTACATAAGCAATCGTTCGAGCATGGGGATTTCGATGCGGCCGCGATGGAGGGTGAGCAGTCCGTCGGCCTGCATGGCGTTGAGGGCGTGGCTGATGTCGAGTCGGCTGTCGTTGAGTTCGGCGGCAATCTGGTTCATCAGGATGTAGAACGTCTTGGCGCCGGCAGGGTAGAGGCAGCGCGAGAAGAAGAAGCGGATGATGCGTTCGCGCAGTGTCTTAGGGGCTGAACGCCAGGCGTGATGATATTGGCGTTGCACCTCGGCGGCCATCAGACTGAGCATGTTGAGGCGGAACACGAGTTGGGTCTCAAGCAACAGCAGTACTTCCTGCTTGTCGATGGTGATGAGGTTGCAGGGCGTTTCGGCACGGAAGGACGACGTGTAGCGCTGGTTGATGCCGAAGATGCGCTCGGGCTGGATAATGTAAGGGGCACTGACAGTCTCGCTGACGCGACAGGTGTAGTCGTCGCTGAGTGTATCGACGCGTAGGGTGCCGCTGGTGAGGAAGATGAGGTGGGTGCAGGGGTCGCCCTCGCGAACCAAGCGTTTGCCGGAGACCAGTTTGGAGAAGCCGAACTTGGTGTGTCCTGCCACCTGCATCAGGTCGGCAAGACTCATGCCCTGGAAGAGCGTAAACTGCAATAGCCGGTCGTAAATCTCCATCTTACATCTTACTTCTTACCTCTTACTTCTTACCTCTTACTTCTTACCTCTCACCTCTTACCTCTTACTTCTTACCTCTTACCTCTTACTTCTGTACCTTATCCTTGAGGGTGGGGGAGTACCACACGCTCATCTTGCCATTGTCGTCGTAGATGAGATAGGCCATGAGTTCAGGATGTTTGTCCAATAGCTGACGGGCGCGCTCGAAGCCCATGACCATAAACGAAGTGGCGTAGGCATCGGCCAAGGCACACTGGTTGGCCAGAACGGTGGCCGAGAGGATGTTATGTTGAACGGGACGGCCCGTCTTTGGGTCGATGGTGTGGGCATAGCGCTTGCCGCCTTTGTCGTAGAAGTTGCGATAGTTGCCGCTGGTGGCCATACATTTGTCGGTCACGTTGAGCACGGTTTGCAACTCGCCACCGTCGGCCAAGGGCTCCTCGGTGGGTTTGGTGACACCAATCTTCCAAGGCACGCGACGTTCGCTGATACCGCTGGTGGCAATTTCACCGCCAATCTCGACCATGTAGTTTTTGATGCCCTTGTTCTTCAGCAGGCGCGCAACGGCATCTACACCATAGCCTTTGGCGATGGCCGAGCAGTCGAGCATGACGCGCGGGTCGCGTTTGCTGATGCCTTCGCCACCGCGTTCGGTGAAGTAGGATACCTTGTCGTAACCGACGAACTGGAGAATGCTGTCGACTTGAGCGTCGGTAGGCATCTCGTCGTGTTTGAAACCAAAGCCCCAGGCATTGACCAGCGGTGCGACGGTGATGTCGAAGGCGCCATCGGTCTCGGCAGAAATCTTCATAGCCATTTGATAGACTTCGAGAAACATTTTTCCGGTTTCCGTCTTGGGGATATAATGCTCGCCTTTGTTAACGTGCGAGATGACGCTATTTTCGTTGAACATGGAGAGTGCCTCGTCCACCTTGTTCATCTCGGCAACCAGCTCCTCCTGGAGGTCCTCGTCGTATTGGTAGGTGATGTTATAGATGGTGCCGAAGATGGCGCCCGAACATTTCTGGTAGGGCATGTTCTGCTGTTGGCGGATGATGAGTATGGTGCCGACAATGAGCAGCGTCAGGAATGGTATTTGCCATAGAAGGCGTTTCTTTCGGTCTTTAGCCATTTTCAATTATTAATTTTCAATTATCAATTATCATCAAATATCAATGATGACATTAAAGTTTGCAGTCAGGTTGTCGGTGTCGTTGGTGCCGAAACCAGGAACATACCACGTCGTGCCCAAGTCGCCGCTGTTGTGGAAAAGTCGCCGTTTGTAGCGTACGCTCCAGCCCAGATGCAGGGGACCGAAGACCTTGGCGTCGATGCCGAAGACGACTTCCGCCCAGTGCATATTGCAGTCCATGTCCTTGACGCCGAAACCCGTATGTGACCCCCATACGGGGTCTGGCAGATTCTCGCGAATGATGTCGACCTTGTAGCTGGTGAAGGCATAGCGGAAACCGGCGTATATGCGGTTGGACTGATGTTTGTTCTTCAGAACGTTCCAGTCCATACCGATGCGGAAGTAGGGCGCAGTAGTCTTATAGGTAATCTCCGTTACTTCGTCTTTATCGTGGTTAGCCCTACCGATACCTGCCTCGAAAATGGGAAACCACTGGTCGTGCAGATTGATGCGCAGGGCGGCTTCGTACTCTCCATGGTCGCTGAGCATGAGCATGGCGGGACCTACGAGGTCGAACGACACGGCAAAGCCTCGGAAGAAGGGGATGGAGTCTTTCTCCATGCGGAACATCTTCAACTGCGCTTGTGACGTCAGCGCCATAGCCAGCATGACCAGACTAATCGCGATCCTTCTTGAGATAGAGGTAGAAATGGTAGTTCGATATGTCATAGTTAACAGTTGAATGATGGATGGAGATAGAGTCAAAGGCGTCATGCGTTACGCTGGCCTCGGTAATCTTATGGAAATAAGCCGCCTGACAGTCGACGGACTCGAAGTGAGGATAGTTTTCCTTCTTGATGCGGATGGTGTCGACGTAATAGTTGCCTGCAGTGTCGGTCAGCAGCGTGACAAAGACATCCTCGGGCTGGGTGTAGCTGATTTGCAGAGTGAAGTCGAAGGCCGAAGTGCCGCAAAGAGCGTTCATCAACAGCGTGTCGGTACCGTCAACGCGTTTCGTCTTGATCCATAGCGTGTCAGTGTTCAGCGTGTCGGCGCTGCCGTCAGCCTTCTTGAAGGCGTATCTTGTGTACACCAGATTCTGAACCGGGCAGTCGATGGTCGTGCAGGCTGCCAAGGCAATGACGGTTAGGATGACGATTAGTTTCCGCATCTGAGGGTGTCTTCTATTTGATATTCATTACGTCCGGCACTATTGCGGCTGATGAGATCGCCCAGGAAGCCGGCAAGGAACAGTTGCGTACCAATCATCATCATCGTGAGGGCAATGTAGAAGTAAGGCGAGTCGGTGATGAGTCGCATGGGGACGCCTTGATACAGGGCCCATGCCTTCTCAATGCCCAGGAAGAGGGCTGCAAAGAAACCGATGATGAACACGATGGTGCCGAGGAATCCGAATACGTGCATGGGTTTCTTGCCAAATGTGCCCAGGAACCATAGCGTCATCAGGTCGAGATAGCCATTCACAAAGCGGTTCCAACCCATGAACTTCGACTTGCCGTACTGGCGCTTCTGATGGTGTACGGGCTTTTCGCCAATCTTGTCGAAACCGGCATTCTTTGCCAGATAGGGGATGAAGCGGTGCATCTCGCCAAACACCTCGATATTCTTCACCACTTCCTTGCGGTAAGCTTTCAGGCCGCAGTTGAAGTCGTGGAGGTTCTTGATGCCGCTCACCTTACGGGTGGTGGCATTGAAGAGCTTGGTGGGGATGGTTTTCGACAACGGATCGCCCTGACTACGGTTCTGCTTATAGCCGCTGACAAGGTCGTACTTTTCCTCCATAATCATCTTGTAGAGCTCGGGAATTTCGTCGGGCGAGTCCTGCAGGTCGGCATCCATCGTGATAACCACGTCGCCCTGAGCCTCCTTGAAACCACAATAGAGGGCGGGCGATTTGCCGTAGTTACGGCGGAACTTGATGCCCTTGACGTGCTCTGAACGGGCAGCCAATTCGGTGATGACGTCCCACGAATGGTCGGTGGAGCCGTCGTTGACAAAAATAACCTCGAACGAGAAGTTGTTCGCCGACATCACGCGCTCTATCCAATCGTAGAGCTCGGGCAGCGACTCTTCCTCGTTATATAAAGGTATTACTACTGATATATCCATATTGTTTATTTACTATTTGAAAATTTACAATTTACTGATTCTTGACCTTTGCCACTTGACGCTGCATCAGAGCAGCAATGGGCAATCCAAGGAAGATGCCTGTGATGATGTTGAAGGACAGCATGTTCAATGCATAGTCAATAGGACGCATCTCGCTGAGTTGCTTTAACCCTTCGCGCATCTGTTCGGCCATTCCTGCGGCCTGCATGGCCTGCTTGCCTTCCTCGGAGCTCATCATCTCGGTCAGTTTCATGAGCAGGTAGCCTTTGTCGATAAAGGCAAAGTAAACATATAGGGCTGCAGCAAGTAACAGACCAGCGTAGAAAAATATCAGGACGAAGTAGGCAAAGCCTCGACGGAAACTGATGACCCCTTCGCGGGCATAGTCGCGGAAGTGGCGCAGTCTGCTGGCGGCAAAGAAGGGCGATGCTATAATGAGCATGAGTGCCAACGTTCCCATGATGGGGCTGGTCATCCCTTGAATGTAGCAAATCAACGCTCCAATCCACAATAGAGAGAGTAGCGCGCCGTCCTGTCGTGCAAAAGCCTTTAGCTGTTTATATTCCTCTGGTGTCATAATCGGGTGCAAAGGTACGAAAAAATTGACCATTGACCATTGACCATTGACCATTATTTACAAAAACGTGGTTAAATAACGTTAAATCGAGAAAAAGTTCAACGTTCAATGTTCAATGTTCAATGGAAAAGTGTTACCTTTGCAGCCGCTTTCGAGCAAACACGGGCAGTCCTGTACGGCCAGCTCCCTCGGAATCCCCCAGGAGCTGCCCACCCGCCTCTTTAGCTCAGTTGGCCAGAGCACGTGATTTGTAATCTCGGGGTCGTTGGTTCGAATCCGACAAGAGGCTCAAAAAGAGAGAGGATCGCGCAAGCAATCCTCTTTTTGGTTAAAAAAGGATTGACCGTTGTGGCCAATCCTTTTCTTTATATGAGATGGAATTAATCCTCTTCCTTCATCTCGGCTTCGTGCTCCTTGATGAGAGTCTGCTGGATGTCGTTCGGCACGAGCTCGTAGCTTGAGAACTGTGTGGTGAACGATGCACGACCACCAGTCAGAGATGACAGGGCAATCGAGTATGAAGCGAGCTCCTTCAAAGGAATCTTAGCAGAGAGCTTCTGATAGCCAGCCTCGCTGTCCATACCCATGATGATGGCGCGGCGTCCCTGCAGGTCGCTCATTACATCACCCATGTAGTCACCGGGAACCAGCACTTCGAGGTCGTAGATAGGCTCAAGCACCTTAGGACCGGCCTCCTTGAAGGCAGCCGAGAAAGCGTTACGTGCAGCGAGCATGAACGACAACTCGTTAGAGTCAACTGGGTGCATTTTACCATCGTAAACAATCACGCGAACGTCACGGGCATAAGAACCTGTCAACGGCCCCTGCTCCATACGCTCCATGATACCCTTCAGGATAGCGGGCATGAAACGCATATCGATGGCACCACCAACAACGGAGTTGATGAAGACGAGTTTGCCGCCCCATTCCAAATCCTTCTCTTCCTTCGACTTGATGTTCATCTTGAACTCCTGACCGTTGATGGTGAATGAGGTAGGATCAGGCATGCCGTCTGTGTATGGCTCGACAATCAGGTGAACCTCACCAAACTGGCCAGCACCACCAGACTGCTTCTTGTGACGATAGTCGGCACGAGCCATCTTCGTAATAGTCTCACGATAAGGAATCTTCGGCTCCTGATATTCAACCTGAATCTTCTCGTTGTTCTCCATACGCCACTTCAAGGTACGCAGGTGGAACTCACCCTGACCATGAACGATGATCTGGCGCAATTCCTTAGACTGCTCAACAACCCATGTGGGGTCTTCCTGACGCATCTTCTGCAGGGCAGCCATCATCTTCTCAGTCTCAGCCTCGTTGACGGCCTTGATGGCACGAGAGAACTTAGAGTTAGGATACTTGATGAAGTCGAACTTGTTGTCGGTATCCTTACCATTCAAGGTGTTACCGGTCTTCACGTCCTTCAGCTTTACGGTACAGCCGATATCACCAGCGCGCAGCTCATCAACCTGGATGCGGTTAGCACCAGCGCAAGCATAGAGTGTACCCATACGCTCCTTAGAACCGCGATCGGCATTAGTCAGATCGTCGCCGCTCTTTACAACACCACTCATCACCTTGAAGTACTGAACCTCACCGATATGGGGCTCAACACCGGTCTTGAAGAAATAGAGTGACTCAGGACCATTGGCATCAGCAGGAACCTCCTTGCCGGCAGCGTTCTTGATGACAGGCATCTCGCTGACGAATGGAACAACGTTGCCGAGGAACTCCATCAGACGGCGAACACCCATGTCACGACCTGCGCAGACGCAGAATACGGGGAAGATAGAGCGTGTTACCAAGCCCTTGCGGATACCCTCACGCATTTCGTCCTCGCTGAGATCCTCGCTCTCGAAGAACTTCTCCATCAGCGTGTCGTCACCAGCGGCAGCAGCCTCAACCAAAGCGGCCTTCCACTCCTTGGCCTTCTCCAACTGGTCGGCAGGAATGTCCTCGATGATGGGGGCACCACCCTCGGGTTTCCAAGAGTACTTCTTCATCAGCAGCACGTCGATGACGCTGTTGAAGCCAGCGCCCGTCTGGATAGGATACTGAACAGGAACGCAGTTAGGACCATAGACTTCTTTCAGATTGTTCAGAATCTGGTCGAAGTCGCAATTGTCACGATCCAGCTGGTTTACCAGGAAGATAACGGGCTTCTTCAGCTTCTCTGTGTTGCGGAAAGCATTCATCGTACCCACCTCGGGACCATATTGTCCATTGATAAGGATGACAGCCTGGTCGGTGACGTTCATGGCGGTGATAGAGCCACCTACGAAGTCGTCAGAACCCGGGCAGTCGATGATGTTCAGCTTTTTGTTATTCCACTCCACATGAAAAACAGTTGAGAACACCGAGTAGCCATATTCCTGTTCAACAGGGAAGTAGTCGCTCATGGTGTTCTTACCCTCTACGGTACCGCGGCGCTTAATGATGCCAGCTTCGTAGACCATACTTTCGGCAAGAGTAGTCTTGCCGCTACCCGCACTGCCAATCAAGGCAATGTTTTTGATTTCGTTAGTTTGATAAACTTTCATATTTACTAATATTTTAGGTGTTTATTTTCAAAAAACGTCGCTAAGGTATACATATTTTGCGAATTATCCAAGAAATAGTTTCAAATATTAAGCAAAATTAGTACTTTTGCAGTCAATATGTCTGGAATTTATATACATATTCCGTTTTGCGCGAGCCGATGTATCTATTGCGGCTTCTACTCCACGACAGGTTTGGAGTTGCGTCAGAAGTATGTTGATGTGGTGTGCAAAGAAATGACGATGAGGGCTGCTTCTGCCCCCATCGAGACCATCTATTTCGGTGGCGGAACACCTAGTCAACTCACCCCCGAACAGTTACGCCAACTCTTTTTATATATAAATAAGGTGTATGCTCCTCATGTTACAGAGGTGACAATCGAAATGAATCCCGATGATGTCACTCCGGAGTATGCTGAGACTTTGTCGCAGCTTGGCGTGAATCGCGTGTCGATGGGTGCGCAGACCTTCAATGACGAGAGGCTGCGTTTCCTCCGTCGTCGCCATTCGTCATCTCAAGTGTATGATGCCGTGCGTATATTGCGAGAAGCAGGTATTTGTAATATCAGCATCGACTTGATGTACGGTTTTCCTGACGAGACGCTCGATGACTTTCGCCGTGATATTGACGCCGCCTTGGCTCTTGACGTGGAACATATCTCCGCGTATTGTCTGATGATAGAGGAGGGGACAGCTCTCCATCGGATGGGCGTTGAAGCTGCCGATGAGGAGACGGAACGCGCGATGTACGAGATGCTTATCGATTGTCTGACAGCGGCTGGTTATGAGCACTATGAAATCAGTAATTTTGCGCGGCCAGGCTATCGCTCGCGACATAACTCCAGCTATTGGAACGACACACCCTACATCGGCCTTGGCGCCGCTGCACACTCGTATGACGGACATTGCCGGAGTTGGAATGTGGCTGACATCCGTGCCTATATCGCTGCCATCGAGCGTGGGGAACTTCCCTGTGAGTGTGAAGAGCTTGACACCGACACCAAATACAACGATCGCATCGCCACCGCCCTCCGCACTCGTGACGGACTTAATCTCGGAGAGTTGGACGAGCGTCACCGTCAGTACTGTCTCACTGAGGCACAGCGATTCATTGCTGACGGCCTACTCGAAATCGTTGACAATAACCTTCGCCTTACACGCCGCGGCCTTTTCGTCAGCAATATGGTGATGAGCGAGCTCATGCTGGTATAGGATGATGACAAAACGCCGTCGCGCGCGTCTATATATAAAAAGGTGATATGATAAGACATCTGCTAACCATCATCTTTGTATTGATGACCGGCTAC
Source organism: uncultured Prevotellaceae bacterium (assembly GCA_900318885.1). GTDB lineage: Bacteria > Bacteroidota > Bacteroidia > Bacteroidales > Bacteroidaceae > Prevotella. The sequence continues at coordinate 975 of ONMN01000063.1, read as the reverse complement.
GCTTTCGGCGGCGAAATAGTCGTATGCGAAGGCGAGAGCCTGCATGACGCCTTGCGACAAGCCCGTGAGTGGCGCCGTACAAACGATCCTCGCTGCAAGGGAGGCATCACTATCACACTTTTGGAAGGCTGTTACTATATGAACGAGCCGTTGTTCCTGCGTCCCGAGGACAGCGGCACGAAGGAGTCACCCCTCGTCATCCGTGGTGTTGGAGAGAAGCACACAAGTGTCATTTGTGGCGACCCTCGCCAAAAGCACAGGCAGATATGGCCGTTAAAAGAACAAGATGATGGTCTGCCGAAGAACAGACACGACGACGGTCTGCCAACGAAAGGCATGGAGCGCATGATATCTTTTAACAAGGAAAAGCGCACCATCACCATACCCACACCCCCGGACTCCGTGCTTCGGGATTTCGTCTCGAAGAATACGGCGGAGAGTACCAGCCGTCCGCCACTCGAAATGGTCGTCCACCAACGCTGGGCCATCGCCATCCTGCGCGTCAAGGACATCCGTGTGCTCAACGATTCCGTTACTGAGGTTTCCTTCATGGAGCCCGAAAGCCGTCTGGAGTTCGAGCACCCCTGGCCACAACCCGTCATTGGAGGCGAGAGAGGCAACAGTTCTTTCCTGCTTCGTACCACGGAACAGCGCGACGGCATTGAGCAGTTGGTGATTGTAGATGGTGCCAACTACGTGAGATTCGAAGGCTTAACGTTCAAACACACATGCTGGAACCGTCCATTGCACAAAGGGCATGTCACCCTACAGGGCGGTTTTCCTCTCGTTGATGCCTACAAACTGGCGGTCCCAGGTTTGCCATGGGACAAGGACCTCGAAAATCAAGCCTGGATAGAGCGGCCCGTTAGTGCTGTTACCGTGCGCAATGCCCATCACGTTGACTTCCACTCGGTGCTGTTCGAGAATCTGGCTGCCACGGCCTTGGACTTTGTCGATAACGTCAGCGATTGTGTA
>ONMN01000055.1 GCA_900318885.1 uncultured Prevotellaceae bacterium | reverse complement strand
GATAACCAAAAGGGCTGAATCTCGTGTGAGAATCAGCCCAAATTTTTCTCATGCGCACACGTGCGCGAAACCATGCAAAGTTTAACGGACAACAATAAATAAGTATGGCGAACGTAACAGCCATCCACCGCTTATGCAAACCCTGCTGGATATAATAGGCAGGGCCACCGATATACGAATCCTTATGTTTTTGCTTGAACAATTGTGCAAGCGTAGATTCGACGAAAGCCGTAGCTGAACCAACAAGGGCTATCATCCACATCCAGAATACGGCCCCAGGACCGCCAATGGCTATGGCCGACGCCACACCAGCGAGATTGCCAGTACCCACACGGGTAGCCACGCTGACGGCAAAGGCCTGAAATGAGGATATGCGTCGCTGCTTGGGTCCCATTTCCCTGACGTGCTCCTCCACCGTGTCTACAGCCGAGTCCGTCAGCACGCGTAACATCTCGCCAATCATGCGGAATTGCACAAAGTGGGTGCGCCATGTGAACCACAAGCCGCAACCCACTAATGCAATGATGAGCACATAGCCCCATACCGCATCGTTGACTGATGTTATCAGCTCATTCATGAAGGATGAGCACTTATACCAGCTTCGACAGGTCGGGCTCCTCTATGTAACGGAGTTTGTTGTCAGTAATGACCTTCTGGGCCGCCTCGGAATTTTCCGTACGGAACACCATGATACCCTTGCCGCGAAGCAGGAAGGTGTACATGTAGGCAATGCTGATGCCTGCCTCTGAGAAGGTCTGCACGGCATCGGCAGCACGGCCTGGCTCGTCGTCCAACTCGAGGGCAAAGACGTTGCTCAGGGCAACAGCTACACCACCATTCTTCAGCTCCTCGTAGGCACGAAGGGGTTCTGAACAAATGAGTCGGTAGATACCATACTCTGCCGTATCGGCAATGGTTGAGGCCACAATCTGGATGTTGGCCTGCTTGAGAATCTGGAGCACCTTGATAAGCGTGCCGGAACGGTTCTCGATGAAAATGGATAACTGATGGATTGTCATAGTTTTCTATTTTTTTCGTTATTACGTTATGTCGTTATTACGTTCTTTCGTTATAACGATGTTATTGATATACTTTTCGCTTGTCGATGACACGCACAGCCTTGCCCTCGCTGACAGGCAGGGTGCCCTTGGAGACGAGGCGTACACGAGGCTTGAGCAGAATTTCGTCGCCCAGCTGGTGGCGAATCTCGCCTGCCAGTGCCTGCAACTTTGCGTAATCGTCGGTACCCTCGTTGAGCTCTACTTCGACGGTCATTTGGTCGTTGTTGTCCTCGGTAGTCAGCGTGATGAGGTAGTTGGTGCCCACCTCTGGGAACTTCATGAGAATCTTCTCAATCTGGATGGGGAAGATGTTTACACCACGCAACACAATCATATCGTCAGAGCGGCCACGCATACGGTCGAGGCGGATGTGGTTACGTCCACAGGGACAGCTGCGACCCAGCACACGCGTCAAGTCACGTGTACGGTAGCGCAACAACGGCATAGCCTCACGACACAAGGTGGTGAGTACCAGTTCGCCAATTTCGCCGTCAGGCACGGGCTCCAGCGTCTCTGGATCTACTATTTCGACGATGTAATAATCCTCCCAGAAGTGAAGACCATTCTGTTCCTTACACTCGAATCCGACGCCAGGACCGCACATCTCCGACATACCGAATGAGTTGTAGGCCTTCACGCCCATCATCTCTTCAATACGTTTGCGCTGTTCCTCAGAGTGAGGCTCGGCACCGATGGCCAGCACCTTCAACTTAGTGTCGCGACGGGGATCGACACCCTCTTGTTTCATCACCTCGTAAAGACGGGTGACGTAAGAGGGAATAGCGTGGATGGCTGTTGTGCCGAAGTCCTTGATGAACTTAATCTGACGCAACGAGTTACCAGCAGCAGCAGGGATGGTGAGCATTCCCAGCTTCTCGGCACCATACTGGAAACCGAGTCCACCAGTAAACATACCATAACCTGATGAGTTCTGGAACACGTCGTCAGGACGCAACCCCACCATCCAGAGGTTACGAGCCACCTGATTGGCCCACTCGTCGAGGTCTTTCTGCGTGTGCAGAATGACGGTGGGGTTACCTGTGGTTCCTGAACTGGAGTGCAGACGTACACACTGTTTGAGGGGTACACTGGCCATTCCGAAGGGATAGGTGTCGCGCAAGTCCTGCTTCGTAGTGAAGGGAATCTTGCGCAGGTCGGCAAGGCTCTTGATGTCCTCGGGTTTGAGCCCAATCTCCTCAAAGCGTTTTTTGTAGAAGGGCGAGTTCATGCAATGGCGCACGGTTTTCTGCAGACGCTCCAGCTGGAGTGCCTCAATCTGCTCGCGCGACATCGTTTCGAACTCAGGATTAAAGAAATTAGATTGTTCCATAATTATGTAATTATAGTTTACGATTATCGATGACGTGAGCGCTCTTGCCCTGACTGCGCTCGATGGTGCCAGGAGCCTTCAGCTGTACCTTGGCTACAATGCTGAGTACGCTCTTCAGTTTGTTCGACAACTTCTTCTCCAGGGCGTCAACGGCAGCGGGCGTATCAAAGGTGCCTGTGAAGTACTCTTGACGCAGTTCCACTTGTACGAGCAACGTGTCGAGATTCTTGACGCGGTCGACAACGAGCATATAGCGTGGAGCAAATTCGGGCATAGACAGCACGACACTTTCAACCTGAGACGGGAATACGTTGATGCCTCGGATGATGAGCATATCGTCGCTACGACCCTCGATACGTCCCATGCGGATGTTTGTACGTCCACAGTCGCAAGGACCGTCGATAAGGTGACACAGGTCTCGAGTACGATAGCGCAATACGGGCATACCTTCTTTGGTCAGTGTGGTGAATACAAGTTCACCTGTCTGACCGTTAGGCAGGGATTCCAGCGTCGTAGGATTGATGATTTCAGGATAGAAGTGGTCCTCGTTGATGTGTGAACCATTTTGCATCTGGCACTCATAGCTGACGGAGGGACCCATGACCTCAGAGAGACCATAGATGTTGTAACCCTTCAGACCCAGTCGTTCCTGGATCTCCTGACGCATCTTCTCTGTCCAAGGCTCGGCACCAAAGGCACCAATGCGTAACTTAATCTGCTCCTTCGTGATGCCCAGCTTTTCCATCGTCTCAGCCAGATAGAGGGCGTATGACGGTGTACAGGCAATGCCCGTAATGCCCAAGTCACGAATCAGTTTCAGGTGTTTCTCCGTATTACCCGTTCCAGCAGGAATGACAGAGGCACCCAGATGCTCAACACCATAGTGTGCACCCAGACCACCTGTGAACAAGCCATAGCCATAGGCAACAGAAAAAATATCGTCGCGGGTAACGCCAAACGACGTCAGACAGCGGGCCATACACTCGCTCCATATTCCGATGTCCCTACGAGTATAGCCTACGATGGTGGGATTACCCGTTGTACCGCTGGAAGCATGTACACGGATGATTTCACTCTGAGGAGCAGCCTGCAAACCAAAGGGATAATTGTCGCGCAGGTCCTTCTTTGTAGTGAAAGGCAGCTTCTTGATATCCTCAATGGTCTGAATATCATCCGGACGGATGTCCAGTTCCTGCATCTTGTTACGATAGAATGGTACATGGTGATAGACGTACGCTACGATTCTGCGAAGTCTTTTGCTCTGGAGCGCGCTCATTTCGTCGCGACTCATGCATTCTTTATTCGGATTCCAAATCATATTATTTTAGTTATGACGTTATAAAAATGTTATTTGTAGCACTCGAAAATTTTATCTACTTGCTGGCGGTTCATCTTGGGTGAGAGCAGGCTGACAATCCATACCACAGGGAAACCACCTACCATAGCGATAGCACCACAGTTGATGGGGTTGATGGGGTTGCCTGCCAGCATGTTAATGACCGTCAGTCCCACACCCCAGATGAAGCAAGCCCAGACGCTGGCGGTAGTGACGCCACGCCAGTAGAGACCCAACATAAACGGAGCGAGGAAAGCACCAGCCAGTGCACCCCAAGAGATACCCATGAGCTGGGCAATGAACGTTGGCGGATTCAGGGCGATAAGCAGAGAAATGGCGATGAAGAACATGATTAATACGCGCATCACGACAACCTTACGGCGCTCTACTTTCTCAGAAACGATATCGTCGATGGTACCATCTTCCACCTCACCTGGCAACGACTTCTTGTCACGATAGATGAGGTCGAGAGTCATGGTAGAACTGGACGTCAGTACCAACGAAGCCAATGTCGACATAGAGGCACTCAGGACGAGCAACACCACGAGGGCAATAAGTACGTCAGGCAATGTGACAAGCATAGCAGGAACGATGGAGTCGAAGGCTATCTTACCTGTTGCTGGATTAATCACGGGATCGTAAAGTCGTCCGAAACCTCCGAGGAAGTAGCAACCACCAGCCACGATGAAAGCAAAGATGGTAGAAATAACGGTACCACGCTTAATGGCAGCCTCATCGGTGATGGAGTAGAACTTACCCACCATCTGGGGCAGTCCCATCGTACCGAGCGAGGTAAGGATAATGACACCTAATAGTCCCCAAGGGTCAGGACCGAACCATGTGGCAAACATACCACTACCAGGTTCTGTAGCACCATCGGCAGGCAACAAGGCGAGTTTGTTAACGGCTTCCGTCAGTCCGCCTTGTGCAGAGAGCACAGCAGCAATAACAGCCACAATACCAAAGAGCATGATAATGCCCTGAATGAAGTCGTTCATGGCCGTAGCCTTATAACCGCCAAGTATAACGTAAACGGCAGTAAGTATCGACATGATAACCACACAATACTCATAAGGAATATTGAAGCCCATCTCGAAGAGACGTGAAATGCCGCTATAGACACCTGCGGTATAGGGAATCAAGAATACGAAGGCAATGATAGAGGCAGCCACACGCAGACCCTGATCGCTAAAACGGGTACCAAAGAAGTCTGGCATCGTGCGGCTCTCAATATGTTGCGTCATCAATTTGGTGCGCTTACCTAAGATGATCCAGGCAAGCAAAGAACCAATGACTGCGTTACCAATGCCTATCCACGCAGATGACAAACCGTATTTCCAACCAAACTGTCCAGCATAGCCCACGAAGACCACTGCCGAGAAATAACTGGTGCCGAAGGCAAAAGCGGTGAGCCAGGGACCTACGGCACGGCCACCAAGCACAAAACCATCAACACTGCTGGCCTGTTTACGGGTGTAAAGACCCACACCAATCATCACGGCCAGGAAAATGAGGGTCAAAAGAACTTTTATTATCATTTCTTTTTTACGTTATTTCGTTATTACGTTATTACGAGGCTTTAAAAGGCCACCTGCATTTGAGCCTGAATGCGGTTGTAGTCGTCACCAAGCAGATGACCGCAGAAACTATGTGTAAATTGTACCTGCAAACGGCACTTGGGGTAGAACCAATATTGCAAACCGCCAACAAGATTGGTCTGCTGCCATCCACTCTCTGATGTGTTACGGTCGTAGTAGTCGACCGATGCGATTGCGTCCACACCCTGTCCTAATGCTACAGAACCTGTGACATATGCACCACGACTGCCTACATCGCCGTCTTTACCAGCCAAGAACTCGCTACGCAGACAAATGCCACCACTGGTCGACTTACGGCCCATCTGGGTGGGGATTTTTGCCTCGCCACCAAAGCTAACGCGGTCGCGACGGTAGTCTTCGCCAACCTGGATATCGTTCCATGCACAGGTATTGATGGCATGTCCACGACCTTTCTGTCCAGAGGCTACGAGGCGCCACTCCTTGCTGGGACGGTACTCTAACTTCAGGATGACATCTTTGTCGCTGTTGCCGTCAGCAGTGTTAATACCCTGACCGTTCATCACTGCCAACTCGTAGTGGAAGTGATCATTAAAGAGATCACCCAACAGCATGATACCTTGGTCACGTCCGTAGTTGGGACCGAGCAGAGGTTCGTTGCCGTTGGCCAGATATGTAACAGCCTGTGAGGTGACGTCAACGAGTTCGAGCATAGTTGGTGACAGCGGACTCTCCAACGAGAACGGGTGCTGGAACTGACCAATACGGACGTTCAGCGCATTATTACGTGTCAGACGGTAGTTGGTCCAAAACTCCAGGACACCTTTCGACAAGGCAAAGTTGTGCATAAACAGGAACGACCAACGGTCGGTAATTCTGGCTTTACCCCAGAAGATGGCTCGCTTGAAATTGAACGTGCTGGTGGTCTTTCCGCCCTTGTCGTTGTATTCATAACCGCCATGCATGTAGCCATTGATGGTGATTCGTTCTTTCAACTCCTTCATCCAGTCAATGCCCTTAGATTCCTTTTTGTCCTGTGCAAAGGCTGTGCTACTGACGAAAACCATCAGCAAAGCCATACAAGACGTCTTGAAAAGATTTTTTTGAGTCATACTATTAGTTTATAATGTTGAAAATTATCATGGATTATTTGCAGCAAAAATCTGCATACGCTCTTCCAACTGGTCGTACTGGTGGTCTTCTATAAAAGAGGTACACACGCGCAAGCCTTCCTGATGGGAACCTGTGGTAATCAGGCAGATGGCCGAAACACCATAGTACATCAGTTCTTTAGCCAGCTCACCACTGGTCATTCCCTTATAGCCAATAGTAAAGTAGAAACCGTCGGCAACGGGCTGATCCAAGTCCTTGTCGTAGACGATATGGAAATTGTGACGAAGGAAGATGTCCTTCAGCTTATGGGCACGGTCGCCATAGACCTTCACCTCATTGCGGAAATTATAGGTTCCGTCACAGGCCGCCTTCAGCATAGCCGCCATAGCATACTGTGCAGAATGGCTGGTACCAGACGAGAGGGCATAGAGCATGCGGGTGGAGAATACCAGTCCGAAGGGCAGTCCTTCGTAGCGGGCACTGAGGTCAGCGAAATGACGATGGAACAGCTTATCGGAAATGCACGTCACACCAATACGCTCGCCAGCATAGCTGAACGCCTTCGAACCAGAGATAAGCAACATGTAATTGTCCGTATAGTGAGCCACCGTAGGCTGATAGGGAGCCTCGAAGGGTTTACTGAGATCCTTGCGGAAATCCATAGCAAAGTAAGCGAGGTCTTCCATCACAATAGTGTCATACTGGGTTGCGAGCTTGCCAATGGTCTGCAACTCGCTTTCCGTCATACAAATCCACGCGGGATTGTTAGGATTTGAATAGACGATAGCGCAGATGTTGCCGTTTTTCAGATAGCTCTCCAACTTGGGACCTAGCTTCTCGCCACGGAAATCATAGACGTCGAAGGTCTCATACTTCACGCCCTGCACCTGCAACTGCATCTTCTGAACAGGGAACCCTGGGTCGATAAAAAGCACGGTGTCCTTCTTCTTGTCTGCCTGCGAACAGGTCAGGAACGAAGCAAACGTACCCTGCATGGAACCACAGACGGGCACACAACCCTCAGGGGCTATGTCGACATTGATGAATGCCTTGACGAAGCGCGAAGCCTGTTTTTTCAGTTCAGGATAGCCCTGAATATCGGGATACGAGTGGGCGATACCTTCCTGCAGCGACTTGATTTGCGCATCGACTCCCACCTGTGCAGCAGGGAGTCCGGGAATACCCATCTCCATCTTGATAAATTCCACGCCACTCTCTTTCTCAGCCATTGCTGCCACCTGCTTTACTTCACGGATGGTGGCCTTGGCGAAGTCCTGAATGCCCATCTTGGCAATCAGACCGTCTACCAGTTCTTTATTGATAGGAGTCTTCATTTCTGTGCCTCCTTACCAATCGCTAATGCTTTGATATTAGCCTCGACGATGGCTTCACCCTTGCGGGCAAAGACCCTACTAATGGCCTCTTCCAGCTTTTTATATTCGATACCCAATGCCTTCTGGGCAGCACCCAACAGGATGACATTTGCCGAACGGGGAACACCAGCGTCCTTGGCCTTCTGCTCAATGTCGAGCATGATGACGTTAGGCAGTTTGTCGAGGTCGGCCTTGATAACTTCCATATCGGGATAGTTAGGGATATTAACGAACGGTGTCGACGAAGTGATAATCCAACCGTCCTTCTTCAGGAAGGGCAGATAGCGCAGAGCCTCCATGGGTTCCATAGAGATAATCACGTCAGCACTACCCTTGGCAATGAGGTCACTGGCAATGGGATCGGAACTGATACGAAGGTTTGACTGCACGTCACCACCACGTTGTGACATTCCGTGAACCTCAGCCTGCTTGATATACAGATTCTCATTCATGGCGGCCTCGCCAATAATCGTTGCGATAGAGAGGATGCCTTGTCCTCCTACGCCACACAATATAATATCGGTCTTCATGATTTACTTTTTTACTTTTTACCTTTTTACTTTTTTTCAGCCGCTTTCTTCTGCTTCAAGTGGCGCTGCAAAGTCTGCATACACTCACGACGAGGAATGATGACACTCGTGCCGTGATAGTTGATTTCGTCACGGATAATCTGTGTAATCTCCGGCATGTTTTTCGGCAGGGGAACAACTACCTTCAGGTGTTCGTCGCTCAGCCCCAAACCACGACAGATGGCCTCAAACTTATTGGTACCAGCAGAATCCTGTCCACCAGTCATACCTGTCGTCAGGTTATCGGAAATGATAACGGTGATGTCGGCATTCTCGTTGATGGCATCGAGCAAGCCTGTCATTCCTGAGTGGGTAAACGTAGAGTCACCGATAATGGCAACGGCAGGCCACTGACCAGCGTCGGCAGCACCCTTGGCCATCGTAATCGAAGCACCCATATCAACGCATGAGTGGATGGCGCGGAAGGGAGGCAGGAAGCCCAGCGTATAGCAACCGATATCACCAAACACACGGGGATTATTGAATTCCTTCAGCACCTCGTTGAGGGCCGTATAGACATCACGGTGACCACAACCCTGACACAATGCGGGGGGACGTGGAGCCACATCGGCGCAGGGGTCGAAGCATTCGCCACTCTCCATACCCAAGGCTTTCTTGACGATATCAGGATTCAGTTCGCCAGTACGAGGCAGTGTGCCGTCGAGCTTGCCGTGAATATTCTTCAGGTCACCAACGCCACGAACCATATCCTCAATAAACGGCTGGCCTTCCTCAACGATGAGCACTTCTTGGCATTCGTCCATCAGTCGGCGCACCAACTGCTTGGGAAGCGGATACTGCGAAACCTTCAGGATAGTATAGGGACATTGCGTTGGGAAACATTCCATCACGTAGTTGTAACCAATGCCGCTGGCCAAAATACCCAGTTTCTTATCTGTACCTTCTATATACTTGTTATATTGCGAACTAACAGCATCCTCCTCCAACTGAGCCTGCTGGGCTGTCACAAAATCGTTGCGCTTGCGGGCATTGGCAGGCAGGAGCACCCAATTGGCAGCAATGGCATCATAGTTCAGGGCATTCTCCTTACTGGGCTCGTCCTTCACCTCTACGACAGCACGGCTATGTGCCATACGGGTGGTGACACGCATCAGAACGGGGAGTTTGATACGCTCACTATAGGCATAGGCCACCTCCATCATGTCGTAAGCCTCCTGCTGATTAGAGGGCTCGAAAGTGGGAATCAATGCAAACTTACCATAGAAACGGCTGTCCTGCTCGTCCTGCGAAGAGTGCATGGAAGGGTCGTCAGCTACCAAAACTACGACACCACCGTTCACACCCGTCATACCGCTGTTGACAAACGGATCGGCACAGACGTTCAGTCCTACATGTTTCATACATACCAAGGCGCGTTTTCCCATAAACGACATACCCAGTGCAGCCTCCATAGCTGTCTTTTCGTTGGTACTCCAACGGCTGTGCAGTCCACGCTCACGGGCTATCGCATTGCCTTGAATAAACTCAGTAATCTCCGTCGAAGGAGTGCCAGGATAGGCATACACGCCACTCAGTCCGGCATGTATGGCACCTAATGCAATCGCTTCGTCGCCTAATAACAGTTTTTTTGCCATTTTTATATCATTTTGTTAAGTTTTTACTCTTTTAGCTTGCAAAAGTAATACTTTTTATCCAAACGAGCAAATGTTTTGCTGAAAAATAACAAGATTTAGAACCTTTGATAAGAGCCGGCTACCATACAGGGATTAAAAATAATCTTAAAAACTTTGGTTCTTTGCTCACTTATTCGTACCTTTGCAGGCTGTAAGAAATAAAAAAGAATACAATGAACTATCTTGATAGGAATGAATTTAATTTTGAGCCAAGCCAGAAGGTGCTTGACGCAGTGAAGAATTTTGACGCAAAGGATCTTTGTTTTTATACCCGTATCTACGATCAGGGTAAGAAGAGTGTTATCAGCGTTCGCGTGAGCGAAATTTACGGTGTTCCCGAAGAGCAGGTCCTGCTGACCTATGGTGGCGAGGACATGCTGAAGAATTCCATCCACTATTTCCTGACCAAGGGTGACAACAAGAAGATTCTCATTCCTGAGTTCTCGTGGTGGTACTACAACCGTGTAGCCTCTGAGTGCGACGGTGAATTCGAGATGTACCCCCTGCACGAGCAGGAAGATACCTTCGCCTACGACGTTGACGAGGTCATTGAATATACCAACCGCGTACATCCCCGTATGTTGCTGTTGGCCTCGCCCAATAACCCGACAGGTAACGGCCTGACACCCGACGAGGTAGGTCGTATTATGGAGAACATCCCTGCCGACACCATGGTACTCATCGACGAGGCATACGCCAGCTTCATCTCGATGGACACAGCCTATATTGCTCCGCTGGTGAACAAATACAACAATCTGATTATCTCGCGCACCCTGTCGAAGTTCTACGGACTGCCTGGTCTGCGCTGCGGATTCGGTTTCATCGGTAAGGGCCACGACCAGTTCCTGAGCTATGTAAACAAATATCTGGGCTACAATCGCTTCTCAGAGGCTGTGGCTTTGGCTGCTCTCGACAGCGATGAGCACTACCGCCACGTGGCCGACGACATGGAGTGGGGACGCCAGCTGTACAAGAAGGAACTGGGCAGCCTGCCTGGCTTCAAGGTATATAAGTCTGTTGCCAACTTCATCCTTATCAAGTATCCTGTTGCCATCAAGGAGGCGCTGATGGAAGCCCTGAAGGTGCAGGACTATAAGATTAAGTTCATGGGTGACAAGGGACTGGAGGACTGCCTGCGCATCACGTTGGGCCGCAAGGAGCAGACACAGTTTGTTTGTGATACCATCAAGAAGTGTTACGAAGCTATTAAGTAGTAGTGAACTTTTGGAGCAGTGAGGGCAAAGCCGTGCTTTGCCGAATCGTGACAAAAGTCATACTGAATAAAATAAAGCATGAACGAGAATTTTAAAGCAACACTAAAATCAGCAGAGACGGAAGACTGGCTTGACCTCCATGTCATCCGTCCTTTCTGTTATTATCTGGCTGTCTTTTTCAACAAGTTCGACATCCATCCGAACACCGTTACCATCTGGTCGATGATTGTCGGTGCAGCCAGTGCCATTTTCTTTGGTTGCGGCAGTTTGTATTATAGCGGTTGGCGGGGATTGTCGATGAACATTATCGCCATTGTACTGCTGATGATTGCCGACATTTTGGATTGTACGGATGGACAGCTGGCGCGACTGTCAGGAAAGAAGAGCCGTTTGGGACGTATCCTCGACGGTGTGGCTGGTTTCGCGTGGTTCATTCCCATCTACCACTTACTGGTTTACCGTTTCTACCTGCACCACGACATCGAGTTCTCGCTGCTGGGCATTGAGGACACGCAACAGAACGTGATCATCGCCACCGTCATCGCCTACATCCTGGGAGTCATCTCAGGTGTTATGGGACTGGCTGGTCAACAGCGTCTGGCAGACTATTACATTCAGGTACACCTCTTCTTCCTGAAAGGCGAGAAAGGTGCCGAGCTCGACAACTCCAAGCGCCAGCAGGAAATCTACGACCAGATGACACCTGAGACCCACAGCTGGGCCGAGCGCTACTTCCAGAAGTCGTACATCGATTATACGAAGAAGCAGGAGAAGGTGACTCCTCAGTTCCAGCGTCTGATGCAGAAACTGCGTGAGAAGTTTGGCGCTTCTGAAAACATCCCAGAGAGTGTCCGCAAGGAATTCCACGACCAGTCGCTGCCCGTTATCTTCTGGAACGGATTGCTGACGTTCAATTTCCGTTCTTTCTGGCTGTTTGTGTTCTGTCTGCTCGATATTCCTGTCATGAATTTCGTATGGGAAATCGTCAGCATGGGACTGCTCTACCTCTACATCAATCGTCGCCATGAAGCTTTCTGCAAGAAGATTGCCGACACAATTTGAATAAACAATGAAGTGGACGAAGCAACGACTGAACAATCTGTTCTTCTTTCTAGGCATTGCTGCTGTCGTGGTGATGTTGCTGACGTTTGATGTCAGCTTCGTCGAACTCTGGGAGCATCTGTGCCACGCAGGTTACTGGTTGATACCCATCGTGGGTGTCTGGTTCTTCGTCTATGGCCTCAACGCATTGGCTTGGCAGGCTATCATCAAAGGCAATCTGGGTGGTAAGTCGCCTGTTGGCTTCTGGCGTATCTACAGACTGACCATCACAGGCTATGCACTTAACTATGCAACACCTGTTGGCGGACTGGGCGGTGAACCCTACCGCATCATGGAACTCTCGAAGGATATCGACAACCAGCACGCCACTTCGTCAGTCATCCTCTACGCGATGATGCATTTCTTTGCCCACTTCTGGTTTTGGTTCGTCTCCATATTCCTCTATCTGGCATTGGTGCTTATTGGCGATATGCCCATCACCACAGCCATTGCCATCGTATTGGGTATCATCGTCGTATTCTGCCTCGTGGCATTCTACATCTTCTCCAGAGGCTATCGTCACGGACTGGTGGTTTACACGCTGGGGATTATCGGCAAGATTCCGGGACTGAGAGGCTGGAGCCGTCGCTTTCGTGGCAGACATGCAGAGTCGCTGCGTAACATTGATGCCCAGATATCGGCACTCTACGGACAGGACCGCAAGGCGTTTTACACCAGTCTGGTCTTGGAATTCCTGTCGCGTGTGCTACAAAGTTCCGAGGTAATGTTCATGCTCCTGCTCTTTGGCATCGACTGCGGAGGAGGCTGGGGCGGTCTGACACTGACCTATATGCACTCCATCCTGATAGTGTCGTTCACCACACTCTTTGCCAACCTCATAGGATTCCTACCCATGCAGTTGGGTGTTCAGGAGGGTGGTTTCGTGCTGTCCATTGCTGCCCTGGGACTCTCTGCAGCCTTAGGCATCTTTGTCAGCATCATCTGTCGTGTGCGTGAAATCATCTGGATTATTGTAGGAATTCTGTTGATGAAGATAAAATAACATTAAAGATATGGAAATCAAGAAACTGTTTGCCCAAAAACTGATGGATATCAAGGCCATCAAGTTGCAGCCTAACGAGCCCTTTACCTGGGCTTCGGGCTGGAAGTCGCCCATCTATACGGACAATCGCAAGACACTGGGTTTTGCTGATGTCCGTTCATTTGTCAAACTCGAACTCTGTCATGCCATTCAGGAGAATTTCCCTGAGGCTGAGGCTGTGGCTGGCGTGGCAACAGGTGCCATTGCCCAGGGTGCACTCGTAGCTGACGAACTAGGATTACCCTACGCTTATGTACGTCCAAAGCCAAAGGATCATGGCATGGGCAATCAGGTGGAAGGCGAACTGAAGAAGGGCGCTAAGGTCATCGTCGTCGAGGACCTGATTTCTACTGGCGGCTCTTCGCTGAAGGCTGTTGCTGCCCT
>ONMN01000122.1 GCA_900318885.1 uncultured Prevotellaceae bacterium | reverse complement strand
ATGGCGTGATAATCCTCACCCTGATACATCGTCACTGCCATCGCGCCGACGATGACACCTTGCTCACGGTAAATGTACATGCTACCCTCGTTGATATAGACCTTGATGCTTTCAATCGTGGGGTGTTTCCTTTTGCTCCATCTGGCATATGTGGCCATCTCTGGCGTACGCTCCGTCACATCATCATAGAAGGCGATGATGGCATCAAAGTCGTTTTGTGTTGCTAATTCTAACCTCATTCCCTTTTCATCGTCATCTGTTGATCTTTTGCCATCTTCTCCGCGAAGGCATCCTCTCCGTTTTCGCGGATATAACGGATGCAGGCGGCTCTGTCGCTATTGAACAGGAAAGCAAAGATCTTGCCGACAAAGTTGTTGTGAATCATACATTCTTTCACATCCTTGTCGCACTCGGCGCAAGTATGCAAGTCCTTCTCCTGACAGCACTTGCGAATCTTGCACCATGATGCTTTCTCGTTCTCCTTGCATCCTGGACATTTGCCATTGAGGAACTTTTTGCATGCTCCGCAATATAATCCACATGCGGCAATCTGCTGAGGGTTAATTGTGATTTCTTTCATTCTGTAACTCATTTTGTCCTGACCGCCCCAAACTATATGGGACGATCAGGGCGGATTATTACTCTATTGGTATCTGAATCACCGACAGCCATTTCTCAGGGTCTTCTTGGTTCCAGGCTCCATCGATGTAGCATGTACGATGTTGCCCAACCGCCTTATAGCCCTGCTCCTCAATATTACGGAAGGCCTCGGTGAACGATTCGTAAAAGCGCTCATAGGGGCCGATGTGCTTCATGCAAAGTGCTTTTGGTACCGCTGGCAAACGCTTAAACTTGATAATAGCGCTGTCTTCGCCCATCTCCTCCACCTGTTCGCAATACTCAATGTCGATGTCAGTGGGGGTGTACTCCTTGTTGTGCTCAATGGTGAAGCAGTAACCTGGTGGCGGACACTTGCATCCTAAACGTTGCATTTCAGGACCAATCTTCTCGACACACATAGGGCCGATAGCGGCGTAGTTAGGAATTACTTCACGATGACTTGCCACGATGATTTCGGGCAGAGATTGAATACTAATCTTTTCCATTGTCTTCATTTCTTTGCGAGCGTTCTTCCAGTCGAGCAGTTGATTACGACGGGCAATCAGCAGTTTCAGCTCAGCCTCTGTTTCCTTTATCTTCTCAGTAAGCTGGCGGATGGTAGGAGTGTGAGAATATGAATCGCACAGGTCCTTAATCTCATCCAGCGAGAAACCGAGACGTTGTAGGTCGCGTATGGTCTTAAGCCGTTGCATCTGGTCGATGCTGTAATAGCGATAGCCCGTCCACTCGTCCACCTCGTCAGGCACAAGTAGTCCCTTCTGCTCATAATGACGCAGGGTTTTAACTGTTACCTGCATCAACTGTGAGAACTCTCCGATTTTTAATTTCTTTTTAAAATTCATAATCGCGCGATGTATTTGCTAAGCGACTGCAAAGATAAGGCATGCCCTTAGGGACGAGTCAAGAGAAATGAATACTTTAACACGGATTTAACACATCTTTGCTCTTTCTTTTACTCCCGGCCAGTAGCACCATGCGATAATGGCGGGAATGAGGGATGAGATACATTGTAGCCAGGTGAAATCATTGATACAGCTAATGCCTCCAGCCAAAGCACGAAGGCTATAGAGCACAACAATGGTAATGATTGCCATACGTGTTAAGGGCAAGCGACGGATGTCGCCAGTGGCAGAGAGGGCATAAAGTCCTGCCAGGCAGAAAGCGAGGACAAGACCGATGGTCAGGGCATACAGCATCCAAACATGTCCTGATACCATCTGATGCATGATTTCCCTGATGCCATAGGCTTCGAATGCCTCATCCAGAGCGAACAGGCAGCCGACGTGGCCAATGGCTATAAGGAAGTGGAGCACAGCTCCGAGTCGTAATCTTTTCATCTTATTTTATTATAGTGTCTAACAGTTGTCTGGCAATATTTGCTATCACTGCCTCAGATGATGAGTGCGTGGTGAAAATGGCGATAATGGCGTGGCTTCCATTAGGCATGAGAATGATACCTGCATCGTTCATGTCTTGCAATCCTTCAGCAGATGGGAATCCCGTACCTGTCTTATGTACGATTCGAGCATCTGCAGGTATGGCTGCAGGGATTCGTTTAATGTCAGATATCGGTTGTCATCTTTATGATGATAAAACCACTCGAACAAACGAACCATCTCAGTGGGGGTAGAACTGTTTTCGATAGCCTTTGCCGGATTCTTGTGCATCTGTTCCTCTGTCATGCGGATATGTATATCGTGGAATCCAAGTTTTCTCATGTACTTCTCTACCGCTTTGGGCTTGCCGCAAAACTTGAAAAGGAGTTCGCTGGCATTATTGTCGCTCTGTCCGAGAGACAATTCCAGTAGTTCCGCAAACGAAAAGGTCGTTTTGCATTCAAACCGTTTTAGCATTGGCGACCATGTGTCTTGCATCAGGTCTGCCTTATCGACAACGATAGTGTCATCGAGATCCAGCCCTTTCCGATTCAGGTAATCGGCAACACATAATGCTTGCGGGAACTTCATCACACTGTGCATGGCAAAAGGTGCACGCACCATAGCTGGTACTGTCGCATATTAGGTCTTGGCCCAAACACGATGTAGCAATCAATGCACAAACTATAGTTACTATCTTTCTCATATCATTTCTTGTCCTTATGAAATGCCCTTCTTGAACCGCTGCAAACGTGGCGACGGAAGCTACAATGGTGATGGGGACGATAGACCACAATGTCATGGGTACCGTAATGAATAGCAGGAATCCCGCCCACTTGTTCGCAAGAGTGTGAGGGAAGCAACAGCACCCGTACATCACAAGTGCTGAAAGCTGATTCACGACTTTAATCGCGACGATTACTCCTGCCCATAACCATAGCCATTGTGGCAGTTCGAGTATCGGCAGGAGCTTCCAGGCACAACATGCTACGAAGCAGATGTCTGCCAGACTATCCAGCAATGCTCCCTTCATAGTGACGCACCTCAGCTTCCGAGCCAGCCATCCGTCGGCTATGTCGCTGATGCCGCAGAGCGCATA
>ONMN01000048.1 GCA_900318885.1 uncultured Prevotellaceae bacterium | reverse complement strand
GCATTCACCTCGTCGTCGTCAATGAGTTCCTGAGCATCTGTATACCATCGTGGCACTCCGTGACGCTCCGCATAGCTACGCGCTTTCCGCTCGTCGCGACTCATCACCGCAACGACACTCGAACCGTCTACCTCCGAGAAGGCCGGACCGCTTTTTTTCTCCGTCACTTCACCGCATCCGATAAAGCCCCACTTGATTATTTTCATATTTTCGTGTGCAAAGATACAAATTATTTAGGAAAAATGTGTACCTTTGCAGGCGTAAATTTCAAAAAGATGAAAAAACAAGACGATTTATTACTATTGAAAGCTCGCGGTTACCGCAGTGTGCTCGCTACGGGTTTCCAGCTTTATACCAGTAATTTCCGCCGCTTTTTCAAGGCATCGTGGCAAATGGCAATACTTTATGCACTCAGCTGTGGAGCCTTGGGAACCCTTACGGCTATCAAGCTACCGGAAATATCCACTGGCATCGCAAAACAAATGCTTACCTATCAAGCAGTTAGCATTGAAAGTCTCCAGTCTTACTCCATCATTGGTTTGGAGATCCTGCTTCTGATGCTGCTGGCTCTTGCCACATTGGCATTGGCGTCGGCTCCTATCCTCAGCAAACTGAAAGAACACAAGGAAACAGGCGCAATCACTACCCCGCCCCACTGGTTTTCAGCCAGTCCGCATCTCATGGGGCGCTCACTGAAAGGCGTCTTCCTGACTGCGCTGATTTTGCTCATTCCTTTCTGCCTGTTCGTTGCAGCCATGTTTGTGCTCGACACCGTCAGTCAACAATTCATTCTCCGTCATCTGACGACCACCATCGTGGCGTTCATCGTTTACGGTCTTATTGTCGTCCTGTTCTCGCTTCCGCTTTACCATGTGCTCATGAAATACCTGATGGAGGCGCCGTGTGGCTACTGGAAAACGCTAGGTCGTAGTTATGCCAGCGGATTGCGTCACTGGGGTCTGATGTTCCTCGTGTTCTTTGTCAGCATGTTGCTCATTCAGCTGGTGGCCTTTATCGTCATGTTACCCTCACATATTCTCAGTTTTGCCAACCAGCAGGCACATCAGGGACTACTCTTTGGCGACCCGCTGGGCATGCCGTCCTACATCACCACGCTCACCTTCATCACTGTTACTCTCTGCTGCTTCATTCAGTTCTACGTCAGCCAAGTGCTGCTGGTTCACAACTATTATATTTATGGTTCTATCGAAGCACGCGAACAGGAACGTAATAACATTGAAAATCCATAAGACATTATGAAAAAGATATTATTCATCGACCGCGACGGAACCATCATCCGCGAACCAGACGACGAGCAGATTGACGCTTTTGAAAAGCTACAGTTCGTACCGCGTGCTATCAGCAGCCTCGCATTCCTCCGTCAGCATACCGACTACCTTTTCGTCATGGTCAGCAATCAGGACGGACTGGGAACACCAGCATTCCCTGAGGACACTTTCTGGCCCGTACAGAACTTCATCCTCGACACACTACGTGGCGAAGGCGTCGAGTTCGACGACATCCTCATCGACCCACATTTCCCTGAGGACAACGCCCCCACACGTAAACCCAACATCGGGCTCGTCGAGAAATACATCAACAATCCCGACTACGATATCGCCAATTCCTACGTCATTGGCGACCGCGATACCGATCGCCGCTTCGCCGAGAATATCGGCTGTCGTTTCATACAGATTGGTGATTGGTCTAGCGCTACAGCCATCGCTTATGGTGGCGAACGAACTGCAGAAGTGCAGCGAACTACCAAGGAGACCGATATCCTCGTACGCGTCGACCTTGACGGTAACGGCCGTTGCGACATCCAGACCGGACTGGGATTCTTCGACCACATGCTCGAACAAATCGGTAAACACGGCATGATAGACCTTACCGTCCATTGCAACGGTGACCTGCATGTTGACGAACATCACACCATCGAGGATACGGCGCTCGCTCTTGGCGAATGTCTCTTAAAAGCACTTGGCGACAAGCGCGGTATCGAGCGCTATGGCTACTCCCTGCCTATGGACGACTGTCTGTGCAGCGTCTGCCTCGACTTTGGCGGCCGCCCCTGGCTCGTCTGGGATGCCGAGTTTCACCGTGAACGCATTGGTGAGATGCCTACCGAGATGTTCCTCCATTTCTTCAAGTCACTCAGCGACGCCGCTAAGATGAATCTCAACATCCGCGCCGAAGGTCAGAACGAGCACCATAAGATAGAAGGCATCTTCAAAGCCCTCGCCCGCGCACTGAAAATGGCCGTCCGCCGCGACGTCTACCATTACGAACTCCCTTCCACCAAGGGAACCCTGTAAACGAAACCGAACCCAGGACTACCTACGGGAGTTGTTTCGTTTGAAGCGCTCCTCTATACTCTGGAAGACGACAAAGAGTATAGGAACTATAAACAACAGCGCAATGGTGCCGATGAGCATGCCGCCAATTGTTCCTACACCCAACGAGCGGTTGCCGTTGGCACCAATACCTGTCGCAACAGCCAGAGGCAACAGTCCAAAAATCATCGTGAGCGACGTCATCAGGATTGGTCGCAAACGCACAGCGGCAGCGTCGAGCGCTGCTGCGATGATGCTCATGCCCTGGCGTCGGCGTTCAGAAGCGTACTCCGTCAACAGAATGGCCGTCTTCGAGAGCAGTCCTATCAACATGATGAGTCCTGTCTGCATATAGATATTGTTCTCCAGTCCCCACATCCACGCAAAGAGGAACGAGCCCAACAATCCGAACGGCACACTCAGAATGACTGCCATCGGAATGAAGACACTCTCATAAAGCGCACAGAGAATCAGGTAGATGAATACGATACAGAGCACGAAGACCAGTGCCGTAGTGTTCTGGGACGAGGCCTCCTCGCGCGTCATACCGCCAAACTCATAGCCATAGCCTTCGGGCAACACCTCGGCAGCCACCTCGCGAATGGCGTCAATGGCCTGTCCGGAGCTGTAACCCTCGGCAGCCGTGCCGCCCACCTGTATCGATGGGAAGAGATTGAAGCGCGACAACGTCTCGGAACCATAGACGCGCGTCAGCGTCAGGTATTGACCGATGGGCGACATCTCACCCTGATTGTTCTTGACGAAGATATTGTTCAGCGACTCCGTGTCCAGACGGTATTCTGGCGAAGCCTGCACCATAACGCGGTAGAGCTTGGTGAAGCGCACGAAGTTCGAGGCATAGTGACCGCCGACATAACCGCTCAGGGCTGCGAGCACATCACTGGGCGACACACCACGACGCTTGCAGAGGGCTGCATCCACCTCCACACGGTACTGCGGATATTTCAGCGAGAAGTTGGTGTAGGCACGACCAATCTCAGGGCGCTCACTGAGCGCTGCAATCAGCTTGTTCGTATAGCCCAGCAAGTCCTGTATGTTGCCACCGTGCTTGTCCTGCACGTGCAGCTCGAAACCGTTGATGCGGCCGAAACCTGGCAGCATGTTTTGCGTGTTCACCTGAATCTTGGCATTTGCGATGTCGGCGGTACGACGATAGATTTCCTGCACGATGCTTTGGTCATCGTCGCCTTTACCCTTACGCTCGTCCCATTTCTTCAGTTTCAGCGTGAAGTTACCGTTCGACGATGACTGCTCGAAGCTGTTCGAGTTGCCCGCAATGAGCGAGTAGATACGCAACTGCGGCAGGTCATTGATGCGCTCCTCCACCTCTTTTAAGATATGATAGGTTTGTTGCAGACTGCTGCCTGGCGATGCCTGCACGTTGATGAATACTGTTCCCATATCCTCGTTGGGCACCAGTCCGGTCTTCGTCGTACGCATCATCCAATAGAGTCCACCGATGGCAACGACAACCAATCCGAAGGCCAACCACTGTTTACGCAATACTTTAGAGAGGCCTTGCTTATATTCTCGCACAAATGTATCAAACGACGGTAAACGACTGATTTTTAGCGGTTTATTTTGCTTCTTCATAATGAGCGCGCAAAGCGCAGGTGATAGCGTCAGTGCATTGAACAACGAGATGGCAACGGCAATGGCCATCGTCAGTCCGAACTGGGTATAGAACGTTCCCGTAACACCGCTAATGAAGCAGACTGGTACAAATACCGCCATGAAAACCAGCGTCGTAGTGACCAGTGCCGATGTAATGCCATGCATGGCACTAACGGTACATTCGTAAGTGGATATGGCAACGGGAGAACCGTCAACCACGGCAGGCACTTCATCGAGCTTGGCCTGCACGGCTTCCACCACCACGATGGCATCGTCCACCACCGTTCCGATGACCAGCACCAATGCAAACAGTGTCAGCATGTTCAGTGAGAATCCGATGGCATAGATGACAGCCAGTGTGGCTATCAGCGACACCATGATGGCGATGGCGGGAATGATGGTTGCACGCCAACTACGCAGGAAGACGAACACCACGAGGACGACCAGCACAAGAGCTTCCAGCAACGTTTCGACGACACTCACAATCGAAGCGTCCAGGAAGTCCTTCTTCGATTCCAAATCCTCGATGACGATGCCTGGCGGCAACGACTTGCGTATCTCCTCCACCTCGCGGTCTATCTGCTTGATAATCTCATTGGCATTCGAACCTGCCACCTGGTTGATGGAGATGTTTACCGAAGGACTGTCGTTGGTCTCGCCAATGATGTTATAGTTCTGCGAACCCAGTTCCACACGGGCAATATCACCAATGCGCAACACGTCGCCACTGGGCAGCGAGCGCACCACCAGATTCTCGTATTCCTGTTCCTCCTCATAACGACCACGATATTTCAATACATACTGGAACGTATTCTGGCTCTCGGCGCCCAGCGTACCCGTCGCCACCTCCACATTCTGCTCGTCCAATACCTTCGTCACGTCTGCAGGGGTCAGTCCGTACTGCGCCATCTTCAACGGGTCCAGCCAAATACGCATCGAATAGTCGGCACCCATCACGTTCACCTCGCCCACACCGGCAATACGGCTCAGGCGCGGCTCGATGTTAATCTTTGTATAGTTCGCCAGAAACGAACGGTCAAACGTAGAATCTGGACTATACACCGCCAACTGCTTGATGTTCGACGTTTGGCGCTTCCTCACAGTGATACCGCCCTTCACCACGTCACTTGGCAGGCGGCCCTGAACCGTTGCGGCACGATTCTGAACGTTCACCATCGCCATATTGGGGTCAGTACCCTGACGGAAGAATATACCGATGGACGCCGTACCGTTGTTCGACGCCGTCGACGTCATATACATCATGCCCTCCACACCGTTGATAGCCTCCTCTAGGGGGACGACGACGCTCTTCTGCACCGTCTCAGCATTCGCACCTGTGTACGATGCCATGACGCGTACCGTAGGCGGTGCTATCTCAGGAAATTGCTCGAGCGGCAGACTGGCCAGTCCGATGATACCCACCAGCACCATCAGTACGCTTATCACACAGGATAATATCGGGCGGTCAATGAAAGTCTTTACGTTCATGTTGATTCTTTTCGTTATTTTGTTATAACGGGATTACGGGATTAAGTTATTTCGATGTTCCTTTCTTAATTTCAACCCCGTCCTTCAGCAGTCCGGCACCTTCGGCAATGATGGTGTCACCCACCGACAGACCGTCCTCCACGATATACTCCATGCCGTTGTTCTGCGGAAACAGCGTAACAGCCGTAGCCTTCGTCTTGCCATCGACGACACGATAGACAAACGTGCGGTTCTGCAACTCGTACGTCGCCTCCTGTGGGATAACAATACACTGCGCGTGACTCGTGGGAACTATCACCGTAGCACTGCCGCCGTTATGCAGCAAGCCCTGAGCATTGGGGAACGTGGCACGCAATGTGACGGCACCCGTACTGGCATCTACCGTACCGCTCACCGCAGTGATATGGCCCTGCTGCTCGTAGAGTTTACCATTGTTCATCCGAAGCCCCACTGCCGGAGCCTTGCTGATAAAAGCCTCGATGCCACCATACTGTGCAATGAGGTTCAGGGTCTGACTCTCACTGATGCTAAAATAGACATACATCTCCGAGTCGTCGGCCACCGTCACCAACGGCTCACTAATCGAACTACTGACCAGAGAACCCACATGCCAGGGAATCATCGAAGCCACACCACTCACCGGACTCTTTACCACCGTATAACTCAGATTATTACGGGCATTCGCCTCTTGCGCTTTCGCCTGCGACAACGCCGCCTCTGCCTCCAGCAAGGCATTGTGAGTGGTCTCCACACTTACCTCGCCTACTACATGGCCTTCCTGCAACAGACGTTCGTTGTTGTAGTTCATGCGAGCCGTCGCCAAATGTGCCTCGGCACTCTTACGTGCAGCCACCGCCACATCCAATGCAGCTTGGAACGGTACCTGATCGATGACGAACAGCGTCTGACCTTTCTTCACAGTTTCACCCTCGTTGATGCAAATGCGTGTGATAGTGCCCGACACCTGAGGACGCACCTCTACAATCTGACGACCGGTCATTCTCCCGCTATATTGCCGTTCTAGCGTCATATCTTTCTTGCCCACAACCATCGTCTTATATGCCACCTCGTCGTGGGGTTTCTTCTTTTCATTACCACAAGCCACGACCAGCAATCCCACGATGATTACCGCCAGAAATCCTATTGATTTTGTGCTCATTATATTCATAGTCCGTTTAGTCATTTTATTTATCGGAAAGCAATTTTCGTAAATTTATGGGCAAAGGTAACACTTTTTTCTCGTTTTTTCGTATATTTGCACCGATAATTTGGATTGTTTATAAAAAAATTGTAAATATGACACCTACAACAAAGCGCGTGTTCCAGATATTCAAGGAGCTGAACCAGATTCCTCGTCCGTCACACCACGAAGAGCGCGTGGCCGACTATCTTTGCCTGTTTGCTGAACGTCTCGGCCTATCATATAAACGCGACAAAGAGAACTGCGTCGTCATCAGCAAACCTGCCACACCAGGCCACGAAGGGGCCGAACCCGTCGTGCTGCTCAACCACATGGACATGGTCTGCGTCGGTATGGCCGACCCGCTGAACGACCCTATACAAGCCTACGTCGAAGATGGCTGGATGAAGGCCCGCGGCACGTCGCTGGGTGCCGACAACGGCATCGGACTGTCGATGGCCCTTGCCGTGCTCGAGAGCAACGATATTGTCCACGGACCTATGGAGGTCATCACCACCACCAACGAGGAGGACGGCATGTCAGGTGCTTCGCAACTGAGCAGCGATTTCCTTCGGGGGCGTAAGGTCATAAATCTCGACTCCGAGGACTACGACACCATCACTACCGGAGCCGCAGGAGCCTGTCTGCAGTTCCATCGCATACCCGCTGGACGCACGCCCGCTCCTGGGGGCAAGCGTCGTTGGTACAGCATCCGCTTCGAGGGTGGTCTGGGCGGCCATTCGGGTGTCGACATCAACAAGGGACGCTGCTCTGCCGTCATACCTGCGTGGGCTGTGCTTGCAGCCATCTACAATGAATACGACTTCGACGTGGCTTCTATCAACATTGGCGAGGCCAACGCATCCATAGCCTCCTCGGCCGAAATCGTACTGACCATTCCTTCTGGCGAGGGCTCTGAATTTGTGAAGCAACAGGAAGAGATGATGAATCAGTGGTTGCGTGAGGAATATGGGGATGCAGACCCCAATATCCGTTGCGTCATCAGCAAGTGCGAACGGCAGGAGACAGTCATCAGTCGCGAGGCCTTCGAGGCACTCATGCGCTGTCTGGAACAGATTCCGCAGGGCGTTGTCAAGATGAGCGACACGATGCCAGGAACGGTAGAGACTTCCAACAACGTAGGACGCGTCGAAACCGAACAGGACTACATCTTCGTCTCTACCCACACACGCAGCTTCATCGACAGCGAGATGGCTGCCTTGAGCAACGATATCGCCAGCGTATTTGCAGAAAACGGCGGACACAGCGAGACCATCATGTCGGCACCAGCATGGCAGGAAGACCAGCAGTCGCCATTCCTGCAACTCACCAGCAACACCTTCCAAGACGTCTTAGGATGGCGTCCACGCATGGTGGCCATGCACTTCGTATTGGAGGCAGGATTCTTCGTCCGTCACTATCCTGGCATCCAAATGGCCAGCATCGGACCGCGTATCGTCGAACCCCACTCCACCAGTGAGCGCGTCGAACTCTCGACCATTGACGACATCTGGCGCGTACTCATCGAACTGCTGAAACGCCTGGCGTAATTCCTTATTTAGCCGTTATCTTCGTCGTTCTTGTCGTTCCGTCGGACAGCGTTTCGCGGACAATGGTCACACCATGTTGCAAACGATTGACCTGACGCCCGTCGGCAGTATAGAACTGACGGCTGACCACCTCAGCATTCGTCGTTGTGGCACGAATGCCCGTGGTCTGGTCGAAATAGGCAGGCTCGCTCAGCACGCCATAGCGGCTGAAAGCCCGGACGGTGATAGGCTCCATCGCATTGATATAGGAAGGATCCATTGTAAACCATACCTTTCCTTCTGCGGTGGTGACCACATAGCCCTGGGCAAAACCCGTGTCATCACGCCAATGGGTAATCCCACCAAAACTGGTCAGCACGGGAGCGGGCAGCGTAAAGCCCTGCCAGTCGGCATCCCACTCGTCAGAGCCTTGCAACACATGGTCGAGCTTGTAGCAGTCAGCTTCCAGCTTGCCGAGCACGGCCTTGCTGCTGGCCGTCTTGCCGTCAGCCGTGAACAATGTCTTGCGCTGGCTGAGATCCACAGCCTGTCCGCTGGCATCCGTCGTATTGTATTCGGCCATCTGGATGGGCAGGCCACCCATGTCGTGCCAGCCCTGCGGATAGATGCTGATGCCGTCGGTCAGGCGAGTATTGATGAAGCTGACCTTGGGGGTGTCTCCCCAGGGACGGCCCAGATAGGTTGCCGTTCCGGCCTTGGCCGTGGTAACTACGCAGTTTCGGAACACATAGCCGTAGTAAGGGGCGATATGCGACGGTGCTACAATATAGCCGCTCTCCAGCACATGCAGCGTGTCGCTGTCGAAGAAAACCTCACCGTCATTATAGATGAAGTCGGTCTTTCCCGAAATCTTGCAGTTACGCACCAGGTGGCGCTGACCACGCGAACCGGTACGGTAAGTATCCTGCCAGCCCTCCAGATTGCAGTCAGTCAGCACAATGCGGTCGCCCTTGGTATAGAGTGCCAGCGCCTGCCCCTCGTTCTTGCGGGTGTTGCGGATGGTCAGACTGCTGAACGACACATCGCTGGCCGTCACGTTGACGGTGGCATTGTTGTCCACGGAGCCGCCGTTGTCGTTATAGAGACGGCTGCCCGTAATGATGGTGTTTTGCTTCGACACTCCCATCAGGTGGAGGTTGGGCTTATCTATCTGCACATGCTCGTCGTAGACACCAGGATAGATCATGATGATGCTACCCTCTGGAGCCAGATTGACAGCCTCCTGCACGGTGGTCACGACATTGACATTGTTCTCAGGTGTAGGTTCCTTGCAGACTCTCCATATACGGTCGAAAGACAGCTGCTCTTCAGGCTGGTGCTTGGTATACTGGGTAGCATCAATCTGTCCGTCAGCCACGCCATTAAGGAATACCTCCAAATTGGAATAACCACTGGCAGTAAGCTTCTGACCGTCTGTACCGTCGTTAGGATTCAGACCCACCTCAGTCTCATAGGCATCAGGCAGTCCGTCGCCATCTGTATCGACGACAGCACAGTCGTAGCTTTCCATTTGCAGTCGAGGAAAGCACGTGACGTCGATTTCCTTGTTGTCAGCAGCATTATCACCCTCGTAGAGTGCTACAAACTCATCGTTCGACTGTAGTGTGATGTCAGTAGGCGAGTTGATGATTCCCATGCCACGTGAGAGGCTACCCGTCTCCGTACGTCCTGCAAACTGCGGATCTATCGTACCAGCGGCCTCAGCCAGAATGCGAGCATCCACCTCATCATAGCGAGGCAACGAGGCTCCAGCCTGCGTCACCACCTTGGCATAAGCCTCGTCGGCAGATTCATAGACCAGTCCACTCCACTCTACCGGCTCCTGCAGCACATAGGTATCATAGGTAGCCTGCGAGTTACCCACACCTTCCAGATTCAAAGCGCGCTCCGAACTGTTGCTGACAAAGCCATACAGGTTGTCGGCATTCACCTTCTCCAGCACCTCATCTTTCCATATGTTGCTGGTGGGCGCCCACTTGCTGCCCGTTTCAAACTTATTGCCCTTGAGCATCCACTGACCCACGCCATTGCTGCTGGAGGCGCCTACGAAGTAGCGACTGCCAGAGGTATTGTTCTTCGTCGTGGGACCAGGACGGAAGTAGTTGTTAATCATATAGGTACGGTTGTATCCGTTGCAGCTTTTATCGTTCTCACCACCATAGAGGCTATTGGGCTTGCCCCAGTTGAAGATGACGTTATTGACGAACTCATTATCAACATGACGGTCGTTGGTGCTGGCACGCACACCATTGAAACGCGGTGTACGGTTGTTGCAGTTGGAGATGAGACAGTGGTGCATCGTACCATGCTCACCACCCCACTGGGCTGCGTAGGCACGGGCACCCTTTGAGTTGCGGGAGTCGTAGAGCCCCTCCGAGAAAATACACCACTGGACGGTGGTATAGTCGCAGTCGTACATCGTCAGATTCTCCTCCATAGACCATGCGAAGGTGCAATGGTCAAGGACGATATTCTTTACATTCTCCACGTCGAGCATCGACATACTCTTGTTGGGCAGGTCGCCTGCACGGAAACGAATGTGGCGTACAATGCTGTTCGATTGTAGCTTCAGCTGATAGCCTGCCAGACAGATACCCCCACCGGGAGCCGTCTGACCAGCGATGGTGGTATTTGGTTTCACTGAGAATCGCGAGGTCAGGTAAATGGTGCCAGCCACCTTGAAAAGGATGGTACGAGGCGTATCGTCGCCTGTGGTTGCTGCCCAGCGGAAGGTTCCTTCCTCATTCGAATCGTCCAGGCGGGTGACGTAATAGACCTTCGAGCCTCGGCTGTCGATGGCGCGTCCGCCAGTGGTAAAGCGACCATAGCCCTCGGCGCCAGGGAAACTGATGAGGTCAGGGTTGTAGTTCTCTAGCTTCTGGAACACAGCGTACAATGTCATATCATTCATTATAGTAAAGGTATAACTGCTATTGGTAGATACGGTCGTTCCTGTTCCATCTTCCCAACGCACAAACTCATGACCTGTAGCAGGCGTGGCCTTCAGGGTTACCGAAGTACCAGTAGTAAGCGTATGAGAATTACCACTGACCGTTCCCTCTGGACTTACTGTGACCGTTCCCATACCTTCACAGCCAGGCTTTACACTACATGTTAGGACACTAGCTGCAAGTGAATTGAACTTCGCAACGATATTCATATCGCTTTGAATGTTTGTAAACTGATAAGGATTTGCAGTTGAGACCAACTCGCCATTAACATACCAGCCATTAAAGCCAAAGCCCGGATTGGCTGTTGCCGTAAATGTTGCCTTACCGCCAGCAACAATATCACGTTCAGGACGGTCTACAGAACCAGCATTTTCAGGGTCAATAGAGACTGAAAGATGAAAGGTGTT
This sequence comes from uncultured Prevotellaceae bacterium, assembly GCA_900318885.1. GTDB lineage: Bacteria > Bacteroidota > Bacteroidia > Bacteroidales > Bacteroidaceae > Prevotella. Next base: position 31,187 of record ONMN01000048.1, on the reverse strand, counting down.
AGAGTTCAGTCCTGGCAGCGAGGTTACAGCAATTGCTGTTGCTGATACCAGCAATACAGCCATCAACATCATGATTTGCTTCTTCATATTCATTTTTAGCAATTTGTTTTGTCTTTTTTATAAAGACGTACGACGCGCGTGCACGTAACCAATGAGTGTATTTAACGCAGGGCAACGTATCGTTTGAGCAGTAAAATAAATGGCGACTCCAATGGGAATCGCCACTTTATATTACCTAAAAAGTATGATTACTTCTGAATCATCTTGACCTTCGGTCGAGCTTGTTCACGTTCGGAAATGAAAGCGCGCTTTCATCTCGCTCACTTAATTACAATCTTCTTGCCATTCTGGATGACAACACCCTTATAGGCGCTGTCGACCTTCTGACCAGCGAGATTGTAGCAAGCACCGTTAGCCTTCTCGGTAAAGGTCTTGATGGACTCAACACCCGTGACAGTATCAATAACCTCCTCCTTGCTCTTGCCAGGATAGAAGGTGTACTTCTGGAAACCAATCTGAGAATTGCTCTGGAACAACCAGTAGGTCTTACCAGCCTTGGCATCAATGACGACATTACCCCAGAAAGGCTGATTGCCAGCGCCGATAACCCAAGGCTTGTCTTCGCTGCCTAAGGCACGAATTGCGTCATTCGACAGCCACTTCTTCTGACCAACCTGATCAGCAGTACACAAACCTGCTTCAACGTCTTCTTCCTTCCAAGTTTGGCCATTGATGTAGCCCTCTACAAGATACTGGCTGCATGCCTTGGTTTCGCTATCTACCAAGAGGGTCAGACGGTTGCCCTTATTTGCCCAAATACCTACCTTCAGCGCGCCATCAACCTTGGTGGTAAACTTGTAGTAAAGACCGCTCTTGGGCTCACCGCCCTTTTCAGGGTCGAAAGTCGTATAGACAACGCGATATTTGCCTGTAGCCTCACCATCGGTGTAAACCTCCTCGGCAACCATCGAAACAGCAGGAACACCCGTTCCGGCAATATACGAGAAATTGATGTCGCCCTGGTTCTTCTTTTCCCACTTGATGGGTTTGGTAGAATTGATAGATACCAACTCGTAAAGGTGCAAGGCTTTGTCAATGAGCGCACCGACAGTAATGTCCTGTCCCATGTTTACGGTAGGATCTTCGGGATCGACCTTATCAGCAGGCTCAGCAGAACCCACAGCCTCAACCTCAACATTGGCTGTACTGAACTTGACAATAGAGTTACCATTCTCAACATTGGTTGCCACATTGTTCTCGTCGATAACGGAGGCATACTCAGCACTCATGTTGCCGTCGGCATCAACAGCAACGTAAGACTCCTCAGTCTGGGCATTAACACTCATGGCAACGAAAGCCATGCTAACAAGCGTAAAAATTTTCTTCATAATCAATTTGTTTTTGTTATTAATTAGTAATTTATTTGTTTCCTATTGCACGACAGATGTCCGTACTTCGTTGCAAAAGTACGGTTTTTCTGTGAAACTACCAAACATTTGGATAAGTTTTTCGCAAAAATGCTACTTTTTGAGACGGAATGAGTTCTCGATGCTGGCAAGTTCATCCTTGAAAGCCTTGTCGACCTTCAGACGCTGTTCGATGGTGGAGCAGCTGTGAATGACAGTGCTGTGATCGCGACCTCCAATGAGTTGTCCGATGCGGCCAGCAGGCATCTTGGTGTATTTCTGTGCAAGATACATGGACACCTGACGGACAATAACATAGTCGCGCTTGCGTGAACGGCTGAAGATGCTCTTCTGTTCGACACCATAGTGGCCGCAGACCTTCTCAAGAATGTCGTCAACGGTGAGCGGTTTGTTGTCAACCTTGACGGCACGCTGGATAACGCGCTGGGCCAGACGGAGGTCAACATTGGTGTTGTAGACGACGGAATAGGCCAACAGGGAATTGATGATTCCCTCGAGGTCGCGCACAGAGCCGTTGGCAGTCTCGGCGATATACTCTATAACGTCATCGGCTATCTTCAGTCCGTCGCGACGGCACTTGGCATTGAGGATGTCCTTACACAACTGTACGTTGGGCTGTTCGAGCTCGGCAATGAGTCCGCAGGCAAAACGCGTGAGCAGACGGTCCTTCACACCCTGCAAGTCGACGGGAGGACGGTCGGAGGCAAGGATAATCTGCTTGCCCAGACGGAACAGGTGGTCGAAGATGTGGAAGAACGTGTCGAGGGTCTTCGTAGCAGTAGCCCACTCCTGAATGTCGTCGACAATAAGCACATCGATGCTCTGGTAGAAACGGATGAAGTCGTTGACAGTATTCTGGCGGGTAGCATCGGTAAACTGCACTTGGAACAGACGGGCAGAAACATATAGTACGGTGCGTCTTGCCACAACCCGATGGTCCATAGACAAAGAAGGGATTGAAGGTAGACTTGCCCGGATGCTCTGCAATGGTCATGCCGACAGTGCGCGGCAGTTTGTTGGAGTCGCCCTCGATGAAACTCTGGAACGTCTTGTGGAGATCAAGCTGCGGGTCGAGATCCTGAGGCGTGGCGGCATCAAGAAGGGTTGGCGACTTATTGATGCCCTGACGAGCCACGGGGGTATCAATAGCAACGGGCTCACTACCCTCTTCATCAACAGTCAGCTTATGCTGCTGGTCGACCACGATACGATAGTTGAGCTGTACGCTATTGCCAAAACAACGACACAACACCTTACTCAACAGGTTGACGTAGTGCTGCTCCAGATACTCATACACATACCTGCTCGGTACCTGCACGAGGAGAGTCCGGCTGTCTTCGTCGTATTGTTCGAAGACGATTGGCGCGAACCATGTTCTGAATTGCTGCTCCGTGACGTTGTCCTTGATGAGCTGAAGGCAGTTGTCCCAAAGCGCCTTTGGATTCATTTCCATACGGCGATCGTTGTTCTTTTAATAAATTCCTTTAATGCGGTTAATAATGATTTCGATTGCAAAGGTCGGTATTTTTTTTGAATTATGCAAATCCGTATTTTTAATCAAAAAAAGGGAAAAGTCGTGTAACTCGCTTGTTTATCGTACTTTATGACGTTTTTACAATATTATTATATTCACACCCCCTCTTGCAAAATCCCAAGCACTTGTAATTCAATTGGTTGCGCGATTCATGCACACAAAAAGTACCCTATGCAACAAAAACAATTTTAGCTATCCGAAAGTGGGCTATATCAAGCACTTGCACCATTCCGTATGGAAAGTATTTATACGACGTCACTATTTAGACAAATTAAAAATTGAGAAGAATTTTTATTTATCTTTCTTTCCGAAAATCGAGAAGTGGACGTAGCGTTTCGGATGGGCTTTCAGGTCAATCATCAGCGAGTCGGCTGAAGCCATCGTTGCCGCCATATTGTTATAAAGCGTAGGATCGCGCATGAGCAGGCCAAGCGTACCTTCATTGCTGTTCAACTTACGCGTCATCTCGTTGACGTTTGCCAGTGTCTGGTTGACGCCGGCCATCATCGATGCCACATCAATGGCTGCCAGGTTACCCGTCAACTGCTGGGTATTGTCAAGCACCCCGTTTGCTTTCTGCATCATGGTAGGCATCTCGCGGTTGAGCGATGCCGACAGCGTGCGCAACTCGCGGCTGGTGGCATTTAGATTGTCGGTCATACCCTCGACATTATGCAGCGTCTGACGCAAGGCGGGGTCGGCTAGCAGGATGTTCAGACTGGTCATAATGCTGTCGAGTTTCGGCATCATGGCCTCAATGGCGGGCACCATTCCACCCAGTTTGCCCATAATGCCCTGTTCGGCACTACCGCTGATGGTATCGCCCTTGGCAACCATGTGGATGGGGTCTTCGCCCAGTATGAGATTGATTTTGATGTTGCCCAGCAGGTCGCTGGAAATCTCGGCATGCGAGCCCTGTGGCAGTCGCATTTCCTTGTCGAGTCCCATCACGGCCACAATCTTACCCTGAGGATCGTAGTTATACTCAATGTCCTTGATGACGCCCACCCTATAGCCATTGGCATAGACTGGTGTGGAAGCTGAGACGCCACTGACATCCGTAAACGTTACGTAATAGGAGTCGTCGTTGGCAAACACGGTGAGCCCCTTCAGGAATGTCAGTCCGTAGTACAACACCACGATGCCCAAGATGGCCACCAAAGCTATTTTCACCTCTTTAGTAAAGAACTTCATAACGCGTTATTTCTTTTTGTTTCTATTTCTATATTCCTGTATGGCCTTCTGGACATCCGTCTTTACACCATCCTTGAAAGCGATGATGAAACACTGTGGGAACGTCGCGGCCAATGTTTTGCGAAGCTGGTAAATCTCGTTGTAGTTTTCGGATGCACCAACCGTATATTTATACATTCCGCCTTCCTGGTAACAGTCGTCAGACTGCCCTTTCAGACGGGGGTCGTTAGCCTTCAGCTTCGTACTTGAGACCAAAATCTGAACCTTGAAGACTAGGGCTGACGACGTAGCAGGTGAAGCGGGTGTCGCAGGCGCAGACGGTGTTGCAACGGGCTTCGAAGGTGTTGCAGCAACAGTGTCAGGAGTCTCGGCAGGCTGTTCGTCGACTTTGGCGTCGGCAACAGGCTGTTCCACAGGCACGACGATTGTTGGTTCCTGCTTCTTCGGCTCTTCTTTCTTTGGCTCCGGCTTTTTCGGTTCTTCCTTCTTTGGTACGACAGTCGGGATCTCGACTTCCTGCTTCGGCTCGGCCTTCAGCGGTACCGTAATACCTCCGTAATTCTTTTTCTTATAGTCCAGAAAAGCCTGATAGATGCCTTGTGCCAGACGGTTCACACCATCCGAAGAGTGCAGGAATTGCTCCTCGTCGGGAGTAGAGATAAATCCAAGTTCTATAAGGCAGCTCGGCATCGACGTCTCGCGCAACACGAGGAATCCAGCCTGCTTTACGCCTTTGTTCTGACGGCCTGCTGACGCACAGATGCGCTTCTGCACGAATTTCGCCAGATCGACACTCTGCGCCATGTTGTGGTCCTGGATGAATTCAAACATGATGTAGCTCTCCGACGAGTTTGGGTCGAAGCCCTGATAGCGCTGCTTGTAGTCCTTCTCGTAGAGAATGACCTCGTTCTCACGCTTAGCCACCTCCAGATTGTCTGCCGCACGGTGCATACCCAGCGTGTAGGTCTCGATGCCTCGCGAAATATGTCCCTTGGGCAATGCGTTCGTATGGATGGAGATAAAGAGATCGGCCTTATTTTTATTAGCAATGTCCGCGCGCGTGTGTAAGGGAATGAAAACATCCGTCTTGCGCGTATAGATAACCTTTACGTCGCTGCAGTTGCGTTCCACCAGCCGACCGAAGGCCAGTGCGACGTTTAGGTTGATGTGTTTCTCTTTCGTAATTTTTCCTATGGCGCCGGCATCGTTGCCTCCGTGTCCGGCATCAATCACCAGCGTAAATTTCTTGTTGGCAGCAACCATCGTCACTGTCATCATCAGCATCAATATCAGTAATCGTATCCTCATCAATCTTTTGTTATATGCAATTCCACTCCTGCCCCTTTGCAGTCGCTTCCTAAGGGCGGATTTAATTTTGTTATTCTCAGGTCCAGCGACGTCACTTTCGGAAATTCGGCGAACACGCGGTCGGCTATACGTCCTGCGACATGTTCCAGCAATTGCGACGTCTTGTGCATTTCTTCTTCTATCAGACGGTACAATAGACTATAGTCCAGCGTCGACTCCAACTGGTCGGACTGCATGGCCGATGTCATATCCACACCACAGCGAGCAGACACCAGAAAGTCCTGCCCTACCTCATTCTCCTGAGGCATCACCCCGTGGTAGGCGTGAATGCGTACTTCGTCCAGAAAGATATTACTGCTCACCGTCATCCGAACCATCTATATATTTCTTCAGCGCGCGTTCTACACCAACTTTCCACGTGTTGATGCTCTCCGACTGCAACTGCAACGAGCTCACCAGCTTGATGACGTGTTCCAGCGGCATCCGATAGCGAAGCACACCTGATATCAGCTTGGCATAGTTCCAATATTCCGGATTGAACTTCTCAGACAGCCCTTCGACGGTAATCTTGTAGCCACGCGTGTTTTCAAACTGGAAGTCGTAGCGCTTCGTACCATCTTCATTCACCTGTTTGATGATCTTGCCCTTCGTCACCGACTTTGGCAACAAGATACCATCATCATCGTCCTGAAGACCAGTGAATATTTCGTAAGGATATCCGTCGAGCAGACCTACCAGCGCCACCCATTTATCCTTGTTGTTTTGGAAACGAACCACGTCGCACTCCAGCACTTTCGGGCGGACTTCCGTAACGTCAGGACGCTGGTTGTGCATCAGTTCTTTCACAGCTACATCGGCAACCGCTGTCAACTGTTTGCTTTCTTTGGGTGTCAATGCACCCAACATCTTGTCCAGCATCTTCTTTATCTGCTGTTCCGTTAGGGATGTTTCCGTCTGTTGGCTGGCTGCTGCCAGTGTCCTGACCAGCCATTCCGTCAGTGTCTCGTTTGTATTCTTAATCATACTTCTTCGCGCGCTTATTGTAATTTTGCTTGCAAAGATAGTGCAAATCGAGCGAAATACAAAGAAAAAATTCATTTTTCTTTTATTTCCGAGGTGAAGCCTACCTTCTCGCAAAGCGAAAAGGTACGAATAAGCGAGCGAAAAGCCAAAGGAAGATTTTTGTTTGTTGTTGGAGCCACCTATATATATAGTGGCTCCAACAACAAACGAGAATCCGCCGGTAAATATGGCAAGGGACTGGCACGCCTCGTCACTTTACTGGCTGTGCGGCCGACAGCAGGGAAGTGTCAAGCAGACAGCAGGGAGCAGAGTGGCGGACAGCCGGTACCACTACAATATAGACATGATTATCGCAAATTATGTTCATCTCTCCCATAATCGCTGGAATCGGCTTTACAGAAAGGGATTCCGGCATAGTGGAGATTATTTTTATCTCTCCCATTTCTCTCCTTCATCTCTCCCATCACCCTTTGTTTAGCGGAATGACCTCGTAGTAAGCCACGTGGAAATCAACGTCAATGGTCGACGGGAGAGATGACGGGAGTGATTTGGGAGAGAAATGGGAGAGATGACGGGAGAGATGAAAAACGCAGAATCCCTTTATTTAAAGGGCTTGGCGCCATCCGATGGGAGAGATGGACGGATTTCGTTAATACTCCGTCGATATCTGTCAATAATGCAAGCTTATTTTTCAATAAGGCAGCCTTATTTGCGCTAAACCTTGGGTTATTTTGCGCCAAATGTTCCCAGGCTGGGAACAATTTATTCCCACCGTGGGAACAAAACATTCCCAGCCTGGGAATAAAACATTCCCTCCGTGGGAATAAGTCAATTAAAACTTATTTGCAGGAGTTGCTTGCGTACTTCGATTTTATTGTGTATATTTGCAGGCGGAATATAAAAGGATTTGTAATATGAAGAACTTAATGACCAGGCGTAGCATTCGCCAATATAGTGACAAAGAACTGAGCGCAGAGCTCCTGAACCGCCTCATGACTGAGGCCAGCAGAACCCAAACGATGGGCAATCTCCAACTGTATAGCGTGGTGGTGACACGTTCGCCAGAGATGAAGGCAAAGCTGGCACCAGTACACTTCAACCAGCCGATGGTGATGCAGGCTCCAGTAGTGTTGACCATTTGCGCAGACTTCAACCGCACATCGACGTGGGCACGATGCCGGAACGCAGAGCCGGGCTACGACAATTTCCTGTCGTTCATCAACGCGGCAACAGATGCGCTGTTGTACACGCAGACCCTGTGTAACCTGATGGATGAAGAGGGACTGGGCTATTGCTATCTGGGAACGACGGTGTATCAGCCTCAGGCTATCATCGACCTGCTGGAATTGCCCAAACTGACGTTCCCCGTAGCGACGCTGACCGTAGGATGGCCTGACGAAGAACCTCCCCTATCCGACCGTCTGCCGATGGAGAGTTTCGTGCACGAAGAGACCTACAATGACTATCTGGCAATGGACATCGACAAATATTACGAGGACAAGGAGCACCGTCCTGAGAACCTGGAGTTTGTGCGTATCAACAATAAAGAGACCCTCGCACAAGTCTTCACCGACATCCGCTATACGCGAAAGGATAATGAAGCCATGAGCGAGGGGCTCATCTATGCACTCAAACGCCAAGGTTTCCTGCCTTGGACGGTCAGAGGATTTTAATCAATCTCAATGGGCTTGTACTTAGGAACAAGGGCCTTCATGATGCACCAGCCGATGAGATAGGCTACAGCACAGATGCAGAACACCACCATGTAGGCAGCGGGCTTGCCCTCGAAGCCGAAGAACTGGAAGTTGGCACCCTGAGCTGCTGCCCAGTCGAAGAACTTTCCGCTTCCGAGGTTGATGGACATTGAGCCGATACCACCAGCCATCGTACCCAGACCTACAATCGTACCAATGGTAGATTTGGGGAACATATCGCCAATGGTCGAGAACAGATTGGCACTCCAAGCCTGATGACCAGCGCCAAGCAAACCAATCAGAATGGCAGGCCACCAAGCGCTATAGGCTCCCATAGGCTGTGCGAAGAGACCCAGTACGGGGAAGCAGGCGAAGATGAACATAGCACGCATACGGCCCAGATAGGGATTCATGCCCTTCTTGTCGACGAAGTACGTGGGCAGATAGCCACCACCAATAGACAGGATGGTCACAATGGCATAGAGCGTGAAGATAAGCGCAATACCCATAGCCGAGTCGGAGGTGTAGCCATACTGGTCGGAGAAATATGCTGGTGCCCAGAACAGGAAGAACCACCAAACACCATCGGTCATAAACTTACCCACGAGGAACGACCACGTCTGCTTGTAGGTAAAGCACTGGAAGAACGGAATGGTCTTCTCCTCCTTTACATTATCGCGATCCTGAGCCTCAGCGAGGTCGTTGTCCTGCTCAATGTAGTTGAGCTCGGCCTGATTGACGCGTGGATTCTTGGCGGGTTTATCGTAAAGCCAAGACCACAGGCCCATCCAGATGAAGCCCAGTGCACCGATGATGATGAACGCCATCTCCCAACCCCAGGCACGAGCCAGCAAGGGAATGGTAGCAGGAGCAGCGAGAGCGCCAACAGAGGCACCGCTATTGAAGATGGAAGTGGAGAAAGCGCGGTCTTTCTTGGGGAAATACTCTGCCGTAGCCTTGATGGCAGCAGGGAAGTTACCAGCCTCACCGACAGCCAGAATCAGACGACACGAGAGGAACAGCCATACGGAGATGGTAGCGATGGCCACAGCGGCATCACCCGTGAGTTGTCCGAGCTGAGCGACAGAGTCGTAACCTTCAATGGTCATTGCCACCCAGCCGCAACCAGCGTGAAGCACGGCACCCAGCGACCATACGAAGATGGCGATGAGGTAGCCTTTCTTGGTGCCCATCCAGTCGATGAACTTACCAGCGAAGAGGTTGGCAATGGCATAGAACAGCGAGAACATACCGGTAATCGTACCGTAGTCACCGTCCGTCCAGTGGAACTCTGGAGCGATGAAGTCTTTCCATGTGAGTGACAGAACCTGACGGTCCATATAGTTAATGGTCGTTGCCAAGAACAGCAGCGCACAAATGACCCAACGGAAGTTGGACATCTTGGTAGTTTGAATTGGAGTCATTGTTATTTCGTTTTTACGTTATTTCATTATGCTGACATCTCCATCATCGAATGTCAATGACGGGGATGTTGTCCTTGTCGTTGTAATACAGGTTCTCGCCAGCCATACCCCAGATGAAGGTATAGTAATAGGTGCCGGCAGCGGCGTGCATACTCCACTCAGGCGACATGATGGCCTGCTCGTTGTGGAGCCAAACGTTACGGCTCTCCTGAGGCTGGCCCATCACGTGAGAAATGGTCTGTCCGTCAGGCAGATTGAAGTAATAGTAAGCCTCGATACGACGACCGTGGGTGTGAGGAGGCATCGTGTTCCACACTGCACCGGGATTGAGCTGGGTGAGACCAAGCTGCAACTGGCAGGGACCTTCCTCCAATACGTCGTTCACGATGAGCTTATAGACGGTGCGGTTGTTAGCTTCCTCTACGGTGCCTACTGGTCCCCAAACAGCTGCCTTCAACGAACCCTTGCGTCCGTCGAGGGTAATCCACTGGGTCTTGTAATGCTGGTGAGCGGTAGCACTGTTCAGATAGAACTTAGCGGGCTTCGAGGCGTCCTTCGAGCGGAATTCAACAGACTTGTTGACGTCCTTATCCTTGCCAATATGGCCGCGACCAATGTAAAGAGCCTCCTTGGGAGAAAGCGCATACTCCTTACCGTCGACAATCACCCAGCCGTCGCCTTCGCCACAGTTGACAACACCGAGCTCACGGTTGTACATGAAATACTTCTCCTTGATGGTATTATCCACGTCAAGACCGAGTTCCCAGAAGTTTTCGAGCTTCAAGGTCTTGTTGACAGGCATAGCACCACCAAAGATAAAACGGTCGTAATGACTGTAGGTCAGCAGAATGGAGTCGGCAGTCATCACCTTCTCCATAACGAAACGCTCGCGAAGCAACTTCGTGTCGTAGTGCTTCACGTCTTCAGGATGGCAGGCCGTCTGGAATTTCACATGCTGTGCGCCTACGAACCTGTCGGCTTCCTGTGCGTTTGCAACAGAAAGCGAGAGGGCAATAGCCCCTGCAATCGTAAGAATTGTTTTCTTCATCATTTGTTATTTTAGTTATTCATTTTTACTTTTCGCTTCATCTGCCACAATACGCTGACGGTTAATCCACATCATCACCAACGTGATAATGGTGAGCACGCCCATACCTACATAGGCCAGATTATTCACACATTTGTAGATGACCCAACCGAAGAGCGAACTGGCAAAGTCGAGGGCACCAGCCTGGAAGCCCTCAGGAATCTTCGCTGCAGGGTCCTGCGTCTGGGCATACACCGTCTGAGCAGCCTGCGTGAAGGCCGGAGCCATATCAGTGACAAACCACAGACCTATGCCGACTGCTACGATACCGACTATCAGCGTCTTCACCACATTACCCTTCGTATAGGGCAACACCATCACAAACACGTAGAACATACCAGCCAATGAAGCCAGCGGCAGGAACTCATTACCTGGCAGTGCGACAGCCATCAGCAGAGCCAATGGAATGAGAATCAGCGAGGCTACGAGGGTCGTCGGATGACCAATGACCAGTGCGGGCGACATACCGATGTACACCTTCTTGCCTGCCCATTTCTTCTGTACCACCTCCTGCGTCTTCTCTGCAATCGGCTTCAAACCGTCGATAAAGAGTTTCGTGATACGGGGAATGAGTTCCATCACGGCACCCATCGTCACACCAAGGAAGAGGACTTTCTTGATATCCAACTGTGCAACGGCACCAATCAAGGCACCCACAATGACACCCAGCACAATAGGTTCACCCAACACACCGAACTTCTTCTTCAGACCCTCGGCATCGATGTCGAGCTTCGAGAAACCAGGAATCTTGTCGAGCAACCAATTGATGCCAATGGCAAAAGCCGTAAAACTCTGACAGAAAGGCTGTGGAATGGAGATGCCGTCCATATCGTCGTAATAGCTCTGGAACTTTGAAGCTGTCAGGTCAGCCATCACCAACGTGTTGATATAGCACACGATAGCGGCGAAATAGCCCCAAGCCAACGACTGATCCATCACGAAATAAGCCACCGCACCAATGAAGGCGAAATGCCAGTAGTTCCACAGGTCGATGTTCACCGTGCGCGTACATTTTGTTATAAGCATCAGGAAGTTCACCCCCAGACAGATGGGGATTATCAGCGCTCCTACTGCGGTATTGTAAGCAACAGCAGCTGCAGCAGGCCACCCCATGTCGAACACGCCGAGCTGCAAGTCGTACAAACGAGAGATTTCCGACAGCGGACTGCCAAAATTATTAGTCAGCAGGGCGGTAACAATGCCCAAGCCCACGAAACCGACGCCCACATAGAGTCCTGACTTGAGCGACTTGCCAATGATGGTAAACAGGATTGGCATCATGACCGAAGCGCCCAGACTAATAATGTAACTAAAAACTTGTTCCATTGCTTGAATTATCGATAATTTTGTTTTAGTATAAAAGACGCTGCAAAATTACAAAAAAAATGGCGAAATATGCAACATTTTCGCCACTTTTTCTTACTAAATCGTTAACGTAAATTATTTTTTACTTGTTCAATACCACTCGACCGTTACGAATAACCAAGCCTTTGTATTGCTGGTCGACACGCTGACCGTTCAGATTATAGAGGTCGCCACTTCCTTCATCTATCTTCCATCTTACCTCATTGATAGCCGTCGGAGCTTCAACCTCAACAGGCGTCTTTACCATATAAAGTTCATTGATGACTGAGCCATCGAGAACATCAGTACCATAAATGGCATAGACATCGAAATATTTGCCATCGTAATTCTTCAACAGAATAGACATATCCATGAATTTATTCCACATACGGACACGAACGTTGCCGTCTTCACTAACTGCCCAAATGCCATCATCCTTTACCAACTGAACCTGTTTCACAAGAACGTAATCAGAATAATCTGCTGGCGACAATTCCTCTAGTTTTTTCTCACGCGGTTCAGCCTCTTCGCCAGATGTTATTTCGAGATTACTGTCATTGGTTGAACCTTCGATGCCCAAAACCTGTTTCATCCCGTTTTCTTCATCTACACCGACCAACACCATACCATTAAGCACATCGTCTTTCTTTAGGTTGAGGTCCATATCCTTAAACATAATACAGCTATTCTCTTCGTCTTCACGAACATATGCTGTGTTCTCATAGACATAGAGCACTTGTGCATTCGTCAACTGCAACAGAGCAACCTCACCCTCTGGCAAAGACTTAAAATCTGAAAGGCTTATTGGCTCTATATACTCAACTATCACCAGACAATTCGCCTTCACTCCATTGTTACTTTCGGCAGTAATAGTACATTTTCCTTCAGCAATACCCTTCACCTTTCCATCTTTATCGACGGTGGCAACACTTTCATCGTCAGAAGACCAAGTCAACTGATAGATGGCATCATCCGGTTCTACAACTGCCTCCAACTGGGTTACAAGCCCTATACAAACGGTTAATGATTCCGGCAAAGAGAGCTCCCTTAACGCATAAATATCCTCAATGTCGAATGTAATAACGCCATTTGCCATCTGAATATTTTTCAATCCCCATCGCGTTGACTTACCACTCCACGTCTTCAGATTGGCAGGAGTCGTTTTGGCATTCAGTGTCGTCACCTTGCGTGTTCCTGGGAAAACGTCAGCGGCCGTTCCACTAGAACCGTTTCCACCGGCACGTACTACCTCATAGTAATTATGATCAGGATTAACATTAATAGTATTATTATACCAAACACCAGTATTCGTTTTATCGACCCTGTGAACCAGCATGCCACTTCCTGGCAGACACTTATCCCATTTAAAGGCGTCATTCTGGCGATTCTCAAACAGGAAGAATTCCTTGTTTACAGGTGAATCGATTCGGAAACCCGTAAAACTGCTAAACAGGGGCTCCAGTGTATAGCTACCCTCTGCCGTAATTGTCTCTGGTTCTTCACAGAAGCCCACGGAATAGCGCTCATAGAGAGAATAGCCTACGGGAGTGTCGCCGCTGTCCGCATAACAACCGCTGGCCATTACCGACCAATCGCCTGGGTCGTAGCTTTGACCACCGCCCTTCTCGTAGTCGGTATCATAAAAATCAGGCAGTCCCAGAACATGGCTGAATTCGTGAACGATAGTACCGATACCGTCGATTCGAATCGTCGTGGGACGGGACATATAGCCCAACAGCTCTGTAGAGCTGGCATAGTCCTGCAAATAGACGCCATCCTTCTTGATTCCCCAAAATCCACTGCGATGAGGCCACCAGAGGTTTTCGTTATTACCACTATAGTTGGCACCATTGCCGGCAACAATGAAATAAACCAAATCGACTTTTCCGTCGCCATCGCCATCATAATCTTTGAAATTCACATTACCGACAACATCGGCAGAGTCGATGGCTGCTCTCAGTATTTGACCTATTTTATTATCCTTATTAATGTTGCAATCATATTGACTGAAGGGCACCTTATAGGGACCGGCTATGTCGAAATGGGGCTGGAACTTACCACCAGAATTGTCCGAAAAATAGTCGCGTACACTGCCCGTAAGCGTCAAATTATCAAAGCCCGAATAGCCTTCTTTGTTAACCATATCGTTCATTATCTCTGGGTAGTCTTCACGCGAGAAGCCCTTGTCGTCAAACTCAATGAGGATGATAAGACCCCTGAAGTTACTATAATTGGTAGCTCTATTCCCTTGCGCACGACGACCTGCAAGGATTTCCTGCCGGCGCCGTTGCACCAATTGGCGCTCCTGTACCTGACGTTCGGACATATCCGGAGCCTGATATTTCTTAACAGTCGACAGATAGGTCTGCTCTGAAACCGTGCGCTCGGCCTCATCGTGAGCCACAAGAGCCGTAGCCTCTAACTGTCCGTTCTTTTTCTCGGCATAGACATAATAGCCCTGCTGGTTTTTCACAACGGAATAGCCATCGGCTGTCGTCTGGAAATGCTGCCACTCGTCACCTACCAGTCGCAGAGTCACAAAACTACCATTAGGCTGTTGCACCTTTATGGTTCCAGGATGAGCCGGGACAGCCTTTATGCTGCATACGCACATCAGCAACACGGCTATAAGCAAAAAGAATCTCTTATTCATTAAATAGTACATATTGGGCTGCAAAGGTACGAACAATTATGCAAACCACAAAACAATAAATCATCCTTTTCGCAACATTTGTTACAAAAAGGATGATTTAATCCTATTTTTTATATCACTTGGAAATATTGGATTATTTCACAAGGATAACCAGATATTTGCTCGTTGACCAGAACTTCGAAGGATTCTCAATACGCAGGACATACTGCTTGTTTGCATCCTGTTCCAGTTTGTAGCTCGATGCAGGATGATCCGTCAACAGCTTGGCAGAGCGTGAATAAAGCTTGATTTCCTTGTCTACTCGGATATCAATCTTGGTAAAGTACTCCTGATTGAAGTTTGAACGAAGCACCTCGCCATCCTCGATGATACGCTGTTCTTTCAGCTCTTTCTTTGTTCCAAAAACAAACCATGCGGTATGCAATTGCTTGTCCTGCTGAGAAATTGTCTGCGACTTCTCGGTAGTTTCCTCCTTCAAGTTGCTGACATTCTCCGACAAGTCTGTTACCTGCTCCGTCAGTTCCTGAATCTGAATATTCTTGGCCTGTAACTCTGCCTGCAAAGCTTTCAGTTGAGCATCTTTCTCTTCCATCTGCTGAGTCAGACTTTCCAATGTTCGGCGCAACTGGTCGCCTTTCACAGAACTCTGACGAAGCTGATTGCGCAACTTGCTAATCAGTTCACGGTTCTGCTGCATGGTCTGCTGGATAAACACCATGTTCTCACGGATGCGCTCTTTGGCTGAAGCACCTTCACCCTGGCGGGCCACACCGACACGCTCCTCTGCGGCATTGATGGCACGGAAGCCTTCCTCAATGTCGTTCATCGTACCAATCATGTCATTAATCTCATTGTCCTTCTGGGCAATAATTCGATTCAGCGAGTCTGCCTGCTGGGTAAGCATATCGCTACTTCCACTTTTCTGGTTGCAGGCTGTCAGTGACAACACACCTACAATAAACAATAATACTTTTTTCATTTTCTTGATGTAATTTTATTTATCTGTTTTACTTTCTTTTTTATTCTCTTTTCCTGCCAACACAATAACAAACTCTCCGCGAGGCTCATGTTCCGTAAAATGAGCAATGGCCTCGGACAACGTGCCTCGAACGCTCTCTTCGTGAACCTTTGATATCTCGCGACACACACTGACCTGACGCTCGCTGCCGAATACCTCAGCAAACTGCTGCAGAGTCTTCAATACGCGATAGGGTGATTCGTAAAACACCATCGTCCGTTCCTCATCAGCCAAACTCTGGATTTTTGTCTGACGACCTTTCTTCTGGGGTAGGAAGCCCTCAAAGCAGAAGCGGTCGCATGGCAGACCACTCGACACCAATGCCGGAACGAAAGCCGTAGCACCTGGTAATGTTTGCACCTCAATTCCCGCACGCACTGCCTCACGCACAAGAAAGAAGCCTGGGTCAGAAATGCCTGGGGTTCCTGCATCACTTATCAGCGCAACAGTCTGTCCTGCCTGCAAACGCTCGATTACCGAAGCACTCGTTCCATGCTCGTTGAACTTGTGATGCGAAAGCAGATGCTGTTTGATACCGAAATGGTTCAACAGAATACCCGATGTCCGCGTATCCTCCGCCAGCACCACATCGGCCTCTTTCAGGACCCGAATGGCACGCAGCGTCATGTCTTCCATATTGCCCACAGGTGTAGGTACAATATATAATATGCCCATTTCGGCTGCAAAGTTACAAAATATTTTTGTTTTTATTTCTTATTTAGCTAATTTTTATTATCTTTGCACCATGATTACTTATCCTACATCGGGCGAGAGCCGTCGCCCAGGCAGAATTGAAGTGGTTTGCGGCTCCATGTTCTCAGGAAAAACGGAAGAACTCATCCGTCGTCTACGTCGTGCACAATTTGCTAAGCAAAAGGTCGAAATCTTCAAACCAGCTATCGACACGCGCTACAGCGACGAAGAGGTGGTGAGTCACGACCACAATGCCATCCCCTCTACCCCACTCGACTCGTCAGCAAGCATCCTGTTGCTGTCGTCCGACATTGATGTGGTTGGTATTGACGAGGCGCAGTTCTTCGACGACGGGCTCGTTGACGTCTGCAACCAATTAGCCAATCGTGGCATACGTGTCATCATTGCAGGTCTTGACATGGACTTCCGCGGCATTCCTTTTGGTCCCATGCCCGCCCTGTGTGCCATTGCCGATGACGTCACGAAGGTTCATGCCATCTGCGTCAAGTGTGGATCACTGGCTTATGTCAGTCATCGAACCGTCGCAAATGACAAGCGTGTACTCTTAGGTGAAACACAAGAATATGAACCGCTTTGCCGCGAGTGTTACCAGCGTGCTTTAGAGGAAGATAGTGCCAAAGATAAAAAAACATCCCAATAAATTTGGCTGTTTCACCAAAAAGTTGTACCTTTGCACCCGCTTTCAAGCAAAAAGGTAGATCCGTTAGCTCAGTTGGTAGAGCACAACACTTTTAATGTTGGGGTCTTGGGTTCGAGCCCCAAACGGATCACGAAGAACGAAAAGCCACTGATTTTCAGTGGCTTTAAAAGTAAACATAAGATAGATTTATGATGACAGCCAACGAGATCCGCGACTCTTTCAAGAAGTTTTTCGAGTCAAAACAACACGCCATCGTGCCTTCTGCGCCGATGGTTATCAAGGACGACCCCACGCTGATGTTTACCAACGCGGGCATGAACCAGTGGAAAGATATTATATTAGGTACGCGCGACCCTGAACCGCGTCGTCGTGCGGATACTCAGAAGTGTCTGCGTGTCAGCGGTAAGCACAACGACTTGGAGGAAGTCGGTCACGACACCTACCACCACACCATGTTCGAGATGCTCGGCAACTGGTCGTTTGGCGACTACTTCAAGGAGGGTGCCATCGATATGGCTTGGGAGTATCTCGTTGATGTACTGAAGCTGAATCCTGCTGATCTGTACGTCACCGTTTTCGAGGGTTCACCCGAAGAAAACATTCCTCGCGACGACGAGGCTGCCAAATACTGGGCCAAGCACGTACCCGAGGACCATATCATCAATGGTAACAAGCACGACAACTTCTGGGAGATGGGCGATACGGGTCCCTGCGGTCCCTGCTCTGAGATTCACGTCGACTCTCGCACTCCCGAGCAGAAAGCCGCATCAGGCAAGACTGGTCGTGAACTCGTCAATCAGGACGATCCACAGGTCATCGAAATCTGGAACCTCGTGTTCATGCAGTTCAACCGCAAGGCTGATGGTTCTCTGGAGAAGCTCTCGATGAACGTCATTGATACCGGTATGGGCTTCGAGCGCCTCGTTCGCATGATGCAGGGCAAGCACTCGAATTATGATACTGACGTCTTCCAGCCCATCATCAAGGCCGAACAGGACATCACGGGTCTGAAATACTTTACCTTCGAGGAGGAGACTCAAAATCCTATTAGCAAGGAACAGGACGACATCAATGTGGCTATGCGTGTCTGCGCCGACCACTTGCGTGCCGTTGCTTTCTCCATTGCTGACGGCCAGTTGCCTTCTAATGCCAAGGCCGGTTACGTCATCCGTCGTATCCTCCGTCGTGCCGTACGTTATGCTTACACCTTCCTCGGACAGAAGGACGGTTTCCTCTATAAGCTCGTCCCCACCCTCGTTCATGAGATGGGCGATGCCTTCCCTGAACTGAAGGCTCAGCAGCAGCTGATTACCAAAGTTATCAAGGAAGAGGAGGACAGCTTCCTGCGCACCCTCGACAAGGGTATCTCCCTGCTCGATAAGGCTATGGCAGATCTCAAGGCTCAGGGCAAGAACCAGTTGGATGGTGTTCAGGCTTTCCGTCTGTTCGATACCTACGGATTCCCCCTCGACCTCACGGAACTCATCTGTCGTGAAAACGGCTTCACCGTTGACGAGGAACAGTTCAACGTCGAGATGCAGAAGCAGAAGGAACGCGCCCGCAATGCCGCTGCCGTTGAAAACAGCGACTGGGTCACCGTGCTCAGCGGTTCTCCCGCTGAGATAGAACAGCAGTTCGTAGGCTACGACTATACTGAATACAACTGCCACATCCTGCGCTATCGTAAGGTCACCCAGAAGAAGAACGAGTTCTATGAGCTCGTGCTCGATGCCACACCATTCTATGGTGAGATGGGTGGACAGGTAGGTGATTGCGGTGTGCTCGTCAACGAGAACGAGACCATCGACATTATCGATACCAAGCGCGAAAACAACCAAAGCGTCCATATCGTGAAGCAGTTGCCGAAGGATCCAGCTGCCGAGTTCATGGCATGTGTCGATACCGACAAGCGCAACGCTTCGGCTGCCAATCATACTGCTACCCACTTGCTCGACTATGCCCTGAAGCAGATTCTCGGCGACCACGTAGAGCAGAAGGGTTCGTTTGTATCACCCGACACCCTGCGCTTCGACTTCTCACACTTCGAGAAGGTCACCGACGAACAGCTCCGTGAGGTAGAGCGCATGGTGAACGACATGATCCGTCAGGACATCCATATCGACGAGCACCGCGACGTGCCTTTCGACGAGGCTAAGAAACTCGGTGCCATCGCCCTCTTCGGCGAGAAGTACGGCGACAAGGTCCGTGTGGTTCGTTTCGGTCCCTCTTGCGAGTTCTGCGGTGGTATTCATGCCACAAGCACAGGTCGCATCGGTTTCTTCAAGATTCTCTCTGAGAGCAGTGTTGCCGCTGGTATCCGTCGTATTGAGGCCACCACCGGTAAGGATTGCGAAGAGCGTCTCTACCAGATGGAGGACATCCTCAAGAACATCAAGTCGTTCTTCAACAATGCGAAGGACTTGCAAGGCGTTATCCAGAAGTACATTGACGAACACGACGCCATGAAGAAGGAGATTGAAGGTTTCCAGGCACAGGCCGTAGAACGTGCCGCCCAGCGTCTCGTTGAGAAGGCCCGCACCGTCAATGGCGTTACCGTCATCACATCCGTAGCGCCTATGGCTCCCGCCGCTGCCAAGGACCTCGCCTTCAAGATTCGTGCCGCTGTCAATGGCTCACTGCTCTGCGTCATCGGTTCTCACGACAACAACAAGCCCCAGCTCTCCATCATGATGAGCGACGACATGGTTTCAGACCACGGTCTCAACGCAGGTCAGATGGTGCGCGAAGCTGCCAAACTCATTCAGGGCGGTGGTGGTGGTCAACCCCACTTCGCTCAGGCTGGTGGTAAGAATGTCGACGGACTCAGCGCTGCAGTCGATAAGGTCATCGAACTTGCAAACCTCTGATTATTCCAGTTTTTCTTTCTTAGAACTGATTTGCGTTAGTTTGCCGTTCTTCCACTTGTAGGTTTCGAAATAGAGTGTGTTGACGTCGCGGATAACGCAGTCAATGGTTTTCTTCTTCTCGTCGAAGTTAGGGTCCGTAATGCTCTCAAATGCTTCGACGTAGTAGTATTGGCGTGTCGCAGGGTTCCACACGAAAACCTTGTACATATCCTGTGTACGGACGGTCATACCGATAAACACCATGATGTCGGGGATGCCGTCGAAGTTGACGTCCTCCTCCCTGATCCATTGCAGTTCGTCGGCACGATCGGCCTCGTAGGCAATACACAACGGCTCCTCGAAACTCAACGGACTCTTCTGACCGTTCACGAAGAAATCGACGTGGATATCACTGAGCCAACCGTTCTCATCCTTGTCGAAACGCTTCTCTATGCGCCATGCCTCACGCTTCGGAGCATGGAGCACCGAGGGCAGTTCCTTGACCCACGAAGGTTTGTCGAACACGGCCTCCATCTGCGTCATCGGCAGCGACTTACCCGTCGTCGGATTCGTCCACGTTCCCTTATAGAAATGGTAGTCGCCCTCCACCTCGTAATACATCAGCGTAAAGCGTCCGGTAATTGCGCCATCAGGCTGATATTCAGTGAATTTGATGGCATAGAGGTTGTCGCTGTTCGGTGCCTTCGGGTCCGCTTTCGTTTCCTCTCCGACAATGAGGATCGGTGCCGGATTCTTCGCATTCGGGTAGTAGATGTACCCCGCATTCACCCATTCTCCGTCGTTCAGTCCCGTGTACCACACGATTTCTATGGGAATCTTGTTGTTCAATTTCCCCTTGAATCCATACTTTTCGCTATAAGCCTGTGCTGCTGCACCCGTGGCGCACATCAGCAGCAAAAATGTCAATAATTTCTTCATCATGACTGTCAGAAGTTTACGGTTTCCGGCTGCGAAGGTACGAAAAAAAAGAATGAAATACAAAAGAAATTTGATTTTTTGCCATTTTATTTTGCATATTGCACGATTTTTCGTACCTTCGCAGGCGTTATGCAGGTGATTTACGAAGATAACCACATCATCATCGTCGCCAAGGAGAGCGGCGAAATCGTGCAAGGCGACAAGACCGGCGACACACCGCTGTCGGAAACGGTGAAGGCATACATCAAGGAAAAGTACCAGAAACCCGGTGCTGTCTTCCTCGGTGTCGTCCACCGTCTGGACCGTCCCGTGGCAGGATTGGTGATGTTTGCACGGACGTCGAAAGCCCTGGCGCGTCTGAACACGATGTTTCGCGACGGCGATGTGCACAAGACCTATTGGGCGCTGGTAAGTAAGACGGAAGATGGCAGATGTCAGATGGCAGACGACGGGGAATGGCACACCCTGGAACACTGGTTGGTGCGCAACGAGAAGCAGAACAAGTCGTACGCCTACGACCACGAAGTTCCCAATTCGAAGAAAGCCATCCTGAAATACCGTGTGGCAGGTCATACCGACCGCTACACGCTCTTGGAAGTGAACCTGCTGACGGGTCGTCACCACCAGATTCGCTGTCAGTTGGCAGCGATGGGTTGTCCCATCAAGGGCGACCTGAAATACGGGGCCAAGCGCAGCAATCCCGACGGCAGCATCTCGTTGCTGTCACGCCGCATGGAGTTCATCCATCCCGTGTCGAAGGAACATATCGTCGTCGAAGCACCGCTGACAGGAATATGGGAGAGAGTTGAAAGTTGAAAGGTGAAAGGTGAAAGTTGAAAGTTGAAAGTTGAAAGGTGAAAGGTGAAAGTTTATAGATAATAGTTAAGAGTTGAGGTGAAGAAGGCGTTGTGGTGGATATTGGGCATTTTGCTGAGCCCGTTGGTACTGTTTGTGGTGCTGACGGTGTTACTCTATCTGCCACCCGTTCAGAACTGGGCCGTCGACAAAGTGGCCGAAATCGCCTCCGAGAAGACCGGCATGCAAATCACTGTGGGCCACGTAAACCTCTCATTCCCACTGGATTTGGCCATCGACGACTTCATGATGATTCACGAGGGCGACACCATTGCCGACGTCGAACACATGGTAGCCGACGTCGAGCTGTGGCCGTTGCTGGAGAAACGCGTCGTCATCAACGAACTGGAGGTCACCAACACCCACCTGAACACCAACGGCTTCGTGGAGGCAGCGGTGGTCAAGGGCCGTTTCAACCGCCTCGCACTCACCAGCAAGGGCATCGACCTCGACAAACAGACAGTTGAGGTTAACGGTGCACTACTCGATGACGCCCACCTGGATATCCAGCTTCGCGACTCGGTGCCTGAGGACACGACGACCACCCCCACACTCTGGATCATTCATGCCGACAGCGTGACCATCAGCCGCAGCGACCTGTCGTTGCACCTCGCAGACGACAGCACGCATATTTACACCCGCATGGGCGACTTGAAAGTCCGCGAAGTACTTGCCGACCTTGGCAAGCCCGCCTACAGCGTCGGCAGCATCGACTGGAACGACGGTGCCCTGCGCTACAACGACATTGACATGCCGCAGTTGAGCCTCCACACGGGTCCTTTGCGCATGGAGAACGACAGCGTCAAAGTGCCTCATCTGCAGCTGAAGACTGCCGACAGCGACCTCATCGTCGGCCTCGACATGCCCCTGTCGCTGACAGATTCGCTGAATCCCGGCAACATGCAACTCACGATGGATGCCCAGTTGGCGCGCAACGACCTGATGCCCTTCCTCTCGTCGCTCCCCCGCCCCATGCAGGAGCGGTGGCCACAATACCCCCTGAGCGTGAAAGGACGCGTAAAGGGCAACATGGAATGCATGGAATTCACCGACCTCGACCTGTCGCTGCCTACGGCATTGTCCGCCAAAGCCAGCGGTTTCGTGGCAAACCTCAACGACCTGAAACACCTCCGCGCCGACGTTGATTTCGAGGCCCACACCCAGGACCTCAGCTTTGTGACGGCCGCCCTGCCTCGCGACATACAGCGCAACTACCGCATCCCCAACGGCATGAGTGCCAACGGTCACCTCAAAGCCGACGGTGCCGACTATGACGCCGACGTCACCCTCCACGAGGGCGGCGGTACGGTGAAGGCCAAGGGCCGTATAAATACCGACGTGATGCGCTACGACGTCACCGCCCACATCGACCGTCTGAACCTCCACCACTTCATGCCGCGCGACTCGTTCTATACCGTCACTGCCGACATCACGGCCAAAGGCGTGGGCACCGATGTCTTCTCACCCCGCACCACGCTCCATGCCGACGCCAACATAAAACATCTGGGTTACGGTCACTGGAACCTCGACAACGTGACGGCACAGGCCGACATCAAGAACGGACAGGCCCATGCCGACATCCATAGCGACAACAAGCTCATGAACGGTCTCGTAACCGTCGATGCCCTGATGAAGAAACGCCAGATCGACGGCACGGTGACGGCCGACCTCAACCGCCTGGACCTCTACGCCATGGGACTGACGCCTCATCCGCTGAGCATCGGACTCTGCGGCCATGTCGACGTGAATTCCGACATGAAGCTGACACATAGCGTCAGCGGACTCATCAACGACCTGACGCTGCGCGACTCCAGCAAAACCTACCGTCCCGGCGACATCGGACTGCTCGTCAAGACACGTCCCGACACCACCTATCTCCGTGCTCAGAGCGGCGACTTCATCGTCAAGGCCGACGCCAGCGGCGACTACGAACGTCTCCTGCGACGCCTCACCGTGCTCAGCGATTCCGTCGCTGAGCAATTCAACCAGCGCATCATCGACCAGCCCGCCATCCGCCGGCTGCTTCCCGTCATGAAGCTCCACGTCGAGAGCAAGCAGGACAATCCCATTGTCACCTTCCTGAACAGCAGTCAGAACATCGACTTCCAGCAGTTGCTGTTCGACATCAATACGTCGCCCGAGACCGGCATCAACGGCAAGGGTTTCGTCCACTCGCTGACCATCGACGACATGCGCCTCGACACCATCAATTTCAGTCTCGTACAACGCAAGAGCCACCTGTCGTTCCAAGGACAGGTGCGCAACAACAAGAAGAACCCGCAGTTTGTCTTCAACACCCTCATCGACGGACTGTTCCAGGAGCGCGGCGCCACCTTCGGCGTGCGCTACTACGACATCAACGACCGTCTGGGCATCCGTCTGGGAGCCAAGGCCGAGATGGTCGATTCCGGCATCAACCTGCACCTGCTGCCCGAACGTCCTACCATCGGCTACAAGGAGTTCAACCTCAACCCCGACAACTTCATCCTGCTGGCGCGCGGTCATAAGGTGCGCACGAAGATAGACCTCATTGCCGACGACGGCACCGGCGTAAAAATCTATTCCGAGGACAGCGACCCCACGGCCCTGCAGGACATCACCGTCAGCCTCAACAAGCTGAACCTGGGCGAGGTCACTAGCGTCCTGCCCTACTATTTGCCCCAGATGACCGGCATCCTCAACGGCGACTTCCACGTCATCCAGAATGCCGACGGCCAACTGTCGATGGTCAGCGACATGGCCGTCCACAACATGACCTACGAACGCAGCCCCATCGGCAACATCAGCACCGAGTTGATGTATCTGCAGAAGGAAGACGACGCCCACGCCATCGAGGCACGACTGATGAAGGACGACAACGAGATAGGACTGCTCACGGGAACCTATTACAACAAGGACAACAAGCGCATCGACGCACGCCTGATCATGGAGCGCCTGCCGCTGTCGATGGTCAACGGTTTCATCCCCGACCAGCTCTTCGGATTCCATGGCTACGGTGAAGGCGAACTGGCCGTCAAGGGCACGCTCGACGCCCCGAAGGTCGACGGCGAAATCTATCTCGACTCCTCCTATCTCGAGAGCATCCCCTACGGTGTCCGCCTGCGTTTCGACAACGACCCCGTACGCATCGTCAATTCGAAGCTGCTACTCGAAAACTTCACCGTCTATGCCTACAACAACAACCCGCTCAACATCCAGGGCGACATCGATTTCAGCAACCCCGAACGCATGCTGGTGAACCTCCGCATGCAGGCCCGCGACTTCCAGATTATCGGTGCCGATGAGAATCCCAAGAGCATCGCCTACGGCAAAGTTTTCGTCAACATGTTTGCCCGCATGAGCGGTCCGGTGGACAACCTCACCATGCGCGGCCGACTCGACGTGCTCGGCTCGACGGACATGAGTTACGTGCTGCGTGACACCCCGCTGTCGACGGACAATCACCTGAACGATTTGGTGAAATTCACCGACTTCAGCGACACCACACAAGTCATTGTGACGCGTCCACAAATCGTTGGTTTCCAGATGGATATGACGATTGACGTATCTAAAGGTGCACACGTCATGGCCTACCTCAACACCGACCACTCGAACTACATCGACCTCATGGGTGGCGGCACGCTGCGCATGCAATATACCCCTGCCGACAACCTCGTCCTCCGCGGTCGTTACACGCTGTCGAACGGCGAGATGAAATACTCGCTGCCCGTCATCCCGCTGAAGACATTCACCATCCAGGACGGCTCCTACATCGAGTTCACCGGCGACCCCATGAACCCCACGCTCAACATCACCGCCACCGAGCGCACCAAGGCCACCGTTTCCAGCAGCAGCGGTGTAGGACGCAGCGTAGATTTCGACTGCGGCGTGAAGATCACCCAGACGCTTAACAACATGGGTGTGGAGTTCACCCTCGACGCACCCGAGGACATGATGATCCACAGCGAGCTGCAGGCCATGGGTCGCGAACAGCGCGGCAAACTCGCCGTCACCATGCTCACCACGGGCATGTATCTGGCCGACGGCAACACCAGTGCCTTCTCCATGAACTCCGCCCTGAGCTCGTTCCTCAACAGCGAGATCAACAGCATCACCGGCAACGCCCTGCGCACGCTGGACCTCTCGATGGGCATGGACAACACCACCGACGCGGCGGGCAATTCGCACACCGACTATTCCTTCAAGTTCGCCAAGCGCTTCATGAACAACCGCCTGAAGATTGTCGTCGGCGGCAAGGTGTCCACCGGTGCCGAACTGCAGGAGCGTAATTCGTCGTTCTTCGACAATGTGCTGCTCGAATACCGCCTCGACCAGACCGCCAACAAGTTCATCACGCTGTTCTACGAAAACAACAGCTACGACTGGCTCGACGGCTACACCCAGAAATACGGCGGCGGCTTCACGTGGCGCCGCTCGCTGAACAGCTTCTGGGACATCTTCCGTTTCAAGGATCCCCAGACGCCCATCCCCATGCGTCCGCGTGAGACCGGCTCCCCCGCCCTCGCCCCGCGCGACAGCGTCACTACCGACACCCTAAAGACTCAACGCCCATGACACGAAACAGTCTCACATCATACATCCTCCTGCTGACGGCTGCCGTCCTCCTCGTCGCCTGTTCCATGACGAAGAACATCCCCGAGGGCGACCAGCTCTTCACCGGACTGAAGAAAATCACCTACGACGACTACGTGCTCACCGACTCCGCAGGTGTCACGGCGGAGGTAGCGACGAAGAACTTCACCCAGACGCAGGAGGAGGTAGAGGCCGCACTGGCCACCGCACCCAACGGCGCCATCTTCGGCAGCAGCTACTACCGCATGCCGTTCTCCATGGGACTGTCCATCTGGAACCACTACCACAACCGCGACACCAAGTTCGCAAAATGGATGACCAAGGCCTTCGGCAAGCAGCCCGTACTCATGTCGTGGGTCAATCCCGAACTGCGCGCACAGGTTGCCGAGGGCGTGCTCCACAACCACGGCTACTTCAACGGATACGTCGGCTACGACGTCATCCAGCAGAAGAATCCCAAGACCGCTAAGATAGCCTACGACGTGCATCCCGGACGACTCTACACCCTCGACAGCGTGGGCTATTTCGGCTTCCCCGCCGAGGCCGACAGCCTCATCCATGCCACGTCCGCCGAGGCCCTGATCCACAAGGGCGACCCCTTTGTCGTCAGCCGCCTCGATGCCGAGCGTCAGCGCATCGGCAGCCTCCTGCGCAACAACGGCTACTACTACTACCAGCCCAGCTACGCCTCCTATCTTGCCGACACGTTCGTCGTCGACGGTCGCGCCCAGCTGCAGCTGCGCATGGCCAACGACGTTCCCGTCGAGGCCACCCATAAGTGGTACATCGGCCGCGTCACCATCAATATGAAGAAGACCTTCAGGGAACAAGCCACCGACTCCGTTGTCGGCCGCTACTTCACCGTGCGCTATTCCGGCAAGAAGCCCCCCATCCGTACCCGTGTGCTCATGGCCGACATGAAGCTGCGCCCCCGTCAGCTCTACAGCTACGACAACTACCAGCAGTCTGTCGCCAAGATCAACGCCATGGGACTCTTCTCCATGACCGACTTTACCTTCACCCCTCGCACCTCCACGGCGCCAGCCGATTCTTCACTCTTCACTCTTCACTCTTCACTTCCCTGCGACACCCTCGACCTCACGCTCAACTGCGTCTTCGACAAGCCCTGGGACTTCTACATCGAAACTAATTTCAACGCCCGCACCATCGGACGCATGGGTCCCGAGCTGCGCATGGGTGTCACACGCCGCAATGCCTTCCGCGGAGGCGAGAAAATCGACGTCAACCTCCACGGTTCCTACGAGTGGGCCACTAGTGGCGGATCCAATATGAACAACTACGAATATGGTGCCGACGCCTCCATCGAGTTCCCACGCATCATCGCACCGTTCTTCGGAGGCAACCGCGTGCGTCGCGACAAGAACGGCCGCATCATCCGCCGCCGGCGCTTCTACTCCACCCCCTCCACCATCGCCAAGGCCTCTACCGACATCATCTACCGCCCCAGCTACTACAAGATGCACGTCGTGTCCGGCGAATGGACCTACCGTTGGCAGACCTCCGCACAGAGCCGCCACGAATTCTCGCCGCTCACCGTGAAGTATCAGTTCATGAACAGCCATACCGACGCCTTCGACTCCCTGGTCCGCATCAACCCCTATCTCGCCACCACCATGCAGGACCACTTCATCCCCGAGATGCGCTACACCTACACCTACACCTCGCCCGTCGGCCTGCTTAACCCCATCCGCTGGGAGACCACCCTCAGCGAGTCCGGCAATGTCGTCTCGCTATGCTATCTCCTCGCAGGCCGTGACTGGAACGAGAAGGACAAGAAACTCTTCAAGAACCCCTACTCGCAGTTCATCAAGATTGAGACCGACTTCACCAAGACGTGGACCCTCGACAAAGCCTCCACACTCGTCGGCCACGTCAATGCCGGCTACGCCTACCGCTATGGCAATAGCGACTGGCTGCCCTATAGCGAACTGTTCTACGTCGGCGGTGCCAACAGTCTCCGCGCATGGCCTGTGCGCGGCATCGGACCCGGTAATGTCGAGAGTTTCGGCGACAACGCCACCGACTACCTCATGCGCAACGGCTGCTACAAGTTCGTCAGCAACCTCGAATACCGCCGTCAGCTCTTCGGCAACCTCCACGGCGCCCTCTTCCTCGATGCCGGCAACGTATGGGCGTCGTCCAACGACTACGCCGACCAAGCCGACGACCCCCCCGGCACGTTCCGTCTGAAGAATTTCTTCCGCGAGCTCGCCGTCGGCACCGGCATCGGCATCCGCTACGACCTCGACTTCCTCATCATCCGTCTCGACTGGGGCATCGGCCTCCACCTGCCCTACGAAACCAGCCGTTCCGGATACTTCAATGTCGACAGCTTCAGCCGCAACCAAACCCTCCACTTCGCCATCGGATATCCCTTCTAATGCGGAGTGTCCCCGTCAATCGGGGAAACGGCTTCCGCCAAAGGGGCTCTCTTAGGCAAAACGCCCTGAAATTGACGATTGACAAAATTGATTTTCGGGGTTATTTTGAGACAAATAGTGCTCTTTTCTCGAAATCTTGTAGCGTTACGCCCTTCTTGAACACTCCCCGCTTCATCCATTTGCGAAGCTCACCTTTGGCAACCATTGTTGGCTTGCCTTCGAGGATAATCACTAAATATTTGCGGCCGTCGGCCTCGTGCGCCCTAATGGCGGCTTTAATGGCAATATACTTGCGCCATTGGAAAATGATTCTTCTAATAATTTTCATGCGTCAATAAATGTTACGTTGTTAAACAATTACCCTCCACTTAGGCTTGGCTGTAAGCCTCTCTGATTTTGAATGCATCCTCTATCTCAAGATGTTTGTAGTCCTTATCCGTTACTCGCTCCGCTAGTAGTTCCTTAAACTCCACATCGTGAACTTCATGATGCAGGTCGGGCGAATACTCTAAGGCCGCAAGGTTCTTGCGCGACCCAAACGCCATTTTATAACCTTCATACATCGGCCTCCACAGGTCATAATACAACTTCTGCGGATTATAATACGAACCATTCTCTACTACCGTCATTGCCGATACCAACATCAGCATATCCGGCATATTCCCGAAGTCCATCACGTGGTCCTTCTTTACGTCCATGAAGTTACACACTGCGAAGAGATACACCGCCGTATCGTTCTCGTTCTTCGGAGCCCAGTGCGACACGATCTGCTCGATGGTATTCCACCCATGCTTTTTGATGTAGTTCTTCAGGATGACGAACGCGGCACGATAGCCGTGCGCCATGTCGATAAACTCACAGAACCGCTTGTCATACTGCTTCTCACGCAGACCTTGCCACTTGTCCTTTGTCTGGACGATGTTCAGGGGATTATTGTTCCTTATCCCCCTCGGCTTTTGTTTTCTTTCTTTTTCCATTTTTACTTAATTATTTTGTTATTACGTTCATACTCCAGTTGATTCTTAAACATCTCAAATGCGGTTTCAAACGCATCGGAACTGAAGATAGTATTTGTGTACCCATGTGCAGATATTAGGAACTTTCTGAAGAAGTGCTTCGCCTTGGGTTCTTCTAACATGATTAGAATTATTCTATCAGGAAGATTGCGTTTAAAATGGCAGTAATAGATATCTTTTGCCTTTGTAAACGTGCAATGATATAGCTCCGCTATAATCAGCAACAAGTCCACATAACCCTTTGTAGCTATTCCACACATAACTTTTATGACGTGCAGATAACAATCTACCATCGAGTGGAATACATAGCTCGTACCGTCTTCTTTTGGAAGCTCCAGTGGGTTTACTTCCTTGATAATTGAAATGATGAATTTATTACTCTTATTACTTTTCATTTTTCTTAACCTTTCTCCAACGTTTGTTCTTTGTTACTTCCTCGATATGCTTACCTTTCTTCCATTGATAGATAATCATGTTAATACGGGTCTTGATATTTTCACGCTTGCAGACAACATATACGTCATCCTTTGTGAATTCATCCTTCAGTTGGGCAAATACGTCACGTTGAGCGAGATTCTCTGTCGTATTCTCCTCTACGATGTCATTGTATTTCTTACCCCACAGACGTAAAGTGCATTCTATGTCTTGATGCATCCACCATTCAACGAAGTGTATAATGGTTTTCTTTTCCTTCTTACCTACTGTCGGATAGAGTGTCGTACATAGCAATGCCAGACGGAAACCACGCACACCGACACGCCGACGGAACGTGTCACGCGCTCTGTCGTAGGCCAATGCTGCCTGGTCACATTGTTCCTTCTGGAACTTCTCAATGGTCGGCATAATCCACGACATATCCACCTCCTGCTTTTCCTTAATCTGGAAATGCCAGTCGATGTTATCGTCGAATTCCTGCTCCCCCATGGTCTTGGCTTCTTCTATATCTACTTCACAGGGCGACATATAAGTATTGTCATCACATCGCTTGCAATAGTTCTGAATCGTTTTCAGACCTTTTTGATTGATGGGCTTCCAGATGGTGGCAAGTTGGAACTCTTGGTTCTCGATGGTGGTATAACAGCAACGCGTTACAAGACCATTTTCCACATTCTTGAAATAGTTGTTCACCTGTGCCATCGTGCCCGTAATCAGCACATTCCAGTACAGGCGAACCTTACCTCTAAACGTGTTGGCACTCTTGAATTGCTGACCATACTCACCATTGTCCCAGGCCACACGAATCATGTCGCTTTTGTTGCCGCCAGCGGCCTTCTCACCTTTCGCCCATTCGTCCATCTCTGCGGCGTAGGTAAACATGTGAGCCCCATGATTATCCTGCTGCTTCGTCAGAAACTCCGCCTCGGAATTCTTCGAAGGGATGACACGGATACTCGTGTGCGGCACGTCCGGAGCTTTGTCGTTGGCACCTTTTTTCTGAATGATACGCAAATAGATGTTTTCGCGTAAGCTCTGAACTTGGTCACGAAGAGTGACGTA
>ONMN01000086.1 GCA_900318885.1 uncultured Prevotellaceae bacterium | reverse complement strand
AAAGACATCTGGATTGACATGACGCCTATGTCAGACGTGATGACGCTGCTTCTGTGCTTCTTTATGTTGACATCAACATTCTTGACGCCGGAACCAGTACAGGTCACTACGCCTAACTCAGTGTCTGAGGTCAAGATTCCCGAGCAGGATGTCCTCAGCATTCTGGTAACACCAGAGGGCAAGGTCTTCTTGGGAACCGAAAACAAGAACAACATGCAGGCAATGTTGGACGAGATGTTGAGCAAGCATAAGGTGACGCTCAACGCCAACCAGATCAAGCACTTCCGCGAGGATGCCATGGTCGGTGCCAGCATGTCGCAGCTTGCAGCATACCTCAGCCTTGACCAGGAGAAGATGGCTGAGGCAATCCAGAAGCTCGGCCTTCCGTTGGACAGCATTGAATTCTCCGACGGTTCAAAGGGCAAGAGCGAATTCCAGGAGTGGGTCTCTGCGGCCCGCGGTGCTAATCCTGACATCAAGCTCGCCATCAAGTGCGACTCAAAGACTCCTTATTCTTCGATTAAGTTGTTGATGTCAGAGCTTCAGGACATGAACGAGAACCGTTTCCAGCTTATCACGAATCTCGATGTTAAACGTTTAAACGACTAGTAGTATTATGGCAAAAAAGAATCTATCCAAGCAGAAAAAGATGGATACCCGCGTGAACTTCACGCCAATGGTAGACATGATGATGCTGTTGATCACCTTCTTCATGCTTTGTACTACGCTGGCTAAGCCGCAGGCAATGCAGCTCACCATGCCGTCAAACGAAGACACAAAGCAGTTGAATGAAGAGCAGAAACAGGTTACGAAGGCTTCTCATACCATTACCCTTTACTTGGGTTCCGACGACAAGGTCTGGTATATTGCCGGTCTGCCCAACTACGACGATCCCTCGTGTGTGAAGCAGACGACCTATGGTAAGGACGGAATCGAGAAGGTGCTTTTGGAGCATACTACAGAGGAAGGTGTGAACCCCGTGGCTAAGATCAAGTTGGCCAAGAAGGAGTTGGACGCCAAGAAGAATGCTTACAATTCTAAGATGACCGACGAGCAGTACCAGGAGCAGCTGAAGAAGCTGAAGAAGGGTGAACTGCCCAATGGCGAGAAAGTTCCCGCACTGACCGTCATCATCCGTCCTCTGAACACCGCAACGTATGCCAATATGGTTGCCGCTCTTGATGAGATGTTGATTAGCAATATTGATAAGTACGTCATTGACAATGTCGACAAGATGAGTGACGATGATAAGGCACTCATCGAGAAGGCTGGAGTCAAGTGATTAACCCCTAAAAGTAGAATAGACTATGGCAAAAATAGATCTTATTGACAATGGCTGGGTTGACCTCGTATTTGAGGGCAAAAACCAGGCTTATGGAGCTTATCAATTACGCAAGAACACGGGTATACGTAACTTGAAGGCTTTGGCCGTCATGTTCGCCGCATTCCTCATCATTGCCGGTATCGTATACGCAAAGGTCTCTATTGAAAACTACATCGCTTCTAAGAATGCAGCCATCGAGGCTGACGTCGAGCTCCAGAGCTTGGCTGAGAAGAAGGAGATTAAGGAAGAGAAGAAGGACGAACCCGAGGTCGAGAAGATCGAGGTTGAGCGCGTCAAGAGCTCTGTGGCCTTCACCGTTCCTGAAATCAAGAAGGATGATGAAGTAAAGGAAGATCAGGAGATGAAGTCTCAGGATGACCTCGCTGAAACCAACACCGCCATCGGTGCGTTCACTGTCGAGGGTAACGATGAGACCGCCGAAGTAAAGCACGTAGAAGAGAAGATTGCAGAACCCGAGCCTGTGAAGGAAGAGGAGACGAAGGTGTTCGACGTCGTTGAACAGATGCCTTCATTCCCCGGAGGTCCCAGCGCCCTGATGCAGTACCTCTCCAGCAACATCAAGTACCCGGTAGTCGCCGAGGAGAATGGTGTTCAGGGACGTGTCGTATGTACCTTCGTCGTTGAGAAGGACGGTTCTATCACCGACGTTCGCGTCGTGAAGTCCGTTGACCCCTCACTCGATAAGGAGGCCGTACGCGTGGTGAAGAGCATGCCGAAGTGGATTCCCGGTAAGCAGAATGGTTCTGCCGTCCGTGTGAAGTACACCGTGCCTGTCACCTTCCGTCTTCAGTAATTGATTCGACATGAATAGAAACGTATTCAATAGTATTATTGGATTAACACTCTTATTAGGCTTGTTCTCCGCTTGTGGGAACAAGCCTAATCCTGAATTGGAGGAAGCTTACCAGAAAGCTGCGGAAGCCTTCGTGGCCGACGAGAGTTTCTTCCCCATCCTCGACGAGGAGCTCTTCTATTTCAACAGCCAGCGCCTCGATACCATCGGTGTCGAATACATGAACGAGCAGGATGCCGTCAAGCGGCTCATGAAGCTCGAGACGTGGCTGGCCTTTACCACGCGTAACTTCACGCCGAAGGAAGAGCAGAACCTGCGCGACCGTAAGTACCTGCCCCGCGCAATACCCATTGCCTACGACGGTCTCGCCATCATCGTCAACAATGCCAACCCCGACACGTGCATCACCGTCCGCGATTTTGCACGCATCCTGCGTGGCGAGGTCACCAAGTGGGGCGAAATATATCCCCAGTCCACGCTGGGAACCATCGACGTCGTCTTCGACAATCCCCTGTCGAGCACCGTCCGTTGGTGTGTCGATTCCATCCTTGGCGGCAAGGAGTTCACCAATCCGAACATCGGTGCGATGAAGACCAGTGCTGCCGTCATCGACTATGTCGAAAGCCACAAGGGCTCGTTGGGCATCATCGGTTCCAACTGGCTCAACGACAAGCGCGACACCACCAATGTCACCTTCAACAAGAATATCACCGTGATGGGTGTCTCGAAGATGGACTCTGCCAAGAGTTACAATTCGTGGAAACCCTATCAGTATTACCTATATAATGGCAACTATCCGCTCGTCCGCACCATCTATGCGCTGTTAAACGACCCGCGCCCCGATGGCAATCCGACGGCCTTTGCCCATTTCTGTCAGCTGCCCCGCGGTCAGAAGGTCATTCTCCGTGCCGGTCTGCTGCCCCGCACTGCTAATATGAACGTCAGAGAGGTCATTGTGAACAGCGGCGTCAAATAAACCTTTCGAACCGCTGAACGTCATATAGTCAGATTTGAGAGAGAAGTAAGAATATTGTGTAATTTAAAAGTAATAAGAATTATGAAACAGATGAAATATGTATTGATGGGAGTGCTGATGTTAGGATTCGGCACTTCAGTGATGGCACAGGACGGCTCACAGGCCGACGTTAATGCCGTAAAGCAGATTATCAGTAACAAACCCGCCGATCTGGACAAGCAGATGAAGCCCTTCTACAAGGCTAACAAGAAGAACGCTGCCAACCTCGTTGCTTTCGCACGCGCCTTCTTCGAGGTTAAGGACACTGCCAACGCCAAGACCTATGCTCACTATGCATTGGAGGCCAGTAAGAACAAGTGCGCACCTGCCTACATCCTGTTGGGCGACATCGAGGCCCTCAGCGACGACGGTGGTGCAGCAGCAGCCCAGTACGACCAGGCTATCTATGCCGACCCCAAGCTCGTCGAGGCTTACTACAAGTACGCCCTGGTATATCGTAAGATTGACCCCCGCGGTGCTGCCGCCAAGCTCGACCAGCTGAAGGCTGAGCGTCCCGACGTCAGCGTCGACGCCATCAAGGGCCACATCTATATGATTGCCGGCGACCGTAAGGCCGCTTACGATTGCTACAAGCTTGTGCCCGTCGACAAGATTGACCCCAGTTATCTCAACGAGTTCGCTCGTGCCAGCTATTTCGGCGGTCACTTCGAAGATGCCCTCAAGGCTTGCGAGGAAGGTCTGAAGCACAATCCCGGCAACCCCACCTTCACCCGTCTGGCTATGTTCAGCAACTACGAGCTGAAGAACTATGACGCTGCCAAGAACTACCTCAACAAGTATTTCAACGAAATCAAGGACGTCGAGTTCTCTGAGTACGACCACTACTATGCAGCCCTCATCCACGAGGCCCTCGAGGACAAGGACAATGCAAAGGCCTCTTACCACAAGGCCCTCGAGCTCGTCAGCGACTCTTCTATGATCAAGCGCTGGGACATCCTCAAGACCCTCGCCAATTCTCACAAGAAGGACGGCGACCTCGACAATGCCATCAAGTACTATCAGGAGTTCCTCTCTTGCAAGCCCGAGGTGAAGGTTGATGACTACGAGACACTCGCCGACATCTACAGCTCATTCGCAAAGGAAGAGGCTGATGAAGCCGCTAAGAACGCCCTGCTCACCAAGGCTGCCGACGTCTATGCCCTCATCGGCGAGAAGTATCCCGTCCAGCAGGCTTATGCCAACTACAAGCGTGCCGAGCTCATCAACAAGACCGACAAGGACATGGCAAAGCGTCTTGCTAAGCCCTACTATCAGCAGGTAGTCACCCTGCTCTCCGGCAAGGCCGACCGCTCAAAGAGCGAGAACACCATGCTGAAGTACAGCCTCCACTACCTCATGTTCGGTTCTTACCTCGACAAGAACATCCCCGGTGCTAAGGAATATGCCACTCAGATCCTCGCCATCGACCCCGAGTACAAAGCTGCTCAGGACATCATGGGTCTGAAGTAAGACAAAAAAGAAAATTAATACACGAAAGCCCGCATTTCTGCGGGCTTTTCTTGTTAGGTGGCATGACCCCGTGGAGTGGAAGTCGAACACGGTGGTATAAAAATGTGGTTTAAAAACAACATTTTTTCCAAAAAGTGTTGGTTATGCGCAACAATTTTATTATCTTTGCACGCAGAGCGTGCGAAACTACTCACGCTCGGCATTGCAACGCCACACTCTGACCTTGGTCAGAGAATTTGTGCGAGCATCATTGCCCTCGCTTAACCGCAGTTTTGTCAGGCAGAAACAATATCAATATGGAAGAAAACGACGTAATGTTAGCAGCAGAACCAGCCGCATCCTTGCTGAGCGAGGAGGTGAGAAGAAGTGGTATTCTTAGTCAGGTGATGAAACTGAGTCAACCTGACAAGGTTGCTCTGATAGCGTAT
The DNA here is from genome assembly GCA_900318885.1 of uncultured Prevotellaceae bacterium. Lineage (GTDB taxonomy): Bacteria > Bacteroidota > Bacteroidia > Bacteroidales > Bacteroidaceae > Prevotella. Next base: position 1,761 of record ONMN01000086.1, on the reverse strand, counting down.
CTGAAAAGAGGCATGGAAACGGAGGAACCTTTCAAGACTGATGAGTTTGGCAGAATCAAACTGACTAAGGAAATGAGAGATGCTGCAATGAAAGCAGAGCGTGACTATGAGGATGGTAAGTGTCTTACTGAGGCTGATTTTAAGGAAAGATTTGCTAAATGGCTTTAGAAATCAGCTATAGTCCCCAGTTCTTTGATAATCTGGAGGGCATTCTCAAATATTTTGATGAACGCAATGGAAGTGACAGCTTCAGTAAAAAATTGCTGAAGATGATTCACAAGCAGATTAAGCTTGCATCTGCCATGCCAGAGATTGGTCGTCTTACGGACTTTCCTGGTGTAAGGATATTGTTTGTGGAACGTTTCGCCATCGATTATCAGATAAGGGACAATGTGATTCTGATTATTGATATTTATTCCTGCCAGACGGATCCTGATGTTAGGGTCTTTAAAAAACAATGACAGTTCTCATGTGAGCCATAATACACGAAAGCCCGCATTTCTGCGGGCTTTTCTTGTTAGGTGGCATGACCCCGTGGAGTGGAAGTCGAACACGGTGGTCTTCAATCCATCCAGAAAATCAGTCTGCATGCTTCACCAACCTTCTCATGGATGCGCAACACTTTTATTTTCTTTGCGCTGGCAAAACGCCCTGAAATGACCGAGTGACCAAAATGACCGATTCTTCGGAATGCCTTTATTTAGGGATATTCCCAGAGACGAGATATAAAAAAGCAAATCCACGCCATGCTAATTTGACGTGGATTTGTGCTTAATTTTCTGCGCTTTTAAGCGCGCAAAGTTATTTTTTGACTAACGTTTTCAGTTTATCAACGTAATAGTCGAGGCCGAAAATCGAACCTGCGAGTAGGAACGCTAGTTCTGGTCCATGCCGCCGCCGCCAGCTGAGTATGCTGCAACGACGATGCTGTAGCCAGGAGTTGCGACGCTGTTGTCGGACTTCTTCACCTTGATGGTGTAAGTGCCGATTGCAGCGGCTGACACTACGAAGCTAGCAGAGGTGCCGCTAATATTGTGGTCGTTGCCGACCTGTGCACCGTCCTTGAATAGCTGGATGGCCTGTGACTGCATCTCCTCGATGGCAGCACGGCATTTCTGAATGTTTTCACTCATGAAGAGAGACATGGTCTCCTGACCTTTGAGCCAAAAACCTACTTTTGACATAGTTGTAAAAATTTAAATTGTTAAACGAATAAAAAATTTTCGGTTTTACCCTGCTCCAGCCTCTATAGTTGATAAAAACTCGGAACATCCCTAGAGAAAGCCCCATGAGGAGGGAGAGTAGCCGTTGTCAGCGCTTGACGGTGCAAAAGTATGAAGAATTTTTGATACTACCAAATATTTTCGGCAATTAGTATTTTTTTACAACAAAACCGATATATAAGAATATTCTACATTTTTAGGGAATTTTTTAAAACGGTCAATTTGGTCAATCGGTCAATCCTAGGGGTTTGCGGTAGAAACCGCTTTTATAATAATGTATGTAAATATAAATAGGTATTTAAAAATATATTTAAGTAACCCCCCTTATACATATATTACCCCCGCGGCGAACGCCCGCGATTGACCGATTGACCAAATTGACCGCCAGTTGTTAAGCCTGGTGAAGTTTTGTTAACGAATCTTTCTTTTTTTTCGGATTTTTCTTTACTTCTTTGTCATCGCCGAAAATTTTCGGCCTACGACCAAAAACAAAAAGCAGACCAAAAATTTGGATTTATCCATATTATTCCTTACCTTT
>ONMN01000128.1 GCA_900318885.1 uncultured Prevotellaceae bacterium | reverse complement strand
ATCAAACATTGTTGGGAACCAACCGTTGCTTTTCATTAATCCGTTCAACATAATCAATACCTCCTAATTATACTTTTAGTTTAACTTATTTGTTCTGATCGCCTCGGCTTGTTTGCTTCGGCTTTCACTAACCAAAATGCAAGTTACGTGCCTATAGAAAGAATCCGTGCCAGAATGACAATCGCTGAAGTCAAACTGGCACGTAATTTAAACTCGCTTAAACTATACTGACAATTTATTAAACTCGGTTAAACATTTAGATGACAACAGCCGTTCCGCTGGTGGCTACCATGAGCATTGAGCCGTTGGCTCCGACGGTCTCATAGTCGATGTCGATGCCTACGATGGCGTTGGCTCCCATAGCCTGGGCACGCTGCATCATCTCCTGCATAGATGTGTCTTTTGCCTCGGCAAGTACCTTCTCGTAAGCGCCAGCTCGACCACCTACGATGTGCACCAATAATGGTTTCACCTGTCACAATACCCTTGTATTCGCGGATGGTGTGACCTTCAATCTGTGGGGTTGTTGAGAGTATCATAATCGTTATCTTTTAAAAGTTTCTATCTGTTAGACGTATGAAAAACAAGAAAAGTTCTTGCTTAGGCAAGCGGCAAAGCCGAGCGGCATCATTCGTCAGAGTTTGCCAGTCTGGTATTCAAACCAGTCAATATCGACAAAGCCATTCGTGTCATTGTCGCACTGCGTAAAGAGTCCAAGCATCACTCCTGTGAAGCCGCCAATGGTTTCAGTGCTGAGGAAACGATATTCCATTTTTGCCAGTTGCGTGAAGTTGATGCCGTCAGATGACATCTGCATATAGTAGAAATCCTTATCCGACGTGATGCGCAGATACACCATGTTTCCGTTCAATTCGGCTGCCTTTTCGCTATGACAAGTCTGACCTAAGCGTACATTTGACTTGATATGAATGATGCCATTCCGTTTCTCAGCCACCATATCATAGTGGTTCAACGGAGCAGCATAGGCTGTGATGCCAGCCTGCATGCCTTCGGTCAGATGAGAGAGGTCCATCAAGGCTGTGGCCGTGAAGTTCAGTTCTGTCTGGCGCCGGGCTATGAATGTGGGATTAGACTTCATGCTGAGGTCAGTTGTTGTGGGGTGGAGGCGGAGCCAGCCTTTACGCTCCGTCAGTGAATAGTTAGTGTAGTCAGGATTACATACACTCATCCAACCCATTGGCAATCCCAACGAGTGATAACTGTCTTTGGATGCTTCGCGCGTTACGTAATTGAATTCTTCGCGTATAGGGTCTTTTGCAATTGGTACCAGCGGCAACGTCTCACATTTCATGTTAGTCTGGAGTGTACCGTCTCCGTTCACCACAGGCCAGCCGCCTTGTTCCCATCTGACAGGTGCCAGCATCGTCTCACGTCCCATCACATGCTGCAGATAGCCGCTTGTCCTGTACCCCAGGCAGATCATCCACCATGACGAGTCGGGTGCCTGTACCAAGTCGGCGTGTCCAAGCCCCTGTATCGGGCTGTTCTGCATCTTCATGCTGAAGTGTGTCAGAATGGGATTGGCGGGATTCGGTTCGTATGGCCCGAACAGCGATTTACTACGCAAGATGTTGACATGGTGGCCATGTTCCGTGCCTCCCTCGGCAAGCATCATGTAGTAGTAGCCGTCTTTCTTGTAGATGTGCGGGCCTTCAGGATAGCGTCCGCCGAGCCCCGTTCCCAAGTGATGGACATCGCCTATACGCTTACCTGTATTAACGTCTATTTCGCAGATATTGATTTCACCAGGCTTGATTCCCGGGCGTGTCTCATCTGCTGCCGCTTTCCATAAGAAATAGCATTTTCCTTCGTCCCAGAAGAGCGTAGGGTCGCAACTGCCGATGGCAAATTCTATGTATACGGGGTCGGACCATTCTTTAGACGGGTCATCTGTCCACACATAGAAATGCCGTCGCGATGGAAAGACCGTTGTCACCATATAGAATCGCCCGTTGTTGTATCGAATGGTAGGTGCATAGATGCCGCTGTTGCCATCGGTGCCTTTTAAGTCTACCTGCGTTGGTCTGGTCAGGCAGTTGCCTATTTGTTCCCAGTTCACCAGATCTTTACTGTGGAATACAGGTACGCCGGGGAAGTACTGGAACGTGCTGTTGACGAGATAGAAGTCATCACCTGCACGGCACACGCTTGGATCGGCGTGGAAGCCAGGAAGTACGGGGTTCGTGAATCCCTGCCCACAAATGCTGAGCGACTGTAACAGCAGAGCTGTGAGTAATAATTGTTTCAT
>ONMN01000080.1 GCA_900318885.1 uncultured Prevotellaceae bacterium | reverse complement strand
AACCGAAAACAAAGAGTATAACGACAAAATAAAAACTATGCGTAGCGATGCCCAGCGAACACTTCGCATGATGATGTGGTAACATGAAACAAAAACACTGCAGACGATTTCTGCTTCTGCTGGCTATGCTGAAAGCAGTGACATTTGCGAATGCACAGATTATTGTCGAAACATCTTGCCTTGCAGGACCTCGCCTCCTTCCTTTGCATCACCCCAAACTATCTGAGCACGATTCGCAAGTCAATCACGTTCGAAAGCCACAAATAGAGCAAAAACTCTTTAACTAGTTTAAGACTTTCACCCTCGGCACCCGATTTCCGGGCTTTGTCGAGGGCCTTTTTGTGCCATTTTCCGTAACTTTGTGGCTCGGAATGACTCTCGGAGGCTTTACAGCATGAAATGAATGCCCCGAACGCAATATTTCCGCGAAAACGTCGTATATATAATAAGGTAACGACAAATAAGAAACGAACATGAACAAACAAACCATCATCACCATTCTGCTCGTCTTCGCCGCAATGGTGGGGAAGGGGCAAGTAAAATCGGGTCTCGACCTCTGTCTGAGGGATGAGGCGACGGGCGAATGGCTCATCGGGCTGTTCGACGACTACGCCATCTACGACTGCGAATATTGGAACTACGCAGAAGTGGGCAAAGACCATGTAGTGCTGACGAAGGACGGACAGCGAAAGGAAGTGCGATTGAAGAAGAATGCCGCTATTATCGACGGGAGTAAGCACAAGACATCGGTGCTGACCGCACAGTTCCTGCCCGATTATCCGTCGAAGGATGAGACATCATGGCCGAGTGGAATTAATGCTGAAGAGGGTAACTTCACCCTTCGTGTTTGTGTCCATACGACAAAAAAGGAGGCGGATTTTGTCTCTTACATCCATCGTCTGTTTGACGACAAGCAGATAGTAGAGCACTCGAAAATTGACGAGCAAGGGCGATTTGAGGTAAGGATGCCAGTTAATGGCCCTGCGGTAATGGGCATCCACAATGAGTCTGAACATCCATTGGAACACACCTTTTGGGGAAGAATAATAGTGGAGAACAACGACACGCTCTTGCTTTATATCGACGATGTGAACCAGCGCACTTACTTGATGGGTGGCAAATATGCCCGCTTCAACAATGAACTGATGGGCAGTGATTTCCACCCCAAGTTTGTAAACACAAACGAGTTGACCATTGACAGCACGATCATCCAGCAACGTCATTGGATGGCAGTGAGCCAGACAAGAATGGATTCTCTAAAAATGGCTCGTCCAAATCTCTCCCATCGTTTCCTCACCTACTATCAGGACAACATCCAGAGGCATTTCGGTTATCCGATGATTGTGAAATGTTGTTGGCCTTCACATGATGAGAACCAAGAGGAACTTCTCAAGAAGACAGAGGCAGAATTGAATCCTCTGCTATGGATGCGCTCGGAAGTGCCGCTGATGTGTCGTGACGGCTTTTTGACAAACTTCATTAACTACACTTCGGCATTGATAGACATTAAAAGCAATCGGTTGTTGACCGACCCCGATGTGTTCCTGCTTCGGCTTCACCAAGAAGGAAAGGTGCGACTGACTGACGAGGAAATGCAGAAGGTGAAGAACTTTGCAGAAATAGAGAAAGAATTACGTACCCATCCCAACACGGACGTTTCACTGTACAATGTCTTCCAATCCGACATCATCCCCATTTTGGGCAAGCCACTCATAGCGCAATACTGGGACTGGGACATTAGTGAGAAGTATGTTCCTCTTGAAATCAGTGTCCTCAATTCGCTCGATTTGGATGATGCCACTTGTGAAATACTCAAAGCACAAACCATTATGAGGGACATTGATGGAAAGAGTCATATTAGAACTGGCTCATCAAGAGGTTCATCATCCCCGTCTCATCCAAGCCATCGACAACGCCAATCAACGTATCATAGACTTCCTGGCCGAGAATGAACATCAAGAAGTGGTGGCACCAAAAGCAGGCTCTCCTGCCTCATTGCGTGTGCCAGAAGAAGAACTGAAGGACATCACTGATGGGAAAGCACTATTCGAGCATATCACAGCACCATTCCGGGGACATGTCATCTATGTGGATGTATGGGGTACATGGTGTGGTCCTTGCCGTGGCCAAATGGAGTATGTGCCAGCCTTAAAGAAAATGCTGGAAGGCAAGCCCGTCGTCTATCTCTATTTCTGCAACAACAGTCCTGATGAGGCATGGCGCATTTACATCCGCCAGAATCATCTTGACACCGACAATGCTATTCACTACAACTTGCCTAAAACACAGGAAAGCGCCATCGAACAATATCTGGAAGTGAGTGTTTTCCCCACCTACCGACTTGTAGATACCTCTGGGCGACTCGTCCCCGGCGGTGCTCCCTGGCCCTCTAATCCGAGTGCAGTAGTCGCCGCCATTGAGCAACTACTGAGTCATTAAAATATATAAATCAACGAAACAAAATATGAACAAGCAAACCATCATCACCATCTTGTTTGCCCTTGTCGCAGTGGTGGGGCAGGCGCAGGAAGAGCGCATCGACACAGTGATCCCAAAGTTCCTTTCCAACGGCTATTTCTTCCGCGAAATGCCACAGTTGCCCGACGGTGAGAAAACCATGTCGCGGCTGAAGGACAAAGAGGGTAACAGCATCATCGTCATCAACGTCAACGCCACGCTGCCCAAGTCTGTCATTCGCAAGGCTATTCCCCGCGAACAGGTTCACAACGCCGACCAGTTCCTAAGCGGTCTTAATATGATGGCCACAGTGACCTCGCTGACACAGGCGGGCGTCAAGGCCGACGGCACATGGTATTCGCCAAAGGAGGGCGAGCCGTTCCCGCAGTTCTCGGAAAGGGATATGGACGGACGAACATGGACGAACGACAGCGTGAAAGGACGCGTCATGGTGATTAACCTATGGTACTCGGGCTGCGGCCCCTGCCGTGCAGAGATGCCCATCCTCTCGGAGTGGAAGAAGCAACTGCCTGATGTCATGTTCTTCTCGGCCACCTACCACGATGCCGAGACGGCCAAGCGCATTACCGACAAGCACCACTTCACATGGACGCACCTCGTCGAGGCCAAGGACATGATGGCATGGATTGGCTATGAGGGCTTCCCGCTGACCATTGTCGTCGACAAAAAGGGCATTGTCCGTCATGCCGTCCACGGCACCAACGAGACGAAACGCGAGGAACTATTAGCAAAGATCAAAGAGGCCGAGGCAGAATAAATGCACCCACGAGAACCCGCCAAGCCTCTTCACAATGCTTAAATCGGCAGGTCGTTTTATTTTCTTATGGCACATTATTCAAAGACCTACACATCGCCCACCCAGTTGACGGCATTGCTGCTCCTTGGCAGGAGTCTCGCAGCCTGACGATGGATGACACGGATAAGCGGTAGAGGTGGTGAAATACGGCATCTATAAGAAGGTGGTGAGTGAGTTGCCGTAAGGCACTTACTCACTTACTCAGTTACTCACTTCGGACATTTGGAAAATAAAAAATGAAGATTATGACAAACGTAGAAATTAATAAGCAAGTTCGCTTATCGCCACACTTTACTTTAGGTGAAATGTGCAAGACGAGTGCGAAGACCGCTGATGGGAACATCCCTTCGCACGTACATATCGAGAATTTGAAGCGACTCTGTGGGTGGTTGGAGATGCTTCGCCGTCCGTCCATCTGGTAACAGACGTCGAGTACGGCTGATGTCCGATATTTCCTAAAGTGTGTTCTATCTCCAGCGTTTGGCGATAATTCTTTACTAATGGAGCATAATTTAAGGCAATTAGAACATTGAATTTCGGATATTTTTTGCGAACTTTGCACCCGAGAAAGTAAAAATAGGACATCATGGAGATACAAAATCTCAAACCAAGGAGCGGTTTTGACACCATACGATTGGGTGATAGTGACGAACTTGTGGTCATGGAGAACTTCGGTTCATTACCAAAGGGCGAATTATCTCTTGACAGGCATGGGCTTATCGTCATCTGTACTGAAGGCATAGCACAGTTTGACTACGACGGACATCAGATTCGGCTCCACAAGGATGACCTTTTCTTATATATGGCGCATAGCGTGGTCACCAATTTCATGTCATCTACGGATTTTAACTGTCGTCAGATTTGGTTTTCCCGCGGCGAATTATGGAACATCAACAAATACGGCGAAGTAAGTTTGTCAGACCTGCCTTATCTCAAACGACACCCAATAATGCATCTGACAGAAGATGACGTGAAGTTGCTTGATGATTATTTCCAGTTGTTATGCCGCCGGATGAGAGATCCAAGTCCCGTGTTGTATTCCAATATCGTAAGATCACTCGTCAGTGCGATGATGCTGGAAATACTCAGCATGAAGCGAAGGCAGGAGCCTGAGAACACGGTAACGACCGGCGTCCATCGTCAGCGGTTGGCAAACGAGTTTATGCGCTTAGTGGAACAAAGCGACGGCCGTATCCGCAAGGTGGACGACTTTGCTAACCAACTGAATATCACGCCGAAATATCTCTCGACGCTGTTGAAGGAGACGATGAACCGTCGTCCTAGCGAGATGATACACTTTTATACGCTGAAGGCTATAGAGCAACGTCTGCGCTATACTGACATGACGATGCAGGAAATTGCCAACGACCTGAACTTCGCCAATGCGTCGTTCTTCGGCAAGTATTTCAAGGAGCACGCTGGCATGACGCCGATGGATTTTAGGAAGAAATATCATCGGTGAAGAGGTGAGAGGTAAGAGGTGAGAGGTAAGAGGTGAGAGGTAAGAAAGTAAAAAAGTATAAACGCAATAAATATGAAAAAAGGACATTTGTTAATGGCTGCAACGGTGCTGATGGCACTGTGCAGTTGCGGAGAGAAGAAGCAAGCCACCGTAGAACAGACGGTGAGAGTGAAGGTGCAGGAGATTCAGACTGAGACCGTAAACGGCGAACAGGGTTTCTCAGGAACTATCGAGGAGGCAAGTGGTGCGTCGCTGTCGTTTGCCGCTGCAGGTACTATCAAACGCATCTATGTGGACGAGGGTCAGATGGTGCGTCAGGGACAACTGTTGGCTGAATTGGACCCAACGACGTTGCAGAACGCCTACACCATCAGTAAGACGTCGCTGGAGCAGGCCCAAGACACTTACAACCGCATGAAGGAACTGCACGATGCCGGTTCGCTGCCTGAGATGCAGTGGATTTCCATTGAGAACCAGTTGAAGAGTGCCGTAGCACAGGAGGCGATGGCTCGGAAAACACTGTCAGACACCAAACTCCACGCACCATTCAGCGGTTACATCTCTTCGAAGATTGCCGAGATTGGCCAGAACGCCTCTCCAGGCATGCCCGTATTGAAATTGGTAAGCATCGGTAGCGTGAAAGTGAAAATCTCTGTTCCTGAAGACGACATTCAGCGTATTCAGAAGGGTTCGTCGATGAAGATTATGGTGCCTGCATTGGGCAATCGCGAGTTTGAAGGTCGCGTGACGGAGCGCGGCGTGAGTGCCGACCCCCGTTCGCGTACGTATGAAGTGAAGGCAAGCATCCAGAATCACGACGGACAATTGTTGCCAGGCATGATATGCCAAGCATTCACCAACTACATGCAGGGTTCGACGGGTGTGTTTATCCCTGCTAATCTTGTTCAGCTCGACAGCAACAACAAGACGTTCGTCTGGGTTGTCAATGGTGAAAAAGCCCTGAAGCGCGAGATTATCATCAGTAAAGAAACGGCTCAGGGAGCTCAGGTCTCGTACGGTCTGGTAGCTGGCGACAAGCTGATCGTTGCCGGACAGCAGAAAGTGAGCAACGGGATGAAAGTGGAAATCATTGAACATTGACCATTATGGAAGAGAAGAAAGAAAAGAAGACGATGGTGAGTACCAATCGTCTGAGCCTGCAGGAGTGGTCGATGCACTACCGGCAAATCATCATACTGCTGGTGAGCTGCCTCGTGGCTCTGGGCATCTATGGCCTTGCGAACATCAATAAGAACGAGTTTCCCGACTTCACTATCCGTCAGGGTATCGTCGTGGCCGTCTATCCCGGTGTGACAGCTCAGGAGATGGAAGAGCAGGTGACGAAGCCGCTGGAGAAATACATATTCACCTACCGTGAGGTGAAGAAGGAAAAGACCATCTCGTACTCGAAGGAAGGTCTGAGCATCATTCAGGTGGAACTGAACGATGAACTGACGGACAAGGACGGATTTTGGTCGAAGTTCAAGCACGGTGTGCAGGGTTTCAAGGCTCAGCTACCCGACGGTGTGTTGGCCATTCAGGTGAACGACGACTTCGGTGATACCTCGGCATTGCTGTTGGCCATGGAGTCGGACGAGAAGACCTACCGCGAGCTGAACGACTATATGAACGCGCTGATTGACTCGCTACGCATGATTCCAAGTGTAGGTAAGATGACGGTATTCGGTATGCAGAAAGACCAGATCAGCATCTATCTTAACTCCGACAAGCTGTCGCACTACGGCATCAGCTACCTGACCATTGCCCAGCTATTGAGTGGTAAAGGTTTCGTGACTACTGCAGGACGTGTGAAGAACAATGGCTACAAGTCACCTATTTATGTTGACCACGCGCTGAACAAGATATATGATGTGGAAAATACGGTCATCTATACCGATGATGCCGGCAATACGGTACGTCTGAAGGACGTGGCTACCGTCAAGCGCGAATATCCGGAGCCCAAATCGTACATCACCAACAACGGCACCAGATGTCTGCTGCTCTCTGTGGAAATCAAGAAGGGGCAAGACGTATCGAGCATGGGTAAGGCCATCAATGAGAAGCTGGCCAACATCAAGCAGCACATCCCCAACGACGTGCAGCTGAACGCCATTACCGATCAGGCCAAGGTGGTGGATGACTCCATCGACAACTTCCTCCACGAACTGATGATAGCCATCTGCACGGTGGTTCTTGTGGTGGTGCTGATTATGCCGTTCCGCGTGGCTGCAGTGGCTGCCGGTACGATGCCCATCACCATTTTTGTATCGCTCGGTTTGTTCTATATGTTCAATATCGAGTTGAACACGGTGACGCTAGCCGCGCTAATCGTGACGCTGGGTATGATTGTCGACGACTCCATCGTGATTATCGACTCCTATTTGGAGATGATGGCCGAGGGAAAGACGCGCTGGCAGGCTTCTATCGATGCCACCGTCCATTTCCTGAAGTCCATCTTCACCGCCACGCTGTGTATCTCGGTGACGTTCTTCCCGTTCCTGATTGTGATGACTGGACAGTTCCACGACTTCCTGCTCTCGTTCCCCTGGGCCATCTCCATCGTGCTCTTTGCCTCGATGATTATCGCCCAGACGCTGCTGCCCATCCTGCAGTACTTCTTCATCCGCAAACCCATGGAGACGAAGACGCGCGCTGATGGCAAGAAGCCTTTCAACCTGCTCGACATCCTCGACAAATACTACCAGAAGTTGTTGGCCAAGTGTTTCGACCATCCCTGGGTGACCATTGCCGGCGGTGTGGCCAGCGTGGTCATTGGCGCTTGGATTTTCGGCCAACTGCCACAGCGCATGATGCCATACGCCGACCGTAACCAGTTTGCCGTGGAAATCTACCTACCCATTGGCACTGGCATCGAACGCACTACCGCGGTGGCTACGGCTTACGCTCCGCAGATTGCTGACGAGAATTATGCCCAGTTCATTGTTAACACCACGGGCAACAAGGACACTGAACGTCTTGTGGATGAGTGTACCGAAGAATTTACGAACTATTTCCCTGAAGCATACGTCAAAATCAAACAGTTGAGCTATTCGTCGGTGGCTGTACCCGTGGAAATACGTCTGAAGAGCGACAACCTGGAGGAGTTGGCACAGTATAGTGACAGTCTCGTAGGCATCATGCGACGGATGCCCGACTTGTTGCTGGTGCGCAGTAACCTGCTCGAGCCACTGTCGACGACGCGTATCAAGATTGACGACGAGAAGGCCAGTCGTCTCGGAATCACCAACCAGACTGTGGAGATGCAGATGGCTTTCCGCTATGGTGACGGCCTCACTGTCAGTACGGCTTGGGAGGGCGACTACGACATTCAGGTGAAGATGAAGACCGACAATGCCGATCAGGCTACCAAGCAGGATATCATGGACGAGCTGATTCCCATCGGTATCTCCGCCATTATTCCTACGACGGTGGGCAGTTTCATCAGCATGACGTCGGCCGAGGACATCCAACCCTGCGTTCCCCTGCGCCAGTTTGCCGAGATTGTGCCTTCGTTACAGTATGGTCAGATTTGCCACCGCAACGGTCTGCGCACTGTGACAGTGATGGCTGAGGTGGCTCGCGGCAAGAATACTGGCTTTGTCACGAATGATATCATCAAGAGCTTAGAGAGTTTCAAGCTGCCCGAAGGCATGCAGATGGAGATAGGTGGTCAGTATGATGATGATAAAGACACCACCCCGAAGATTGCCAGTGCCCTGGTCATCTCCATTGCCATCATCTTCTTCGTACTGCTCTGGCACTTCAAGAGTGTCAGCGAGGCCCTGCTGATCATGATTTGCCTGACGCTGTGTGTTTTCGGCACGGCTACGGGTATCCTCCTCGGACGTGTGCCCGTCTCTATGACTGCCGTCCTCGGTTTCGTGTCGCTGATGGGTATTCTGGTGCGTAACGGCGTCATCCTCTTCGACTATGCCGCGGAGGTGATGGAACTGGAGCATCTCCCATTGAAGGAAGCCATCCATGTGGCTGCCGAGCGTCGTATGCGTCCTATCTTCCTCACGTCGGCTGCAGCCTCGATGGGTGTCGTGCCGATGGTGTTCGGAGGCTCTGGCTTGTGGGCACCTATGGGATGTGTCATTTGCTATGGCGCACTCATCACCATGTTCTTTATCCTCACCATCATGCCTATAGCATACTGGAAGGTGATGGGACGGAGCGAAGGTAAAGTGAAGAGTGAAGAATGAAGAGTGAAGAATTTGCTACCGCACATAAATATGAAGAATAAAATGAAAAAGATATTTGCACTATTTATCGGTTGTGTTTGTTGCGGTGTCACCGCAACAGCGCAGACCGCTTATTCCCTTGACCAGCTGAAGCAGCTTGCCGTCGAGAATAACTACAACCTCCGTTCGGCTCGCAACGCCATCCAGCAGTCGAAAGAGGTGAAGAGCGAGGCGTTTACGAAGTTCTTTCCAAAGATATCGGCTATGGGTTTTGCTTTCCAAAACAATAAGCCCATGATAGACTATGACATCGAACTCCCTGACGTTCTTGCCAGTTTGATTCCGCAAGGTTTGATACCCGCCAACATCAGCCTGATGAAGAAAGGTATCTACGGCTCCGTTTCTGCCATACAGCCTGTCTTCATGGGTGGTCAGATCATCAATGGCAACAGGCTGGCAAAGGTTGGCATCGAGGCCAGCGAACTGCAGTTGGAAGTATCGTCCGACGAGGTGGAGATGACAACCGAGCAGTACTACTGGCAGGTCGTCTCGCTGAAAGAGAAACTGTTGACACTTGCCACCGTTCACGAGGAGCCGTCAACCGCAACGACCTGTTGCTGGTACAGCTCCGTAAGGGTGAAGTGGAGAGCACCACAGCAGAGGTCGAGAATGGTCTGACCACCGTCCGCCAGCTTTTGGCACAGCACGTCGGCAAGGCTGACGAAGCCATCGACGTAACTGTTCCCGAAGGTTTCGCCTTCGGGAACGTCCCCGATATGCCCATTACCCTGCGTCAGGACCATCAGTCGGCACTGGCTGCCACGCCGCAGTACCGCCTGTTGGAGAAAAATGTCGAGGGTCATCACCTTCAGCACGTGATGGCTGTCGGCAGCAATATGCCGTCGGTGGGCGTTGGTGCCAGCTACAGCTATAACGACTGGTTTGGCAAGAGCTCTAACGCTATGATTTTCGCCACAGTCAGTGTGCCTATCAGCGGCTGGTGGGGTGGTTCGCACAATATCAAGAAAAAGAGCCTCGCCCTCGAAGATGCCAAGGAGCAGATGCAGGACAACGGTCAGAAACTCATCATCCGCATGAACAATGCCTGGGCGGCGGTAGAGACCAGTCACAAGAAACTCGTCATTGCCCGCGATGCCATCACGCAGTCTGAGGAAAACCTGCGCCTGAACCGCGACTACTACCGCGTCGGCACGACCAAGATGACGGACCTGCTCTTTGCGCAGGAGCAATATCAGCAGGCGCGTGACCGTTACACCGACGCCTATGCTGACTTCCAGACCAAGCAGTTGGAATACCGCCAGGCTACTGGACAAGAATGAAGTATTGACAAATAAATATAGAAGAGATGAAGAAAATACTATTATTTGCAGCCGCCATGATGGTTGCTGCAGGTGTACAGGCACAGAACTTTCCTGTGGGCATCGTCAGTGTGCAGGACACGACGAAGAGCGTGCAGGTTGGTGTCATTTCGTCGGTAGATACCGATGGTGGTCACGGTCTGCAGTTGTCGACATTCTCCAACACTTCGGGTGCCACATTCAATGGCGTGCAACTCAGTGCTATCACAAACATGACCCAGAATATGCACAAAGGCGTGCAGCTGGGCGGTATGCTGAATGTAGCTTCTGGCGAAATGGGGGGATGGCAAATTGCGGCCTTCAACTATGCTGATTCGCTGAAGGGCGCGCAAATTGGTGTTTTCAATACCGCTCGTCATATCAGGGGCGGATGGCAGTTTGGTATCATCAATTATACTAAAGACACGATTCCTGGCGCCACGCGCATCGGTCTGGTGAACATCAGCCCGAAGACAACTATCGACTGGATGCTGTTCGGCGGCAATCAGAGTAAGATTAATTTCGCCTTACGCTATCGAAACAAGAGTACCTATAATATCTTAGGTATCGGCACGCATTTCATGGGGTTGGATAGCCGCTTCTCCGGTGCCATCTACTATCGCATCGGTCAGTACTTCCAGCTATCGCCCAAGTTCAGCCTCAGCGGCGACGTAGGTTTTGCACATATCGAGACCTTCGAGAAAAGTGAAAGCGACAAGCCCCAACGCCTCTATGCCCTGCAAGCGCGCATCAATGCCGACTATCAATTCAATAAGACATTCGGCGCCTTTGCGTCTGTAGGTTGGGGCGACACGCGCTACTACCATCATTCTACGAGCTACCGCAGTCGTCCTATCATCGAAGCCGTCTTGAACCCAAGAAGTGCTTCTGGGGTGCGGCCCTCGAAGTAACCGGCATCAATGTCGGCGTGCATCTGATGGACCGTTATCTGCTGAAGGAACCCTTTGTAAAGACTACGCTGAATAGCATCGGCGACAACTTCCGCAAGGGTATGGTGTGGGATAACGACCTGTTCACGATGAACATGTTCGCCCATCCCTATCATGGCAACCTCTACTTCAATGCGGCGCGTGCCAACGGCTTGAGTTATTGGGAGTCGGCACCCTTCGCCCTGTTGGGGTCGGCTGAATGGGAATTCTTTGGCGAGACCGATCCCCCTGCTATTAACGACCTCTTCGCTACCACCTGTGGTGGTATGGCCATTGGTGAAACACTGCACCGCCTGAGTCTTACGCCACTCGACGATCGCACACGCGGTTGGAACCGCTTCTGGCGCGAAGCTGTGGCTACTTTGCTGAACCCCATTCAGGGAATCCATCGTATCCTCAGCGGCGATGCTTGGCGCGTACGTAACGACCACTATCACTATCACGACTTCCATACGATACCCATCCAGGCATCGTTCTCGACCGGTCTGCGCTATGTGGCTGACGATGGTGCCCTGTTCCGTGGCGACTACTGCCCGTATGTAAACATAGGCTTTGTCTATGGTGCGGGTGTCGACGGCGAAAAGCACACCAAGCCTTTCGACTTCTTCGACTTCGATGCTACATTCTCCTTCGGCGGTAGCCAACCCGTCATCAACAACATCAACATCATGGGTCGTCTGTGGAGCACGCCTATTGTCGACCGTACGGCAAAGAACGAACACGCCAAGAGCATGTATGGTGAGTTCGGTTTCTATCAGCACTACAACTATTATGATTCCAAACCCATCAAGGGCGGTTCCGACCTGACACCCTACCGCATCAGCGAGCCAGCATCGTTTGGTCCTGGCTTTATGTTTGTGATGGAGCAACCCAAGGCAGCGCTCACCCGTGCTGAGCAGCGCATCTTCCTGAGCGGTATTCTGCTGGGTGGCACCAAGAGCGACTACTTCAACATCATCGAGCGCGACTACAACATGGGTAGCGGTTTCAGCATTAAGACGAAGACGGTGCTCGACTTTGGCAGCATGGCACGCTTCACGCTGAACGCCAAGTATTTCCGTATCTTTACCTTCAAGGGATACGAGGATAAGCTGGCACCACTGCAGGAACGCATTGACAATGGCGAATTCACGGCAGAATATCTGCGCTCTATCGCCGACGACAAAGACAAGTTCGAGGAAGTCACGGGCTACGACCTGCGCTATCTGAATGCTCAGGGCGACAAGGGCAATGCCGCACTCCTGATCATCAATCCCATGCTGGAGTTCCATCTAACGAAGCAATGGGGCATCATCGCTCAGGGGTCTTACTTCATTCGTCACACCTACTACAAATATCACGACAATGTACGTGCCAGCACGTTCGAGGCCAAGCTTGGACTCACCTGCAGATTATGATGATTAGAGTAATACTGTCAATCATTCTATTATGTGTTGTTACGGTGGAGACGGATGCCCAGTCCGTTTCCACCGACAGCATGAAAAACGATACCATTGTAAAAAAGGACGACACGAACTATGTGGCCCGGCCTAAGGAAAAATGGCTGCTGAGGGCGATGGTTAACCAGACGGGTAACTACATCCATGCCAAAGGTACGGTGAACGGCGTCTGGTCGAAATACGACCTCCACACCAGAAAGAATACCACCATCGGTCTGGAGGTGAACTACTGCGACCTTGCCGTCTCGCTGTCCCTCAATCCTGCGAAGATGCGCGGCGACTACGATGACTACGAGTTCGATTTCGAATACCACGGCAATCGCATCAGTTTCGACATCAACTACCAGCGCGCTACGTCGCTGACGGGTGATTTGAAGTTGGGCGATATGGATCATCTCGACGAGGAAGGACTGCGCATGAACATCGTCAACGTGACAGTCTATTACAGCTTCAACCACCGTCGCTTCTCCTTTCCGGCAGCCTTGTTTCAGAACTACTACCAGCGTCGTTCGGCAGGCTCGTGGTTGGCAGGTGCCAGTTTCCAGGGCGGTAGTATCAAGACCACCGACGCGCTGATTGAGCGCAGTCCGAAGGCTCCAGACGTACACCTTACCTTTGCCAACTTTGCCATTGGTGGCGGCTACGGCTATAATCTCGTACTCGGCCGTCACTCGCAGTGGTTGCTCCACCTCTCGGCCATGCCCAACTTCGTGGTTTACAAGCACAACACGCTTGAGGCCCGTTCTGCAGCTGAACGCGTGCAGGGCAAGGACTATCAGGAAAAGCGTGACCATGGCCTGTGTTTCAACATGATCTTCAACGAGCGTGCTTCTGTGGTCTATCACTTCACGCCTCGTTTCAACGCTGGTGCCTCGTTCATGATGAGCAACTCCATCTACGACAACGGCGATGTCACTTTCAATCAGAACAAATATCATGCCCGCGCCTTTGTCGGCGTGAGATTATAGGATAACCGGCGCGCACGCCCAGATTTATTTCTCCAGCTCGACCTGTTGGCGGACAACGGCACCCGTGGCAGGGTGGAGTTGCAGGTGGGTGACGTAACGGCGGAAAAGGTCACCATCGCGTAACTCCGTAAATCCAAACTGTGCCAGGGGAACGTCAAACTGTGCCAAGGGCTGGTCCTCCTGACTGACAGTCAGCTGGGCCATGCCAGGAACGTTGACGAAGAATCCTGAGGGCTTCTTGTTCTCTGGCGCCGGATGTTCGGCAGGGTTGAGGTTTTTCAGATCAATATAATAAGGTACGCCTGAGAGGTCGTCACTGTCGACGAGTCCCAGACGCCGTGAGATGCGGAACAACACCTCGTGTTTCATTTCGCGCTCAGGGCAGAGCGTCAGCACGTGCTGGGTGGTGTCGCGACGGACGGTTCCCGTAAACTGCGCCATCAGCTGGGATGTCTTCTGGTCAATCTGCTGAAACATCAGACGGAGTTGCTGCTCGTCCTGAGGCATTTCGTCAGCCTCGCCAGTAGCTAGCTGTTGGCGGCGTTCCTGCAACTCCTGAATTTGCTGCGCCGTCAGTTCAGCCATCTTGGCCGTGCTGCCAGCGGAGATTGTTTCGGAGGAAAGCAGGGGTGTGAGGGGAGGTATTGGATTGACGTTGAGCACGGGTTGAATGGGCTGGGGCAGGGCGAGTGGCTCGTCATTGACAGCTAGCAGGGTGCCCTGTTCGCTCAGTCGTATCTCGGCAGTCTCGGCCTTTCCTTTCAGGCGGACAGAATAGCATTTCGACGTGTCGCGAACGCCAAAGGTGCTGAGTTCGATGCTGATGATGCGCTGACTGATTTGCTCTTGCTGTTGGATGCCCTTCAGTTGGAGGTAGTGCTCGGCATAGCGTGCGAACTGGCCAGGCGTATAGGTTTGCTTCTCGATGAGCAGATGGATGCGGACAGCCGTCTTGGGCAGGAAATAGACCACTCCGTCAGCCGTCTGACCAGGTTGCAACTGAGCAATCTCCGGCTGTGCACAACATTGAACGGTGAACATTGATTGCAGCGCCACACTCTCAAAGAGAGAACATTGAAAGACGTTACATAGCAGCCCCAATAATATAATCAAGCGTAAAATCATATTCCAATATATTTATCTGTTGTCGTTCAACGTTCTCTCTTTGAGAGTGTGGCGTTGCAATCAACGTTCAACGTCCTATTCTTTCAGTCGTTTAAAGGCACGAGGCAGACAATTGATGATATCGCTGGCCGTCAGGCTCTCTTCACCCAAATCGTGGGCGGCAATGTCGCCCGCCAGACCATGCAGGTAGACACCAACGACGCAAGCGTCCTGAGGTTTGTAGCCGCGAGCCAGCAGACCGGTAATGATACCCGTCAGGACGTCGCCGCTGCCTGCAGTGGCCATTCCCGCATTACCCGTGGAGTTGAACAGGATATGTCCGCCAGGGCAGCAAATAGCGGTATGGTGACCCTTCAGCACGATGTACCCCTTCAGACGTTCTGCCAGATTGCTGGACTTGGTGAGCCGTTCGTAGCTGTCGGCAGAATGACCTTCCAGCCGATCGAGTTCCTTGGGGTGGGGAGTCATGATGATGTCCTGTGGCAGTTGCTGGAGCCAGGCACGGTGATTGGCCAGAATGTTGAGGGCATCGGCATCGACAACGATAGGGCATTGTGTACGGCGCAATTGGGCAATCATGGCTATAGCGGTCTGTTCGGATTGTCCCAAGCCCGGTCCGATGCCCAGTGCGTTGAAGTCTTCCGTGTCGACGGCCTCTGCAAAGTAGGTCTCCTCCAGACTGTTCTGGACGATGGCCTCAGGAACGGCTACCTGTAACAGGGGAAGGTTGCGCTTGGGTGAGTTGACGGTGACCTTACCCACACCGGCCCGCATACAGGCTCGAGCGGCGAGGATGGCTGCACCCGCCATGCCATAACTGCCTGCGATGAGCAGTGCGTTGCCCATCTGTCCTTTGTGAGCATAGGGACTGCGGGGGAGCATCAGTTGGCGCACGTCGTTTTCTTCGACCATGGTGTATTGCGAATCCAACTTCCTCATGCCCTCCTTGCTCAGACGAATGTCGAGCACGCGGAGGTTGCCTACAAACTGCTGATTCTCAGGGAAGAGGAACGACAGCTTGACCTGTTGGAGGGTCAGCGTATGGTCAGCACGGATGATGTTGGCACGCACGTTGTAGGTGTTGTCCTCCGTCATCAGTCCGGAAGGAATGTCGATGGCTACTACCTGGGCAGGCGACGAGTTGATATACTTGACCAGCGAGGCAAAACCACCAGCCAGCGGTTTGTTGAGGCCGGAACCGAAGAGTCCGTCGATGACCAGCATATTGGCTTCGAGGACGGGAGGATTGAATTCCTCGATGACCTCGATGAATTGACGGATGCGCTTGTTCTCCTGAAGGCGCTGCTTGTTGGCCGCACAGTCGGGCGAAAGATTACCATTGATATTAAAGAGGTAGACGCTGACCTGATAGTTCTTGTCTGCCATCAGCCGTGCCACGGCCAGTGCGTCGCCGCCATTGTTTCCTGGTCCGGCAAAGACGACAACAGGCGTCGTGACGGAATACATTTCCGTGATGGCCTGTGTCAATGCCTTGGCGGCACGCTCCATCAAATCGAGGCTGGGAATAGGCTCGTTTTCGATGGTGTAACGGTCTAACTCGTGTATCTGAGTACTAGTAAATATCTTCATTTGCCTGCAAAAATACGAAATATTTCTTAATTCTTAATCCTTATTCTTATTTTTTTCGTAATTTTGCAGCAAATTATTGTTTTAGCACCATGAGTATAGTTAAAATCAAGGACAAAACGTTCAAGACCTCCATCACGGAGGCTGAAATCAAGGAACGTGTAAAGCAGCTGGCTGCTCAGATCAGCCACGATATGGAAGGAAAGAATCCGCTATTTCTTGGCGTGTTGAACGGCGCGTTTATCTTTGCTGCCGATTTGATGCGCGAGATGACCATTCCCTGCGAGATATCGTTTGTGAAGCTGGCATCCTATCAGGGAACCATCTCAACGGGTAAGATCAAGGAAGTCATTGGTATCAACGAGGACTTGACGGGCCGTACGGTGGTTATCGTGGAAGATATCGTTGATACAGGTGCCACCATGAAGAATATGATTGAGTCGTTGGGTACTCGCAACCCTGCCTCCATTCATATCTGTACGCTCTTTGTCAAGCCCGATAAGCTGAAAGAGCCGCTTGATATTGAGTATGCCGCATTCTCTATCCCCAATGACTTTATCTTGGGCTATGGGCTGGACTACGACCAGAAAGGACGCTGGCTGAAAGAAATCTATACTTTATGTGAAGAATAAACTATGAGACAAATCAAACTTCCTCATTTGCCCAGCGACGTTGAGTCTGGGAAAGGTCAGAAGGATTTGCTGACCGACTTGTGGTATAAAGGAAAAGAAACGAAGGTAAAACAAGATAAACAAGAAAAAAGAATTCATATGAAGAATATTGTTATTTTTGGTGCTCCCGGCTCTGGCAAGGGAACGCAGAGCGATTTGATGATAGAGCACTACGGTTTGGGACATATCTCGACAGGCGACGTGCTGCGTAATGAAATCAAGAAAGGCACCGAGCTGGGCAAGACAGCGCAGGGCTATATTGATAATGGTCAGTTGATTCCCGACGACCTGATGGTATCGATTCTGGCTAAGGTGTACGACGGCTTCGGACGTGGCCATAAGGGCGTCATCTTCGACGGTTTCCCACGCACCATCCCACAGGCTGAGGCCCTGAAGCAGATGCTCGACGAACGTGGTGACAAGATTGCCGCCATGATAGAGCTGGACGTGCCTGAGGATGAGCTGATGAAGCGTCTCATCCTGCGCGGACAGCAGAGCGGTCGTGCCGACGACAACGAGGAAACTATCAAGAAGCGCCTGGTGGTTTACCACTCGCAGACCCAGCCGCTCATCGAGTGGTATAAAAAGGAAGGTCTGCACCACCATATCAACGGCCTTGGCACGCTGGAGCGTATCTTTGCCGACATTTGCAACGTAATCGATAACTTGTAATGCCGGAGAGTAATTTCGTAGACTACGTCAAGATATACTGCCGTTCAGGCAAGGGCGGCAAGGGCTCGATGCACTTGCGCCATGTGAAGTATAACCCCAACGGAGGTCCTGACGGTGGCGACGGTGGCAAGGGTGGCAGCATCATTCTGCGTGGCAACCACAACTACTGGACGCTGCTGCACTTGAAGTACGAGCGCCATATCTTCGCTGAACACGGAGGCAATGGCGGTAAGGACAAGTGTCACGGGACCGACGGCAAGGACGTGTATATCGACGTGCCTTGCGGGACCGTGGTCTACGATGCTGAAACGGGCAAGTACGTCTGTGACATTACCTACGATGGACAGGAAATCGTGTTGCTGAAGGGCGGACGCGGCGGACTGGGCAATTTCCAATTCCGTTCGGCCACCAATCAGGCTCCGCGCTACGCACAGCCTGGCGAGCCTATGCAGGAGATGACCATCATCCTGGAACTGAAGCTGTTGGCGGACGTCGGACTGGTGGGATTCCCCAATGCCGGCAAGTCGACGCTGCTGTCGTCGTTGTCGAATGCCCGTCCGAAGATAGCCAACTATCCCTTCACCACGATGGAGCCCTCGCTGGGCATTGTGGGCTATCGCGACAACAAGTCGTTTGTGATGGCCGACATTCCTGGTATCATTGAGGGTGCGGCAGAAGGCAAGGGACTCGGACTGCGTTTCCTGCGCCATATCGAGCGCAACTCGTTGTTGCTCTTCATGGTTCCAGGCGACACGGACGACATCAAGCGCGAATACGAAATCCTGCTCAACGAGCTGCGTCAGTTTAATCCGGACATGCTCGACAAGCATCGCGTGTTGGCCATCACCAAATGCGACCTGCTGGACGAGGAGTTGGTGGAGATGTTGCGCGAGACACTGCCGGACGACCTTCCCTGTGTCTTTATCTCGGCAGTGGCCAATCAGGGACTCGACGAACTGAAGGACGTGCTATGGCGCGAACTGAATGCCGAAAGCAACAAACTTGCCGCCGTCATGGCTGAGGACACGCTGGTTCATCGCGATAAGGATATGACGCGCTTCGCTCAGGAATTGGAAGACGAGGGCGAAGACGAAGAAATAGAATACATCGACGACGCCGACGTCGAGGATGTTGAAGACTATGAGGACTTTGAGTATGAGGAGGACGCGTAGCTTTTGGCTATTAGCTATTGGCTTTTGGCTGCTGACGCTCTCCAGTTGTGCCCAGACCAAGGACGCAATCTATACGCCTGATAGCCGTAACTGGAGCTATCCTCTGCCTGGTGCCAAGGTCATCAGCTCCTATGGCTCTCGTGGCGGTCGTGGCCATTCGGGTACCGACATCAAGACCAAGGCCAACGACAACATCCTTGCTGCCTTCGATGGCGAGGTGGTGTTCTCTGGGCCGTTCTATGGTTATGGCAATCTGATACGCATCAAGCATGACAACGGCCTCGAGACCTATTATAGTCACAACTCCAAGAATTTTGTCAAGGTCGGCGACCGCGTCAAGGCCGGCGACGTCATTGCACTGACAGGTCGCACAGGCCGTGCCACTACCGAACACCTGCATTTCGAGACACGCATCAATGGTCAGAGTGTCAACTCCGCCCGTTTCTTCGACCACGACCGCCATCAGCTCCGTTTTGACGCCTTCAGCAAGGATGGCATGATAAAGTCTTCCAAAGTGGGTAAGCAGGACAAAACAAAGGCAAGCAAGAAAACCAAAAAGTCCAAGAAGACAAAGAAGTCCAAGAAGTAAAAGGAATAAAAATACGATTTACCTCTTTCACTTACCCGTAGCTGCCGGAATTATTTCGATTGCTGACTGATAGTGTACTTGACACGCAGGCGCACAAAGGGCTTGACATGATCGTGCAACGTCATATAGGTCTTATTGTGGCCGCTTTGACGGAGACGACCGTAGAATGGAACTGCTGCGCCTAATCCGATATTGAAAGAAAGCTCACGGCTGGCCTGGATGTTGGTGAAGAAGCCGAAACGTTCAGTCACTTGGCTGATTTCCATTTTCTCTGGAAGGTCAGCAATCTTGGGACGGAGATAGAACTTGTCGCTCTCCAGCTCCATACCAAGTGATAAACGCAAAGCGCGAGAGGCCTGGTAGTTGAGGTAGTTGTTGACCTCCATGCAGTTGATGCTCCAGCGATTGTTGAACTGGTGGTTGTAGATAAACATCGGATAGAGTGGCCAGGAGACTGAGGTTCCTATCAGACAAATGACACCCAGACCTAAGTAGGTTCTCTGGTTGCGCGTGATGCTGAAGATGCCGCCAACCATGCCGGAGATACATTCATAGCCATACTGCGAGAAGTTGGCGGTGCCCATAGCCGTGAGGGTGAAAGGTTTGCCAAGCCAGAGCGTATTGTAGTTGGCAATGAGATTACTACCATAATGGTGGTGATTGTGAGGGACATCAAGCAGCAGAGTGCCGTAAGTGCCGTTGGTATTCAACTCCTTGTTGCTGTAGTGATAGAACGGTGATACGGAGAGGGAGAACTGCCGATTGCCAAGCACTTTGAGGTTAGCTCGCACACGAGCAGCAACACCGTGCTTCAGACGTCCTTCTTCCAGACGCTCTCCTTTGTCGCTTTTCCAATAATAGTCGGTATTTGTGGCACCGTCGACATCAGCCGTGATACTGAACTTCTCACGAGGGTCGGCAAACTGGGCATGGACATAAAGCATGCTGGTTAAGAAGAGCAGCGTAGAAAATAATCTTTGTCGTGTCATGTGTTGGTCTGTATATTTGTTCTTGCTGCAAAGATACAAACTATTTTTGAAACCACCTAACTTCTTCACCTTAATTTATATCTATAGCAAGAGAAAATCCTCCCATCAGCCATCGTTAATGGCAGTCATCTGTCCCTTGCCATCCTTTGAAAATAAGAGTGCCCTATCGGGCAGATTGTAATATAAAGAGATTTTGAACGATTTTGAATGATTTGAAAGATTTCTCGCCGGAGGCGACTAAAATAAAAAAAAGAACAGCAATATGAAAAAAGAATATTCGAAACCCGCAATGATGGTTTACTGCCTGAAGGCGCAGCCCCAGCTGCTGGCAGGCTCACCGCAGTCACAACTGCCGAAGGACGACCTCGAGACCGAATACCAGTGGTAAAAGAAAAATGAGTGCCTCTGCGAGGCAGACTAACAGAACAACTTCACAGCCCTACCGCCCTCTACGGCCGGTGGGGCGTTTTTTGCTCGAAAATTTTGGAAATCTAAAAATTAATTCCTAAATTTGCAGGCAGAAACAACAAATAATGAGAATTATGGCAACAATTACATTAAGCAATGCAGTATACAATAACGCAAAATTCTACGCTGAGAGACATAATCTAAGTGTGGATGAGTTTGTCGTGATGTTAATTAACAGGTTTTCAACTGCAAAGGATAAGGGAAAGAAATTTGAAATGCTACCAATAGAGAGCCTTGATCCGCAATTGCAAGACATTCTGAATATGCCAAGAAAAGGGATGATTGACTCCGATGATGTGAATGGTGAAGAGGCCAGAATGGAGTATTACAAGGAAAAATACTTGCTATGAAAGTTTTTCTAGATACAAATATTCTCATTGACTTTATCGCACGTCGTGAGGATTTCTATCAGGCAGCAGCCAACCTGATAAACTTGGGTATCAAGGGTGAGGTGAAGCTTTATACTACTCCTTTAACATATGCCACATGTATCTTTATTGCCAGAAAGGTTTTAGGATATGATGGAATAGTAAAAGCGATGCAAATATTAGATCATTATCTTACGGTTACACCTATGGATGGTCCCCAATGTCATAATGCACTCTTCTCTCAAATGCCAGATTTTGAAGATATGCTTCAATTTGAATCAGCATATGCTGCTGGTTGCGATGTCATTGTGACAAGAAACAAGAAGCATTTCCCACAAGATGCTATTCAAGTGTTAGATGCAATAGAGTTCTTTGATTACTATTGGTCAGAGGAGTAAAGTCAAGAAAAATATACCACCTAACCACGGGTACCCCTGTGAGGTAATAACCTGCCATTATCGCGAAATAATGGCAGGTTATTTGCGCTAAATGGCAGGTTATTTCGCGATAATGGCAGGTTATTGGCTCTAAATGGCAGGTTATTGCCTTTTCCTGATTTCACTTGACAGTTTTCACCGGGTTAAACTAAATTACTTGTCAACATAGTTTGTATCATACTGAAAACCTTGTCACTATCCGCTG
>ONMN01000066.1 GCA_900318885.1 uncultured Prevotellaceae bacterium | reverse complement strand
GGTGTCGCTATTCTTGGGTTTGAACTTGAAAAGACTGAATTTCCAGTCGAAGAAAAGGTAGAACTTCTCGACGCGTACTCCGAAGAGTTTGGAGAAGAAGAAGTGGCCGCCCTCGTGGAGCAATACCAAGAGGCTGATGGCCAGCATGAATTGTAATACTCTGATTAAAAATACTTCCATTATTATTTTATTGTTATTTTCGTTATGACGTGATTACGATATTACGGTACTTCGTTATTTCGAACTGTTTATGGCTTGAGCAGCTCTGTAGCGATGCGGCGGGCTTCGGCGTCGGTCTGGATGTAGACGTCGTAGTTGGGGTTGCGGCTGAACGTGGCGCGCTGCATGGTTTCGGCAATGATGTCGGCCATCTGGAGGAAACCGCAACGGTCCTCGAGGAAAGCGCGGTTGGCAATCTCGTTGGCGGCATTGACAATGCACGGCATGTTACCACCCTTGTTGATAGCCTCGAAGGCGAGGGCGAGGCAACGGAACTTCTTGAGGTCGGGCTCGAAGAACTCGAGACTGCGCGACGTGAAGAGGTCGAGTCGGTCGCCACTCAGCGGCAGGCGCTGGGGGAACGAGAAGGCATACTGGATGGGCAGTCGCATGTCGGGGACGCCGAGCTGGGCCTTGACGGCACCGTCGTGGAACTGTACGGCGCTATGGACGATGCTTTGCGGATGGACGAGCACCTGTATCTTGTTGGCCTCGACACCGAAGAGCCACTTGGCCTCGATGACCTCGAAACCTTTGTTCATCATCGACGCGGAGTCGATGGTGATCTTGGCCCCCATGTCCCACGTCGGATGGCGCAGGGCGTCGGCCTTAGTAACGTGGGCTATTTCTTCCATCGTCTTCAGGCGGAAGGGCCCGCCGGAGGCCGTGAGTAGAATCTTTTCGATGGGGTTGTCGTCCTCGCCGACGAGACTCTGGAAAATGGCTGAGTGCTCGCTGTCGACGGGTAGGATGGGAGTGTGGTACTCCTGTGCCAGCTGGAGAATGAGTTCTCCGGCAACGACCAGCGTTTCTTTGTTAGCCAAGGCAATAGCCTTCTTGGCCTTGATGGCGTGGATGGTAGGAGAAAGTCCAGCAAAGCCGACCATGGCGGTGAGCACCATATCGATGGGCTGTGCTTCGACAATTTCGTCGAGAGCCTGGCGTCCGGCATACACTTTGACGTCGGGCAGGTCGCTCATCAGACTTTTAAGTTCGTCGTAGCGTTGTTCGTTGGCAATGACGATGGCGGCAGGCTTGAACTGATGGGCTTGCTGGGCCAGCAGTTCTACTTTGTTATTGGCGGTAAGGCAATACACCTCGTAAAGGTCGGCGTGTTCGGCGATGACCTCGAGGGCTTGGGTGCCTATAGACCCCGTTGAGCCGAGGATGGCTATTTGTTTCTTTTTCATATATCAAGTAATCCTTCTGGGATGTTCATTCGTATTTGTCGGTGTTCTGTGTCGATGTCGACGATGAGGTCGTCGTTGGCAGGGATGAGACGGCCGTTATCCAGTTCGAAGAGGATGTTGGCGGTGGTGTCGTCAATGGAGGAGATTATCCCGACGACCAAATCGTCGGGCACTGTGTGGGCGGCGGCTTTCCCGCCGCCAGCGTTGATGATGGTGAAGCCCACGAGGGATGCCAGGGATAGGTCGTTGTCGGCCTCTTCGGCAAGTGCGCGTGGGAAATAGACGTCGCAACCGGTGAGTTCCTGTGCGCGCTGTTGAGTATCGATGTCGCAGAACTTAACGAGGCAAACGGTGTCGTTGCGGAAGCGGTATTCCTCCATGAAGAAGGGTACGAGGATGCCGTCGATGTCGAGCACGAGATAGTCGGCATCAACGCGGTCGAAGATGTCGTCGTCGAACTGGAACGACACCTCGCCTTTGACTCCGTGGGCCTTGCCCAAACGGCCAATCTTGTAAACTTCCTCTGGTCTGATCATATTTCTCTTCTAGATGTTCTAGATAATCTAGAGTCTCTAGATGTTCTAGTTATATTCTTTCAATTTTTGCGCCGAGGGCGTTGAGGCGGTCCTCGATGTGTTCGTAGCCGCGGTCAATCTGTTCGATATTGCTGATGACGCTGATGCCATTGGCACTCATGGCGGCGATGAGCAGGGCGATACCGGCACGGATATCGGGGCTGGACATGCGACTGCCACGCAGAGTCAGCTTACGGTCGTGGCCTACGACGACGGCACGATGGGGGTCGCAGAGGATAATCTGAGCACCCATGTCGATGAGGCGGTCGACGAAGAACAGACGGCTCTCGAACATTTTCTGGTGGAACAGCACCGAGCCTCGGGCCTGTGTGGCTACGACAATGAGTACGGAGAGCAGGTCGGGGGTTAGTCCGGGCCAGGGTGCGTCGGCCAGCGTCATGATGGTACCATCGATGAACGAGTCGACGACATAGTGCTTTTGACGAGGAATGAAGAGGTCGTCGCCATCTTCCTCAACCTTGACACCTAAACGTCGGAAGGCATCGGGGATGATACCAAGGTTTGCGAGCGAGACATCCTTGATGTGTATGCCGTCGCCACACATGGCCGCCATACCGATGAACGAGCCCACCTCAATCATATCTGGCAAGAGGCGGTGGTCAGTACCGTGCAGCGTGGTGACGCCAACGATGGTGAGCAGGTTGCTGCTGATGCCGGTGATGTTGGCTCCCATGCGGTTGAGCATGTGGCAGAGCTGCTGGATGTAGGGTTCGCAGGCAGCATTATAGATAGTGGTAGTCCCCTCGGCGAGTACGGCAGCCATAATGATGTTGGCCGTACCAGTGACCGAAGCCTCGTCAAGCAGCATGTAGGAGCCTGTTAGGCCGTTAGCTTTTGGCTTTTGGCCTTTGGCAAAGATTTCGTAGACGTTACGATTCGGAATCTGGCGGAAGCGTGCACCAAGCTTCTGGAAACCCAGGAAGTGGGTGTCGAGACGGCGACGGCCTATCTTGTCGCCACCGGGTTTGGCAATGACCGCCTTGCCCATACGGGCCAGCAGCGGACCGATCATCATGACGGAGCCGCGTAGCTGGGCGCACTTCTCGACGAATTCGTCGCTCTCGAGGAATGCCATGTTGAGGGCATCGGCCTGGAAGGTAAATACACCTTTTGACACGGATGTCACCTTCACGCCGACGTCTTTCAACAGTTGGATGAGGTTGTTGACGTCGCGAATGTTGGGGATGTTGCTGATGGTGACGGGCTCGTGAGTGAGCAACGTGGCACAGATGACTTGCAGCGCCTCATTCTTGGCGCCCTGCGGTGTGATGGTGCCGCTGAGCAGATGTCCGCCTTCTATCTTGAATGTTGCCATCTCTTACTTCTTTTTCTTTTTATTCTTGCCTTCGGCCTTTGCGGGTTGCATGTTGTCGAACTGGAACATTGAGAGGTCGAGTTGGATGATGCCGTCAGTAAAACGGGCCAGATCGTCGGCTACGCGCTCGTCGTCCACCGAACCATTACCCCAAGCCATCAGGTCGCGTTTCATCTGGTTGGCAGTCTGGCGTACCAGTTCGTCGCGCTCAGGGCCTTCGGGCATAGTCTTCAAGTGTTCGAAGACCTCGGCGAGCAGACGTCCATAGTGACGCTGATAAAAGAGTCCGTCTTTGCCGGGCAGTGGAACTGGATTGGGTTTAGCATGAATCTTCTCCGCCTCGTTAACATCGAAGGGCCAGTCGATGTCGAGCTGTTTGTGACTCATGAGGAACAGGTGGTCCCAGAGAGTCTGCTCGTAGTCAGGACTGGTGCGAATCTGCGTGTTTTTACCCTCCATCTGTTGAATAATGGACTGAGCACAGGCATTACGCTCTTCTTTGGTAGGCAGACTGATGGCCAAATCGACCATCTTCTGTATTTCACGTCCGTATTCGGGCATGACCAGCTTCTCGCGCTGGGTGTTGTAGTCTAATCCTTTAATATCCATATGTTTTTATAAAAGTTTCTTGGGTTTAATGGCTACAAAATCCTTCAGATAGAAAGGAACGAAATAAGCCACGTCCTCGAACTGTTCGTTGAGAAAACGGCGTTCGGCCAGTGGCTGCATCCATTTTGCCAGGGGTTCGATGCCCTCAATGAAGTGGGCATTGGGGTGGGTGATGACGTCCTTGCACTTCTCGGCGCCATTGCCGAAGAAATAGACAGGACGCTCGTCGAGCCATTGCTTGTAAGTATCGGCCTCGACGATGTCGGCACTGACGTCGCGAATGGTTTTCAGCCCGCGGTCGTAGAGGGCGGCATAGACCTCCATGCGACGTGCGTCGAGCATGGGACAAAGAAGGGCGTTGTCCTCTTTGATTCTTTCACCTAACAACAGGGGAACACAAAGCAGTTCCAGCGTGGGAACAGCGATGAGTTTCAAATCACGACCATAGCAGATGCCCTTGGCCATAGAGACACCGATGCGCAGACCGGTATAGGAACCAGGACCGCAGCTGACGCTGACAGCATCGAAGGGAATAGCGTGGTTGTCGGTGAACGACATGGCCTCGTCGACCATCGTTCCCAGGCTCTCAGCACCGGCTCCTTGCTCGCCTTGTGCTTTCTGTTCGAAGATGCATTGTCCGTCCTCGGAGACCGCCACGGAGCATACATTCGTGCTCGTTTCTATATGTAGTATACAAGCCATAATTCTCTTTTTAAGGTGCAAAGGTACGAATTTTTCCCTCAATCCTCGCATGTTTCGTAGAAATTTTGTACCTTTGCAACCATATTTAAGAAATAAACCGATTATGATACAATCAATGACGGGCTACGGCAAGACTGTCGTGGCTTACAAAGGAAAGAAAATCAACGTTGAAGTGAAGTCGCTGAATTCGAAGCAACTTGACCTGACAACCCGTATTGCACCGCTCTATCGTGAGAAGGAAATGGAGGTGCGGCAAATCGTTGCTGAAAAGCTGATGCGCGGCAAGGTGGAACTTGCAGTATGGATAGAGAAAGATGCTGTCACCGAGGCAACACCGGTAAATACCGCCCTGATGGACAGCTACTATCAGCAGTTGAAGGGTTTTGCCGAGGACCATGCAATTGCCGGAATCGACTGGATGCAGACATTGGTGCGCATGCCGGATGTGCTGACGAAGACGGAGGTCGAGGTGTTGGACGACGAGGAATGGAAGGCGGTCCGCGAGGGCGTTTGCGAAGCCGTGCAGCATCTGGTGGATTTCCGCACGCAGGAAGGTGCTGCGCTGGAAAAGAAATTCGCTGAGAAAATAGACAATATCGAGCAGTTGCTGGCATCGATAGAACCCTATGAGAAGAGCCGTGTGGAGAAAATCCGCCAGCGCATCGTTGACGGACTGAAGCAGATTCCCGGTGCAGAGTACGATAAAAACCGTCTGGAACAAGAACTGATTTATTACATCGAAAAGCTGGATATCAGCGAGGAGAAGCAGCGTCTGACGAATCATCTGAAATATTTCCGCGAGACGATGGCAGATCAGCCCGGACAGGGCAAGAAGCTGGGATTCATTGCGCAGGAAATGGGTCGTGAAATCAACACCACAGGCTCGAAGTCGAATCAGGCCGAGATGCAGAATATCGTGGTGAAGATGAAGGACGAACTGGAACAGATCAAGGAACAGGTACTGAATGCACTTTAAAAGAGACCACGGATTAAACGGATGACACGGATATGAAAGGTAAAATGTTGATAGTGAGTGCGCCCAGTGGCAGTGGGAAATCGACCATTGTGAACTGGCTGATGCAGGAACATCAGGAGTTGAAATTGTATTTTAGCATTTCTTGTACGTCGAGAGCTCCGCGTGGTACGGAACAGAATGGCGTGGAGTATTTCTTCCTGACGCCTGAGGAGTTTCGTGAAAGAATTGCGAAACAAGAATTTCTGGAGTATGAGGAGGTGTACGAGAATCGTTTCTATGGCACGTTGAAGCAACAGGTGGAAAACCAGCGTGAGCAAGGCCAGAACGTGGTGTTCGACGTGGATGTCAAGGGTGGTATAAACATCAAGAAATACTATGGTGACGAGGCGTTGAGCCTGTTTATCCAACCCCCGTCGGTAGAGGAATTGCGCCGCAGACTGGAAGGACGTAAGACAGATACTCCCGAGGCTATCGAAGAGCGTCTGGCCAAGGCGGAATACGAGATGACGTTTGCCCCTCAGTTTGATAAGATTATTGTGAACGACGACTTGGAGACCGCCAAGCAGGAAACGCTGAAAATCGTCAAAGCATTCCTTGGATGAGAAAGATTGGAATCTTTGGAGGCTCATTTAACCCGATACATGTCGGACATATTGCTTTGGCACAGGCTGTGCTGGAGCGGTGTGGACTGGATGAGGTGTGGTTGATGGTGTCGCCGCAGAATCCATTGAAACGAAACGACTCTGACTTGTTGGACGATGGGTTACGGTTGGAGATGGCGCAGAAGGCGTTGGAAGGCGTAGAGGGCGTAAAAGCCTGCGACTATGAGTTCCGTCTGCCCAAGCCTAGCTATACATGGAATACGTTGCAGCATCTGAGAAGCACTTTGAGCGCTGGCGCCACTGGAAGGATATTCTGCGCGAGTATGACGTGATTGTTTATCCGCGGGATCAGTATGTGGGAACCATTGATGTCCCGCTGCTCCCTGTCAGCAGTACGGAAATCCGCCAGAAGGTCAGAAATAATGAAGACATTAGCGGCATGGTACCTGAGAACATTGTGCCGTTGGTTGAAAAATATTATCGGCGATAGGTTACACTTTGTGCAACCACCACCTGTAAGTATGTACCAGGAAATAGCTGATGCGTGGCGGCAGGAAGAACGCTATGCGGTCGGCTAACGGATGGTGTGAAGTGACGTTCGGACGAATATCTTTGGCGTATTCGCGACAGGCATCCCATTGGCGGGATTCCACAAAATCCTCGTAGATTTTCAATTGGTGCTGCGTGTGGTAATGTTTGAACTCGTCCCATCGCGGTTCCAGAGTCTTGCGTAGTGTCTCGTCATAAAGACGCTCAACGGAGAGTTGCAATTTGCGGTCGTTGGGCAGTCCCTTATTGTAGAGATAGATGGCGTCGGCAATGAAATAGACTTTCGGCCGTTTGACGAGACATTTGATCTGCATGAGGATGTCCTCGCCATTGCGAATCTGGGGTGGGGTGTCGAGACAACCTTCCAGCAATTCACGGCGGAAGATGATTCCCCATAGCACACAGACGCCCAGACGGGATGACAGCAAGTCGTGGATGATACCCTCACCTTCGACAAATCCACGTCGCCCAGTATCATAGCGTTGTCCGTATTGGTCGTAATAGGTGGCAATCACTTCGTCGGCACCGCTTTCCTCGATGGCCTGATGCATGGTGCGCAGGGCTCCAGGCAATAGCTCGTCGTCGGAGTCGACAAACATGATATACTTGCCTTGCGATTCCTCCATCCCGCGTCGACGGGCAGCAGTCACGCCACCATTCTCCGTATGAATGATCCGGATGCGCTGGTCCTGTTGTGCCATCTTGTCGCAGATATCACCAGAACGATCGGTACTGCCATCATCAACGGCAACGACCTCGAAACTGTCGAAGTCTTGAGCCATGAGTTGGCGGAAGCAACGCTCGACGTAGGCCTCCTTGTTGTAAACGGGTATGATGACGGAAATCTCCATGATTACTTGTTTGCTTTCTTTAGAATGAATTGAAGGCACTCGTCCATGATTTTAACACGCAGGAGTTTCATGATGCCTATATACAACAGACCGGCAACCACCACTCTCACAGCCAGCAAGGCATAGATGTTGGTGACGGGTAGGGTGGCGAAGTAGGTAGCGGCCATCACGCCAAGTGTGACGACAGCAAAAGGAATGGAATCTTTCAGCACATCCATTAATCGTAGGCCAATCAGTCGATGGGCGTATATTTGCCATACGAATAACCATACGATGTTGAGGGCAGAATAGGCGTAGACAACCACGAGGATTCCTTGTTTGTAGGTTGCCAGAATCAGTAGGAACTGCAACACAATCTGTGCGATGTTTAGGCGCATATTGATGTCGGCACGGCCCTGACTGATAATCAGGTTCTTATAGAGCGAATAGAACGGCATGAAGGCTCCTCCGATACTGAGTATTCGAAGAATGGGAATACTCTCCGTCCATTTGGGACCAATTGTGGACAGGATAAATTCATCGGCCACCAATGCCAGTCCGAACATGGCGGGGAATGCCAGCAGGGATGTGAACCGCAACATCTTACGGAACACGCGAACCTCCCGTTGTTCGTCTTCATCGTCGCGAATACTTACCATGACGGGTTGCGCCACTTGGTCAATCATTCCTCCTATGGTTTGGTAAGCCATCGTGTTCCATTTGAATGCCTGGAAGAAATTTCCCACCACCTGTGGCGTGCGTGCAAAGAGCTTACCAAAGACAAACGTCAGGACATTGTTGTTCACCGTATTGACAATCATGGTGACGAGGATGTTCATCGAGAATCGGAACGTCTTACGGATGGGACTGAAGTCAATCTTCAGCGAGGGACGCCACTTGACGAAATACCACCTGCCAATGATAAGCATCGTAGAATTGACGACCTGTTGCCAAGCCAGACTCCAGTAAGAGTAGCCGTTGAAAGCCAGTATGATAGCGGTGGTGCCAGAGATGACAAGAGCGGTAAGGCTGACGATGGTCATCTCGCGCTGCATCATGTTCTTCATCATATAGGCGTTGGTGGATATGCCCAGCGACGAGATAAAGAAGGCCAGGAAGATAAACCGCGAGAGGTCTGTCAGGCAGGGTTGCTCGAAGAATAGGGCTATCCATGGGGCAACCGCAAACAGCACAAGATAGATGCAGAAACTGGTGATGGTATTAAACCAGAAGACGGCATTGTAGTCGTTATCCGTGGGCTGCTTCATGTTGATGATGGCCGTCGAAAAACCGCTCGACTGCAGATTGCCCGCAATAGCCGAGAAGATGGCAATCATCCCGATGGGTGCCCATTCCTCAGGAGTTAGCATGCGACCTAACAGAATGCCGATAACCACATTCAGTATCTGCATGGTGCCATTGTTCAGCGCACCCCAGAAGAGTCCTTTTGCTGTCTTTTCCTTCAGGTTATCCATCGCGTCGTTGTTCGTCTATCATATCCATCAGTTTATCGCTCCTGCCAGTAATCGTCTTGCGGCAAAACATCTTACCACTCTTTGAGATGGTGTCGTAATCAGCCTCTGTCAGAATCTTGATTTCCTCACCATATTCTATATAGGTGAGAGGCGTGTAGTCCTCCAGCCGTGTAAACGCGCCTTCTGAAAGGATGCAACGTGAGGCAAAAGGCGACTGGAAGGCAATGGTCTGCCAAATAGTTTCCGACGGACAAAAACTGGTATTGAAATAGTGGACGAAGTCAGGATGACTGTCCATGAATTCCATGCAGTATGCGGCCAGTTCCGAAGTGATGCCCCACCAGTCAGCACCTTTGTAAAGCGCGTAATGCTGTCCGTCGACGGGAATATACAGTTTCTTCCGAATCCCCAGCGCATACGATATTTTCCGTAACGACACCCTGAACTTGCTTTTCAGCGTGCCATAGCGCCACGCGTGGTTGTTCAGGAAACGATATTCCTGATATTGCTTGGCGTCAATGCCCTGCTGGTGTTCCATCGAGATGCCCTGAATGAATTCCTGTCCCTTGTGCTGCGTCAGATAGTCCTTGATGCGCTGGTTGCTCCAAACGGGATAGTCCAGTCCGCTCAACGTAAACAGGTAGTCAAAATGCGTGCCGAAGGATAGCGCTTCCTTCACTAGCGCCCTTTGGAATTTTACCTGCTGCATGCTTGCCCACATGACATCATAGCGTTCCTCGATGAAATGAACACGTGGGGAAGTGACCGTCGCGCGGAATTCCTGTAGGTTGCTCTTCAAGTCGACATGAACGAATGTCTCGCTATCCTCAGGCAGTTGCTCAGTCAGTCTGAGCAGATGCTGTGGATCCGTATGAGCCGAAATGAGGAACGCTATTTTCATCGTTTTTTGGGAATTGACGATGCAAAAGTAAGCATAATACTTTGAAGTACCAAATAAATGGCGAAAAAACTATAGCTTTCCTAACAGTTGTTTGGCAACGGTAACAGCCGAATTGGCGTTGTCGCTATAACCGTCGGCACCGATTTCGTCGGCAAACCCCTGTGTGACGGGTGCTCCACCCACCATCACCTTCACCTGGTTGCGGATACCGGCAGCCTCAAGCGCATCGATGACTTCCTTCATATAACCCATCGTTGTCGTCAGCAGGGCACTCATGCAGAGGATATCGGGCTGGTTCTCTTTTACGGCCTGTATAAAGGTGTCAGCAGAGACGTCGATACCGATATTCACCACCTCGAAACCACAGCCTTCGAGCATCGAGGCAACGAGGTTTTTACCAATGTCGTGCAGGTCACCCTTCACGGTACCAATCACCACCTTTCCTATTGCCGTGCTGGCACTACCTGAAAGCATCGGTTTCAGCAGTTCAAGGGCAGCCTTCATTGCACGGCCGGCCATCAACAACTGGGGTACAAAGGCCTTGCCATCCTGGAATCGCTGACCGACTTCACCCATTGCACGAATCATCTGACCATTGATGAGGTCGGCGGGGGCAATGCCTTTTGCGATAGCCTCCTTCGTAGCCGCAGCAGCTTCCTCGCTCTTACCGTTGAGGATGGCCTGGAACAATCGCTCCTCGGGAGTGATGGAGGTAGGCTTTTCGGGCTCTGAAGGTTTGTCCGGTTCTGAAGGTGCTGTAGTTTGGATAGATTTGGTAGGTGCAGCCAAAACCTTATTGGTTTGGGGACTGAGCGGCGACAGGAATATTCCCGGGATGGGCTCAATGGCTTTTGCCATCATGCGGATATGGGCATCGGTCGTTCCGCAACAGCCTCCGAGGATGTTGATACAATGGTTCTCCAGCAACGGCCAGAGGTCGGCCACCAGACTCTCAGGCGTCTTATGATACTTTCCGTTACCGTCTGGCATGCCGGCATTGGGATAGAGGCTCACCTTCAGCCCAAACGATGCCAGCTGACAGACCAGTGGCGTCATCAGCGGAACATCAGACACGCAATTGATGCCAACGGAATAGAGCTTGGTGTTTTGAGACAAGAGGTGAGAGACAAAATCGGTGATGCTTTGTCCCAACATGTTATGACCGTCTGCCGTCGACACGCTGAAACTCAGCATAATAGGCAATGCGGGAGCCACTTCCTGAGCAGCCTCGATGGCAATCTCGGCATTGCGGACATCGAAGATGGTCTCGATGAGCAAAGCGTCCACGCCACCATCTGCCAAAGCCTGAATCTGTTCTTTGTAGGCCTCGCGAAGTACCTGCTCATCAAGCGGCTCTCCGCTCGTCGCTACAGATGTCGTGCGACTGGTCGGACCAATGCTGCCTGCCACGAAACGAGGTTTGTTCGTCGAGCTGAATTCATCGGCACACTGACGGGCCAGACGGGCTGCGGCGAGGTTGATGTCGCGGACACGATCCTGCAGCCCATAGTCACCCAACGAGATGCGCTGGGCGTTGAAGGTATTGGTCTCGATGATATCAGAACCAGCCTCCAGGTATTTACGATGAATTTCGCGGATGATGTCGGGCTTGGTCACCACCAGCATGTCATTACAGTTTTCATTGAGATGATACTGCTGAATCATGGTACCCATCGCGCCATCGAGCAACATAATTCGGTCGGAGGGGAAGACTCTGGAATCTCTAGAATCTCCAGAATCTCTAGATTCCACTCTTCGGATGATTTCTTCCACCTCGCGGTCGGCATCATCCTTCATATCAGCAGGATGCAGGCTTCGGGCAGTTTGGAAATCATCCACGATCTTCATCGCCTGCTCCACCTCGCGCTCATTGTGGAAGTCCATCTCGATATGAACGCCGTCGCCACCGATATTGTCGAGCAGCGGACGCAGTTCGTCGAGCGTCACCCAACAAGCCATAATGCTCTTGCCGCCAGCCAGTATCTTCTTATACAGGTCATACCACTTCGGTGAACCGCCCTGGGGCTCTCCCACACCAGGCGTCCATTGGATGGCATTCAGTTCCTTGATTTCCAGCAACGCGTCCAAATGATGCATCGCCCCAACGCCATCGAGATGATAGAGTGTATAGTCAATCTTCTGGCATTGTTCACGGATAAACGGCTGGACAAAACGACGATAGTCATCCACGCTGATCATCGTCGAAATATCGCTCTGCAACTTCGACATCTTGCCCGGAGCCCACGACGAGAAATAACAAAACGCCATCTCGTCACCCTCGCGGATGATGTCATAGAGCTCGTCGAACACTTGGAAATAAATGTCGTTAATTTGTTGCATCTGATGCTCCAGCACCTCGGGCTGCATCACCGTATCCAGCAACACCTTATCCGTTCCCTTGATGGCTGCAAGCACGTCAAGACCTTCCATCAAGTCGGGCATGCCCACATAATAATGCCCCTGTGCCTTCGCCTTACAGGCCTTCAGCAGTTCCTTATGCAGCAGGTAATTCGGATGCTGCGGATTGAACACGATATCGTCGGAATAGTTCGGATCAGGATGAATCCAAATGGTATCCTCACCCCCTTCGAACACACCACCGAGGATGGCTGCCAGCGAACCTGGTCCTAGCTGGGTATTTGCCACCGGTAACATATCGGCCATCAGCGACGAGTGGGCCACATACCAATCCAAGTATTCTGCCCTCCACTGCGGGTCGAACCACCGCTGGTTCAAGTCACGATAGGGCGGGGGAGCCGGGATGTCGGCATGGGGCTTCACTCCCTCCTGAAAATGCTCCCACATATTCAGGATGATGCCCTTATGGTTCCACCAGTCGATATAGTGTTTCTTTGTCTCTTCAAGATTCGATTTCCAAGTCTGCATATCTTTTATTTTTCTTTATTCCATTCGTTGAGGGCCTCGAAGAACGCGTTGACGTTCTCAATGGGTGTATGGGGTGGGGTGTCGCATCCGCTGCTGAGCACGAAGTTGGGATATTCGCGCATCTTTTCCAGCAGGTCAAGCGTCGCCTCGCGCATCTGCATCGGCGTTCCGTCCTTAAAGATTGACACGGGGTCGAGGTTACCCATCGCGAGCGCGTCTTCGGGCACTTCCTTGATGACCTCCTCCATCCGGCACTTGTTGCCGAAGTGATAGGCC
The DNA here is from genome assembly GCA_900318885.1 of uncultured Prevotellaceae bacterium. Lineage (GTDB taxonomy): Bacteria > Bacteroidota > Bacteroidia > Bacteroidales > Bacteroidaceae > Prevotella. The sequence continues at coordinate 4,316 of ONMN01000066.1, read as the reverse complement.
GCAGCACCCGTCTCCACCATCGCCTCCGTGCAATGCCCTGTATTGCCGCAGTTATGCAGCACAACGATGAAATGGTCGTCCTGTACCTTATTGACGATATACTTCACATAGGCCGATGAGAACGCCTTGCAGTCGTCGTTCGACAAGAGACCGGCGGCGGGCTCGGCCATCAAGACACCATTCACGCCCGTCAGTTTCAGCGCCTCACAATATTTCTCGATAAACTGCGTACACTTTGCCAACAGCGTGTGGGCGGCATCGGGATTCTCGTAAATCAGCATCATGATGCCCGACATGTCGTAAAGTCGACCAGCCAACGAGAACGGCCCGATACATCCGGCAAAGACGGGGCGGTCTTGAATGGCTCTGGCTGCCAGCAGATTCGCCTTGAGATATTGCGGAATACGGCCTGCCTTGAGCGATGGCACCTGCAGGTCGTTGATGCTCTTCACGTCTGTCAGCATGTGACCCACGACGGCTGGCACCGCCTCGTCGCTAAATGCTATCTCAGCGCCAAAAGCCTCGGCCTCGGTGGTCAGGTCCATAATGGTACATGCTGCCACGCTCCGGTAGCTCTGCGTCAGTTTGACGACGGCATCTGCATGCACCTTTCCGTTGCTCACCGCCTCGCGCACCGTATTGCCGTTCTGCTCGATTCCCGGGTGCGTCATCACGGGAATTGCTGCCACTTCTTTCTGGTGGATGATGTCAGCCACCCACTGCTTCATGTTTATTTTCATCTCTTTCTTTAATCTTATTATAAGACTCTTTCTTCGCCTTTATGTCATCATAGTATAAAAAAATCCCAAATAAATTTGTTTTTTCGTTTAGTTTACACTACCTTTGCAGCATGAAACACTTACCAAAGATATCACTTCTGACGTTCTCATGCATCGTGAGCCTGGGGACGTTGCTGCTTTACAACATACCGTTCTTCCGTTACGTTGCCGACAATTCCAACGAATCGCTGGGCGGCAAGATATTCCTGCTGGCGTCGCTGACGGTGGTCATGCTGGCGCTGAACTTCATGATGACCTATCTCGTCATGTGGCTGCTGCGGGTGGTCGGACGTATCCTGCTGGCCATTCTTGCCATCATCAACGCAACGGCAGTTTACTTCATCTACACCTATAGCGTGATGATTGACGCGACGACCGTTGATAATGTGTTCAACACCAGATACTCCGAAGCGTCGGGATTCTTCAGCTGGGGACTATGGCTGTTCATTCTGGGCGCGGGTGTGCTGCCGGCCCTTTGGTGTCTGCTGCAGCCGGTGGTCATCGGCAAGGCGAAAAAGCTGGGCATCTATTGCGGCAGTGCGCTGGCCGTTGCCCTTGCGGTAGCCGCCATGAACATCAGCCAGACACTGTTCATCAGCGAGCACGATACGGAACTGGGCGGACTGCTCCAGCCGTGGTCGTACATCGTGAATATCTGTCGCAACGCAAGTCTCCAGCACGACGAAGAGGCCGAGGAAATCCTTTTGCCCGACGGCAAGATTGCGGACAACGAGAAGGCCGTCGTGGTGCTCGTCATCGGCGAATCGGCGCGTAAGGCCAACTTCCAGCTCTACGGCTACAAGCGCGACACCAACCCGTTGCTGTCGAAACGGGACAGCCTGAAGGTCTATGAGGCCACGTCGTGCGCCACTTACACCACGGCGGGCACCAAGGCCATTCTGGAACCGAAGGATTGCGGCGACCTGTATGAACTCTTGCCGAACTATGCCTTCCGTATGGGCGTCGACGTGTCGTGGCGCACCTCCAACTGGGGCGAGCCGCCGATACATATTGACGAATACATCAACAACACGGAACTTGCCAAAGCCGCCAGTCCCGATGGTTCTTGGCAGGAACCTCTCTACGACGACCTCCTCTTTTACGGACTGCGCGACCGCATCACGTCCAGCAAGAAGGACAAGGTGCTCATCATCCTGCATACCAGCACGAGTCACGGCCCGAAATATGTTGAAAAGTATCCCAAGGAGTTTGAGGTGTACAAGCCCGTGGCGAATAGTGTCGAGGAGGGCGAGAAGAACCCCGGCAGCCTGGTGAATGCCTACGACAACACCATCCGCTATACCGACTTCCTATTGGATAGTCTGATCAATATCCTGCGCCCGATGACGGACTGGAAGCGCGCCATGATTTTCATCTCCGACCACGGCGAGTCGCTCGGCGAAAACAAGCTATATATGCACGGACTCCCCATGCGACTGGCCCCGAAGGTGCAATACGAGATACCCTTCCTGGTGTGGACGTCCGGCGGTTTCCGTCGCTACAAGCCCGCCAGCGAACTGCCGCCGGTGCTCGAACAGCACTACATCTTCCATTCCGTGCTCAACCTGCTGTCCATCCAGTCGCCGGCATACAACAAAGACTTCGACATTTTTGAATCATCCTTTTAATACTAACTAAACAAAATGCTTATGAAACAGATCTTACTAGCCATGATGGCCGTAGCAATGCTCAACGTACAAACGGCCACAGCACAGAAAAGAGTGAAAAACCTCTACACCGAGACGCAGACGCTGAAGGTGGAACAGCTGCAGGACACCGCCACGCCTGTACAGATGAACCGCTATCTCTATGCGGGCTACAACACGCTCTGCCTGCCCGTGTCGCTCAGTGCCGAACAGTTGGCTGCCACAGCCAAGGACATCCGCGTGGAACGCCTGGAAGCTATCCGTCAGGATGGCTCGACGCTCCGACTCTATTTCGTCGACTGCACCTCTGAAGGCATCGAGGCCGGCGTGCCCTATCTCCTCTTCTCGCCCACACGCCAGTATCTGAAGGTCAAGAATACCGATGCCAACCTCATCAATCCCGACATCCATGTCGTGTGCATGGACGACGGACAGGGCAATCGCGTGACCTTCAGCAGCAGTTGGAACATGCGCCAGAAGGACGGACTCTATGGCATCCCCGCCAAGCAGAACGTAGAAATCCTGGAAAGCGTGCTCGTTCGCACCACCGGAGAGCAGGCCTTCCTGCCCACCCGTTGCGGCTTTAGCTGGGAGCAGCAGTCACCCACAGCCCAGACGCTGGAGATTGTCCACGCCAGCCGTGCAGATGTTACAGGCATCAAGGACGTGAAGCAGAACGCCACCAACGACAACCGCTATTACGACCTGAACGGCCGCACCACCAGCGCACCATCTCAGAAAGGCGTCTACATCCACAACGGCAAACAAGTGGTGGTAAAATAATCCCATCCGCCCCTTAATACAAGATTCCGCAAAGCCCTTAATGACCTTGCGGAATCTTTACTTTATTACAATCAGGCACAAATTCTTTCGTGTTATTTATAGTACCCGAGGCGGACGAAGTGGCGGGGGGAGGAGAAGGGCGTCCAGGAGATGTGGAGCCAGCCGGGGGCGGTCAACAGCTGGTCGGTATAATCGCAGGCGCGGAGGAAATCGACCAGGCGTTGGAACTGGCGCGGGTCCTTGGGGCGGATGTCGGCAGCCTGGCCGAGCAGGTGCTGCGAGTTGCGCACACCACCGACCTCGCGGTTGTAGGCCTCGTTGCGGTAGCCCGAGTTGACGATGATGGGGCCAACCAACTTGCGTGCGGGCTCCAGCAGATACTGGCAACCATACTTCAGGTTAAACAACACCTGCGGCGTTGGCAGATTGTCGGGATACTTCTCCAAATTGAGGAATTCCGTCAGCTGAAAGTGCTGAGACAGTCGAGTGTCATTGATTGTTGTGTTTTCCATCGATTTTCTTGGTGATGAGTTTTACATAATAGTCAAGGCCGAAGATGCTGGCGACGAGCAGGAAGGCCTGTGCGACATAGACCAGCAGACCGTTCGACACGTCGTCAATCATGATGACCTGATACGCAACCAGCGCAATGCTGCTCACGATTCGTCTTTTACATCATCACGGCTTCGCCTGCTGCACCGAGAAGGGCAGCGATAATGTAACCGAGGACCTTGAGTACTGTTTTTACTGTTTTGTTCATAATTCTGTGTGTTTTAAATGTTAATAAATAGGGTTAATTTCACATTACAAGTGAAGTGCAAGGTGAGTGAAAATTGAGCTTGCTCAGGCTTTTCCGAGCCGCAGCCTTCACTCGTACTCACAACTCCATGCTTGTGAGTACAAAGTTACAAAAAAATATCGAGAAAACCATGTTTTCCCGATTATTTTCAATGGATTCAGTAACTATTTTAGGAGGGTCAATACCGCTGTCTCGCCACGTGATTGACGACTTCCGTTTCCTGGTTTTATCTTTAAAACAGATCAGAGAACCGCATTCTATGCTGAATTCCAAACATTGATTGATATTTAACTATATATTTAACATTTC
>ONMN01000047.1 GCA_900318885.1 uncultured Prevotellaceae bacterium | reverse complement strand
ATTTTTAGAAAATTTTCTCCGCGAGGTTACTCACTTACAACTTACTCACTTCGGACATCTGTATTCTGAGAATTTTCTAAGCAAAGAGTTTTATCTTATGTATAATATATATATTATATATAAGATAATTATAATTATTACAAATTATCCATTTCTTCCTATTTTGTCATCCATTTTTCCAACCTCATCCCATCCCTTCCGGAATCGAAAACCCCAAATGTCCGAAGTGAGTAACTGAGTAAGTGAGTAAGTTCGGCAAGCGAGTTTTAAGAAGTTCGGGGTGCATAGAAAAAGGCTGCCTCGAAAGACAGCCCTCATCAGTTCCTTTTATAGTGCAGTATGAAAGTCGAAACAATCAAGTGCACTTTACTGGGTGCAAAGATACACATTATTTTCGAATAAACATCATTTCTGGCAAAATATTTGGAAATTTGACAGAAAAGATGTACTTTTGCACCCAGAAAAAGTCCTTGCCAACCGAAAGGCTACGTTGATCCGTAGTTTTCTTATGTAGGTTGTACGGGGCTTTTCTATTTAAGTCACAAATTGGCAAATTTTCATTTTTTTGCCGTTTTGTTAGTTTTATCATTCCACTACCCAAAAGAACAAGTGGGGCTACCCTCAAAGACGCTTTTGATGCCCCAAAACTGAAACAGCTTGTTTCAGAAATTGCGCAGCGCACTTGTCTATTTTTCTTTTTTTCGTCCACTTCAGATACCATTTTGTTAAAAATGGTTTAGTCTCACGTATAAATAAGGCGTTTTTTGCATAAAACGCGTTTTTTCTCACATATTTTTTGTACTTTTGCAATCAAGTACTGGCTAATCGTCGTAACACGACGCTGCCACGGCAGGATGTTTGAGCCTCAGTGGAGGTGCCGGTGCGATTTTGGTGGGTAAAATAACGCATTAGCAGTTATTCGGTGGATATAGAAACCTGAGAAACTTCTATCAGTTCTGAATAATGAATAGTGTTTAATGTCTGCGCTTATAGCGTGGGCGGCACTTATCATTCAGAACGGGCAATTCTCAGGGCCTCTATATCCGATAAGAGTAGTTCACGCTTTTATCGTGTATAGAGGTCTTGATGTATGAAGCCCCAAAAGATTCCGATAAGTGCTTTTGCCATTAGCTATAAGCGCAAAGAATGCCAAACAAAGAGAGCAGTCCTGCCCTGATAGACATCAGGGAGGATGACCTGTTGGAATTGTCGGCAGAGGTGCTTGATACACTGCTGCGCGACCATACTACAGGCAAGAACATCTTCTGGGCGACGCATGACTATGAGGCGCTCGGCTCAGATTATGATTACCATTCGCAGATACTGCCTGCATTGATTACGGGAGAGCATGGAATGGTAATCAGGCCCCGTGTACTGAAATCGAAGGAGAATCAGACTGGCCGCGCCAAGGATATGGCAGAGGTATTTACCCCCTCATGGGTCTGCAATGCCCAAAATAATCTGGTGGATGAAGCATGGTTCGGACGCAAGAATGTCTTTAATACGGAAGATACCACAAACCATACTTGGAAAGCCAATCCTAACAAAATCACATTCCCTGAAAACAAGACTTGGAAAGACTATGTTAGAGCTACCCGTTTGGAGATGGCCTGCGGCGAGGCTCCCTATCTTGTGAGCATGTACGATGCAACAACAGGTGAACCTATCCCACTACAAGAGAGAATCGGACTACTTGACAGGAAACTAAGGGTAGTCAGCGAGAATACAGAAACCAGCGGTGACTGGCTGGATTGGGCACAGACAGCATACAAAAACATCTATGGTTTTGAGTGGCAGGGCGACAACTTGTTATTAGCCCGCGAAGCTTTGCTTTGGACTTTCATTGAATACTATCAGGCCAAGTTCGGCAAAGCTCCACTTCTCAAATCTATCAACTACATAGCTTATATCGTTTCGTGGAACCTCTGGCAGATGGATGGCCTGAAAGGTGTCATCCCTAACAGTTGTCGCAATGGCGTAACAGAGAAAATACAGACCTTATTTGGCGAAGAAGAGCAGATCGTTAATTGCACAGGTTGTCAGCAAGAAGATCTTCGACGGCACAATGGTACATACTGCTTGATTCGCGACTGGGCTAATGACAAGAAGAAAATCCGATTTATAGACCTCATGAAATAACGTCCTATGGCTACATTCGAATCCTCATTAAAATCCAAATTGATTTATGTATTCGCCATTAACGACGAACGGCATAGTGACTGCCTGAAGATAGGTGAAACCACCATCGATGAAGATGACGGCAGCGACCTCTTTAACAATGCGGAGTCATTGCAAGAAGCGGCTCACAAACGCATACGCCAGTACACCAAGACCGCCGGTATAGCCTATCAACTTCTCTATACGGAGGTCAGCATCTTTGTGCGTAGTGGCATGATTATGACCTTCAACGACAAACAAGTGCATAAGGTACTGGAGCGTAGTGGTATCAAGCGAAAGGAGTTTGAGGGCGTTAGTGGTGCTGATGAGTGGTACTGCTGTGACTTGGAAACCGTAAAGAAGGCTATTAGTGCCGTGAAGAAGGGAGAGACGAGTTTGCACCCCTCGGAAATAACGAAAGGACAGTCACCTATCATTTTCCGGCCAGAGCAACAAGAGGCCATCGACAAGACCCGTAAGCGATTCAAAAAAGGCAATCAGATGCTATGGAATGCCAAGATGCGCTTTGGCAAGACACTCTCTGCCTTGCAGGTTGTGAAAGAAGAAGAGTTCAAGCGCACCCTCATCCTGACACACCGCCCTGTAGTGGATAAAGGTTGGTTTGAGGATTTTGGCAAGATCTTCTACGATAGGAAAGACTACCACTATGGTTCGAAGGGAAATGGTGAAGAGTTCAAAGTATTGGAAAAGAAGGTGGCTTCTGGCAGTAAGTATGTCTATTTTGCTTCGATGCAGGACCTTCGAGGTTCTGAGCAGGTAGGCGGTAAATTCGACAAAAACAACGAACTTTTTTCTGCAAAATGGGACTTTGTGATAGTTGACGAGGCTCACGAAGGTACCAAGACGGAACTCGGACAGAATGTGCTGAAGGAACTAATAAAAGAGGATACTAAGGTGCTTCAACTTTCTGGTACTCCTTTCAATCTCTTCGATGACTATAGCGAAGAAGAAATCTTCACTTGGGATTATGTGATGGAACAGAAAGCCAAACAGGCTTGGGCCACTGACAATCCCTACGAACCGAACCCCTATGCGTCACTACCTGCTATCAATATCTATACATACGACTTGGGCACGCTGATGTCAGAATATGTGGAGGACGAAAAGGCTTTCAACTTCCGCGAATTCTTCCGCACTAAGGATGATGATACATTCGTCCACGACAAGGACGTAGACGGTTTTCTTGACTTGTTGTGTAAGGAGGATAAAGACAGCCTCTATCCTTATTCCAACGATACTTTCCGTCGCATTTTCCGTCATACCCTTTGGTTGGTTCCAGGAGTAAAATCTGCTCGTGCTTTGAGTGCAAAACTGAGAAAGCACCCCGTGTTTGGAATGTTCCAGACTGTGAACGTGGCTGGTGAAGGTGATGAAGAAGAAGCCCGTGAGGATGCGTTGAAGAAGGTAAACGATGCGATAGGTCCTGACCCCGACGAGACCTATACCATCACGTTGAGTTGCGGACGTCTGACTACAGGTGTCAGCATCAAACCCTGGACGGCAGTCTTTATGATGGCAGGCTCATATAGCACCTCGGCAGCACAGTATATGCAGACCATCTTCCGTGTACAGACCCCCTTTACTAGTCACGGTCGTATGAAGGAGCAGTGCTATGCCTTCGACTTCGCCCCCGATAGGACTTTGAGAGTGTTGGCAGAGACGGCTAAGGTAAGTGCGAAGGCAGGCAAGCAGACAGAAGAAGACCGCCGCATCTTGGGTGACTTCCTGAATTTCTGCCCCATCATCAGCATTGACGGTTCACAGATGAAGCCCTACGATGTGAACAAGATGATGAGCCAGTTGAAGAAGGCTCAGATAGAAAAGGTTGTGCAGTGCGGCTTCGAGGATGGTGCACTTTATAACGACGAGTTGTTGAAACTGACGGATGTAGAATTGAAGGACTTTGATGACCTGAAGAAAACTATTGGCACTACGAAGGCCATGGCAAAGACAGGCAATATTGACGTTAACGACCAAGGCTTTACAAACGAGCAGTATGAGGAGAAGAAGAAACTGGAAAAGAAAAAGAAGAAAAACCTTACTCCAGAAGAAAAGGCTCGGTTGGAAGAGTTGAAAGCCATGAGCAATCAGCGACGTAATGCCATCAGCATTTTGCGAGGTATCTCCATTCGTATGCCTCTGTTAATATATGGAGCTGAGTTGAAGAATGAAGATGAAGAGATTACCATCAATAATTTCGCTTCCTTAATAGACGATCAGTCTTGGGAAGAATTCATGCCAAAGGGTGTTGATAAGGAGAAATTTGAGAAGTTCAAGAAATACTACGATCCAGATGTCTTCCGTGAGGCAGGCAAACGCATCCGCGAGATGGCTCGTGCTGCCGATAAGTTTACTATTGAAGAACGGATAGAACGTATTTCTGCTATCTTTAACACCTTCCGTAACCCTGATAAGGAAACAGTTTTGACTCCTTGGCGAGTAGTGAATATGCACATGAGTGACTGTCTCGGAGGCTGGTGTTTCTACGACGAGGAGTTCAAACAGCCCCTGTCTGTTCCTCGCTATGTCCGTCAAAGTAAGGTAACGGAAGAAGTGTTCCGTCCTGATGCTCACGTGTTGGAGATCAACTCAAAGAGCGGTCTATATCCGTTGTATGTGACCTACAATATATATAGGTGTCGTGTGGAGGAGGCCAAGCAGAAATATGGTGAGGTAGGAATCGGCTTCGCCAAAAGTCTATGGGATGCTACGATAGAAGAAAACATCCTCGTGGTCTGTAAGACCCCAATGGCACGTAGTATCACCAAACGAACCCTTGCAGGTTTCCGCTCTGTCCGCGTGAATGCCCAGTATTACAAAGACTTAATCCAAAACATTTCAGAACGTCCAGAATTGGTTGTCAACACCTTCCGTGACGGCAAACGCTTCTGGAAAATCAATAATAACGAGAATATGAAGATAGATGCAATAGTCAGCAATCCTCCCTATCAAGTTATGGATGGAGGTACAGATAGAGGTGCCGTTCCTGTTTATCAGCATTTTGTTGAGATAGCCAAACAATGTAAGCCCAACTACATTTCTATGATTATGCCTGCCCGTTGGTATGCAGGAGGAAGAGGATTGGATGATTTCAGAGAAGCCATGCTTTCTGACAAACGAATACAATCTTTATTCGATTTCGAGACAAGTAAAGATCTGTTCCCAACAGTTGACATAGCTGGAGGACTATGCTATTTCCTATGGCACAAAACAAATACAAGTCCATGTCGCGTCTATAATGTCAGTCCGTTAGGCTCGTATAGTGCAGAACGGTATCTTGATGAATTCCCTGTATTTGTGCGTTCTAACACTTCTATCCCCATTTTAAAGAAAGTGTCTGCACAAACCTCTCAATACCTCAATAGTTTGGTCCTTTCAATCAATCCATTTGGATTCCGTACATATTACAGAGGAAGAAACGAAAAGAAAGCTGGCGATATCAAGATTCTCACCAGCGAGGGATGGAGCTATGTTAGTAAGGGTGAGATTACTAAAGGCACAGACTACGTAAATAAGTATAAGATTATTGTTGGTAGGTTTGTTCCAAGTAACGGTGAATTGAATGTCAAGCCTGGTGAAGGATATAGAGTACTCACCACACCAAGAATTTTGAAAATGGATGAGATCAACACGGAAACGTATATTGATACCGCCGTTTTTGACACTCTTGATGAAGCTACAAACTACAAGAATTATCTTTGCACAAAGTTCGCACGATATCTATTGAGACAGGCCATCACCTCCGTCAATGTCACACGAGAATGCTTTGCATTTGTGCCCATGCAAGACTTTACTCGTCCTTGGACGGATACTGAACTTTATACAAAGTATGGACTGACGGAAGAAGAAAAAGCCCTTATTGAGGCAATGATTAAGCCGATAGAATAAAAAATATAGTTAAAAGTTTGGAAGTTTCAGAAACTTTTCCTATCTTTGCACCGTCAGAACATCCGTTTTGGCTATCCGGGCAGAATCCCGCGAGGGGCAAGACTTAGTGACACCGCCCTTGGAGCAAGACATCACGAACACTACTCCACTTTTAAAAAACCATCCCGCAAGGGGTGGTTTTATCTTTCGTATGCTTTCTTGAACATCGGGAAGAATGTTTCTCCCACAACCATTGGACGCTTAACGGATATGCGCTTACCACCTTTGAAAATGAGAACTTCAACCGCTTTTTCGTTGATTTCAAAATATCTTTTGATGGCATAGGCCAGCCGACGTGTATTATATTCTCTTGTCATATTGATGAGAATACGATTGCATTGCCCTATTGAATCCAGCAGGCTGCCACCGACAGAGGCTTTTCCGAATACTGTTTTCAAATCGTAAGGCCGATACACTCCTTTTTTTACAAGTATGAAGTCTGGAGTGCGGGTATCATTAGGATTAGGCAGTATATAAACTTGATACCCAAACTCAACCGCCTTTCGTGCTGCAACTAAAAGCTTTTGATAATCATCACTTTTTTCACCTCCAACAGTGAAGATGTCCTTGTCTGTATCAAGAGGATGAAATTCTTTACGGAGCGCTATACGCTCAACTTGTCGGGAGAATTCTGCCCCCGATAGTTCGTGAAGTTTCTTTAGCTCAGTTGTAAAGTCGCTCATAATGGTTGCAAAGGTACTACTTTTTTAGGAGACAACCAACGATAAAAGGATTGAAAATGTTAAATAGCATCAATAATGATGCTCCAACGATGCTGTATTGAGGCAATGATGCCGAAAATTAGTATCTTTGCGCATCGAAAATAAGAAATTAAAAGTATGACACAGAAAGAAGCAATCATCAAAGTGTTAGAACATTATGGGGGCAGAGCTAAACTAACAGATATCTACCCTCATGTGATTAAAATGGCAGAATTCAAACCTGATAGTGATAAGAAAGCCACTATCCGTACTACGCTCCAGCGAAACCCGAAGTATTTCCGTCAAAGCAAGGGGAAAAAGGGTTGTTGGGAACTCGTATCTTATCAAGAAGAAATCGCAAGTCGCGATAAGCGCATCAAGGAGTTGGAGGAAGAGAATGCGCGGCTAAAGTCAATCAAGACAGAAGATGCCTTTGTCGAAAAAATGCTGAAGGAGACGAAGAAACGGTTTAAGCATGAGAGTGAGCGCAACAAGGCTGTAGCAGTCAGTCAGATATTGGCTTGGGCGGGACGCGAAGATGCATCTGAGAATCTTGACGAATGGCTTGAAGGGAAAGAGAAACCATTCATAGCTGTAAATGGCGACTATGTGGTCAGCAAACATGTCGAGAATGAAATAGATAATGTTGAAGCAGGAGGTACAGGTGTCAATATAAACAAAGAAGAGGATTGAGATGAAACAAGAAAACTTGCAAAAGGCTCTTGAAGCAGTTGCTAACAGTGGCATTACGGTGAATGGTGATTTCGTCCTGGAGAAACATGTTGAGTATGAAATAGGTAATGTGGAGAATGGCGGCATTGGCATCCAGGTAAACAATGGTAAAGACGAGCCGAACATCGAGGTTAACGCTGGTGGTAAGGTGACGCTGGTGCAAGATAAGAATGGACTGTGGCATACGGAAGATGCTGAGGAGGCAGAGGTGGTGGAAGAGGTTAAGGAAGTCGCAGGGGAATGTGACGATTTGCTAGTCAATGACGTTTTCTCTGATGAATTATTTATGACCAATCAACAGTTGTTAAAGTTGCGAACAATCATCAATGAATCTATTGGTATGGGAAACCAAGATACGATAGACCTTAGTAAAGGCCTGGAATGGTCTTGGTTGTATCAGGCCATTTACGATGCTGGACTCTTTGAGACACGTAGCAATCGCGAGAATGTCGTGACGGTTGTTGGTTTTGTACGCCAGATAGCCAAGTGGTTCCCTGATATCATCGATAGAGATGACGAGGAACGTATTCGAAACATCTGTAAAAGTGTGTCTGCCGAACAGGGAAAGTGGATGATGAACGGCAAACCCGTGAACCTTGTAGATATTGAAGCTAACAAACGGCGCATAACGGCGATGAAACCCGCGAAAATAGAACGTATTGTTAGGGTTGCCTATAACGGGCTATACACGAAACTTGTAGCTCTGAAACAGGAGATTGCTAAGGAGAAGGCTACCCGATAGGCTTCTTTAGGAACGCAGCCAATTCATCGAAACGCGCCAGGATCAATTCAAGGTCTGGGTGCGTTTTTTCTACGATAATAGCGCCGTAGTTGGGAGTCTTATCGTCCATCACGTCCTCAACGGTACGAATCTCGTAGAGGTCACGGTGCTCGTAGGTGTTGAACCAGCGAAGGAACAAGTGGAAACGATACTTCTGCATACCGTCGCCTGTGGCACAGATATAGAGCAGCACACCGCCATTGGCACGGAAGAACTCTTCGATGATGGCAAGGATGGTGTCGCGGAGTTTGCGGTCGTTAGGTGACGGCTTGTTATCTTTGTTGTTGATATCGAAAGCGCATACCTCCATTTGGAGCATCTCAACATTGACGCTCAAACCAATTTCGTAGCTTATTTCGTAGTCGGTGTCAAATGCATAAACTCCGTCCTTCACCTTCCAAACGTAATAGGGAGAACGGAGATTAAGTAGGTCTAAATCAAGCGTGTACATAAAATGTTATACGGCAAGTTCGTGTTCAATGACTCTTTTTTCCAGACGTTTGTTGGATTCCTCGAACCATTTGCGCTGTCTTGCCTGAAATGCTCGCACTGCGGCAAGCATCTCTTCGTTTGAACGTGGTGTAAATCTCTTGTCCATCTTATATCCTTTCGTCTTTTCTTGGTGCAAAGATAGAATTTATTTTTGATACTTCCAAGGAAAAGTGAAGAAAAGTGCATTTATGAGGCTTCTTTTGCCTTTTTGTTAGACATTGGAATAGATATGTTAGACAAAAAACGGCGAATGAATTAGACATGTTAGACAAGCGGGGATATACACGTTCTATTAATCTTTTCCTTATTATTTATGTACTAATTTTGCAGCATCAAAACAAAGGAAATAGCACAAAGGATATGATTAGTAATTTTGTTAAAACTGTTTTAAAATGGAAGCAACAGTAAGAATTCTGAATCAGTCGGGTCTGATGACACGTCAGTATCTCGACAAGAAAACGGGTGACCAGAAGATTATCAATTCTGTAACCCTGAAGTTGACGGATGGTTTGAACACTTTCTTGGGTGAGATTACCGGTGAACGTGCTGTCAACTGTCCTAAGTATGATCCTCAGTATCTGTACAAGGTGCAGTGCTCGATGGTGGTGCGTGAGTGGAACTCTCAGCAGACTGGCGAGGCTATGCAGGCCACGACAATCTATGTGGATAAGATTAACATGATGTAGTTTTTTCGACCACGGATTTTACGGATTAAACGGATTTATGACATTAGAGTATTTAGAAGTTATGGAAGACGTAAAGAAACGTAAGTGCATAAGGAGTTTCAAGTCGAATACTCGTGTTTTCGACGACGACTCTATCGAGGTGACGCCGCAAGAGAAGGGTGAACCCTCGCAGAAGGATGTCAAGAAGGTGGGCCGTTCGAAGCGTTACGCCACGACTGGCAAGAATCCACTGACATGTATTGAACTGAAATGTCCTGAGGATGTGCCTGACAAGGCGGCCTATTTCCGAAAGGAGTTGGATAAGCTGACGAAGGACATTCAGATTGAGAAGCCCGAACTGCCAGACGGCGAGTTCCTAGTGAACAAAGACAGCCTGAAGGTGTGTCTTGTTAAAGGTGAGCACCCGCAGTTGATGGCTTGGCTCACATTCGAGGTTGAAGGAGTATTGGACGTAAGGAAACAGTTATACCAACTTACAAGTGAGATTGACAAATGTTTTGTTATCAATCAGGATTTAATGACCCAACAAGGGTAGTCAGTAAGGAACAGTTTTGGGCGCTCGTCAGGGCGTCTGAAACTGTACGTAAGGTACGTGAGGGGCGCGAGGCACTGGCACGCGGTGACAAGGCTACCTACGACAGGCGCAAGAAAGGTCTGCCACTGATGATATTCATCGGCACCTTCGACGAGTCGGAACGGACCATCGAGAACAAACGGACTGGTGAGAAACGGACGTTGGCAGGCCGTTGGCGCAACCAGAAGCACGTCAAGCTGAACGGATTGGTGGTGGCCGACTATGACCACTTGGATAGCCTCACCCCCAACCCCTCTCCAAAGGGCGAGGGGAGTAAAAAGACTATGCGGGAGATATGGGATGAGGCGTATGCGAAGTTGTCAAATGAGGACAAGGCGCGTATCCTGCTGGTGTATGTCACACCATCCGGCGAAGGACTGAAGGTGGTTTTCATGGCTGACGTCAATGCGGGAAACCTCATTGACAACCAGAAGGATTTTTCTGCTAAGCTGGGGTTGCCGCTGGATGAATCGTGCAAGGACGGTTGTCGCGGAGCCTTTATGACTACGGAAGAAGACATTATCCTGCTGGATGAGCGAATCTTCAGCTACGAGAATACGGAGTATGGCGAGAGGTACAACGAGGCATACCACGAAGGAAAGTCGCAGGCTACGGCAACAAACACGAAGCAGGTTTTAGCGAACACGAATCTCACTAATCTCACGAATGAATACAACGGTGTGCCATATGTAAAGATTATTGAGGCTTGGTTGGATGGCGTAAATCTGGATAAGAATCGCCATAACACGCTGACGGAGTTGGCAAGCCACTTGCGGTATCTGATTGGTAAGAACCCGAAAAAGATTACTGAGGTGGTGATGTCTTTGCAATGGGTGCAAGACCTTGCAGCAGAGGGCGAGGACGTGGCTGGTACCGTCAGTTCTGTTATGGGTTGGCGCTATAACGAGAGGAAGCCTGACAAGCTTCGTGAGGCTCTTGAAAAGGTGGGTGCTTTGGAGCAGAAAACGTCTGTTTCTGCCAGTGCTGCCGATGATATCTATGCAGCAATGCCGCTGGACAAGTGGGCAGAAGAGTTGCAGGAGATGGCAGAGTACTATCCTTGTATGAAGGAACTATTTCTGAATGCACATCCGCACAAGTTGCCTGCGATTCTTTTTTCTTCTGCGGCGTTGTTCGGGACGCTGATGACGAGGGCTTATTATCATTTTTGGTATGAGCCGGAAATTGTGCGTCGATTGAACTACTGTGTGTTTATCATCGGTGACCCAGGTGCAGGCAAAAATATTGTGGAGAAGTTCTACAAGAAGATTGCCGACCCGATGATTCAAGCCGATCAATGCCTGATTGATGCGGTGAACCGCTACAAGGACGGCAGGACGGAACGAACCACAAGCACCAAGGCCCAGAAGGGCGAGGCGTTGAAACGCCCTGTGGTTGGCATTCGTGTTCACCCAGCCCGAACCGCTACGGGTGAGTTTATTCGCCACATGCAGGCTGCTGTAGAGAACATTCAGGGACACCCGATGAACCTGCACATGTTTTCGTTTGATGCTGAGTTGGATAACGTCACCAAGAACAACAAGGGCGGCGACTGGAAAGACCGCGAAATCCTCGAATTGAAAGCGTTTCATAATGAGGAGGACGGCCAGATGTACGCCAATCAAGAGAGCATCACAGGTATGTTTAATGTGTTCTGGAACTTTATCTATACCGGCACGCCGTATGCCCTGCACCGCAAGGTGAATCAGAGAAACTTCGGTACTGGTATGAGCACCCGACTGGCTGTTATTCCATTGCCCGACAAGGGTATGGCGCAGCGACATCAGAAGGTTGATCCTAACTCCAATGAAGCACTCAGAACGTGGGCTTATCGTCTGGATAAGGTGGAGGGCGAACTGCCCATAGAACCATTGAACGACGAGACCTTCGACTGGCAGTCAAGCCATCTGGAGATAGCGGAGTTCAATGGCGATAAAGCAGACAGAACTTTGCTGAAAAGAATCCCATATTACGGCATCGGAGTAAGCCTTCCGTTCATTCTGATGCGTCATTGGGAAGAGTGGCAGGAGTCCAAGACGCTGACAATGGATGATACTGACAAGCGGCTCTGTCGCCTGGCAATGGAAATTCAATACCGCTGTCAGCAGTTCTTCTTTGGCGAGATGGCCTACAACTACTTTGCCGACCAGAACAAAGAGTTCGTACAGCGTCGCCGTACAGGTCGCTACGAAGAATGTTTCCGCAAACTGCCTAGAGGTGGTGAAATACGGCATCTATAAGAAGGTGGTGAGTGAGTTGCCGTAAGGCACTTACTCACTTACTCAGTTACTCACTTCGGACATTTGGAAAAATAAAAATGAAGATTATGACAAACGTAGAAATTAATAAGCAAGCACGCTTATCGCCACACTTTACTTTAGGCGAAATGTGCAAAACAAGTGTAAGGACTCCTGATGGAAACATCCCTTCGCACGTACATATCGAGAACTTGAAGCGACTCTGTGGGTGGTTGGAGATGCTTCGCAGTGAGTATAATAGGCGGTATGGAAGCCTCACCCCCGACCCCTCTCCGAATGGCGAGGGGAGTGAATACAAAGAGGAGCCGATTATTATTAATTCTGGATACCGATCTGAGGCAGTGAACAAGGCCGTTGGTGGTGTGGCAGGGTCGAACCATCTGACGGGTTGTGCGGTGGATATCCACGTGCTGGGTAAGGAACAGGCGATACGCTATGCGTGTATCTTGTTAGACATCGCGGATGAGTCGCAGGAGGACTTCGACGAGCTTCTGATAGAGCAAAGCGCTAAGAGCCTCTGGATTCACTTTGCCGTCCGACCCTTCGCCAACAGGCGACGTATAAGGCTGATGAAAGGGTAGGCAAGTCCGGCCAGTAAACAAAAAATCGGGCTCACCGTGATGGTGGGCCCGTTTTTTTATTATTTGTTGTAAAAACTTACCCCTGATTATTTCTCGGCGGGTTCGATGATTTTCCAGATGCAGGCTGCGAGTGCGCCACCGACGAAGGGACCTACGATGAAGATCCAGAGGTTGGCCAGAGCGGTGCCACCCTGGAAGATGGCAGGAGCCAGCGAACGTGCGGGATTAACGGAGGTGCCGGTGTAGCGGATGCAGACGAGGTGAACCAATACGAGGCTGAGGCCGATGGCCAGACCAGCGAAGTTGTTGGTGGCACCATTGGTCTTTGCGGTAGCACCGAGTACGACGAGCACGAAGACGCAGGTGAAGATGATCTCAGCGAGCAGACCACCGAGCACCGAGACATTGGCCTGAAGGTCGTTGGCACCCGTTCCCTCCATACCGGGAACATTGGCTACGAGGACGGCGAGCAGGGCGCTGCCGATGAAGGCTCCGATGCACTGGAAGATGATGTACATGATACCCTCCTTGGCTTCCATACGGCCAGCGAGGATGCAGCCCAGCGTGATGGCGGGGTTGATGTGGCAACCGGAGATGCCGCCGATGGTGTAGGCCATAGCGACGACGGCCAAGCCGAAGGCCAGTGCGGTTCCTACCACTGCGGGGATGTTGTTGACGGGATCACAACCGAGGCTGACGGCTACACCGCAGCCCATGAGTACGAGCACCATGGTGCCCACCATTTCTGCTAAATACTTTTTCATAGTGATTTTAGTTTTAATGTTTAATATTAAATGTTTAATGTTCAACGTTCAATGTTCAACGTTTATGTCAGAAAGTCCATCTGCTTTCTCAGCGACTGCAGCTGGGCGCGGATGTCCATGAGGCGCGTGAGCACATCGGTCCTGCGGTCGGCACCATCGCGGTTGGCATTGATAATCTTCCTGGCGGCAGCCAGTTTGAAACCACGAACCTTCACCAGATTGTGGATGAGGCGTATCTGTTCGATGTCCTTCTCCTGATACTGGCGTATCTTGGCCGGTCCTGAGATTTTGGGTCTCAGGTAGGTAAACTCCTTTTCCCAGTAGCGCAGGGTACTCTCGTTGAGCCCAAACATTTCGGCTACCTCGTGGATGTTGTAGTACAACTTCAGATTTTTGTTTAAGTTCAATGCCATAGTCGTTGTATTTTAAATCTTTGTGATGATGCCAATATTCGTGTTGCGGATAAACTCGATGATGTGGCGGATGAAGGGACCGTCGGGAACCTGTTCCTCTATCTGGTTTACCGCGTCGAACAGCGCAGTCTTGCTCATAAATACCAGGCGGTAGGCGTTGGCAATGTGCTTCAGCGTCTTTTCATCGACGCCGTGCTGGCGCGCCACCTGCATGTTGACACCGCCATATTCTGCCTGCTTGGTGCAGATGATATAGGGGGGCACATCCTTCGAGAAGGTCGTACCG
Organism: uncultured Prevotellaceae bacterium; assembly: GCA_900318885.1. Lineage (GTDB taxonomy): Bacteria > Bacteroidota > Bacteroidia > Bacteroidales > Bacteroidaceae > Prevotella. The sequence continues at coordinate 15,118 of ONMN01000047.1, read as the reverse complement.
GCTTGGATCATCGAACCCTGTCCGACGCGCGTCTTGGCGTTCTCGATGACACTGGAGGAGAAGATGACTCCGTCCTCAATGATGCAGTCGCCGGCAATCTTCGTGCCGTAGCCGAAGACGCAGCGGTTGCCGACTTTCGTGTCGTGGGAGATATGTGCACCCTCCATCAGCACGTTGTCGTTGCCGAGGACGGTCTGGCCACCGGTGTGGGTAGCGCGGTTGATGACGACATTTTCGCGGATGACATTGCCGTCGCCGATGATGCATTCCGACTTTTCGCCGCAGAACTCAAAGTCCTGGGGTAGGGCACCGATGACGCTGCCCTGATGGACCTTGTTCTTCGCGCCCATGCGCGTACCATTCATTATACTAACGAAGGGGAAGATGATACAGCCGTCGCCAATGACTACGTCGTCTTCGATGTAGGCGAAGGGGAATATTTTACAGTTGTCGCCGATTTTCGCCTTCGGGCTGATTTCGGCTTTTGGACTAATTTCGCTTGCCATAATTCTTACATCTTACTTCTTACTTCTTACATCTTACTTCTTACTTGCCGCCACCGCCGAGGGCTGTGTACAGCGATACAACGGACTGCATCTTGTTGAACTCGGCATTAGCCTTGTTCAATTGGGCAGAGAGCAGCTGGTTCTGTGCGGTGAGCACCTCCAGATAGCTCGAACCGCTTCTTTGATAGAGTGCCTTCGTGTCCTCGACAGTCTTCGTGAGCAACTCCACACGCTGAGACTCAATCTTCGAATTGTCGTCGTAGCCGCGATAGTTGACCAATGCGTTCGACACTTCGTTGCCGGCTTTCAGAATGGCGTTCTGCCACGTGTTGAAGGCCTGCTCGTACTGCATCTTCTTCACCTTCAGGTTGACGGTGAGGGCACCGCGCTGGAAGATAGGCTGCGTCAGCGAGCCAAACAGTGAGGCGAGCCACTTGCCGGGATTCAGGTTGCCGTTGTTGTTGGTGAAGGACAGCGAGGCTCCGACGGTGATGTTCGGATAGAACTGCGAACGGGCTGTCTGTACGTCGTGGAAGCACGATGCCAGCGCCATCTCTGCATTATGCACGTCGGGGCGGTTTTGGAGCAGGGCAACGCCGACACCTACGGAGAACTCAGTAGGCAGCGACTGCTGGTCGAGCGTAGAACGGGGAATCTGCTGTCCCTGCTGTCCGATGAGCAGCGAGAGGGCATTCTCCGTAGCGCGAATCTGACGACGGAAGTCGTTGGCCTGTGTCTGTGTGGACAGGTAGGCGGCCTCGGCACTCTGCACGCTGGTAGAGCGCATGCGGCCCAGGTTATACTGCAATGCCATCATATCCCACGTCTCCTTGGCCATCTTGCTCATTTCCGTCACGATGCGCAGCTGTTCGTCGAGCATCAGCAGCGTGTAGTAGCTGTTGGCGATACCGCCGATGATCTGTGCGCGCACGGCCATCTGGTAGTCCTTCATACCCAGCAGCTTCATCTGTGTGCTGCGTTTCTGCGACAGGATGTTGCCGAAGAGGTCCAGCGTCCACGATGCCGTAATGGGCAGCGTGTAGCTCTTAGTGGTCACTGACGGGTCGGTGTAGAGCGTCGAGATGGTTGCCATGGGCGACTGCTGGCCGATGTTTACGGCAGGCAGGAACGCCAGTTTGGCAGCAGTCAGCATCGACTCATACATCTTTACGTTCAGCGCGGCATTCAGCAGGTCGGGATTGCGCTCCAGTCCTTGCTCGATGAGTGCCTGCAACTGGGGGTCGGTGAACACCGCGCGCCAAGGCAGGTTACCGAACGAGGCGGTGTCCTGTACGACCAGTGTGTCAACGTCGCTCACCACATCGCGTACAAGTCCCGTCGTCTCAACGTCAGGGCGCTCGTACTTATTGTATACACCGCAGCTGCTAACGAGCAGCATGGCGGCAGCAAATATCATAATCTTCTTCATAGTCTCTTACTTCTCCAATTCATAATCTACGGGACGGTGAGCATACTGTGCTATCTCCGTTGCGACATCAGGATTCTCCTCCTCGCCCTCGAACTTCATGGGCGAAATCTTCTCCTGCAGGCTCTGGAAGATGACAAACAGGCCGGGTACGACGATAATCTGGAACAGTGTACCAATCAACATACCGCCTACTGCGGCAGCACCCAGCGTCTGGTTACCATTCTTACCTACACCCGAGGCAAACATCATAGGCAGCAGACCGATGACCATTGCCAACGACGTCATGAGGATAGGACGCAGACGGGCTGCAGCACCGAGGATGGCTGACCACGTAATGGCCATACCCATCTGACGGCGCTCCAGTGCGAACTGCACAATCAAGATGGCATTCTTCGCCAACAGACCAATCAGCATAATGAGTGAAATCTGCATATAGATGTCGTTCGCGTGTCCGAACATCATCGTAAAGAGGAAACAGCCAGCCAGACCGAATGGTACGGAGAGTACTACGGCCAGCGGCAGAATGTACGATTCGTACTGTGCCGACAGAATCAGATAGATGAAGATGAAGCACAGCAGGAAGATAATTGCTGTGGTATTCGACGCCTTCGCCTCCTCACGGGTCAGGCCTTGGTAGTCGTATGAGTAACCGGCAGGCAATATCTCGGCAGCCACATCCTGGGCGGCCTTGATGGCCTCACCCGTCGAATAGCCGCTGGCCACCGTGGCCGTCACGTTGATGGACGTAAACAGATTGAAGCGGTTGATGTTGGCAGGACCGTAGACACGCTCCATGCGGCAGAACTCCTGCACGGGAGCCATACCGCCCGACGTGCGGACATAGATGCTCTTCAGCGACTCAGGTGTCATGCGGGTCTCGGGCGATGCCTGGATCATGACGCGGTACAGCTTACCATAGGCGTTAAAGTTCGACGCATAGAGTCCGCCGTAATACCCTTGTAGCGTGCTCAGCACCACTGCGGGCGACACACCAGCCTGCTTACACTTCGCCACATCCATGTGCAGCATGTATTGTGGATAGTTGGGGTTGTACGACGTTTGTGCCGTCTGGAATTCAGGACGCTTGTTCAACTCAGCCAGATAGTCCTTGACGACGCCATAGAACCTATCGAGCGAGCCACCTGTACGATCCTGCATCACGATGGACACACCTGAGTTAGCCGAGAAACCGGGAATCATTGGTGGCGCGAAGGCCAGAACCTGGGCATCCTTGATATGTGCTGTCTTGATGAAGATTTGGGCAATGACACCCGTTGACTCCAGCGGATTCAGGAAGAAACGGTAGATGCCGTCACCCTGCCACAGACCGCTAATCTTCCACCACAGCCCCTTCTGACGCTCTTCAAACGGCTTCAACTTGACGATAAACGTAGCCTGGTCGGAACCCGAACCGGCAATGAAGTTATAACCCTGAATCTGCTCACGGCTCTGAATGGCAGGGTCGGCAGCCAGGATGGAGTCTACTTCGTCGATGATCTGACGCGTGCGGGCCACAGAGGTCGAAGGAGGCATCGTGATGGTACAGAAAATCGTTCCCGTATCCTCGTCGGGCACCAGTCCCGTTTTCGTGAACGCGAAGGTACCTACCAGTACCACAACACCCAGAATCACCGTAGTCAACACCGTGATGGGCTTGTGCACTAGTTTCTCGACATTACCCTTGTATTTACTTAAGATTTTGTCGTAAGCAGTATTGAATGCCATGTGGAAACGGTCTATGCGGCTCATCTTCTTCTCGTGCCCATGCTCATTATGCGGCTTCAGGAAAATGGCACACAACGCCGGTGACAGTGTCAGGGCGTTCAGTGCCGAGATGAAGATAGAAACGGCCATTGTCACACCGAACTCACGGTAGAACGAACCCGAAGTACCGCCGATGAACGACACGGGGACGAACACCGACGCCATTACCAGCGTGATAGAGATGATGGCTCCCGAAATTTCGTTCATGGCATCAATAGAAGCCGTCAGCGTCGACTTGTATCCCTGATCCAGTTTCGCGTGAACAGCTTCGACCACCACAATGGCGTCATCCACTACGATGGCAATGGCCAAAAGCAAGGCGGACAGCGTCAGCAGGTTGATTGAGAATCCGAAGATATTCAGGAAGAAGAACGTACCAACGAGCGACACCGGAACGGCAATCAGCGGGATGAGTGTCGAGCGCCAGTCTTGCAGGAACACGTAAATCACGATGAACACCAAGATTAGCGTGAACACCAGCGTGAACACCACCTCCTCGATGGACGCATACAGGAACTCCGTCACGTCGTAGTTGATCTTATATATCATGCCTGGCGGGAACAGCTTGGCCTGCTCTTCCAACTCAGCCTTCACAGCCTTGGCAATTTCATTGGCGTTTGAACCGGCAATCTGCTGCACCATACCCAGCACCGACGGCAGGTTGTTGTTGCGCATCGACACCGAGTACTGCTGACCGCCCAACTCAATCTTGGCCACGTCCTTCAATTTCAGTGTCTGACCGTTGGCATCGCTACTAATGATGATGTTGCCAAACTCCTCGGCAGTCTTCAGACGACCGGTGTAGCGCATCGAGTATTCGTAGGCCACATTCGACTCCTGGCCAAACGAACCCGGTGCAGCCTCAATGTTCTGCTCAGCCAGCACGTTCGAGATGTCCGAAGGCATCAGGTTGTATTGTTTCATCACATCAGGCTTCAGCCAGATACGCATCGAGTAGGTCTTCAGACCTGGCGACTGCACGTCACCGACACCCTGAATACGCTTGATGGCAGGAATGATATTGATATTCGAATAGTTCGTCAGAAACTCGTCGTCGTATCGGCCGTCAGAAGTCAGCGTAAACATCAGCACCTGTGATGACTGGCGCTTCGTCACCGTCACACCCATACGTGTTACTTCGGCGGGCAAAAGCGCCTGCGCCTGCTGCACACGGTTCTGAACGTTCACGGCACACATATCGGCATTCATGCCTTGGCGGAACAGCACACTAATCTGTGCCGAGCCGGCACCAGCCGTCGATGTGATATAGTCCATGCCTTCCACACCGTTAATACTCTCTTCCAACGGCACAATGACGGAGTTTTTCACCGTTTCGGCATCGGCACCGGGATAGCTCGTCCATACCGCAACGGTAGGAGGCGCAATATTGGGGTACTGCTCAATAGGCAGCGACACCAGGCCGATAATACCCAGCAGGACGATGAGGATTGAAATCACCGTCGACAGCACCGGGCGTTTGATAAATGTTGTAAAGGTCATATTTCTTGCTTCTTACATCTTACATCTTACTTCTTCATCGCTCCTACAATGTCGCCAGCGCTCATGGCTTTGGCCTGCTCCTTTATCTTCTCCTGGTAGCGCTCCGGCGTGATGGGTACAATCTCCATGCCGTCAGTCAGCTTGGTGATACCGTTGGTTACATACTTGTCACCCGTATTCAGACCCTCGGTGACAATATAGTTATTGCCATCGTTCTGCGGGTCCACCTTAATCTCGGAGTACTTCACCTTATTGCCCTCGCCCAGCAGGTAGACGAACTTCTTGTTCTGAACCTCACTGACGCAGCTCATGGGGATGATGATGGCGTTATTGTTCTGACGCGGGATGATGATGGTACCCGTAGAACCGCTCTTCAGTTGCCTCTCAGGATTCTGGAAGGCTGCAATGAGCTGAACGGAACCTGTTTCAGGATCAACCACACCGCTCATCTTCGTCACCTTACCCTCGTGGGCATAGATGCTGCCGTCGGCCAACTGAAGCTTCACGGCAGGAATATGGTCCAAACCGGTCTGCGAGATGACCATTGCCTCCTTTTCTGTTACCGAGAAGTACACCTCCATTGATGAGATGTTGGCCACGTCAGTCAGTACGTTAGAACCGCTCACCAGTGAACCTCTCTTATAGGGCAGTGTGCCAACGACACCCGATGCGGGTGACTTTACGTAGCAGAAGCTCAATTGCTCCTTGGCGTTAGCCAGTGAAGCCTGAGCCTGTGACAACTGGGCCTTTGCACTCTCTAGCGAGTTTTGTGATGTCTGTAACTCATAATCACCGATTACGCGGTTGGCATGTAACTGTTTCGAATTGTCGTATGTCAACTGGGCTGTGTTCATCTGCTGCTGGGCGGCATTCACTGCGGCCTGAGCTTGGCGAACAGCAGCCTGATAAGTGGCATTGTCAAGTACAAAAAGCGTCTGACCGGCACTTACCGTCTGACCTTCCTTTACATTGATTTCTACCAGGAAACCCTGAATCTTCGGACGGATTTCCACATCCTGCACACCCTTGATGGTTGCTGGATACGTGGTCTGCATGTCGGTACTCGACGTTCCCACGGTCACCACGGGATACTCATTATCGCCAAACTGAGGACGTCCACCGCCCCCACCACACGATACTAACGTTGCAGCAATGGCTGCAAGCATCATCATTTTCTTCATTTTCTTTCTACTATTTTTTTTATTATTCGAATAATCTTTCCCGCCGTTCAAGACGGCTTTCAACTTGCAAAGATACAAAAACTCTTCTGCGTACGCGCATATAGGTGTGTACTTTTAACAAAGTTTAGAAAGTCTTGCCTTTTGTTCCTGCCTTTATTGCTGCACATGTAACACTACGTAAAGTATTACTTATATGTAACAAAGTTTAATAGCGTGAAAAGTTGTAATTTTGCAGGCGAAAAAATATAAACATAAATCAAGAGAATGAATAAAACGTTTACGCGAATTTTTTTATTGCTGGCGGTAAGCCTGTTTGCACTCCCGTCAGCAGCACAGTTGTCATCAAATCCCAACAAGTTCCTTGGTAACATTACAACCAGGGGAAATGTTGAAGCTGGAGGTGGTGTTCCTAAGTATTATACCCTTTGGAACCAGATTACCTGTGAAAACGAATCGAAATGGTCTTCTGTAGAGGGCAGTCGTGGCAATTTTAACTGGAATGGAGCGAATAATGCCTTCAGCTATGCCAAGCAGCATAATTTCACCTATAAGTTCCACGCTTTGGTGTGGGGTGCCCAGTATCCTAATTGGCTGGAGAGTCTGGCTCCAGCAGAACGCTTTGCTGCGATGACCAACTGGTTTGACCATGCTAAGGAGCAATTTGATGTGCTGCCCATGATTGATGTGGTTAACGAGGCTATTGGTTTGCACCAAAAAGGAAATCCCCTGATGAAAGAGACATTAGGTGGTGGTGGTAAGACAGGCTACGACTGGCTTATCAAGGCCTTTGAGATGGCTTACGAGCGCTGGCCGGATGCCATTCTCATCTATAATGACTACAATTCCATCCAATGGGATATTAATAACTACATCACATTAGTACAGACGTTGCGTGATGCTGGAGCGCCTATTGATGCCTATGGTAATCAGTCGCATGATGTGACAGACATCAGCAAAACGAATTTGAACAATGCATTGGAGAAGCAACAAAATGCACTGAAGATGCCTATGTTTATCACTGAGTTGGATATTGACAAGGCTAACGATGCTCAACAGAAGACACAATATCAGAATGTTCTGCCGACAATGTGGGAAAAAAACTATTGTGCAGGTGTTACCCTGTGGGGCTATGTTCTTGGAGCAACTTGGGTTGCCAACTCTGGCCTTTACAGAGATGGTCAAGAGCGTCCTGCTATGACTTGGATAAAGGAGTATATGCAGACTGATGCAGCAAAGAACGCTGAGGGTCCTTTCCCCGGTACGAAAAAAGAGGCATCTATCTATATCCGTCCTGCTTCGCTGAAGGTGGCTAAGGGCGATGTGTTACCTATTATGGTCCGTGCTAAAATGGCTACAAAGACTATTGAAAAGGTTGACCTTTATGTGAATAATCAGCTGGTTAACACTATGACAGAGGCTCCTTATCTTACGGAATATGCCGTACCAGAATCAACTACTCCTGGTTGGATAGATACGAAAGCTGTAGTGACCACTACTGACGGATCTACTTACGAGCGTTACGGCCGTTTCCAGGCGCTTTCTGGAACCACCAAACGTGAGCCTTATAATGAGACGCTTCCTGAACTGCCGGGTACTGTCGATGCGGGAGAGTTTGACAAAGGTGTCTCTGGCGTTTCTTACTCTGGCGTATCGGCCACAGTATACAAGTCACGTGACAAGTTCAGCACTACCGCTACCCAAGCTGGTCAGTGGATGGACTACACTGTTGATGTGAAGGAGGATGGTCTCTACACGATGGATGTTGAAGTCGCCTCAACGAAAGACGGTGGAAGATTCCATCTGGCAGAATATTCGTTCGATAACCTCGATTTCCTTACTGATTTCATTGATGTCCCCAATACTGGTAGTACTACTGAGTTTCAAAAGGTTCGTTGTTCGGTTAAGAAATACTTGACTGCAGGTCGCCATGTTTTTACAATGCTTGTTGACAAGAATGTTTACAAGGATGAAAATGATAAAAATAATCCATTTAAGGAAGCATTTTATCCTTTCTATATCAAGAGCATGACATTCAATATTCTTCCGACCTACAGTATGCCTGGTACAGTCGAAGCTGAGAATGTTGTGAATAGCAAAGGCGGCAGTATCGTCGCAACCTCTGATGGCTTTGCATGGGGTAATGCTGTCAATGGTGACTGGGCTGAATATTCCGTCAAAGTAGAACAGGCAGGTAAATACTCTTACGAGGCTACTGTATCATCGGAGACCTCTGGTTCTAAGTTCACGATGACTCTGATAGATGACAGTGGTAACGAGACTAGTATTCCTATGGTGAAGGTGCCTAATAAGGGCAAAGATACCTACGAGGTGAAGACAGGCAATGTCAAGGAAGCCTTTAAGGAAGGTCTGCATACATTGCGTATTAACGTCACTGGTGGTAATTGCAACATTGACAAGATAAAGTTCATCTGCACAGAACCGATTACAGGCATTGTCAATGTAGAAATTGACAACGATAATACTGGAGATTCTTACAACCTCTCTGGTCAGAAGGTTGGCACAGGATATAAGGGTATCGTTATCCGCAATGGCCGCAAGGTATTTGTGAAATAGCGAGTCACATCGAATAAAAAGGAAGGGAACTGACGATTGGTCGGTTCCCCTTTTTTTTATTATAATCCGCTGACGCGATGGAGTCGCTCGAGATTGTCGTCCCAGATGCCGCGAAGATCGGCCTCCTCGTCGTCGTCAACGGCATAGTCGGTAATGAGAAGGCTGAGCTCGCCGGTAACATCACTTTTTTGGATGCTCATTTCCCAGACGGCGTCGGGAGTGTCCTCGTGGTAATCCCAGAGCATACGGATGTGGTTATACTTCTCGATTTCGATGATTCGCGACTGCTTGGTGTCGCGCTCTGTCCAGGGATGTCCCCATGTGAAAGTCATCAAGTCGTTCTCTTCTGTCACTTTGTCGGCTATCCATTTTTCCAAGCCGTGGGCATTGCTGATAAAGTCCCAGATAATCTTCGGTGACTGTGTCGACAGCGGGTATTCAATAGTTAGTTTCTGCATAGTCAGTCGTTATTAGCAGGTGATTTAGATTATATTTTCCCTGCAAAAATACAAAAAAATATCGAAACAAGAAATTTTTTTGCAAAAAAGTTTTGGTAATTCGAAATATATTCATACCTTTGCAGCCGATTTGAAGGAATCGGGTGCAAATTAGCACTAAAAAATGGCGGGGTAGCTCAGCTGGTTAGAGCGTCGGATTCATAATCCGGAGGTCGAGGGTTCGGGTCCCCCTCCCGCTACTGAAAAGGAAATTTCCACGAACGGGATTTCCTTTTTTGTTTTTATTTCGTTTGTTACTGTTTACATGTTACAATTTTGATAGTATGTGTTACATATGTGTACGCGCATGTGAAATATTATGTGTACCTTTGCAGGCAAATTTAAAACTAGTGAACAAAAAGATATGAAAAGAATCATTTCCTGCATTGCACTCATCGTTGCAGCAGTATTGGCGTTGAACGCCCAGAAACCCATGAAAGCCCCCAAGGGCGGCAAAATGATTAGTGACGAACTGATTGGTATTTTCTTCGAGGATATCTCGTCGAGTGCTGATGGTGGTTTGTATGCCGAACTCATTGAGAACGGTTCGTTTGAATACAGCCCTGCCGAGCGTGACGGATGGGGAGCCGGTACGTCGTGGAAAGTGATTCGCCCGGGCCATTCACTGGGACTGATAGAGGTCCGCAAGGATAAAGGCATCCATCCCAACAATCCCACCTATATGCGTCTGACTGCTGAACGCACCAAGGAATATTACGACTACAAGGGTTGGAAAGGCTATGGTATAGAGAACGATGGTTTCGACGGCATCTCTGTGAAGGCTGGTGCAAAGTACGACTTCTCTGCCTTCTTCCGCAATTATGGTGATGCCAAGCAGATTCGTGTTGCACTTGTTGAGCCTCAGGGCTGGGGCAAGGATCCTAAGCTGTTGGCTGATGCCACATTGACTGTTGATGCCACGAACTGGAAGAAATATGAGACTGTGCTGACACCTGACAGCACCTGTCAGAATGCTGCACTGCAGATTCTCATGTTGACTAATGGCGAAATGGATATCGACATGGTATCACTGATGCCAGAGGATACGTATAAGGGTCACGGTCTGCGCAAGGACCTGGCACAGGCTCTGGCCGACCTGCAGCCGAAGTTTATGCGCTTCCCCGGCGGTTGCGTGGTTCACGGTGGTGGTGATGGTTTCTGGGATACCTATCGCTGGAAGACCACTATCGGTCCGAAAGAGCAGCGTCGCGGTTTGAAGAATACGTGGGGCTACCACCAGAGCATGGGACTTGGCTATTTCGAGTATTTCCAGTTCTGCGAGGATCTCGGTATGGAGCCTGTACCCATTTTGCCTTGTGGTGTAAGTTGTCAGGGAACTAATGGTGGCTGGGGCATGTATCCCACACAGGCTCAGGATGTTGTGCCCATGAGCGAGATGGACGAATGGGTTGCTGAGGCTATCGACCTCATTGAGTGGGCCAATGGCGATCCTGCTACGAACAAGTGGGCAAAGATGCGTGCCGATGCCGGACATCCCGCACCCTTCAACCTGAAGTACCTCGGTTTGGGTAATGAGGAGAAAATTTCTCCCGAGTTCTGTGAGCGCTTCCGTTATATATATAATAAGGTAATGGAGAAGCATCCCGAAATCGTCATCGTAGGAACAGCCGGTCCAGGTTCACATCCTGGCAATGCCGATTTGGAAAACGGTTGGAAACTGGCCGACGAGTTGGGAATGCCGATAATTGACGAGCACTACTACGAGCCCAACACCTATTTCCTGAACAAGCGCCAGTATGATGCATATCCCCGCGACCGCAAGACCAAGGTCTATCTGGGTGAGTATGCTGCCAAGGACAAGAAACTCATCGATGCACTGGCAGAGGGCTTGTATCTGTTGCACGTAGAGCGCAATGGTGATATCGTGGCAATGACGTCGTATGCACCGCTCTTCGCCAAGAAGACTAATACAAACTGGAACCCCGACATGATTTACTTCGACAACGAGCGTCCATATCTGACCTGTAGCTATTATGTGCAGCAGCTGTTCGGACAGTCGAGCGGTCAGTACTACTACGGCGACTGCGTACACTTCGAGGGTGACGCCAAGGGCGTTGAGCAGCCGCAGGAGGGCGTACACTACGGTCAGAGTGTCATCTTGAACGTAAAGACCCGCAAGTTGTATGTGAAACTGGTGAATGCCAGTGACGAGAAGAAAGAGGCTGAGATTGACTTGAGCCGTTTCGGTATCAAGAAACTTGCCAAGAAGACTGTCATCACGGGTTCGGCAAATGATGAGAACAACTACGAAAAGCAGCCCATTGCTTCGAAGACGGAGACCATCAAGGCTAAGAAGAAGTTCGACGTCGACGTTGACCCATATACCATGATTATGCTGGAATACAGCTTGTAAGAATTGAGAGTTGAGAATTGAAAATAACAAAGATAATGAAAAAGACAATTTTATCAGTCGCTCTGATGTTGGTGTCCATCCTCGGAGCAAAAGCTGAAGTAGATCCGAACTTCTATATCTATATCTGTTTCGGACAGTCGAACATGGAGGGCAACGCCCAGTGGGAGTCTCAGGATGTAGGCAATGTTGACGAACGTTTCCAGATGCTGGCAACATGCGATTTCAACAATACCAATCCCAAGCGTAAACTTGGTGAGTGGTATACGGCCGAGTGTCCTATCGTCAGCCCTGACGGCAAACTTGGGCCTACCGACTATTTTGGTCGCACGATGGTGAAGGAGCTGCCTGACAAGAAAATTGGTGTCATTGCCGTTGCCATGGGTGGTAGCCCCATTCAGATGTTCGATAAGGACTTATACGAGCAGTGGATAAAGGAAAACCCAACAGAGTGGTGGGTCACACTGGCTAAGCGTCACTATGGTGGCAACCCCTATGGTCGTATCATCGATATGGCTAAGAAGGCTCAGGAGGTAGGTGTCATCAAGGGCATTCTATTGCATCAGGGCTGTTCGAACAATGGTGACGAGAAGTGGCCTGGCATGGTGAAGAAGATTTATAAAGACATGCTGAAAGACCTTGGTCTCAGGGCTGCCGATGTACATATCTATGTCGGTGAGACAGAGTATGAGAATATGGGCGGTGGCTGCTCATGGCATAATCATGTGGTAGCGAAGATACCTGATGTTATTCCTACCGGTCATGTGGTATCAGCCGAAGGCATCCCTGGCAATGGTGTTGACCCCTGGCATTTCTCTGCTGCAGGCTATCGTACCTTCGGAAAGCGTTATGCAGAGAAAGTTCTGGAGGTAATGAATAATCCTGACCAGTACAACAAATACCTGACTGTTGATGAGCGCTACACAGATTTGTCAACTTTAACTGGTAAGACATTTGCTATCGTCAACGAGGAAAGCGTGAAGGCTTTCTTTGCTCCTGGCGGTTCAGTGCTTGGTTTCGACTATTACAGTAAGGCTTTCGATGAATTCATGAATGAGGGCTATTTCTTTAAACTTGCTAAAGTGGGAAGTACAAGTGGAAATGTTCGTGGTCTGAAACTTGTTACTCCCGAAGGTGAAGACTATGAGGTGGGTAATAACAAAGCCTATCTGAATTCACAGGCTGTAGATGGCGACTGCTGTTTTCTCAATGGTCTGAATAGTCAGAGAGGTTATGCTATCCCAGATGGTGCAAGATGGGAACTGCAGTATGAGGAAGGCAAGGGCTGGGCTATCAAGAATGTTGGTACAGGCAAGTACCTCAAGGATGCCGGCCATCCCGCTATGTTCGATGAACCGACCTATTTCACCTTCTGCACACTGAAAGAGGATACGTCGACAGGTATCGAGAACGTAAAGGTAACTAAGGAAATAAAGGACGACAACTGGTATACACTTGACGGACGTCGCGTGAATGCCAACAACCTGCGTCCTGGGCTCTATATCAAGGGAGGTAAAAAGATTGTGATTAAGTGAGGATCATGCAAAGTCTTTGCATGATCGAACGAGAACAATCTCGAGATGCATCTCAAGATTGTGTAAGGTAACAATAAAGCCTGGGCGAGAGCTCAGGCTTTATTTATTGTGAACAATCTCGAAATATATCTCCCTACTACCTACTTCACTAAGTTCCCAAGAATATCACGAGTGAGCTCCTTCGTAATGGTACGTGTGGCGGCACTCGTAGCATTTTTTGCGACGCGTCCTGTTGTCGATGTCCTCGACTTGGTTTTCTTACCAGTCACAGCGTCTGACACGACGGTGCCCAGCACGGCTGCCAACGTAGAAGTGACGGCAGTGATGACAGCCTTCAAAACTTTCGACATGATGCCGGGCTTCTTTTTCTCCTCCTTAGCAGGCTTCTCTGCCTCTGCAACCTCTGTATTCTCGGCTTCGGCAAGTGCCTGTTCGGCCTCTGCCATCAGCACTTCGAAGGCACTCTCGCGGTCGATGGGAGTGTCATATTTGCCGTAGATACGCGACTGCTTGATGAGGTCGAGACGTTGTCCTTCCGTAATGGCACCAATCTGTGACAGTGGGAATAGCACCTTCGCACGTTCGACGACGCTGGGGGCACCCTTTTCATCGAGGAATGACACCAGGGCCTCACCAGTCTCTAAGTTCATGATGGCCTCGTCGGTCTTGAAAGCAGGATTGGCACGGAAGGTATCAGCTGCTGTCTTCACAGCCTTCTGGTCTTTCGGCGTATAGGCTCGTAAGGCATGCTGTACGCGGTTTCCCAACTGTCCGAGGATATTCTCGGGGATGTCGGTAGGACTCTGTGTGATGAAATAGATACCCACGCCCTTCGAACGGATAAGACGGATGACCTGTTCAATCTTATCAAGCAAAGCCTTCGACGTATCTGTAAACAGCATGTGCGCCTCGTCGAAGAAGAACACAAGCTTGGGTTGTGGCAGGTCGCCGACCTCAGGCAGCGTGCTGTAAAGTTCAGAGAGCAGCCACAATAGGAACGTAGAGTACAATTTCGGTTGGAGCATTAGTTTGTCAGCTGCCAGCACACTCATCACACCCTTGCCCTGTTCTGTCTGCATGAGGTCATAGATGTCGAACGACGGTTCACCGAAGAATTTATCGGCACCCTGGCTCTCCAACTGTAACAACGCGCGCTGAATGGCTCCGATGGTTGCAGTGGAGATATTGCCATATTTGGTTGTATACTCTTTGGCATGCTGCGATACCCAGTCCAACATCTGACGCAGGTCTTTGATGTCAATGAGTAACAGACCACGCTCATCGGCAATGCGGAACACAATGTTCAGCACACCATCCTGTATCTCATTCAGTTGCATCAGTCGCGAAAGCAACTGCGGGCCCATCTGTGAGATAGTGGCACGCATGGGATGGCCCTGTTCGCCGAAGACGTCGTAAAAACGTACCGGACAGCTCTGGAACTGCGGATTCTCGATACCGAACTCCGGCAGACGTTTCTCGATGAAACCACTCATTTTACCGACCTGCGAAATACCGCTGAGGTCGCCCTTCATATCAGCCATGAAACACGGCACACCGGCTTGGCAGAATGTTTCTGCCATTACTTGTAGCGTCACCGTCTTACCTGTACCCGTAGCACCTGCAATGAGTCCGTGACGGTTTGCCATTTTTCCTTGAATACTGAGCGCTCCATTGGCGCAATGGGCAATGTAAAGCCCCCGTTCGTTGTCTAACATAATAATCGTGTTTTAGTTATTTTCCTGCAAAGATAGTAATTTTTTC
>ONMN01000018.1 GCA_900318885.1 uncultured Prevotellaceae bacterium | reverse complement strand
GTTGTATTATGACCTGTGGAGGCCGATGTATGAAGGGTATAAAATGGCGTTTGGGTCGCGCAAGAACCTTGCGGCCTTAGAGTATTCGCCCGACCTGCATCACGAAATACATGATGTGGAGTTCCAGGAACTATTGGCGCAACGAGTAATCGACAAAGATAGAATGTCTTTGGAGGTTAAAGAGGTGTACGAAATTCAAGACCATTTTAATAAAGCATAGGTGAGGATAATTGTTTAACAACGTAATAGAAGAGAAAATTATGAAATTAGAAAATCAAGAAAGAATCGATACGCACAAGAAAATGTACGAGGACTTAGTACAATGGGTAAACAACCAGTTCGAGAAGCAAATAAAGGTACTTTTTCCAACGGCAAAGCTTTCCGTCTGTGAGTGGTATTCAAATGAGGTATTAAACTTGATAAAAGGCGCATCGGTCAATATCGAAATTAAAGGATGGTTTGATTCAGAAACAATCTCTTACCTCTGCCATGTGCTTGGCTCAAAGGAATTTCGTGTTACAGCTTTCCCCTTGTGCAGAATGCACCTCACTTTTAAAGTGTCTTTATTTAACACTTGTAAGGCAGCAATGACATGTACTGGAACGTGGAAACCAAACTATATAAGAGATGAACAAGAAGAAAAAAAATGACGAGCCTGCGCCCCAGTTCAAGAACGTAAACGAACCCACGTTTAACGAGTTTGTCAATGAGAGAGAACGAGAACGCGAAGAGGAAGAGCGGAAGCGTATAAATGCAGCAAGAAAGGCCATACGCCAAGCCTATTGGCAATCGTGGGACAAGTTGCCGTCCGTGTGGGTAGCACGCGACGATGATGGCCCACTTTGGATTTACACTACAAAGCCAGTTAAAGGCGGTCGGGTGACATGTTCCAAATAGACGATTCCGTCTATCCCGAAATCACATTTGAGAATTCACCAATTAGAGTTAAACTATTATTTATTGACGCATGAAATGAGCAATAAATCAACTAAAATCCCACGTTATAAAGCATAACGTGGGATTTGTCGTCTCTGGGAATAGCCCTAAATAAAGGCGTTCTGAGAGATTTGTCAATTTTGTCAATCGTCAATTTCAGGGCGTGCGTGCTAAATAGGTATGATCTTAGAGCTCGTCGCACTCTTTCAGCCATAAGGCAGAGCAGGCGTCGCTGGGCATGCGCCAGTCGCCGCGGGGCGAGAGGCTGATGCTGCCGACCTTGGGACCGTCGGGCAGACAGGAGCGCTTGAACTGCTGCGAGAAGAAGCGGCGGCAGAAGGTCTTAAGCCATTTCTGGATGGTCTCGCGGTCGTATTTGTCGCCGAAGGCCTGCTGTGCGAGCAGGAAGATCTTGGCGGGACGGAAACCGAAACGCATGAAATAGTAGAGGAAGAAATCGTGGAGCTCGTAGGGTCCGACGAGGTCTTCGGTCTTCTGCTTGATATTGCCATTGGCGTCGGCAGGGGTCAGCTCGGGCGAGATGGGTGTGTCGATGACGTCGAGCAGCGTCTCGCGCTGGGCGGTGAATGCCGGCATGGAGGCATAGTAACGGATGAGATACTGGATGAGCGTCTTGGGGATACTGGCATTGACGCCATACATCGACATGTGGTCGCCATTATAGGTAGCCCAGCCGAGGGCGAGTTCGGAGAGGTCGCCGGTGCCGACGACAAGGCCATTGAGCTTGTTGGCGAGGTCCATCAGGATCTGTGTGCGTTCGCGCGCCTGGGAATTCTCGTAGGTGGCATCGTGGATGGCGGCATCGTGACCGATGTCGGAGAAATGCTGGTTGACGGCCTTGGCAATGGAGATCTCCATCTGCGAGATGCCCAGCGTCTGCATGAGCGACGAGGCATTGTCGTGGGTGCGGTCTGTCGTGCCGAAGCCCGGCATGGTGACACCGATGATGCCCTTGCGGTCGTAGCCGAGCTTGTCGAAGGTGCGTACGCAAACCAGCAGGGCCAGCGTAGAGTCGAGGCCGCCGCTGATGCCGATGACGACATGCTGGCAATTGGTATGGATGAGTCGCTTGGCCAGTCCGGCAGTCTGGATGTTCAGGATCTCCTCGCAGGTCTCGGCCATCTCGTCGTCGGCAGGGATGAAGGGATGGGCATCGACGGGACGCTGGAGCAGGAACGGATGTTCGTCGAGGGGCGGCTTGCAGGCGACAGTCTGTGCATGAGCCTGGCGCTGGGCATTGATGAACGTGGAATTGGTCTGACGCTCGGTGCGCAGACGCTCGACATCAATCTGAGCCATCTTCAGCTGGGGCTGGAAGGAGAAGCGGTCGCCCTCGACGAGGACACGGCCATTCTCGAAAATCATGGCATTGCCGCCATAGACGACATCCTGCGTGGACTCGCCGAAACCGCACGAGCTATAGACGTAGCCGCTCATGGTACGGGCGCTCTGCTGGGCCACCAGCGAACGCAGGTAGCGGTGCTTGCCGATAAGCTCGTCGCTGGCAGAGCAGTTGAAGACAATCTCGGCACCGGCCATCGTCAGGTTGTTGCTGGGAGGAATGGGTGCCCAGACGTCCTCGCAGATCTCGACACCGAACCTGACACCGTCGGCCGTCTGGAACAACTGCGGTTCGGAGGACAGGTGGACTGGCGTGCCGGCCAGATGGATATCCGTTGGATTCAGGTCCTGAGCGGAGGCAAACCAGCGCTTCTCGTAGAATTCGTTGTAGTTAGGCAGGTAGGTCTTTGGGATGACGCCCAGAATGGCACCGCGCTGAATGACTGCGGCACAGTTGAGCAAGAGTCCGCCCGCCTGTACGGGTAGTCCGACGATGCAGATGATGTCGAGCTTGCGGGTGAAATCGAGCAACATCAGCAGGCCGTCTTCCGAATTCGTCAGCAACAGCTGTTCTTTGAACAAGTCCTGACACGTGTAGCCCGTAATGCACAGTTCGGGGAAACACACAATCTCCACGTGCTCGCCGTCGGCAAGCGATATGATTTTTTCAATCTCCTTGACGTTGTATTCCACGTCGGCCACGCGAACAGCGGGAACGGCAGCAGCCACTTTGATGAATCCGTACTTCATATTATTTTACATTAACCATTAATTATTAATTTAAGTTTCGCATTCGCTCAACTCTTTTGGAGTTATGGAGTTATGGAGTTAAGGAGTTATGACATCAGTCTAGTGTGTAATGGGTATTCTCTGCAAGCAGAGTGTGGCGTTGCAATGTCTTAACTCCATAACTCCTTTAACTCCTTAACTCCTACAACTTGAGAAAGTTGAATCATTAACCCTTAACCATGAACCATCTATGGGATGAGTAGTGATGAGTCGCCGTAGCTCAGGAATCGGAAATCGTGAGCCAGGGCGTAGTCGTAAATCTTGTGCCAGTCGCCATGAACGAAGGCACTGACCAGCAGCAACAGCGTGGACTGCGGCTGATGGAAATTGGTGATGAGCATCTTGACAATCTTATAGTCGTAGCCCGGCGCAATGATAATCTGCGTGGAGCTGTGGAGAACCGTCTCGTCGTTTCGGTCGTACCACGCCAACAGGTTCTGCAAAGCCTTCAGAGGCGAAATGCTGGCCGTCTGTTCGTAAGGTTCCCATTGGTGGACATGAAGGTCGTCGGCAGAGAGATCGGGGTTGCTTTCAAGTTTCAAACCCATATAATAGAGGCTCTCGAGTGTGCGGACACTGGTGGTTCCGACGGCTATTGCCTCGCCATTGTGTGCCAACAGGCGCTCGATGGTGTGGCGATGGACGGCAATGTACTCCGTGTGCATAGGGTGGTCGCCGATGGTTTCGCTTTTGACCGGTCGGAAGGTGCCAGCGCCGACGTGCAGCGTGACTTCCTCGCGTTCGATGCCACGGGCGTCGATGTCGCTCAGGACACGATCGGTGAAGTGGAGACCGGCCGTCGGAGCAGCCACGCTGCCTTTAATCTTCGAATAGACGGTCTGATAGGTCGTCTTGTCGCTTTCCTGTGTCTCGCGGTTCAGATAAGGCGGAATGGGCAGTTCGCCCATCACGTCGATGACTTCAGCGAAACTGATAGAGGTAAGAGGTGAGGGGTTAGAGGTGAGAGAAATGTTCTTCCATTCGAATTCAATGAGCTGACTGGTGCCGACCTCGCCTTTGCGCGTAGCCGTAACGTTCAACGTTCCATGTTCAACGTTCAACGTCCGCGTCAGCGGCCCTTCTTTCCATTTCTTCTGGTTGCCTACCAGACAGAGCCACTGACAACGGCTGGTCTGCTGGAACATCTGTTCGTAGTCGCGCGGCAAGGCGGGCTCTAACAGGAAGATCTCAATCAAAGCTCCCGTTTCTTTACGGAAATGCAGTCGCGCCTGGATGACGCGCGTATTATTCATCACCATCAGCGCTCCTTCGGGCAGATATTGGGGCAGGTTGTAGAACACGTCCTCCCCTACCTCACCCCGGCGGTAAAGCAACAGCTTCGAGTGGTCGCGCTCGGCCATCGGGAACTTCGCGATGCGCTCGTCGGGCAGGTCGTAGGTGTAATCGCTGATATGTATTTCTTTTGTATTCATCGTTTACAATAATTGGAACAACGCCTTGACAACGGCAAAGAGCAGCGTCAGGCAGAACACGGCGATGGGAATGTCGCACAACGGACGGGTATAGACGGCAGGGTGCGCGAAATGGCAGTAGCCTTTATAGACGCCAAAGCCCACGAGACCGCCCCAAATGAGTCCGACGGTGATATCGCCGGGATAGTGGACGCCCAGATAGAGGCGCGTATAGCAGTTGAGGAGCGACCAGCAGACGAGGAAAATAGTCAACAGTCGCTGTCGCATGAGCAACGACATGAATATCGCTATGGAGAACGTGTTTGCCGCATGGGCAGAGAAGAATCCGTAGTTTCCGCCACGATAGCCGTCGACGGTATCAACCAACATGCCTATCTCGGGGTCGCGACCCGGGCGCCAACGTGCCACAAGGGGTTTGACGATGGTGTCGTCGATGGTGCCTGCGAGCAGTACACATGCCGCCGCACCCGCCAGTACGAGCAGGATTTCGCGAACGGTGCTGTTGCTTTTCAGTACGACATAAAACAATGCCAGATACATCGGTATCCATGTCGTGGCGGTGGTAAGCGTCATGATGACCGAGTCCATCACCAGCGAGTCGCTGCCATTGAACCAAAGCAGCAGTTCCTTGTCAAAATGAATCAGTTCTTCCATATTATATCACTTCTATTTCCGAGACTTCCAGCCATCCTTCCTTACCGTCGGCCACACGAATCTTGCGCCACTCACGCATGGAGGAATCGGTCACCGTGACTTTCGTGCCTTCGTGCAGGATATACAGGTCGGTACCGTTTTTCGAAGGCGTACTCTTGACGTTAACCGCAGACTTGATGATGATGGCCCCTGTGCGCTGGGTGAGATTGCTCTTCTGTTGCCAGGCAAAGAGATTGCCTACAAGGAACAATAGCAATGCGATGATGCCTCCGAAGAATCCTATCTTGCGAAGCCAGATGCGGTCGGAGAACAGATAGAACAATGCCAGCACGATGGCAACAATCAAGGCCACCAGCGCCGTGCGAGCCCAACCGTCGACACTCATCACGTTGACCAGCGAACGATACCACGTGACAAAGAACATCTCCGATTCTGGGGTGATCTTGTCGATGGTCTTCGAACGGGCCATCTGGAGGTTGAAGCGGATGTCCTTATCGCCTGGCGAGAGCAATAGCGCACGCTCGTAGTTGAGCACGGC
This sequence comes from uncultured Prevotellaceae bacterium, assembly GCA_900318885.1. GTDB lineage: Bacteria > Bacteroidota > Bacteroidia > Bacteroidales > Bacteroidaceae > Prevotella. Next base: position 47,115 of record ONMN01000018.1, on the reverse strand, counting down.
CTGTGTCATCTGGTCCATGCGATAGTAACAGTTGCCGAGATTATAATAGAGGTCGGCACTGACACCTTGTTTCAGCAATGCCTCGTAATCCTTGGCAGCCTGCTGATAGCGTTCCTGAACGTAAGCGCTGTCGGCTTCGGCCTTTGTGACAGCATTAGAGGTGAGAGGTGAGAAGTAAGAGGTAAGAGATATGACTGCAAGCAGAATCAAGCGGGCAGAAGGTGTTCTCTCACCTCTTACCTCTTTCCACTTACCTCTTTTCATCGTCGCAGCAATCTGCGTAATGGCGGTCATTGCCGCATCATATACCTTATTCATATTACCTGTAGCGTCGCCGGGGGCATAGCGGGCAAACTCACATTCGTCGAGGGCGCCAATGAACTGACTGATGGTCTCGCTGGAAACATTGCGCGACTCCAACTGTTGGCTGATGTTCTCACGGGAGAGCTGTTCGACAGGCATATTGAGCTTGTCGCCAACGTAACCCCAAAGCGCGCGGAGCACCTCGTCGTAGAATTCGTTCTGTTTGCCACCAGCCATGAGTTTTGCGGCTTTCTTCAGTCGCTTGGTGGCAACCTTGTTGGCCTTGCCGGCACGCTGCTTCACGATATCGGCATTCTCGATGGCTCGCTGACGGAAGATGATGAAGAGCGAGATGAAGCCCAACAACAGCAACGCCAGGCTCACCCAATATTCCGTAGAGGCAAAGAAGAACTCGTTGACTCCGCGCTGAAGGGTATCGCCGGTCTTGATGTAATGGATGTCGCTGTTCAGCAATTTGACGTCTTCCTGTCCGGTATAGGTGGCAGACGACGAGCCGCTACCCTTTTCGACATGGAGCTTAAACGGTTCGGTCTTCACCGTCTTGTAGGCGTTGGCCTGTGTATCGAAATAGATGTACTCGATGGCAGGAATCTCGTAATCGCCCTGATGACGTGGAACAGCCAGGAAGTCGTAGGTGATGGAACCCTCAAGACCACTCGTCGTCAACTGGGTCTTATCGGTCACCTTGGCATCGTAATGGTCGAAGTCCTTGGGGAACTTCACCTCGGGCTGCTTCAGCAGTTTCATGTTACCGACACCCGTAACCACGACACGTAGTTTGACGGGGTCGTTGGCCTTCACTTCGTCCTTGTCCAACTGGGCGGAAATGGAGTAATGGCCTACACCACCGGAGAATCCTGCGGGACGCTGAGGCAACGGGTCAACCTGAATGGTGATGCCAGGAGCCTTGATTTGCTTCTTCACCTCGACGTAGCCGGAACCTCCATTGAAGAAGGCCTCAAAGGGATCGACGTTGCGGTTCTGCTGTACGACAATACCTTCGTAGGTAATGCTGGGGATTTCCAGCTTTCCTGTCGTCTGGGGGAACACGACGTATTGCTGCCAAGTGACAGTCCGATAGGGCTTTCCGTTGAGATTCTCGATATGGAACTGCTTCTCCTGAGGCAGTGGTACTTCGCGGGAATAGAAGCTCTTCAGATCGGCCATCTTACCATTCAGCTGGGTCAGTCCGACGAGTGTATACACCTTATACGTCAACAGGATGGGTTCCTGTTCACGAACGTGCTGTTTGGATGCTGTCACCTTGATGAAGAGGTCGCTGCCGGAAATGGAACTGCCAGCGTTACGGATTTCTCCCGTACTGCTCTGCTGATGACCGCCCTGTTGTCCGCCCTGCTGAGCCTGACCGCTCACTTTGATATGCAATTCGTTGGAAGTTATCGTCTTACCGCCTGCTGTCACGTGAGCAGCAGGAATGGTAAACGAACCGTTCTTTTTTGCCGAGAGGATATAGGTATAGGTAATACTCGACGAACTTGACGTATGGCCATTGACCATCTGGAAACTCGACTGAGTAGACGTCGAGGGCCCCATCAACACGTCGAAGGCGTCAGGAATGTCGCCAGCCCGGAAGCCTTTTGCGTCGTCGGTGTTAACGGTATAGCTCAAACGGAACTGCTCACCCACAGCCACCTGAGCCGGAGCGCGTCCTGTCAGCGTCTGTGCCCACGACACAGCAATCGATATACAACCTATTAAGAATAGTATCAGTCGTCTCATATTTCTTTCTTTACCAATTCTTTTCCAAGCGACGCTTCTGAGGCTGTTGCTGAGCCTTCTTCATGCGTTCCTGGGTTTGTTTCTCTTCCTGCATGGCAGCATTCAGCAGTTGCTCGGCATTTTCCTTGCTCATTTGCTGTTTCTGTTGCTGCTCCTGTTTTTTCTCATCCTGCTTCTGCTGTTGTTCCTGCTTCTGCTGGTCTTGCTTGTCTTTGTTGTCCTTATTGTCCTTGTTTTGCTGGTTCTGGTCCTGCTGCTGTTCTTGCTGCTGACGCTTGCAGAGTGCCAGATTGTAACGCGTCTCATTGTCAGTGGGATTGTTGCGCAAAGCTTCTTTGTAAGCCTCAATAGCTTCTCCAAACATTCTGTGCTGCTGGCAGATAACACCCATGTTATGATATGCCTGTGCACGGCGCAACGGATTGGTTTCCAACTTGGCAGCTTTCTCCAGCTGGGTAATAGCCAGCGAGTCCTTACGCTGCCCCATCAGCGCATTGCCAAGGTTATAGTTGGCCTGGGCATTACGCTCGTTGCGTTCTACCGCCTTACGATACGACACCTCTGCTTCAGCCACATTGCCCTTACGATAAAGTTTGTTGCCCTGACGAATCATCTGGCGGTCGCTCTGAGCATTAGTGGTAAGCGGTGAGAGGTAAGAGGTAAGAGAAATGAACAAGAGCAGGATAAGACGGGAAGAGACTATTCTCTCACCTCTCACCTCTAACCTCTTACTTCTTTTAAACAACGATACATTCTTGAGCATCGGATTCTTGATTTCAAGGATGCAAACCTCCAGAATCAACAACAGAAGCACAATGATAGCCACAGCCTGGAACTGCTCGTCGTAGTCGCTATAGATGGTAGAGGAGGTTTCTTTCTTCGCCAATTTGTCGAGTTCGTTATCCAGCTGTTCCTGGGCATTGCTGTTGTTCTCGACGTGGATATAGGCTCCGCTGCCGGCATCTGCCAACTGTCGGCACATATCCTCATTTAAGGCCGACATCACCGTCTGACCGCTATTGTCCTTCATGTAGTCGCCGTTACCCGCAGGAATCGGAGCGCCGTTGGGTGAGCCGACGCCTAACACGTAGGTGTTCATGCCCCGTTCCTTAGCTTCCTTGGCGGCTTCCAACGCACCGCCTTCATGGTCTTCACCGTCGGTGATGACGATAATTGCCTTACCGATGTTTTCCTCTTGCGTGAAACTATGTGAGGCCATGGTGATAGCAGCTGCGATGTCCGTTCCCTGTGTGGAAAGCATCGAGGGATTGATGCTCGAAAGGAACATCTTGGCACTGACGTAGTCGCTGGTAATGGGCAACTGTACAAAGGCTTCGCCGGCAAATACAATCAGACCGATTTTGTCGTTCGTAAAGTGGTCGACAAGGTTTTCCACCATCATCTTTGCACGATCCAGACGGCTGGGAGTCACATCCTCAGCGAGCATCGAATTACTGATGTCCATACAAATGATGGTTTCGATACCTGTACGCTTCTCGTGACTGATCTTCGTGCCCAGCTGTGGACGGGCTAACACCACGATGAGCAATGCCAAAGCACCCAGCAGCAGATAGAACTTCACCATCGGACGGAAGCGTGACACATTAGGCATCAACTGGCGAACCAATTCCGGATCGCCGAATTTGCGCAAGCGTTTCTTTTGCTGGTGAACCATGAAAAAGCGTATCAGCGCCAACAGGGGAATCAGCGCTAATAAATATAGGTATATGGGGTCTTCGAATCTAAACATATCTTCTTATGGTAATTTTCTGAAAATAGTGATGCGGAGCAGGATTTCCAACAACAGCAGGATGACAGCCGCCACGGCAAAAGGCTGATAGGCCTCGTAGCGACGACTGAACTGCTTGACATTCAGCTTGCTCTTCTCCAACTTATCGATTTCCTTATAGATATTCTGCAACTCGCGGTTGTTGGTGGCACGATAGAAGTCACCATCCGTCGCACCGGCAATATCGGACAACGTCTTGGTGTCAATCTCCACAGGCAGGTTTACATATCCGGGCAGTCCCGTTGCGGAAGGCGGGAACGGGGCCGTTCCTTTCGTTCCAACACCAATGGTATAGACGCGAATGTCCAGACTCTTGGCAATCTCTGCGGCAGTCATCGGCGAGAGGTCACCACGGTTGTTAGAACCGTCGGTCAACAGAATGACCACACGGCTCTTCGCTTTCGAATCCTTCAGACGCGAAACGGCATTGGCCAAGCCCATTCCGATGGCAGTACCATCCTCAATACCACCGCCCTGAGGTCCGCGGGCAGCAATGTCCGTACGAACATTCTGCAACAGGCTCAGCAGTGAGCTGTGGTCAGTAGTCATCGGACACTGTGTGAACGACTCACCGGCAAAGATGGTCAGTCCGATATTGTCGTTAGGACGTCCTGCAATGAATTCCGCGGCAACCTTTTTGGCGGCCTCGATACGGTTGGGCTTCAGGTCTTCCGCCAACATCGACGTAGACACGTCCATAGCCAGCATAATGTCAATTCCTTCTACCGTTTGATTCTTCCATGAGTTCTGCGTCTGCGGACGAGCCAGTATCAGCACCACCAGTACGAAGACGGCTATACGCAACAGGGGCTGCAACGGCATTAACATCACTTTCCACGAACGCGGTGCATAGCGATAAGCATTCGTATCGCCAAGGCGGATTGTCGGTTCGGCCTTCTTCCTGTACATCAGATACCACACGAGGTAAGGTATCAACAGCAACAGCAGCAACAGATATTCTTTATTGGCAAACTCCATTTTTTTTCTATACTAACAGCTGATAAACTTGATATACGACGTAGCAGAAGAGTGTCGCAGCAACGACGGTAATCACAGCTATGACGGTCTTCAATACACGACGTTCTTTCTGTGAACGCTGGTCCTCAGCCGAAAGCACGGGCTTTTGGACTTCCTCAGTGGGCTGATTCTCCAGCTTCGTCTGATTGATGAAGTCGATGGCACTCACAAGGTTGGCATCGTTTTCATTGATCATCGTTGAGTATTTGGCAAACTTCACCAAGTCGGCAGTGATAAACAACTGGCGCAGTTCGTCCAGACTTTGTTGGTCGCCCTGCGACATCAGACGTTCGATAATCTCCGAACTGGTCATCTCCATAGCCGAGAAACCGTAGCGCTCTTCTATATATTTGCGAAGTGTTTCGGTCAACTTCGTATAATACTCCTTCTGGTCTTCCGATGCCACCATCTTGTCGGCCTTGATTTGCTCAATCTCCTTCATGGCCTTCTGATGGGGCAGCAAACGGCGTACAATCTTGATATGCGAAATGACTGGTTTGTTGTCGCGTAGCCGCAGATAGAGCCAATAACTCAAAGCCAGCAGCAACAGTATTAGGAGACTTAACCAAAACGACGTGCTCCAGTCGCTCCATTGGAAGGGATTGTCCTGAACATCCTTAGGACCGAAGAAACGGTTCATCTGAGTCGTATCGACCTCTACTTCCACCACTTTCAGCGCCAGTTCGTTGGTCTTCAGCTCTTTGCCATTGACCTTGACAACGAAGGGAGGAAGGGGATATAATTTTCCGTCAAACGAGGTCAGCGTGATGAGCATCGTGTTGCTCTCGGGATGCTGGGTGTTGATAACCTCTACGCCTGGCACCAACATCTGGCGGGGCTTCAGCTGGGGCCATTCCACTTTGGCATTTTCACCTCCGTCAATGGTCAGCACCACCTGTGCCTGTTCACCAATCATCATCTCAATAGGATTGATTACAGCTTTAACACTTGCTTGCGCCATAGCCAGCAATGTGCTGAGAATGAATCCTATAAGTATCGTCGTCCTCTTCATCAACTTCTTTGTTTAAATAACAACAGCAATGCCTTCACATAATCTTCGTTAGTAGCTATACTTACCAGGTCGACATTGCTCTTGTTCATCGTTTCACGCAACACTTCCTGACGCTGACGCCAATATTTCTCATGAGCCTGACGCAGACGTTTGCTGGAGGTGTCAATATATTGCTCATATCCCGTCTCAGCATCCACCACGCGCATCAATCCGACATCCGGCAATTCACGGGCACGCTGGTCGTACACCTGTAAAGCCACCACATCGTGTTTGCGATTGGCAATCTGCAAAGGCTGTAGGAAGTCCTGACGGTCGTAGAAATCGCTCAACACAAAGGCCGTACAGCGACGTTTCGACACGCTGGTCAGGAATTCCAGTGCCTGCTTCACGTCAGTACGCTTTGAGACAGGATGGAAATCGAGCATTTCACGGATTATATAGAGAATGTGCTTGCGGCCTTTCTTGGGCGGGATATACTTCTCAATACGATCGGAGAAGAATGCCACGCCTATCTTGTCGTTGTTCTGAATGGCCGAGAAGGCTATCGTGGCGGCTATCTCCGTCACCATATCGCGCTTCATTTGGTGTTGCGTACCGAAATCCAACGAACCACTGACATCAATCATCAGCATGACCGTCAACTCGCGTTCCTCCTCAAAAACCTTCACGTAGGGACGGTGGAAACGGGCGGTAACGTTCCAGTCAATGTCACGCACATCGTCGCCATACTGATACTCGCGCACCTCGCTAAAGGCCATACCCCTACCCTTAAAGGCACTGTGGTATTGCCCTGCGAAGACGTTCGAGCTCAGACCGCGGGCCTTGATCTCTATCTTCCGTACTTTCTTTAGAATCTCACTAGTTTCCATATCGTTATCTAGATGTTCTAGAATATCTAGAGTTTCTAGAATCAGGGCACCTCAACCTTATTGATAATCTTGCTGACAATCTCCTCGCTGGTTACGTTCGATGCCTCGGCTTCATAGGTCAGTCCAATGCGATGGCGCAGCACATCATGAGCAATGGCGCGGACATCCTCAGGTACCACATAGCCACGACGCTTGATGAAAGCATAGGCGCGGGCAGCTTTGGCCAGATTGATACTGGCACGTGGTGAACCGCCAAACGAAATCATATCCTTCATATCCTTCAGACCGTAGCGATCGGGATAACGTGTAGCAAACACGATGTCGGCAATATACTGCTCAATCTTCTCGTCGATATATACTTCACGAACCACCTGACGCGCTTTCAGAATCTCGTCGGAAGTTGTTACGGGACGAACCTTCGGTAAAGATTCCTGGATATTCTCGCGGATAATCTTCTTTTCCTCGTCAATTGTCGGATAGCCAATCACTACCTTCAGCATGAAACGGTCCATCTGTGCCTCAGGCAATGGATAGGTTCCCTCTTGCTCTATCGGGTTCTGAGTAGCCATTACCAAGAAGGGATTTGGCAATTCGAACGTATCGCTACCAATAGTCACCTGCTTTTCCTGCATGGCTTCCAGCAATGCACTCTGAACTTTTGCCGGAGCACGGTTGATTTCGTCCGCCAGCACGAAGTTGGCAAATACCGGACCACGCTTCACCTGAAATTTCTCTTCCTTTTGCGAGTAAATCATCGTACCTGTCACGTCAGCGGGCAGCAAGTCCGGCGTAAACTGGATTCGACTGTATGTTGCATCAATCAGCTGTGCCAGCGTCTTGATTGCTAACGTCTTTGCCAGTCCCGGCACACCTTCCAATAGGATATTGCCGTCGCTCAACAGTCCGATGAGCAGTGAATCAACCAAATGTTTCTGTCCCACAATAACCTGATCCATGCCCGACACAAGGTTCTGCACGAATCCACTTTGTTGTTCTATCCGGATGTTCAATTCGCGGATGTCAATAGCTTCTGCCATAGTCTTATTTTCTTTTTTATATACTTATTTTTCGCATTCTGAGTTGCAAAAGTACTCATTTTCCCGCTTATAATCCACATTTCTACATCTAAATAATATTAAATTAAGAAATATTTTAGTACCTTTGCAGACATAAATAAAAAATACGACACGACTATGGATATTAAACGTTTCATGTGCAATCCTTTGCAGGAGAATTGCTACGTCGTTAGTGACGACAGCCGCGAGTGTGTCATCATCGACTGTGGAGCCTATTATGACGAAGAGTGCGAAGCCATTCGTCGTTACATCACCGACCAACAGTTGACACCCGTTCACCTCCTTGCCACACATGGTCATCTAGACCATAATTTCGGTAACGCTTTTCTTTACAAGATCTATGGTTTACAGGCAGAAATTTGCGAAGAGGATCGTCTGCTGCTCGAACGTCTTCCCCAACATGCTAAGGAACTCTTTGGCATGGATATTCCTGACGACCAACCGCCCATAGGGAAACTGCTGAAAAATGGCGACATTATTTCCTTTGGCAGCCATCAGTTCACCGTACTTCAGACGCCCGGTCATTCCCATGGCTCTGCCCTATTCTATTGTCTGGCTGAAAACGTGGCATTTTCGGGCGATACGTTGTTCCGAATGAGCATTGGACGAACAGATTTCCCCGAAGGCAGTTGGCAGGACATGACTCAAAGTCTCCGTACTGTCATCAGCCGTCTGCCTGCCGAGACCATTATTCTTTCCGGTCATGGTCCCCAAACTACCATCGCCGACGAGCTGATGTATAATCCCTATTTGAAATTTTAACAAAAGAGCCGGCCGCTCTTGTGTAGGACGGCCGGACTCAAGAAAGTTTGTTTTTAGCAGTTGGCTTTCAGCTAATTACTAATTGCCAACAGCTAATTGCCAATTATTCCTCAATACCCTCGGGTTTCATGTTCGTGTAAACGGTCTGAACATCGTCGAAATCCTCGAGCTTCTCAATCATCTTGTCGATGGTCTCGCGCTCCTCAGGAGTAACGTCCTTCAGGTCGTTAGGAATGCGGGTGAACTCAGCACCAGTAACCTCGAAACCGTTCTCCTCCAAGTGCTTCTGGATAGCGCCGAAGCTTGAAGGATCGCCATAGATGGTGATTGAGTTTTCTTCCTCGTCCTCGTCGTACTCATCCTCTACACCGTAGTCAATCAGGTCGAGAATCATCTCGTCCATATCGAGACCGTCAGTCTTTTTGAAGGTGAACACGCACTTGTGGTCGAACAGGAACGACAGCGAACCCTGTGTACCAAGGTTGCCGTTGAACTTGTTGAACACCGAACGAACGTCACCAACAGTACGCGTAGTGTTGTCGGTCAGGGTGTCGACGAAAATAGCAACTCCGTGAGGACCATATCCCTCGTAAGTCACTTCCTTGTAGTCGCTCTGGTCTTTACCCATCGCGTTCTTGATAGCACGCTCGATGTTATCCTTCGGCATGTTCTCGCGCTTAGCATTGGCGATGATAGCACGCAATGCAGGGTTCATGTCGGGCTCTGGACCGCCAGCCTTTACGGCAATGGCAATCTGCTTACCAATCTTAGTAAATGTCTTGGCCATGTGGCCCCATCTCTTCAATTTCGCAGCTTTGCGATATTCAAATGCTCTTCCCATAAATATTATTTTTTCGTTATTATTTTTTGTCGTTATTACGTTATTTCGGTATTCCGGTATTACGAGACGTTAGCGCAGCTCGGCATTGAGTTGCTTTTTCAAATTCTGAATCAATTTGCTCATAATGGCTTCAATCTGCTTGTCACCCATTGTCTTCTCAGGGTCTTGCAGGATGAAGTTGACGGCATACGATTTCTTGCCAGCGGGCAGCTTATCACCCTCATAGACGTCGAACAGCTCGACTTTCTTCAAGAACTTACGCTCCGTCTGACGAGCGATGTCCTCAATCTGCTGGAACTCGACGCTCTTATCGATGAGCAGGGCGAGGTCGCGACTGACTGACGGGAACTTAGGAATGTCGGTGAATTCCACCTTCTGCTTGCGGATGACCTTCATCAGCGCGGTCCAGTTGAGCTCGGCATAATACACGGGAGTGTCGATGTCGAACTTCTTCTGCAGCTTCTTGGTCAGCACACCCAGTTCAATGAGCTTTTTGCCACCGCGATTCTCGATAGTTAGACCTGCGGAGAAGATGGCGTTCTCACTCTTCTTGCGCATCAACATACCTGGCTGCACACCGATGCGAGCAAGGATGTTATCTACGTGTGCATCGAGCTCGGCAAACGACGTATCCTCGTTGGCATGAGCCCACGAACCCTCAACACGCTTACCTGTGAGCCACATGCCCATGTGATACTGCTCCTTATAAGCCTGCATGGGGTCGTCCTGATTTTCCTTGGCAGGGTCGAAGCTATAGACGTTGCCGAATTCAAAGAAACGGCAGTTGGGGTTCTTGCGCTTGACATTGTGTTCGACGCTCTCCAAACCGCCATACAGCAGCGTGCCACGCATCACGTTCAAGTCGCTCGACAGCGGGTTCATAATCTTTACCAACTGAGCCTGCTGCTCTTCTGCATAGTAGGCAGCCTTGGTCAACGAGTTATTCAGGATTTCGTTGAAGCCAGCACCTACCAACTGCTCAGAAACGAGGTTGGCCAACTTGTGCTTCTGGTCTTCGTCGCCCTTGATGACAAGGCTAGACTTCAACTGCGTGGGAATCTCCACATTATTATATCCGTAGATGCGCAGGATGTCTTCCACCACGTCGCAAGGACGCTGAACGTCGACGCGATAAGCGGGAATCTCGAGCTTCAGGCCCTCGGCACTTTCGCTGAGCACCTTCATCTCCAGTGAGTCGCAAATGCTCTTGATGGTCTCAACGGGAATATCCTTACCAACGAGCGAGTGAACATAGCTGTACTGGAGGTCGACAACGGCGTTCTCCATCTTCTCAGGATAAACGTCCTTGATTTCCATAGACACCTTACCACCAGCCAGTTCCTTGCAAAGCTGGGCGGCATATTTCAGTGCATCAATCACGCCATTGGGATCGATACCGCGCTCGAAACGGAACGAAGCATCGGTGCTCAAACCATGACGGCGAGCCGACTTACGAATCCATGTGGGATGGAAGTAAGCACTCTCGAGCACGACGTTCTTCGTGGTCTCATAGGTACCACTACCCTTTCCGCCAAATACGCCAGCGATACACATGGGGTCCTCGGCATTGCAGATAGCGAGGTCGCGGTCAGAGAGCTTGTGCTCCTCACCATCCAGCGTCACAAACGGTGTGCCTTCGGGCATGGTCTTCACCACAATCTTGTGGCCTTTCACCATATCGGCATCGAAACAGTGCAGAGGCTGGCCCAACGCCATCATCACGTAGTTGGTGATGTCCACGATGTTGTTGATGGGACGCAGACCAATAACGCTCAGCTTGTTCTTCAGCCATTCGGGCGACTCCTTTACCTCGCAGTCGGTGATGCTAACACAGGCATAGCGCTTGCAGGCCTCCGTGTTCTCGATGACCACGTCGATGGGGAGGGAGTTATTGTCGACGACGAAATCGTCGACCACCGGATGGTGCGTGGCTGTTTTATAGCCGTTCTGCTTCAACCAAGCGTAGAGGTCGCGAGCAACACCCCAGTGACTGAGGGCATCGGCACGGTTGGCAGTGATATCAACCTCGATTAGCCAGTCGCTCTCCAAGTGGTAATATTCGGCGGCAGGTGTGCCAACAACAGCGTCCTCAGGCAATACGATGATGCCAGCATGGTCGGTACCGATGCCAATCTCGTCCTCGGCACAAATCATGCCCAGCGACTCGACGCCACGCAGCTTCGACTTCTTGATGACAAACTCCTTGTCGCCATCATAGAGCACACAGCCCAAATCAGCCACGATGACCTTCTGGCCAGCAGCCACATTGGGAGCGCCGCAAACAATCTGCTGGGGTTTGCCCTTGCCCAAATCAACGGTAGTTACATGCAAATGGTCTGAATCGGGGTGCATCTCGCACGTGAGCACTTTACCAACGTAAAGTCCCTTCAGACCGCCCTTAATACTTTGTACTTCTTCGAGTGCGTCAACCTCCAGACCTGTCGATGTCAGCGCATCACAAACCTCCTGCGGGGTGAGGTCGAAATCAACGTACTCTTTTAACCATTTATACGATATATTCATTGCAATGATATTTGATGTCTTTAAAAACGCGTGCAAAATTACGAAAAAAAATCGAGCCCACCAAAAGGTGAGCCCATTTTCTTATATTACGTAGAACATATTCATCTCCAGCCATAGGATGATGTAACCAATAATCCAGCCCAACAGCACTTTGGGCGTCATGTGTTTCACATACCAACCAAGACGTACATGTTCCATTCTCATCAGGGCAAGACCGCTGATGCTGCCAATCGTCAGCAGACAGCCGCCGATGGCTGTCGTGTATGCCACGACACTCCAATAAGCGCCGTTGGTGCCGAGTGCGCCACCGCCCAGTGTGTAGAGCGAAATATTGGATATGGCGATGGTGAACGAATCGACGATAGAGCTAAGCATTCCTGCCAGAATTCCCATGAGCCAGATGTCGTGAATGTAAGTGTCGAACCATGCTGCCACGTCGCCCCACACACCTGTTTCAGTAACCACACCCATACCTAACATAATGCCCATGACGAACAACATCTGCTGCAAGGCACCATACTGCAAAGCACGCGGAATGCGACGCTGAGCCATCTGGTCGGCATTCATCAGTTTGCGGTTGAAGGCCTCGTTGACCACCCACAACACAGACAGCACACACAGCGCACCGAGGAAGGGTGCGAGTTTGGTGATGTTGTGGAAGGTCGGAATAAACCACAATCCACCAATGCCCACGATGAGCATGACGAAGCGCTGCCAGCGGTTCAGGCGCGTGTCATCTCCACGATAAGGCGAAGGATTCCAAGCAGTATCGAGGCGGTCGGGTAACTGACGGTTAATCAGAATGGTAGGGATGATCCACGCCACCAAGGCAGGAATGAGCAAGTAGGCTGAGAAACGGCTGGCCGTCACGGCACCACCATCCCAGAGTATCAGTCCGATAGGGTCGCCAATGACCGTAAAACTACCTCCCGCATTGGCGGCAAGTACGATGGCCGAACCCACCAGCATGCGTTGACGGGAGTTTTGCAGGATATTATGCATAATGACCAGCATCATCGTTGCCGTAGTGAGGTTATCGAGATTGGCCGAAAGGATGAATGTTGCGAGGGTTATGGTCCACAACAGCCGTTTCGAGTTACGCGTGCGAATCCATTCGGTGATGAAGTCGAAACAGCCGTTGTTATTGAGAATTTCCACTATCGACATCGTGGCCAACAGGAACATAACGATGGCTGCCGCCTTGCCAACATAGTTCAGAAACACATTATTGTAGATAAACAATTTGACCTTTTCGCTGGTAGGCTCGGCACCATTGAGCCACTCCTGATAATCCAGCGAATGTTGGTCGGCCACGAAATCGGCTCCCCAACAGACGTAAACCACCCACCCCACTGTTCCGAGGAACATGGCGATGGCGGCCTTGTTGACTCCTGTCAGATGGCCTGTTGCTATGAGCACATAGGCCAAAATGAGCATTGTTACAATAATGAGCGTCATGGACTTTGAACTTTAATCTTTGAACTTTTTGATTTGAACCATTAATCATGAACCATCATTCGGGCACGACGTAGCGGTCTCCTGTACTGTGGATGAGTTCACGAGCGTAGCTTGGAGCAAAACCGGGACGCTTGACAGTAGCGCCGAGTCCGTATTTCGAACGTTTGAAGACACCGTTCTCATCAGGTTTCACGGCCATATCGTTGTATTTCACCACGAGATAGAAAGCCAGCTGCTGCCAGCGTGCGAGCATCTGCTGAGCCTGTTGGATGCTATAAGCATTAAGGAAACGCTGCATCTCGGCGGATTCCATCTTCATCGCTTTGGCCTCGATGTCGGGCTGCTGAGCAAAATAGGCATTCTGCAGGGAGTCGCGAACGGCCTTCAGCGACGGGAACAGCATCGAGTAGCGCGGATAAACCATGTTGCTGACCCAGTTTTCCACCCAGTAGGCATTTTTCATAGAGAATGTCACCTCGTCGGCATCGGGAGTATTGTAACACTCGGGCTGTTCAGTCATCGAACAATAGATGGGGGTATAAGCCACCATGTTGCCGTCGTCGTTCCCAAACCAGAAACAACCTCCAACCTCGCGGGGCATCCACGAACGCATCTGCGAAACGTAGGTCCATGCAGTCTGCTGCGTCGACGTCGGACGTTCGTTGAAGTATTTCTTGCCATCCACTTTATAATATAAAGGTGTGGGACGATAAGGCATTTGCCAGATACCACCACCGATATCCGTCGAGTCGATAGCCATCGGCGTGCCTTCGTAGTGGTCTCGCATATCGTTCATAATGTCCTGAACACTCACTTTCTTGTCGGGAATGACCCACAGCGGCATGTCCTCAGCGTCCTTGTCCTTACCCAACGCCCAAGGCAGATAGCGATCCATACCTTTCACGTGGTGATTGAAAAAACTCCACACGCGGGCATCACAAATGCGACGACCACTGAAATCGGGGAAGGCGTAGGCATTCTTAAACGAGAACTCCTCATCCTTGCCGCTGAACCAGCCCATCTTACGAGCATATTTGATGACGTTCTTCGAATACAGCACGTTTTCCTTATCTTTCAACGGAAATACGCCAATGCGGCTCTGGTTGGCATGTCCGCAGATGGCCTCATCGGGAATACGACGGGCAACCCAAACGACGCGTTCTTTCGACACACTGCGGTCGGGACCACAACCCTGCATCTCCAGAATCCAAGCCTCTTCGGGGTCGCAAATGGTAAACGTCTCACCTTCGCTACAATAACCGTATTGCTCCGCCAGAGTAGTCATTGTCTGGATGGCTTCGCGGGCGGTCTTTGAGCGTTGCAGAGAGATATAAATCAATGAACCATAATCGATTACGCCTGTCGAATCAACCATTTCCTCGCGGCCTCCATAGGTTGTTTCGCCAATGGTTACCTGCCACTCGTTGATGTTGCCAACGACGTTGTAGGTCTCTTCGGCCTCGGGAATTTCTCCGAGATATTTATTGGTATCCCATTCGTAAATTTTCCGCATCTCGCCTTTCGCATGCTTGCCAGCGGGATAGTGGTAGAGCCACATAAATGCACCATACGAGTCGGCATTATACGAACAGATGACACTGCCGTCTACCGAGGCTTTCTTGCCTACAATAAAATTGGTACAAGCCAGCGCATAAACCCCAGCCATCATCACCGTCGCCAATAGTAATATTCTCTTCATATCTCCTAACTCTAAACTATTATCTTTTAACTCTAAACTATCAAAATCTCTTGTCCGTCATACGCCATTTGTATGTCCTTCGGCAACGAGGCGTTCACTTCTTCGTGGCGGCCAATATCGTGACTCGAATGGATGAGCCACGTCTGTCGTGCACCAATCAAACGGGCAAAATCCACGGCCTCAGCCAGTGTCTGGTGCGAGTGGTGAGGCTTTTGTCGCAGGGCGTTTACCACCAGCACTTCGGCACCTTTGATGTATTTCAGTTCTCCGTCGTCAATGGTCTTCATATCCGTGATATACGCCAACGGGCCAATGCGGAAACCCAATATCGGCAGGTCGTGATGCATCACTTGGAATGGCATGATGTCGAGGTCGCCAATATGTAAGGCTTCGTGGGGATGAATCTCGTGCAACTGGATGGCCGGCACGCCTGGATAGCGGTGTTCGACAAAACAGTATGGCAGCATCTCGAGCATGCCCTTGCGGGCTATCGGGTCGGCATAGACATTGATTTCACCAAACTGACAGTAAGGGCGGATATCGTCCATTCCTCCCATATGGTCGTAATGGGCGTGGGTAATCAGGATACCGTCAATCTTGCGAAACGGCTGATTCATTATCTGCTGACGGAAATCGGGACCGCAGTCGATGAGCAGTCGCGTCTGTTCGGTCTCGATGAGTACCGAACAACGCAGACGCTTGTCCTTCGCGTCCGTACTGCTGCACGTGTAGCATTGGCATCCGATTGTCGGCACGCCACACGAGGTTCCCGTTCCTAAAAATGTCAGCTTCATATGATGTTTACTTCCGGATGTATGTCTATTCCAAATTTCTCGCGAACATCCTTGCGGATGGTTTCACACAAAGTCACGACTTCCGCGCCTGTGGCTCCGCCTCGATTGACGAGCACCAGCGCCTGTTTGTCATGAACTCCTGCACGGCCCAGCGAACGGCCTTTCCAGCCACACTGTTCTATCATCCAACCGGCAGGAATCTTTTCGTGGTTGCTGTCAATCGTGTAATGAGGCATGCCATCATACTGTGCTGCCAGCGATTCGTATTTCTCGCGGCTCACCACGGGATTCATAAAGAAACTGCCTGCATTGCCCGTCACTTTGGGGTCGGGCAGCTTGGCATTGCGGATATCGATGATGACGGAACGCAACTGTGCTGCCGTAGGACTGCTGATACCCTTTCGTTCCAGCTCGGCACGGATATTGCCGTAGTCCAACTTGGGCTCGAACGCTGATAGCAACGCGTATGTCACGTGAGTCATCAGAAACTGGTTCTTCCAGTCGTGCTTGAAACGGCTGTCGCGGTAACCATACTGGCAGTCGGCATTGCTGAAAGTCCGCAGCTGTCCCGTGGCAATTTCAACGGCTTCGACTTCGACAATCAGGTCTTTCGCCTCGACGCCATAGGCTCCGATGTTCTGCACGGCACTGGCTCCAACGTCGCCTGGAATCAATGACAAGTTCTCGGCACCATAGAGTCCTTGCTCCACGGCCAGCGCCACTGCCTTGTCCCACTCCATGCCGCTGCCGCAAGTCATCCTGCAACCGTCGATGTCAACGCCCATCAGCGCGGAGTGAACTACAATGCCCTCGAAATCGCGAGTCAACAACAGGTTACTGCCTCCACCTATTATTATATAGGGGTCTCCTGTCTCTCGCAAAATAGCAGCCACAACTTTGGCCTCATCCACAGTGCTGTATTCCAAAAATCTACTGCACCGCGCCTCAATGCCAAACGTGTTATGCTCCTTTAGGCTGTAGTTTGCTATATCTCTCATTCTCACCTCTTACCTCTAAGCTCTTTTACGTCGACAGTTTCGTCAATTTCCATTTACCGTCCTTTCGCGCGAAACGCATCTCTAATTCCATACCATTCGCAATGCCTCGCAGCACGAAAAGTTTCCTGTTGCCACTCTTTTGCGCCTGACCGTAGATAATATTGAAAATCATCTTCTGCGGCAACTCAGGCGCAAAGGCCTCCCACGTGTCGGAAGATATCAGACCTTCCATGCGGGCAAAGTCGTCGTCGGGGTCTGGACCTTCAAACTCGATGGTTTCGTTCAGACTCTCCAACTGGAATTCAAGATCTGTCGCAAACTTGTGGTAGAATTCAAGGAATGACGCGTTAGAAGATTGGCTGATGGGAATGGTGTTGATGCTCGTCAGCATCCAAGCGCCACGCAGACGGTCAAAGACGTGTTGCACCACGGCGCCGGTGTTGAAGTATATCATTTCCACGACCGCATGGTTCAACGACGTGTCCTTCACCACCTCCATCTGCTTCTCGCTGTCGAAAATCAGCGTGTAGTAGTCCTGACGCATAAAATAGCGTTCCATCTTCCATTCGCCTTTCTCGATTTTATCCACTTGACCGGCTTTCGTCGTCTTCAGCGGAAACAGGATACGCTCCATCTGCAGTTTTTGATTCGCTGCAAAGTTGAAGATAAAGTCGTCGAACAACTCGTCAGCGGCCTTTGGCATTGGGATGTTTGCTAACAGGTCTGTGATACTGTCATTAGCTGCCGAATCCGTGAGCTCCTGCGAAGAATCTGCTGGGGCAACCTCCTCGGTTACTCCCGTTTTATTGCCTCCGCATGCTATCAACAGCACACCGCAGATTAAAGCTATAAAATACCGTTTCATCAATTTGATCTCAAATCGACTGCAAAGTTACACTTTTTCATCTAAACAACCAAAGAAAATATGAGTTTTGTTTTTTGATTTACCAGATTGTTGCGTGTACTATTTTAATGTGTTGCGTTAAAATTCGTGGAATTTCTTGGATAATTGATAATATTATGCTATCTTTGCACAAAACTATTTACGTATGAAAGACTTTAATTATTACGCGCCGACGGAAGTGGTATTCGGCAAACAGAGTGAGGAGCAGGTGGCTGCTCTGGTGAAGAAATATGGTGGCACGAAGGTGCTGGTGCATTATGGCGGAAAGAGTGCAGAGCGCTCAGGATTGCTCGACAAGGTTTGCGGACTGTTGGCAGCTGGCGACGTGCCTTATATCAAGCTCGGTGGCGTAGTTCCCAATCCGAGACTCTCGTTGGCCCAGAAAGGCATTGAACTTTGTCGCAAAGAGGGTGTAGATTTCATCCTTGCCGTGGGTGGCGGTAGTGTCATCGACTCGGCAAAGTGCATTGCTTACGGTGTTTGCATGGAGAGCAACGTGTGGGATTTATATCTCGGTAAAGTCGAAGCTCCAAAGACGATGCTGCCCGTAGCTTCAGTACTGACTATCCCCGCAGCCGGCTCGGAAATGAGTGAGGCTAGCGTAATCACCAACGAGGAAGGCGACGTAAAGATCGGCTACTCAAACAACATGTCGCGTCCAAAGTTCGCCATCATGAACCCTGAGCGCACGTTTACGCTGCCGCCCTACCAGACTGCTGCCGGCGTCACAGACATGATGATGCACACCATGGAACGTTACTTCACCAAGGACGACGACATGGATCTGACGACTGACATCGCCGAGGCCACGCTGCGCTCAATGAAGAACGCAATTTTCGCCGTGCTGAAGAATCCCGAGGACTATCGCTACCGCGCACAAATCATGTGGGGCGGCTCCATCATGCACAACGGTCTGACGGGTTGCGGCGTGGCTGACGATTGGGCGACACATCAGTTGGAACACGAGCTGAGCGGTATGTTCGACGTAACTCATGGCGCTGGTCTCGCGGCCATGTGGCCAAGCTGGGCGCGCTATGTAATGCATGAGAATTTGAGTCGTTTCGTACGTTTCGCAGTGAACGTGATGGACGTGCCCAACGACTTCACCGACCCAGAAGGCACCGCCGAGAAAGGTATTCAGGCCATGGAGCGCTTCTACCACGCTATCGGCATGCCTATCAACATCAAGGAACTCATCGGCCGTGACATTACCGACGCAGAAATCAAGGAGATGACGCGTAAGTGCAGCCGCAACAACGAGCGTACCTGCGGTGCTCTGAAGGTGCTCAAAGCTGAAGACATGGAGAAAATATATCAAATGGCTCGAGGCTAATGAAAGTAGGTATTATCGGAGCAGGATGGATTGCCGAAAAGGCAGCCATCACGCTCAACGGAATGTCCGATTGTGAGGCCTTTGCCATTGGTTCGCGGTCAATAGAAAAAGCCCAGGCCTTTGCCCAAAAGTGGAACATCCCAAAGGCTTACGGCTCGTACACGGAACTGATTGTCGACCCCGACGTTGACCTCGTCTACATCGCCACGCCACACTCGCACCACTACGATGTGACGAAGGCGGCGATAGAAGCCGGCAAGCCCTGTCTGGTAGAAAAAGCCTTCATGGCCAACGCCCGGCAGACCAAGGAAATACTCGACCTTGCTCACGAGCGTCGCGTATTCCTCGCCGAAGCCATCTGGACGCGTTACCAGCCAGTCGTGGGAATCGTTCGCAAGTTGATTGCAGACGGTCGTATCGGCACTCCCCACCTCATCACGGCTACCCTTGGCTACTCGATGGGCAACAAGGAGCGTATCATGCGTCCTGACCTCTGCGGCGGTGCACTGCTCGACCTCGGCGTCTATGCCCTCAACTTTGTACGAATGTTTACTGATAGCGAAATCAGCATGCTTGACGGTTTTGCTGTCAAGAGCAACACCGGCATGGACCTCACAAATGCCATCACAATCATCCTCGCCAATGGCATCCTCGCCAACGTCCAATCCTCCGCGCAATGTGTAGGTGACAACATCGGTGTCATCGCCGGAACCGATGGCAATATCATTATCGACAACATCAACAATCCGCAGACTGTCACCGTGAACGGTCCCGACCGCACCTACATAGAGACCATCCGCGTGCCACAGCAGATTACTGGCTACGAATATCAGTTCAGCGCCTGCCGCCAGGCACTCGCCGACGGACTCCTCGAGCCGCGTGAGATGCCCCACGCCGAGACGCTATACATCATGGAACTGATGGACGGCCTCCGCCGTAAATGGGACGTCCGCTACCCCATGGACTGAGACAAAAGTGATGAAGAAGTTCCTCATAGGCATCACGTTGGTTGTCTTGATGGCAATGGCTCTGGCAGCAATGACAAAGCCAGAGCGGATGGCTCACTACGACACGGTGAAAAAAGGTCTGACGGTGGTCATAGAAAAGGTAGTGAACAGTCATCCGTTGCTTCAGCAGTATAATGCCATCAGCACGATGACGGCATTAAACGCAACCGACGAATACCTGAAGCGGAACTTCATGGTCTTCGAGCATACATTTTATAACGTGGGCACCATCCTCTATCAGGACATGTTCATCCCCGTATCCATCGGCCTCTTCGGGCAGGTCTGGCTGACTGTTGGCGAAGACGACCTGCAACGTCTGGCCGAACGCCCAGAGGTGATGCAGATGCTTGGCGTAGAGGATGCACTCCGGCAAATCAAAAGCAAACTCCCGTGACGAAATTCTTCATCTTCAGTTTAGAATCTTTGGAAAAACGCAGGCGAGGGGGTATTCGTTCTCAAATACTCCGAAAGTAATAAAAAATACTCCGATAGTAATTAAAAATACTCCGAAAGTAATTTTGAATACTCTTGGAGTATTGCATTTTAGTGTCGGGGTTGAAGGGGAAGAGTGCCGTGCAAACAAGGTGAAAGTGCCTATATAAAAGGGAACGAGACGTAGAGTAAGCGAATTCGGGCGGCCGTGCGCATCAATGTGCACGGCCGTGCTTATTATTGCGGGCTGGCGTGCCTATTATTGCGACCGCCCGCCCGTAACCGAGTTTATTACTTTCTGCGGAAGGGCTTGAGGACTGGGATTTCGTCGCAGAGGGCATCGGCAAGGAGGTTTGCGACGACGGTGGCGCCATAGATGTTGTAGTGGGTGTTGTCCTGTTTGCCCTGCGGTTCAGTGGGTTCTTCGCCAGGAAGATACCACATGTGGAGTTTCTTTGAGCCCTCAGTGCCCAAGCCTTGCTCGAGGTCGTGGGTAATCTGGTTGGCATCGACGAAATAGCAGTTCATGCGCTGGGCTACGTCACGCGGTGCCACGCGATAGAGTCCGTGGGTATCGATGAGCGAGTCGCCCTCCACCATCTTCGCACCATCCTTGAAGGTCTGCGTGCGCAGTTTCTCATCGTCGTCATTCTCAGGAGCCTTCACAAGGAAATTGCGACGCACCACGCAGTTCATGAGCACAGGGATGCCGCCACGTTCGCGCGTCTCGCGCACATACTTCGCCAGATTGTAGTCGAACGTCGAGCCCGGGTCGGTATGACGGGCAGCTTGGGGCTTCTCGTCGTTGTGACCGAACTGGATAATGACGTAGTCGCCTGGCTTGATGAGCGAGAGCACCTTGTCCCAGCGGCCTTCGTCGATAAACGACTTCGACGAGCGTCCGTTGACGGCATGATTGTCGACGCGGATGTAGGTAGAATCGAAACATGCCTGTAGCATCATGGCCCAGCCACGCTCGGTCTTGCCTTTCGAGAGATCTTTATTGGCGGCAGTAGAATCGCCAATAACAAAAATAGTAGTAGTTTTTTGTTTGGTGGCCGAGGTGCACACAAGCACCAGAGCCATCAATACAGCAAGTAGTTTGATTTGTTTCATTGTTTTTGTTTTATTTAGTTTTTTCGGGATAACGTTATATCGGTATTACGGTATTTCGTTATTACGATAATTGTGCGATGAGCTCGTCTGGCGAGAGCATCTGCTGGTCGCCGGTTTCCATATTTTTCAGCGTGACCTTGCCGGCCTCCATCTCGCTCTCTCCTGCCAGCACCACAAAGGGAATCTGCTTGGCATTGGCATACGACATCTGCTTCTTCATCTTCGCACCGTCAGGATAAATTTCGGCACGGATGCCTTGCGCGCGTACCTTATTTATTATAGGCAGGCAGTAGGCAGTCTCCTTCTCACCAAAATTGATGAAGAGCACCTGCGTGGTCTGGAGCGAATCCTTGGGATAGAGGTCGAGGGCATTGAGCACGTCGTAGATGCGGTCGACACCAAACGAGATGCCTACACCCGAAAGACCTGGCATGCCGAAGATGCCGGTGAGGTTGTCGTAGCGACCACCGCCAGAGATGGAACCCATCGGTGTATCGAGCGCCTTTACCTCGAAGATGGCGCCCGTGTAGTAGCTCAAGCCGCGAGCGAGGGTGAGGTCAAGTTGGAGCTCGTTGTTCAAGGCTGTGGCAGAACCACTGCCCACACTACCGAGCGTGTTCAGGATATAGCGAAGTTCCTCGACGCCCTTCAGGCCGGTCTCGCTGTCTTTCAAGACTTCGGCGATGGTGTTCAGCTTTTCCTCGTTGGTGCCTTCGAGCATGATGATGGGCTGCAGTTTCTGAATCTGCTCGTCCGTCAAGCCATCCTCGCGTAACTCGGCATTGACGTTGTCGATACCAATCTTGTCGAGTTTGTCGATGGCCACCGTGATGTCCACAATCTTGTCGGCAGCACCAATGACCTCAGCAATACCCGTGAGGATTTTGCGGTTGTTGATCTTGATCTGCACGCGAACGCCAAAGCGGGTGAAAACGGTGTCGACAATCTGCATAAGCTCCACCTCGTTGAGCAGCGAGTCGGAACCAACGACGTCGCCATCAAACTGATAGAACTCACGATAGCGGCCCTTCTGCGGGCGGTCGGCACGCCAGACGGGCTGAACCTGATAGCGTTTGAAAGGCAACTGCAACTCCTCGCGGTGCATCACCACATAACGGGCGAAAGGCACGGTGAGGTCGTAGCGTAGACCTTTTTCGCAGATTTTCGAAGCCAGACGAAGCGTATTGCGCTCGGTCAGTTCCTGGTCGTCAATCTTATTGAGATAGTCGCCAGAGTTCAGAATCTTGAAAAGCAATTTGTCACCTTCCTCGCCATACTTGCCCATCAGCGTTGCCAGCGTCTCCTGAGCGGGTGTCTCAATCTGCTGGAAGCCATAGAGCTCGTAAACGGAACGAATGGTGTTGAAAATATAGTTACGCTTGGCCATCTCAACGGGGCCGAAGTCGCGCGTTCCCTTAGGAATTGAAGGTTTTTGTGCCATTTATTTGCGTACAATAGTTTGAGCACGGTCAGGACCGATGCTGATAATCTTAATTGGGGTTTCGAGTTCGCGCTCGAGGAATGCGATGTAATCCTTGAAGGCCTTGGGGAACTGGTCCTCGCTGGTGAACTGCGTCATATCGGTCTGCCATCCGGGCAGCTCCTCGTAGATGGGTTCGATGCCCTTCTCGATATCGTAGGGGAAGTCGCGCGTTAGAACGCCATTCACTTTGTAAGCCGTGCAGGCCTTGATGGTGGGGAAGTCGTCGAGCACGTCGCTCTTCATCATGATGAGCTGTGTGACGCCATTCACCATTATAGAATAGCGCAAGGCCACGAGGTCAATCCAACCACAACGACGCTCACGACCCGTGACAGCACCATACTCGTGACCGAGGTCGCGAATCTTCTTGCCAGTCTCGTCGAAGAGTTCTGTGGGGAAAGGACCAGCACCAACACGCGTGCAGTAAGCCTTCATGATGCCGAATACCTCGCCAATCTTGTTGGGACCAATGCCCAAGCCCGTGCAGGCACCAGCGCAGATGGTGTTCGAAGAAGTCACGAAGGGATAGCTGCCGAAGTCGACGTCAAGCATCGTGCCCTGAGCGCCCTCGCAAAGAATGCTCTTGCCAGAGCGCAACACGTTGTTGATTTCGTGCTCGCTGTCGACAATGGGGAACTGGCGCAGATATTCCACGCCTTCAAGCCACTTCTTTTCTACTTCGTCGATGTTGTACTCGAAGTTCAGCGACTTCAGAATAGCCTCGTGACGAGCCTTGGCAGCAGCATACTTCTCCTCGAAACCATCGAGGATATCGCCTACGCGCAGACCATTACGGCTGACCTTGTCGGTGTACGTCGGGCCAATGCCCTTACCCGTAGTGCCAACCTTGTTCTTACCCTTCTGGGCCTCGTAAGCGGCATCGAGCACGCGATGGGTAGGCATGATGAGGTGAGCCTTCTTCGAGATGTGCAGGCGCTCCTTCAGTGCATGGCCACTGGCCTCCAGCGCTTTGGCTTCGTCCATAAACAGGTCGGGAGCCAGCACCACGCCATTACCGATGATGTTGACCTTGCCACCCTGGAAGATACCCGAGGGGATAGAGCGCAACACATACTTCTGGCCCTCAAACTCGAGTGTATGGCCAGCGTTCGGACCGCCCTGGAAACGGGCTATCACATCATACTGCGGGGTCAGCACGTCGACCACCTTACCTTTTCCTTCGTCGCCCCACTGCAAACCGAGCAGGACATCAACTTTACCTTGATTCATAGTTGTGTATATCTTAATGTTTTACTTTCTCAACTTTCTTTGCTTTTTCTACCTTTTGCTGTTTTGATTTGGCTTTCGCATGTTTTGCCTGTTTTACCTGACAACTCTTGCAGAGGCCATAGACGTATAACGAGAAACCATCCATGCGAAAACTCTTCATGTGGAGCGACCTGATGGCGTCATTAATCTTTTTAGACTTAAACTCCGTCACCTTACCGCAAACCGTACAAATCTGATGACAGTGGCTATTGTTGTCGTAACAAGCCTCGTATTTCGTGGCACCCTGAAAGCGGTGACGAATAACCAGACGCAATTCCATAAACAGCTTCAACGTGTTATATAGCGTTGCACGACTGACGGGGAAGCGGTCTTTGTCGTTCAGTTTCTCGCCCAACTCTTCCAACGTGAAATGTTCTTGTGTATCGTAGACGGCATCAAGAATGGCAAAACGCTCAGGGGTCTTGCGTAAGTTGTTCTGCTCCAAATAATTGGACAGAATATTCCTGACAGTAGTCTTGACGTTTTCTTTCATTTTATGTGGCTATATCGGTTAAAACCGCACAAAATTACTACTTTTTCTTTAGAAAACGGCAAAATAGTTTATAAAAAATCTAAATTAATGGATTTCGTTGCGCTTTTGGCCATTCTCTCATATACAAGACCCAGTTCTGCAAAGCGCTGGAGACTCTGCATAGCCGCCTTGCAAACTGACATATACGGGCCCTGAAGTGCAGAGAGCGACTGGTCGATAAATTCATTGATGCCCCGCTCGTTAGGTTCCTGTCCGTTCATAAACAATCGTGACAGCACGTGAAAACCACAGAGTTGGTAGTATTCCTGGTCGCTGGCAATCCATTGGTAGGCCTTTTCCGGTGCGTAAGGCAGATGTTGCCACAGGTTGAAAGCCACCTGTTCGGCAATCTCCTGCGAGGGAATCTGTTCCATCCAAATATCGCACACGCCGGGCAACATCCGCTCGGGTGGCATCAGCATCGTAGCCAGAATCTTACACTCACGGACATTCTCTTTCCAAAGAGCAATGGCAAGGTCATATACGTTGAACGTTGAACATTGAACGTTAAACATTGACTTCAGTTCCTCAGCTTTGGCTTTCAGGCGAGGAAGCGTGGCACCCCAATTGAGATGATAGTTTAATCCCTTGTTGCGCATCGACTGAGCAACAGCACCATCCATCATCAGACGGAACGACTGCTTGATTTCATTAACTTTATCTCTTAAATCTTCCATCTTACATCAAATTTCTTACAACGTCCCGTACTCTTGTCCATATCGTAGCATTTGGTGAACATAACTCTCGGAATAGTCGACCTGAACGTTGCAAATTTCTCCGTCGACATCGAGAACAGGAATGAGCCGAGGATTGATGAAACCCTTATAGGGTGCTAAGTTCAGCTTCTTGTAACGAGCTAATACCTCTTGATGAAGGTCGGCATCTACCTTGATGGCACAACGTTCCACCAACTGACGGGCTGCATCGTAGTCACCCTCACTCTTAATGCGCTGAATCTCAGCTAACAAACGTGCAAATAGTTCACGTAAAGCTTCATAGTCATTTACACGTATATAGGTCTTACCATCGCGCTTCTCCATTGTAATCACTTCCCCACCCTGTTCGTAGCACCAATGGGCTATCAGGGCACGATTGCGCATGTGGGCTTCCTCTATCTGTCGACCCGGTTCGATGCGGATGAGTTGGGTCATCAGACCATTCATGATGTAACTGTAATACTGCGACTTATATGCCTCGGCATCAGGCACAAGACCCAGGTCTATGAGTTTCTGGTCGGCAATATAATAGAGTCCGAAGAGGTCGGCACGCGCCTCCTCAATGGTGTTGCCGTAGGCTTTCAGCGCATCAGGATCAGTACCGGGCAACAGTTGTCCACTACCATGGCCTAAACATTCGTGCAGGTCTGTATGCAGGTCATCACATATATCGCCATACTTCTCTATCAAGGCGAGTGTTGCTTTGTCAATGACGAATTCCTCCTTGAAACCATTGCCGTGGGCGGCCTTGTTGTAGGCATCGGTGATGTTAGAAATTGTGATGCTTTTCGAACCATGCTCCGCACGAATCCAGTCGGCATTAGGCAGATTGATGCCGATAGCCGTCGAGGGATATTCGTCACCACCGAGCATAGCGGCACAGATGGCATTGGCTGTAACACCCTTGACATAAGGTTTGCGAAAACGCGGGTCGACGGGCGAATGGTTCTCGAACCACTGGGCATTCTGGCTGATGGTCTGAGTTCGCTTGGTGGCCTCCAGGTCCTTGTATTCCACGATGCCCTCCCATGAGCCTTTCAGGCCCAACGGGTCGCCATACACCTCGATGAATCCGTTGACGAAGTCTATCCTACCCTCGTGTTCCCCAACCCACTCGATGCAGTAGTCGTTGAACACGCGCAGGTCGCCAGTATTATAATAATTAATAAGGAGAGCGATAATGCGAGCCTGCCGTTCGTTCTCGGCCACCGTCTTGGCCTTCTCCAGCCAATAGACAATCTGTCGGATGGCATTGCCATAACGACCGTTGGCCGACCAGACATCCTCATGGATGCCCTTGTCGTCCTTGACCAGCGTAGAGTTCAAACCATAGGAAACGGGCTGTTTGTCATCAACGACGGCATCTTTCTGCTGTTGATAAAATGCTTCTGCTTCCTCCTGTGTCACGCCGTCGTAGAAATTACACGCTGAGGTCACCACCAAGTCCTCACCATCAGCCTTGTTGACACGTTTGGGCAGCACGTTGGGGTCGAAGATGACAGGGAAAAGTTCATCCATCAGATTACTGACAGTTTCATGACGGTAAAGTGGCAGTTTACTTACTTCAATCTGGCAGATTACTTGCCTTAACCATTCCTGGCTGAAGCCGGGCTCAAACTTGTCGCAACCATAGTGGTGATAGATGCCATTCGAGAACCACAGACGCTTCAGGTAGATTTCCATCGCCCTGAAATCGTCACACTCGTGGTTGATAGCATCATTGGTATATACGGTTTCCAGCACCTTTCGGATGCGGATATTATACTTGCCAAACTGGTCGAAGGTGATGTCGCGACCATAAAGCGTAGCCTTCGAAAGGTAGTAAATCAGTTGTTTCTGACATAAAGACAATTGCTCAAATCCCTCTAAGCGGTATCTGAGCAACTGTAAATCTGCAAAGCGCTCTTCGACATAATCGAAGTGTGGCACGCAATCTTCGACGTAGTTCATTTCGCGGTAGCCTTCTTTTTCTTTTCGGGCTTTAATTTTTCAGAAGGATGTTGGGCTAGATGTCTCAAACGATACTCGCGAGGCGTCATCTTCATCAATTTGAAGAAAGAAGCGTAGAACGACTGACGGTTGGAGAAGCCGACCATATCGCTGACTTCTTGCATGCGTAGCTTCTGATACCTACGATCCACCAGGATAGCCATGGCCTCCTCAATACGGAACTTGTTGATGAACGACGTATAGTTCATGTGGAAGCGCACATTGACAACAGCAGAAATGTAGCGAGTGTTTGTTCCCAATTCTTCGGCAAGTTTCTTGGCTGAATAATCTTTGTCTTTGTACTTTTTCTCCATCACAACAATACGGTTGATTTTTTCTTTCAACTCGTCCATCAGTTTAGGGCTAACGAGACTACGATAGTGAGCCTCTTTTTCCTTCTTTGCGGTAATGTTATACTTTGTCATAACCCTAATTTTGTGATGATTAAAAATGATTTCGATGCAAATATACGAAATTTCTTCCACATACTTGCAAAAATTTAGTAAAAAAATATTAAATAAGCAAATTTTCTATTGTGTCGCGTAAATTGTTGGCATTAAAGGTCTTGCAATAAAATGCCGCGTGCGTCTTTCAAGTAGTTTGAACGAATTTCTAATGCTTTTGCCCAATCGCCTTTCAACAATTCGTTAATGTCCAAATCAATTTTCCATTGTCCACGCGACTCCAGACGGTCAACCATTGTACCTAACGTCAACGCCTGTGTATCCATAGCAGGGACAAAACGGCTCTCTTCACCCTTCTCGTCGTTCGTGATTTCCAAAAGCATTCCTGCATCAATCAATTCATACACAAGTTCATTAACGAATCGAATGGGGATAGACGTCTCCGCACGCAATTCAAGCAGAGAGTAAGGTTTCCCTCCTGTTACAAAACGTTTGCTGATACGGCTCATCAGCAGGGCGCAGAGCAGAATCCGATAACGATGGCTGATTTCGCCGGAATGGGCATCATAGTCGTAGTAGTCGAGATTTTGATTGGTGTAGCAGAGTTCCGCACCAAACAGACAAATGGTCCATGATATCTGCATCCACAACATAAACAACGGTAGTGCTGCAAAGGAACCGTAAATGGCGTTGTAGCTCGACAGGAATATCTGCGAATGGATATACACAAACTGTAAGCCTTGCATGGCGATACCAGCCAAGATGCCAGGAACTATCACACTCGAAAACTTCACTCGCGTGTTAGGCATAAAGATGTAAAGCGCGATGAACATGCCTGACATCAACACGTAGGGTGAAAGGTCAATCATGTAACGTACAGCTGTACCTAACATCATAAAGTCCGGAAGTTCTTTGGCCGCTGTAGCCAAGAAGATGCTGATACCCGACGACAATACAATGAGTATCGGTGCCACAAAGAACATGGCCAGATAGTCGGTAAATGTGCGGAACATTGAACGGCCCTTCTTTACCTGCCAAATTTCATTGAACGCGTCTTCGATGTTGCTCACCAGCATCAACACCGTGTACAACATGAATAGCAGACCGATGCCGAGGAATATGCCACTCTTTGTGTGAACCAGATAACTATTGACAAAACCGATAATCGTTTCTGCCACCTGAGGTTGCGACGATAACGAATCACGAAACCACACCTCTATATATTTATTATATCCAAAGCCGCGAGCAATGGCGAAGACAACTGCAAGAATAGGTACGATAGCCAGCAACGTTGAATAAGTCAGCGCCGAGGCCTTGGTCATGACGCGTTTTGCCGTAAAGAAACGTACAGCAAGTAACACTTTCTTCAGTATTTCGACACCCAAATAGCGCAAGGACGACACATCGCCTCGCGTAATTCGCCAAATGCCGATTTTCAGAAACTGTATAACTTTGTGCACAACAACTATTATCTATTATCTCCTAACTATCAACTAAAAAGAAAGCACTGTCCCTGTAAGCCGGGTTCTGTTTCTCCTGAAAGAGATGCCTGCCATTTATCTACTCCGCAGGTTACCCCACGGCTCAAGCATTCTACCCTCCGTCGTAGCACAAGGCTTTGGGCGGACAACCCTCAACCGACGGTTTACGCGAACTTGCAGCCTCCAGACGGAACAGCCCTGCGATCACCCGCAGGCTGGTGGGCTCTTACCCCACCTTCTCACCCTTACCCTTTCAGGCGGTAATTTTCTTCTCCCGGCTCCAGCTGTCACCAACTGCTGGCACTTTCACCAGTGGAGTATCCTATGCTGCCCGGACTTTCCTCTCGTGCTCTGCTGAACACCAGCGGCAGACCGGAACACTGCTTTCAGGCTGCGAAGGTACGAATAAATATTCAATAAAGCAATAAAAAGCGCGAAAAAGTGCAAAAAAAACACTGATTTGCTTTGTCTTTTGCAAGAATATTTGTACCTTTGCAGCCCAGAATGCAATCAACAAGCAGCATCGATATATGAACAAAAAATTAAAAAAGGTACTCGTTTTAGGTTCGGGTGCCCTCAAAATCGGACAAGCTGGCGAGTTTGACTATTCTGGCTCCCAGGCACTTAAAGCATTGCGCGAGGAAGGTATCTCTTCCGTGTTAGTAAACCCCAACATCG
Source organism: uncultured Prevotellaceae bacterium (assembly GCA_900318885.1). Taxonomy (GTDB): domain Bacteria; phylum Bacteroidota; class Bacteroidia; order Bacteroidales; family Bacteroidaceae; genus Prevotella. Next base: position 16,869 of record ONMN01000018.1, on the reverse strand, counting down.
CTACCATTCAGACTTCTGAAGGTATTGCCGACAAGGTGTATTTCCAACCCGTCACCACCCATTTTGTTACAGAGATTATCAAGAAGGAACGTCCCGACGGCATTCTCTTGGCTTTTGGTGGTCAGACCGCTCTGAACTGCGGTACTGAGCTCTACCAGAAGGGTATTCTGAAGGAGTATGGTGTAGAGGTTCTGGGAACCAGCGTCGAAGCCATTATGAACACCGAAGACCGGGATCTCTTCGTTAAGAAACTTGACGAAATTGCGCTGAAGACCCCTGTAAGCCACGCCGTGGAAAATATGGAAGACGCCCTCAAGGCCGCCCACGAGATTGGCTTCCCCATCATGATCCGTTCAGCCTATGCGCTGGGTGGACTGGGTTCAGGTATCTGTCCTGACGAGAAAGCTTTCAAGGAACTGGCCGAGAGTGCCTTCACCTTTGCTCCTCAGATTCTTGTCGAGGAGTCTCTGAAGGGCTGGAAGGAGATTGAATTCAAAACCATCCGCGACGCTAACGACCATTGCTTCACCGTTGCATCGATGGAGAACTTCGACCCCCTCGGCATTCATACCGGTGAGTCTATCGTTGTTGCTCCTACCTGTTCGCTGAAAGATGAGCAGGTCAAGATGCTTCAGGACATCACCATCAAGTGCGTCCGCCATCTGGGCATCGTCGGTGAGTGTAACATCCAGTTTGCCTTCAATGCCGAGACCAACGACTACCGCATCATTGAGATCAATGCTCGTCTGAGCCGTTCTTCTGCGCTGGCTTCTAAGGCTACCGGCTATCCCCTTGCCTTCGTTGCTGCGAAGATAGCACTGGGCTATACCCTCGACCAGATTGGTGAGATGGGAACCACCAGCTCAGCCTATGTCGCTCCCTCTCTCGATTACATGATTTGTAAGATTCCTCGCTGGGACCTCACCAAGTTTGCCGGTGTCAGCCGTCAGATTGGTTCTAGCATGAAGTCTGTCGGAGAGATTATGTCTATCGGTCGTTCGTTCGAAGAGATGATTCAGAAGGGTCTCCGCATGATTGGTCAGGGCATGCACGGTTTCGTGGGCAACGACCACACCAAGTTCGATAACCTTGACGACGCACTGGCCAACCCCACTGACCTGCGTATCTTTGCAATCGCACAAGCTTTGGAGGATGGATATAGTGTTGAGCGCATCGAGCAACTCACCAAGATTGATGTCTGGTTCCTAGAACGTCTGAAGCATATCGTTGATCTGAAGCACGAATTGCAGAAGTACAACAAGCTGGAAGACCTGCCAACCGACCTCTTGCTGGAAGTGAAGCAGTGTGGCTTCTCTGACTTCCAGATTGCCCGCTTTGTTCTGAAGACCAAGTCCACCAATATGGAGAAGGAGAACCTGCAGGTTCGCGAGTATCGTAAGCAGAAGGGCATCCAGCCTTCTGTCAAGCGTATTCCCACCGTTGCCAGCGAGCATCCTGAGCTCACCAACTACCTCTACTTCACATACACGCATACCCCTGCGTTCGGAAATCCTGAGGGTGAACAGTACGCTCCCAAACACGACATCAATTACTACAAGAACGAGAAGTCTGTCGTCGTGCTCGGTTCTGGTGCATACCGTATCGGTTCGTCGGTAGAGTTCGACTGGTGCTCAGTGAACGCTATCAACACCGCTCGCAAGCTGGGCTACAAGTCCATCATGATTAACTACAACCCTGAGACAGTGTCTACCGACTACGACATGTGTGACCGTCTGTACTTCGACGAGCTCTCTCTGGAGCGCGTCCTCGATGTGATGGACCTCGAACAGCCTCGTGGTGTCATCGTCTCTGTGGGTGGTCAGATACCTAACAACCTCGCCATGAAATTGCATCGTCAGGGTGTTCCCGTCCTGGGTACCTCTCCTGTCGACATCGACCGTGCTGAGAACCGCGACAAGTTCTCTGCTATGCTTGACAAGCTTGGCATCGACCAGCCCGCATGGCGTGCTTTGACCTCGTTCGAGGATGTCAAGCAGTTTGTCGACGAGGTAGGTTATCCCGTATTGGTACGTCCTAGCTATGTGCTATCTGGTGCTGCCATGAACGTCTGCTACGACGATGAGGAACTGCACCGCTTCCTCAACATGGCTACCGAGGTGTCTAAGGAATTCCCTGTAGTTATCTCTAAGTTCATGACCGAGACCAAGGAGATTGAGTTCGACGCTGTTGCCGACAAGGGCGAGGTTGTCGAGTACGCCATCTCCGAGCACGTAGAGTATGCCGGTGTGCACTCTGGCGACGCCACGATGGTGTTCCCCGCTCAGCACATCTACTTCTCTACCATCCGTCAGATTAAAAAGATTGCCCGCAAGATTGCCGCCGAGCTCAACATCAGCGGTCCGTTCAATATCCAATTCTTAGCTAAGAACCGCGAGGTGAAGGTCATCGAGTGCAACCTGCGTGCATCTCGTTCGTTCCCCTTCGTATCTAAGATTCTGAAGCGCAACTTCATCGAGACGGCTACGAAGATTATGCTCGATGCCCCCTACTCTCGTCCCGACTCATCAGAGTTCGATATCGATCGCATCGGCGTCAAGGCTTCTCAGTTCTCGTTTGCCCGTCTGCAAAATGCCGACCCCGTTCTGGGTGTTGACATGAGCTCTACGGGTGAGGTAGGATGTCTGGGTGACGACCTCAACGAGGCTATGCTCAACTCGCTCATCGCTACCGGTTACCGTCTGCCTAAGGATGGTGGCAGCATCCTGATTTCTTCAGGTGGCGCCAAGGGTAAGGTCAGTCTGTTGGAACCTGCCAAGGAACTGGTCAAGAAAGGCTACAAAGTATATGCTACTGGGGGCACAGCGAAGTTCTTCAACGACAATGGCATCGAGGCTACGCCCGTAGCATGGCCCGACGAAGAGGGGCAGAACAACGTCATGGACATGATTGCTGCCCACCAGTTCGACCTCATCATCAACGTGCCGAAGAACCACACCAAACGCGAGCTGACCAATGGCTACCGCATTCGTCGTGGTGCCATCGACCATAACATCCCCTTGATGACCAACGTCCGTATTAAGTCTTGGCAGGAATATAACGCATAATAGACAAAACATTCATAAAAAAGGTGGACTGACGTTTGGTTAGTCCATCTTTTTTTTCTATCTTTGCAGGCAAAACATCGAAATATGGAAATCAAACAAGCTGAATTCTCACTGTCGGCACCTGTAGTGTCAATGTGCCCAAAGGACACGAAACCAGAATATGCGTTCATTGGACGTTCGAACGTAGGCAAGTCCAGCCTTATTAATATGCTTACCAACAATCGCAAACTGGCAAAAACCAGTGCTACACCAGGTAAGACACTGCTTATCAATCACTTTATCATTAACAAGGAATGGTATCTGGTCGACTTGCCTGGCTATGGCTATGCAAAGCGTTCGAAAAAGGAAATAGACCGCTTGGATCAAATGATTCGTGGTTACATTCTCCAACGCGAACAGCTTTTAAATGTCTTTGTCTTGGTTGACATTCGACTGGAACCGCAGAAGATAGACCTCGAATTCATTGAGTGGCTGGGCTTATCGTCCGTTCCTTTCAGCATTATTTTCACAAAGGCCGACAAGCTGACGCCCAACAAATGTAATCAGGCTGTTGATAGTTACAAAAAGAAGCTGTTAGAAACTTGGGAGGAACTGCCCCCTATTTTTGTCACCTCTGCCGAAAAGAAAACAGGACGCGACGACGTGCTCAATTATATTGACGAAATCAACAAGTCAGTAAAATAAAGTAACAGACTGACATTCAAGAAGTTCTTACTTATCTATCATCTTTTTCTTTATTTTGTCGATTCCTTTCAGTAGGTCCTCCGTGGGTTCGATGATGTTTTCAGAGCCCCAAAAATCAGGATCGTTGAAATATATCACTTTATCGTAAAAGTTGTCATGACGGAAGAATGAGTCGCGTACGCGAATAGGGCGAATATTTGCCCCCTCGTGGCAGTCGGTGACAACCATTTCCGACACAATATTGAAATTCGACTTAAACAAGCGTCGCTTCCAGTCGCAACGGAACCGGATGATGTTTCGGATGTAGTTAAGTCGTGTTACACCTCCGTCTGTCGTGTAATCGGCAGTTAACGACAACTCGTGGGGTGTAAAACGCAAAGAGAAAGGTTTCTTGCGCAATATCATTTCTGTCACCTTGCCAGGATTGTGCATGTCTAACGAAAGATCTATCTTGGTGAAGGCCAGTGTCTCGCGATCGATATACAACCGGCCAGTCCATAGGGCATACGTCTCAGTCACTCTGGGCGTCAATTCTATCACATACTGCATCCGGCCATCCATCATCTCGGGAGTGCGGAGACGCAGGGTGTATTTCGACAATTCCTCTTCGTTCAACAATATATCTCGCTCCTTCACTATGTCGAGGATAATGGGGAGCACTGGACCTCCCTGTAGCTTCACGGCCAACGTATCACTGGCACGTTGACTGAGTAGCCGACGACCCTTCAGAATCTTCACACCGTCGCCGGCATCACTCTTCTGATAACCTGTCTTATAGATGTCCACGACGCCTTCGGCAATGCTGATGAAACGCTGTCGCTTCTGTACTGTCTCGCGATAGAAACCACGCATCAGGTTCGGATTGTTCGGATAGTTGCGCTCTATACGATCAATAGCCTTCAGCACAATATCACGTGCCTCATGTCCTTCTACTACCACCTCGTCGAGCATCACGCTGCTGGCCTGCAAACGAACGGGATTGCCCTCTTGCTCCAAAGCCCGACATGCTGCTGCTGTCAGGTGTCGCGTCTGATAGCCTAGGCACGAAAATACCACCTCATGGGGAACAGCGCTCAGCTTCAGCACAAATTCACCATCGGCATTCGTCACTGTACCAACACGGTTACTCATAACACTAACCGACGCCAGTGGCTTCTTCGTTTTTGCATCAGTTACACGACCTCTTACAGTCCATAGTGAATCTGTCTGCGTCCATGAACACAGACAAAACGCCATGAAGAGCGTTGTCAGCAAAAAACGTTTACTCTTCTCTTTCATCCAATCAAGTTCTTATGTCTGTTTATATGACGCAGATTTGACTGGAAAGTCAAACGATATATGCTGTAATTATAATTCCTTAACAGTGTTTTCAAAGATATAATACATATACATTTGGAAATATAACCAATTCTTCGTAAATTTGCAGCCAGAAGACCTTGAAACTATGCTGAAATGGCCTAAAATAATCAACAAGACCTTATCAGTCAAGCTGAGTCTGATGGTTGTCTGCGAAATAGCGCTGTTGTTATTTGTAGCGCTAGCAGTAATGTTTTATTTCGCACGTCAGACATTGAAAGCAGAAGCTATGCGTAATGCCGAACAGACGTTGGAGTCGACGGTACAGCACATAGATAATATTCTTTTGAGCGTAGAACAGGCAACAGGCAATATCTACTGGAACCTTCTGGGTAAAATGAACAATCGCGAGCAGATGTTTCATTATTGTCAGACTGTTATTGAGAGTAATTCCTATATTGTCGGCTGTGCCATTGCTATGGCTCCCAACTTCTACGAAGATAAGAAGCCATTCATGGCTTACGTTCACCGCAAAGGTTTCAACAACGAGAGCGAAGAACTGGTAATGGCTAAAGCATTCGGTGGAAAACCTTACACTCAACAGACGTGGTATACAGAACCGCTGACGGAAGGACACGCATGCTGGATGGAACCTGTGAAGGATACTCCTAACGACGAGGCGGTGACATGCTTCTCGCTACCCCTCTACGACGGCAATTGGAAACCTATTGGCGTACTGTCCGTAGATGTGTCCCTTGCTCTGCTTTCGCAAATCGTACTCGACGCAAAACCATCGGCCAATGGCTATAGCACACTACTGGGTAAAAATGGTGCATTTCTTGTACATCCTGATCCCGTCAAGTTGTCTCACGAAACGGTGTTCACACAGTGTGAGAACGGAGCTGACCCCTCGGTACGTATAGCCGCAGAAGCAATGGTAAACGGCGAGCGAGGCTATAAACAGTTTGTGATGAACGGTGAAGACTGGTATGTATTCTATCGTCCCTTCGAACGCTCCGCAGTACCTGGCCGAGCTATGGAGGAACTGAAATGGAGCGTAGGGGTAGTATATCCCGAGGAAGACATCTTCGGCGACTACAACTTGCTACTGACTATCGTGTTGGTCATAGCCATCATCGGTATGTTGCTGACTTGGGTGCTCTGTACACTCATCACCCACCGCCAATTGGAACCCTTACACCTTTTGACAGAATCGGCCGAGCGTATTGCTCGTGGGCATTATGGAGAAACCATTCCCGACTCACGACGTAAGGACGAGATAGGACGTCTGCAGTTTCATTTCCAGCAAATGCAACGTGCACTGGCAGAACGCATGAGTGAGTTGCAGCAATCGAAAGAAACATTGCAGGAACGAAACAGTGTGCTTAAACAGGCCTACACCCAGACGCAGGAGGCCGACCGGGTGAAGACAGCCTTTCTGCACAACATGACAAACCAAATGACAGGTCCTGCTGACGCCATCGTCAAAAGCGTTACAGAACTGTGTGAACACTATCACGACAATACACGACAGAAAACAGCAGACAATGTTGACATCATACAACAGAAGGGACAGGTCATTACAGACCTGCTTAACAGCTTGATAGAAACTGCCGAGAGTGAAAAAGGAAAGGAGGAACGCGTATGAGGGAACTGATACGTCATAGCCTGTCCAGGAAGCTCACCATTGGTATGTTGCTGATGGCCGCACCAGTCTTCATTCTGGCATTGGGTGGAATGTTTTTGCAGTCACAGTTCTTCATCCGTCAAGAAGCACAAGAAAGTGCCAGCAATATGCTGAACACGACGGTGCAGCGCGTCAGAAGTATGATGAGTACCATAGAGACCGCCACCAATTCCAACACATGGCTTGCCGAAGAACATTTCCAACCAGACTCGCTATTGGCTATCTCGCGACTCGTTGTTATGTTGAACAGTCATGTCAACGGGTGTTGCATTGCCGCAGAGCCGAACATGTTCCAACAATACGGACGTTATTTCGATGCCTATACGCTGAGAGAGGGAGACTCCATTATCACCGTACGAGACGCTCCCTATGAATATTTCGAGAAACCTTGGTATAGTGTTGCCCGCGAATTGGGCAAAGCCTGCTGGGTGAAGCCCTATGCCGACGACACCGAAGGAACAGTGGTGGCTACCGACCAGATTACATCATACAGCCGACCCATATTCCTAGAAAGCGGACAGCTGGCAGGCATCATCACCTGCGACCTGTCCATGCGTCGCATAACAGCCGTTGTAGATAGTGCTGCTGTCCCCTACCCACACGCATATTATATGATGATAGGAAGCGACGGACAATATTATATCCATCCCGATACTGCAAGGCTCTACAAACAGACCATATTCTCCAATGCCGATCCCAACAAACATACCGAGCTGATAGCACTGGGACATGAGATGACTGCGGGTAATCTCGGTGTCATGAAGGCTACGATTGACGGTGTGGATTGTCACGTATGCTACCGTCCCGTGCCTGGTACAGAATGGAGTCTCGCATTGGTATGTCCCGACAAAGACATTCTCTGGAGTTACCACAAATTGGTATATATTATTGCCGCACTGATTGGCATCGGATTGATTATCATTTTGCTGCTGTGCCAAAGCAGTGTTTCAAGAGAAATCAAGCCCCTCAACAAGTTACTGCGCCTCTCGGAGAAGATAGCAAGAGACAACAATGACGAGATTATTCTACGCACCAAGCGTACCGATGTCATCGGACAGCTACAAAACAGTTTTGCCACCATGCAACAGTCGCTAAACTTCCACATGGGAGCACTGCGACATACTGCAGAGACAAGCAGAAACCGTAATGAAGAGTTGACAAAGGCTACGGAAAAGGTTGAGGAGGCTGTGAGACAAAAGACACGCTTTATTCAAAACGTGTCACACCAGATACGCACACCACTGAACATCATCATAGGTTTCGCACAAGTGCTTCGCGACAGCCTGTTGACATACAAAAGCGATACAAAGCACAACGACTTGCTGCCAGAAGAAGAGTTGGCAAGCATTACTGACACTATGTTGCATAATGCCCATCACCTGAACCGCATGGTTCAGATGTTATACGACAGTTCTGACTCGGGTGTCTCTCAGGAGTTGCAGGCTCATAGGAATGAACTGGTGTCGTGTAACGAATTAGCTCGGGAATGTGTTAGCAGCTTGAAGGATAACTTCCCCGATACAGACATCCTGTTGGAAACCGAATTGCCTGACAATTGTTGTATACACACTAGCCACCTTTACCTGATGAGAACTATTCGCGAATTGCTGTATAATTCCGCCAAATATTCGGACGGCAAACACGTGGTGATGCACGTCACACAGACTGAGAATACTGTACGCTTCATTGTTGAGGATGTTGGCACAGGACTGTCGGAGGAACAATTGGAAATGATTTTCATGCCGTTTGGAAAAATCAACGACCTGTCAGAAGGCTTGGGTCTAGGTCTGCCATTGGCCAAACGCCATGTCCAAGGACTGGGTGGCGACCTCACGTTGGATACCACGTATCAAGATGGGTGTCGTTTCGTCGTGGAACTGCCAAAACAGTAATCAAGGAAGTCAGAGAGTTAAGGAAGTTAAAGAAGTGAACGACAATTGAAAAAAATGAGCAAACGGTTTGGTTGGTTCAATTTTTTTTCGTATCTTTGCAGCCGAATTCAGAAAAACGTGTTTCCGTCCGCGAAGCACCTTCTTTCCAAAACATCATTTCAACATTGAATCATTAACGATATACTGTATATTAATATGTACACGAAAGAACAATTAGAAAAACTTCCTATCCCCGAACTGATGGCGATAGCCAGTGAACTGGGAGTCAAAGTATCGCAGAACGACGAATTTGAGAATGTGGTATACGCCATTTTAGACAAGGCCGCCGAACAGGTAGCTGCAGGAGAACCCGTCTCAAAGCGCAAACGCACACGTATAGCAAAAGACAATAGCAAGGTTTATACCGTCAACGGCTCGGAGAGCACCACGTTAGACAAAAAAGCCACAAAGGCTGGGAAGAAACCTACGCTGGATGCACTGATTGCCGAACAGGCTGCAGCAGAAAAAGCCGAAACCGAACAGACCGAACAGGCCGAAGAGAAACCTGCGCCCAAGAAGCGTGTACGTAAAACAAAGAAAGAACAGGAAGAGGAGACTGCTGCTGAAGCACCTGCCGAAGCTAAACCCGAGAAGAAGACGCGCAAGAAGGCTTCCCCCAAAAACGAGGCTGACCTATTTGCAGAAGAGCCTGTAGTGGAAGCCATCCCTGAGGCTGTAATAGAAGCAATTCCTGAAGCTGAATCTGTAGTTGAAGATGACAATGAAGAACTATCACCTGAGATGATTGATCAGTTGCAGGAGAAAATGGCCAGTAACATTGAAGCAGAAGAGGCTCCTATGGAAGGAGATGCCGACGATGTTTGGGAAGGTGATCCCGGCGACGGTACAGACTTCATTACCATTGTCGACTTGCCTATTGAGGATCAATCTGCAATCCCGACAGTCGACATCTTTGACCGTCCCGTAGCTCAGCAAACACAGGACGAGCCTATGATGCAAGACTATCGCCAACCGGCACAGTCTGCTGCATTCGATTTCGGTGAGCTCATTACCGGTAATGGCGTGTTGGAAATCATCCAGGACGGCTATGGATTCTTGCGTTCATCAGACTTCAACTATTTGTCTTCACCAGACGATATCTACGTAAACCCACAGCAAATCAGACGCTGGAGTCTGAAAACAGGTGACGTCGTAGAGTGTACCGTCCGTCCGCCACACGACAATGAGAAATATTTTGCCCTGTCAAACGTTACCAGCATCAATGGACGAAATCCTCAGGAAGTACGCGATCGTGTAGCCTTCGAACATCTGACACCGCTGTTCCCCGATGAGAAATTCACTCTGTGTGGCGATAAGGCAACAACAAATCCGTCAGTGCGCATTGTAGATCTTTTCGCACCTATCGGTAAAGGTCAGCGTGCCCTCATCGTGGCACAGCCAAAAACCGGTAAAACGCTATTGATGAAGGATATTGCCAACGCCATAGCAGCAAACCATCCAGAGGCATATATTATGATGTTGCTCATCGATGAACGCCCAGAAGAGGTTACGGATATGGCACGGACAGTGAATGCAGAAGTCATTGCTTCGACATTCGACGAGCCTGCTGACCGTCACGTGAAAATTGCTGGCATCGTATTGGAAAAGGCCAAACGAATGGTAGAATGCGGTCACGACGTCGTCATCTTCCTCGACTCCATCACACGTCTGGCACGCGCCTACAACACCGTTGCTCCTGCCAGTGGTAAGGTGCTCACAGGTGGTGTTGACGCCAATGCCCTGCAGAAGCCCAAGCGTTTCTTCGGTGCTGCCCGTAACATTGAAGGCGGCGGTTCGCTGACTATCATTGCTACTGCACTGACAGACACAGGTTCGAAGATGGACGAAGTAATCTTCGAGGAGTTCAAAGGTACGGGTAACTCCGAACTGCAGCTTGACCGTATGCTTGCCAACAAACGCGTGTTCCCTGCTGTCAACCTGGTACTTTCTTCTACTCGTCGCGACGAGCTGTTGCAGGATCAGACCACTCTGAACCGCATGTGGATTATCCGCAAATTCATTGCCGAGATGAACCCCATCGAGGCTATGAGTACCATTCGTGATCGCTTGGTACAAACACACTCTAACGAGGAGTTCCTGCTTTCGATGAACGGATAAGATACAACATTTACTTACCATGCAGAGCAAGGTCTTACTCATCTACACAGGTGGAACCATCGGCATGAACCGCAATCCACAAACAGGTGCTTTGGAGCCTTTCGACTTCGAGCACCTGTTGCTGCGTGTGCCGGAACTGAAACAGTTCAATATGCAGATTGATACGCATCAGTTCAATCCGCCTATTGATTCCAGCGATATGTCTCCACAACTATGGACCGACCTTTCGCATGTCATTGCAGATAACTATGACCAGTACGACGGTTTCGTCGTATTGCACGGAACCGATACGATGTCCTACACAGCCTCTGCCCTCTCCTATATGTTGGAGAATCTGACGAAGCCTGTCATTTTCACCGGTTCGCAACTGCCCATCGGACAGCTCCGCACCGACGGCAAAGAGAACCTCATCACTAGTATAGAGATTGCTGCGGCGAAAGACGAAGAAGGTCACGCTCGTGTACCAGAAGTTGGCATCTACTTCAATGGTCATCTGTTACGTGGCAACCGTACGACAAAACAAAGTGCCGACGAATTCAATGCCTTCGAATCGTTTAACTTTCCTCACTTGGTAGATGCTGGCGTTAACATTACCTATCATGAGGAGCGTATTCTGAAACCCGACTGGAACAAGCCCATGGCTCCACACTTCCGACTGGACAACAACGTGATTATCTTCTCGTTGTTCCCCGGTATTCGCGAAGACCTTATTCGTCACATCATTCATACGCCTAACCTCAAGGCAATCGTGATGCGTACTTTCGGTTCGGGTAATGCGCCCCAGCGTCCCTGGTTACTGAACGCGCTCAAGGAAGGTACAAAGAATGGTAAGGTGATTGTCAACATCAGCCAGTGTATGCAAGGATGTGTCGAAATGGGCAGATACGACACCGGCTTCCATTTGAAGGAAGCCGGAGTGGTAAGCGGTTATGATTCGACGGTGGAAAGTGCCGTCACCAAACTGATGTTCTTGCAGTCACACTATAACGACCCGGAGAAGGTTCGCGAATTGATGAACCGCAGCATAAGGGGAGAAATTACGGTTTAGGAAATTCTCCCCCTCAACTCGGTTGTATTATTGATGCTGGTCGCGAAGCAGGTCGTTGACTGTCTTCACGGGATTGAACGTCGATAGGGGAACCTCGACGAAGACAGTCGACCAATCGCTCATGGCACCATTCCACAAGCCAGGCAATTCAAGGGCCTGAAGTTCCTTACCGCTCTTCGACTTCTGAGAAATGAAGCCCGTTGTCGGGTCGACATACTTAGGCAGGTCGAAGGCGTTGCCCTTGTAGTCCTTCACAGCGCATACGAGGTCAACGGGATTGAAGTGCGTACCCTTGGTAAACATCTCCATATACTCCTTATTTGACTTATCAATCTGACTTGATTCGAGAATCTGCAGCGAAACGGTTCCATCCTGGTTATACGTCAAGAACGGACCACCACCAGGCTCGCCCACATTCTTCACGACACCACACACGCGCATGGGGCGATTCAGCTTCTTGCGCAGGTAGATGACGAGGTCGGCATCCTCCAGTTCCTTGATGTCAGCCTTGCGACAGCAGAGGTCGTTCTGCACGAAGCGAATGATGTCCTCAATCTGCTCGTGCGTGTACTTGCCTGTATCCAAGAGACGCAGATACTCGAAGGCCTTCTTCTGCAGTGTTACCAGCACACCAGCGATGACCTGCTTCCACTCGACGGTATCGTCCTTCAAGCGGTCGGGCACGACGTTGTCGATGTTCTTCACGAAGATGACGTCAGCCTCAATCTCGTTCAAGTTCTCAATCAGCGCACCGTGACCACCTGGACGGAACAGCAGCGAGCCGTCAGAATTGCGGAACAGCGTGCCATCAGGATTAGCGGCAACGGTATCCGTCGAGGGCTTCTGCTCAGAGAAAGAAATGTCATACTTGATACCATATTTCTTAGCATAGAGATCAGCCTTCTGAGCCACCTTGGCCTTGAAGAGCTCCATGTGCTCGTGGCTGACGGTGAAGTGTACGTGGGCCTCACCATTCGATGCTGCATACAAAGCACCCTCCACCAAGTGTTCCTCCATCGGTGTGCGAGCGCCCTCGGCATAGTTGTGGAACAGCAACAGGCCCTTAGGCAGCTGTCCGTAGTTCAGCCCCTCGGCCTTCAGCATGTTGGCAGCTACGGCCTTGTAGTTACCCTCGGCCATGAGTGCCTTGATACCCTTGCCCTGATTCTTCTGGCAGGCAGCATCCAGCTCGTCGTAGAAGGCAAACTTCTCGATGTTGTCAAAATACTTCTTCTCGAAGTCCGTCGTGGGCACGTCGTAGTCGGCATCCACAAAGGCAAACATGTCCTTGAACATACGGCTGGCGGCACCCGATGCGGGTACAAACTTCACCACCTTCTTGCCCTCGGCTTTGTAAGCCTGCCAAGCCTCCACATACGCCTTGCGCTCAGCATCAGAAGGTGCTACAATGCCCTTACCAATAGCTGCTGCAGCCTCCAACTTCAGGAATGGGAAACCAGTTTTAAACTCACCTAATTGTCTCTCGATTTGTGCCTCAGAGATACCCTTCTGAGCCAACTGCTTCAGGTCTTGCTGTGATAACATAATTTTGTTCGTTTTTGATTAGTTTGTATATCTATCCTGCAAAGTTACGAAAAGCTTGTGAAATTTGCAAACTTTTCATGCATAATTTAACGATATTTGCAAAAGAAACCTATCGGAGGTCTCTATCCTCAAGGACGCGGAACTTGCTACGACGACGTTGCAGTTCGGCTATATCAAGGTTAACCGTGAGACTTTCAGCCCTGTTCTTATGGCACTGGCCCAATGCCTTGCCATAAGCGTCAACTACTAGAGAACAGCCGGCATAATGGGAATGTTGATCGTCGCCTACACGATTACAACCTATGAGGTAACACTGGTTCTCGATTGCACGGGAACGAGTGAGCAGTTGCCATGCAGACTGGCGGGACTCAGGCCAATTGGCAACCAAAATAATAGCGTCATAATCAAGATTGTCAGAATAACGACTCCAGCAAGGGAAACGCAAATCGTAGCACGTCAACAACAGAAATCGGAAATCTTCATACGTGACAACGGTATGTTCCTGCCCTGCCGTATAGTTTTCGTCTTCGTGACCATACGTAAAGAGATGATGTTTGTCGTAATAGTAAATGATACCATTATGTCCATCGATGAAATAGTGACGGTTACGGAAACTACCATCCGACAAACGGACTGCCAGACTACCGGCAATAGCACACTGACGTCGCGCTGTCATCTCCTTCATCCAAAGTAAAGCGGGATTCGTATCTTCGTCGGCAGCAATACCATGAGGCTTTGTTGCAAACCCCGTGCTCCACATTTCTGGTAACACATAAAGGTCGCTCTCTTCTGCATCGGAAAGCAACTGTTCTGCACAGCGGATGTTTTCTTCTGGCTGTGCCCAACGGATATCTGTTTGTAGGAGTGTAACTTTCAATATTCAAGCAGTTTTACGGATGGGCTACCTTTAAAATCAATAATCTGGTCAATAAGGTAACAACTGGCGTCGTCGGGAACACAAACGGAAACATTGAAATGGAAACCATTGGCATCAACCTTCGAAAATTCCATATTGTTCAATACCGACTGCTGCAGTATCTGGGCTGGAACATTTTTGGCATATTGTTGCTTACGGAAATCGCGTGAAAACAACTGGGTAGCACCATTGAAAATACTCAGGTGGATAATATTGTCATAATAGATGTTTTCAACTTCCATGCCATCTTCGTTGATAGTCTGATGCGTCACCTTATACCTTGTGGGGTTAATAGCAATATATAGATGGTAACGTTGGCTGTCATAGAAAACAACTGTGTCACGCTTCAGCACTTCAGTAATCGTCAGAATCTGAGGTTTTGACTGTCCAAACTCCACATTCAATTCCTTATCATTACTCTTTTCGAATTTCAGTAAATCACCATTCTGATTGCGGAACCACAACAAATGCTCAGTGTGCTTCTCAATGGGATAACGATTGGAACCAACGAAAAGCGTATCGCCAATGACCCAAAAACGGGCAGGCAATGACGTAGAGTCAGCATAAAAAATGGAATCGCCTTTCATCTGAAACACAGCCGTCTCACCGTCTTCCTCCACCCAAACACCTTGCAACAACTGCTTGGCCTCACGGCTTTCTTCCTGCTGGGCTGTTGGCTTTTGACCGCCACAGGCAACAAAACCTATAACTGTCAGTAAACATATAATATGGTATAACACCTTATTCATATATATAATAATAGGAGCCTTTCTAATGCTTCTTTTTCTTATTCAAATCTTATTCCGTTTGCAAAGGTAAGAAAAAAAATCGATTTACCCGCAAAAAATTTGGTTTTTTGCTCGCAAATTACTACCTTTGCATCGTGATTGAACTACAGAGACATATTGAAATACTTCTTTTGGACAATGACTGCGTCATCGTGCCAGACTTCGGAGGCTTTGTTGCACACCATGTAGCAGCCCGTTACGAAGCCGATGATTGCATGTTTTTGCCACCTACACGAACACTGGGATTCAATCCACAGTTACGCATCAACGACTCGTTGCTCGTACAGTCGTACATTAATGCTTTGGACATCAGTTATCCTGAGGCATTGCGTCGTATCGAACGTGAAGTCGACGAAATGAAGCAGGAACTCAACGAAAAAGGATACTTTACACTCGAGGATATCGGCACGCTGAGCATTAACAGCGAAGGCAACATCCAGTTTGAACCTTGCGAGGCAGGTGTCCTGTCACCTGACTTCTACGGACTCAGCGCTTGTGTGTTCCCCACTCTGAAAGATATCCGCAAAAACAAATTGACAAGCAACGAAATCTCGGAAATCGTAAAAAGCGAACAAGTTGCCGATTCCACCTTATTGGAATTCATTGACAACGAAGAGCCGAACGAAGACCGAGCCATCGAGATTAAGATGTCGTGGATTCGCAATGCTGTAGCTATTGCTGCAGCAGTAATCGCTTTCTTCCTGATTACAACGCCTATCGCCAACAGCGACCTTAGCACTCGCTCGATGAGCAACATGCAGGGCAATCTGCTGACCAAGTTGATGCCAAAGGACACGAACATGGCTCCTGCCAAACCCGTCGTGAAGCCTACTGCCGCCAGTGCTCCTGCAAAAGAGGAAGTAAAGCAAGAAGCTGCCCCAACAACAGAACCCACATACTGTATTGTTTTAGCCAGTCAGGTAAAGCTCAGCAATGCAGAGAGTTACGTTGAACAGTTAAAAAAACGCGGTATAAAAGATGCAGAGGTGTATATCCATCGTAACACCGTACGCGTAGTTTGCGGATCTTACAAAACCGAGGGCGAAGCCTATCGACATTTGAACAAGATGAACAATGACGAAGAGTTCGCCGAAGCGTGGGTTTATAAAAAAGTATCAGCATAGGTTTTTGAAGTCATGAAACGTGTAAGATGCCCCAAATGCGACAACTACATCACGTTCGACGAGACCAAGTATACCACTGGTCAGTCGCTCGTGTTTAAATGCGACCAATGCGGAAAAGAATTCGGTATCCGCATCGGTGTATCGAAGTTGCGCAATACCCAGAAACAGGAGAATGCCGAGATGTCGGCCGACTCTGGAGAGCGCCCTGCAGAAGAGGCGCCTTGCGGAAGTATTGTGGTCATTGAAAACGTGTTCCATTACAAACAGGTCATTCCATTACATATGGGAGATAACGTCATTGGCCGCTACCAGAAAGGGAATCCCATCAACACACCTTTCGAGACTGTCGATCCCAGCGTCGACCTCAATCACTGCACCATCACCGTCAGTCGCGATAAACGTGGTAATTTGCGTTACACGCTGGCCGATAACAATAGCAATACGGGAACGTTCGTCGATAATGTCGAACTGACTCCGCGTGAACGACGTGTCATTGAGGACGGGACGTTGTTTACCCTCGGTGCCACCAGCATTTTGCTGCGGACAGCCGATGCTCAAGAAGAATAAGAATCAAATAAAGGTAAATAAGAATATGTTAAGAATTGCCGTACAATCAAAAGGTCGTCTGTTCGACGATACCATGAATCTGCTTGCTGAAGCAGACATC
>ONMN01000021.1 GCA_900318885.1 uncultured Prevotellaceae bacterium | reverse complement strand
GCCCAGCACCAAGGGCATCTATATCAACAATGGACGTAAGATTGTAATCAAGTAAGGAGGACACAGCAATGAAAAAGAAATATATGAAGCCATCATTCAGAGTAGTAGAACTGCAGCACAAGTGCCAGTTACTGGCTGACAGCGGCGACCCCACAAGGAACGTCCCCTGGTGGGACGGCGAGGGCGATTGAATACTGCAAGGATTATTCATGAATCATCAAGAAGAGCAACAATTCTACAAACTCCTGCGCCTGTCATTAGGGCTGACGCAGGAGTTTCCTGTTGACGTGGATGCCGACGGATGGCGACGATTGTATCAGACAGCCATACGCCAGTCGCTCGTCGGTGTCTGCTATCATGGCGTGTGCCTGTTGCCAGAGGGCAGCAAGCCGCCTGTGGAGATTGCCATGCAGTGGGCCAGCGAAGCAGAAAGCATCAAAGGGATGAATGAACTGCTATATCAAGAGACAGCACGGAACAAACGAGCGATGAACTACCAGCGCACCGCAGCCGACCCACGAGCCTGTAAACATCGCAACCACCAGCTCTAATAAACAAAATCGCCCAAAACTCTGAACATTTGTTCAGACTTTCACCCTCGCCCCCCACTTTTCCGTCCTCTCCGCACACTTTCTCCTCCCTTTTCCGTAACTTCGCAGCAAATAAAAAACAAAATGAATATGATCAAGAAAACCATCATCACCATCCTCCTCGCCCTCGTTGCGGTGGCGGGACAGGCTCAAACCTCGTTCGATTTAGGCGAAGGCTGCCTGAACGTCATCGATGTGCACGAAAAGTTCAATAACGAGCGATTCAGTATAGGAGCAGGAATTGGATACAATCATCATGAGAAGTACAAGTTCTCTGCAATTCCCGTTTATCTCAGTACACATTACTTTTTCTTAGACCGCAGATTCTCTCCGTTTGTTAATCTACGCGTCGGAGGATTTGCTCTGTTCAACGCAAAGAATGTTGGAACTAACGAGAAATACTCCATCTCTAAAGAAAAGCAGGGCTTTAGCCTGTTCATGTCGCCAAGTGTCGGTATAAAGATGCACATCACTCCGAACGTCGGCATAATGGCTTCGATATGTGATGAAGCATATCTCATAAATGCGTTTGACACGAACAAGAACGATTACAATAGCAAACTGATTCACGATTTGGGGATCAATGTCGGAGTGTGCTTTCAGATTAAAGGATGGTAGAAAAATGAATACAAGCAATATGAAACAATCAAAACTTCTTTTCCTCCTGATAGCCGCCCTCGCATTCGCCTCTTGCCGTCCAACGGCACGGCAGGCGGTAGCAGATGCGGAACAAACTACGGACAGCACCGAGGCTGCGACCAGTGCAGACACCCTGCGCCTCGTCATCATCGACAAAAGCATCTCGCGAAGCGACTCTGTGGTGCAGGCGAGGATCATCAATCCCAACGACTACGATGTGAACTACGGACAGGAGTACACCATCGAGCGCGAGACAGACGGCCACTGGCAGCAAGTTCCCTTCCCCAAGGACTTCGGTTTTACCTCCGTCCTGAGCACCGTAGCCGCCCACGACTCAGCCACCGTCTATAGCCATATCGGCCTGCTCCATCTCGCCCCCGGCCACTACCGCCTGACCAAACAAATAGACGGCCGCACTCTCTCCGACGACTTCTACATCCCCAGCAACATCACCTTCCCCACACCTGTCTACAGGTAAGAAGATAATACGACCTATTTCTATAGGTAGTAGAAGGATAACACGAAAAACCCGTGTCTTTCCGTAGTAACTACGGCGAGACACGGGCTTTCGTTGAAATACAGTAATAGAGGCATAAAGCAATATAATAATAAATATGCACATAAATATGGAAATACGCCAATACAATGATATTGCTATATGCAACTATAATATATATATGTATTAATAGGAAATAGTTACTGAACATTTGAATAGTTTGAATTTTAGTTTTAAATTATCTTAATTTTAGACCAATTATTGTTTGATATTTCAAAATATTCTATACCTTTGCATACAAAAATATGGAAATATTGCAATAAGATAATAAGTATTCAAATATTTAAGGTATGAAAACAAAGATTATTTCGGTCGCCAACCACAAGGGAGGCGTAGGTAAAACAACAACGGTTGCAAGTGTCGGTTCCATCCTTGCTGCTAAGGGACACAGTGTGTTGCTGGTGGATTTGGATGCCCAGTCGAACCTGACCAGTAGCCTGATGAAAGGGGAACCAGACACATCCATCTATTCAGCACTGTTGGGTAAGAGTGAGATGCCCATTATTCCGTTGAGTGAAAATCTGTTCTTGGTTCCAGCTACGCTTCAGTTGGCAATGGCCGACTTGGAACTGGCTTCGGCTATGGCCAGGGAGCGATTGTTGGCTGAGTTGCTGGAGAAGGTGTCTGGCAAGTTTGAGTATATTCTGATAGACTGTCCGCCATCGTTGGGGCTGCTGACGCTGAATGCCTTTACGGCCAGTACAGACATCATCATTCCACTGGTGGCTGAGGTGCTGCCGTTCAAGGGTCTGGCCATGATCAACAACTTCATTGTGATGGTGCGCCGTCGGTTGAATCCGAATGCGCATATCTCTGGTATACTGATAACGCGATGGGAGTCAACAAAGCTTGGTAGGGGCGTGGAAAAGCAACTGCGCGACTCGCTGGGAAAGACGGTGTATCAGACGAAGATCCGCAAGAATGTGAGTCTGGCAGAGGCACCTTACGAGGCCCAGGACATCGTGACCTATGCACCCAAAAGCAATGGGGCGCAGGACTATCTGGCATTTGCCGAGGAACTGATTGAGAGTATGAACCATTAAAACGATAAGTAGGATGAAGAAAGAGTTTGATATGAGCGACCTCGTGGAGAACCTGACGAGTGAGCCGGAGGTGGAAACGGGACGTAGAGTGAGAACAGGCTCCAAGGCAAAGAAGCAGATGGAGCATGTGTGTACGCTGATTGAGTCGGGCCAGATGGCGAAGGTGAGGGCGATTGCCGAGCGTGAGGGTATTGCGCTGAAAGACATCTTCGCTGCAGGGCTGAACATGGCCATCAGCAACTACGAGCAGAAGAACGGTGAGATCAGAGTGAAGAAAGCCAAACGGGGTAATGCCAGCGCGGTGTTCGGCATGGAGGACGAAGCATGAGCAGAAAGGAACTGGCGGTCATCCCGACGAAGAACAAGGACATCGTGACCTCGTTTGTCTATACCTGGGCGCGGCAAAAGGAGATGTCGATTCTGGAGCAGCGCGTGGTGTTGCGTATCATGGAGTATGCCTCGAATCATCTGAAGGGTATCAAATTGAAAGACCATCTGCACAAGATTGACTTGGGGCTGTTTAACGTGACCATCACCATGCCTGCCTCTGATGTGCTCTTCAACACGAAGATGAAGCACCACGACATCGAGAAGGCTCTGTATGCACTGCGCAGCCGGTCGTTTGAGTACAAGGATG
The DNA here is from genome assembly GCA_900318885.1 of uncultured Prevotellaceae bacterium. GTDB lineage: Bacteria > Bacteroidota > Bacteroidia > Bacteroidales > Bacteroidaceae > Prevotella. The sequence goes on along the minus strand of ONMN01000021.1, from coordinate 57,194 downwards.
AGAACCGCTATACGGTGTGCGGATTCATCAACAATGCGACGTATGTGTATCGGTCGGGGATGATTACGGTGGAGGTGGATAACCGTATCTGGGATGTGCTGTCGGACTTCTCGCTTGGCTTCAAGCGTTTTGAGTTGAACAAGGCGTTGGCACTGCCTACATCGTCGGCTCTGCAGTTCTACATGATTATGAGCGGACAGGAAAGGCCGTTTCGCCTTAGTATTGCGGAACTGAAGAGTTGGCTTGGCATACCTGCAGAGAAGTATCGCAAGGATGGGAAAGACCGTATTGACCATCTGGAGGAACGGGTACTGAGGCCTGTAAAACGGATGCTCGACGAGACGTGTCCATATACGTTCACCTACGAGAAACTGCGCGAGAATCCTAATAACTGCAAGAGTCCAGTAGTGGGATTTGAGCTGATGCCCGTCTATCAAGAGAAGTTCAGAGACCAAGAATTGGAGAGGGTACATCTGACTGCAAAGGTCTCGTTGGGCTTCATATCTCCACAGGTGACGAACTACATGAAGCAGCAGATGGGTTTCGACAGAAACAGTTTGAGTCCACACAAAGAACTGCTAATGAAGGCTGTAAAACTATTGCCTGACGTGTTGGGAACATTGGAGGACATCCAGGGCCGCAGAAGGAAAAAGAGCGGCGAGGTGATGGGCATCGGTTGGGTGATTCAAGCCATCAGAGGTGAGGTTGAGAAGGCTGAGAAGGACTGCAAGACGTCGGCCAGGAAAGACGAATAATCATTACTTTGTTGGCTGGTAGTCAATAAGTTAGCGGCTCGTCGGGCTTAGATGCCTGGCGGGCTACTTTCGTTTTAGGGTCATACCAAAGGTATGAAGAATCCCCACACATTAAAACTTGTTCGCGGGCGCGAATCCCCACACTTTAAAACTTACTTTCTGCGGGGGCCCGAGGGGCTGAAAAACCATAAATCATAACGATATTTTTTATTAATCAATTCTTGGAAAGCAATTTTTGACCTTCGGCATGCCTGTTATTGGCATGGACTATTATTATGCTCTATCGGATTGGCGGAAATGGCGTTGAATCAGGCCGTTTGTGATACCGAATCCCCACACTTTAAAACCGAATCCCCACACTTTGAAACCGTCAGAAGAGTGGCATATCCCACAGGTTAAAACCGAATCCCCACACTTTAAAACTTGGTGCAGGAACTCGGTAAACGTCTGTGATTGAGTCATTTCCTCTTGAGTTTGTCAGTCTTCGAGTCGGAATCATGCTTGCGAGGCACTACCTTTGCCTTGAGATCCATCGCAGTAGGCTCCAGATCGAATACGCGGTCAATCAGTTTGTAGTTGTTCTCGTTGATAATCGAGAAGTCCTTGGTAATATACACATCGGCAATGTCGTAACTGCCCACATGGTTGAGGGCTTCATCGACATCACTCTTGCTGAACTTCATCATGTTTCGGGATAGGGTGGCGAAGGTGTGGCGGGCCTGATAAAATTGCAGCCCTGGCATGTGCAGATCATCGCCAATAGCTTTCAAGCCGATATTGAGAGAACGGTTGAAGTCCTCTGGATGCTTGAAACGGCTGTGGAAGTTGAACACATAACCACCAGTGCCTTTCCATTTGGCCATGAGGCTCTTGATGAACGGATGAACCCGGACTTCTATATACGCATCATCACTTCGGCGGTCTTTGGTCTTAGTGCGATTGTACTTCATGATGCCATGCTCCAGTTTCTTCACGTTGTAGAGGTCAACCGAGTTCATGCCCATCAGGCAGAACGAAAGAATAAAGCAGTCGTGCGCCAGCAGTTTGCGGCCAGCTCCGTTAGGTCGATAGTTTACAACCTTCATGAAATCCTCCAGACTTAATGCTCGCACACCTTTCTTCAGCACTTGTCTTGGAGCCTTGTAACGCTGAAAGGGGTCGGTTTTGATAACCGTCTCGTCATCGGTATTGTACTCAATCATCGCCTCGCGGAAGAGATGACGAATGAGGCCAATATACATCGACTTGGCTCTGGGACGGTCTTTGAGATAGACCTCAAAATCTTTGAGGAAGCGAACATTGATGTCTTGAAAGAGGAGTTTTCGCCTACAATTGAACGCTTCAAGCGTATTCAACATACACCTGTAGTTCTTCGCGCTTTTAATGGTTGATCGATTCAGCCATTCCTCAGTGAAAGTAAAGAAGTCCAGCGTCTTGACTTCGTGCTTCTTGATAATCTGACTTGTGATGAAATCACCGTCTGTTGTTTCTGCATTCACGGAGGCTTGTTCAACAGCCTCCAGATTGTCCTCAAACTCATTTTTGAGCTTTTCGACAATTCTTGCTTTTGTGGGGGACTTAATTCTGCCCGTCTTTTCTGAGTACTCGGTCTCAGCCAGCTTTACGCCGGTCTTAACTCTGCGTCTAGATTTTCCCTGTCTAACCAGGAGATAAACCTCTCTTGTGTTCTTGGAAGATACCTTCCCTAATTCAATTGCAATAGTGGCCATAACTTTAACTTTTTAATTGTTATTATCATGTACCGTCCTTGCGTATTTTCAATCCTGACACCGCTGTGTCATATTACATTTTTTGTTTTGCGTCACTCGAACTCTTACTGCGTCAATTTTGTAAGAATTTCGAAAAATACCGTTCCTTACGTACCCCCAGAAATTTTTGCGGCTATTTTGCGGCTATTTTCAGATTTTTGAGCCATTTTGCGGCTATTTTGCGGCTATTTTCGGCTCAAATTTGGCTCTCATTTCCAAAAATGGAAACCAACTTTCTGGGCATAAAAAATCGGGAACTCCGTTTATTTACTGGAGATTCCCGCTTTTTGAAGGGAGGGTGCCCGGTGGGACTCGAACCCACGACATTCAGAACCACAATCTGACGCTCTAACCAACTGAACTACGGGCACCATGTTACCTTGGAAACGATCAGTTTACCGTTTTGCGGGTGCAAAGGTAGGCATTTTCTGTGGAACCACCAAACTTTTGGGCGTTTTTTTATCAAGAAATCATAAAAAAAACAAAAAACGCGTTACACCTATATTTATTTTAAATGTTTTAGACTCCTTTTCCAATGAAAATGATTACCTTTGCAATTGTTTTTAACATTAACGTTTACTTATAAGTAATGAAATACATTTTAGTCACAGGTGGGTCAAGAGGCATTGGAAAGGCAATCTGTTTGAGATTGGCCTCTTTTGGTATGCCCATCATCATCAATTACAACTCCAACCATTCTGCTGCCAACGAGACGAAGGCCCTTATCGAAGAGGCTGGTGGCAAGGCAGAACTGTTGCCTTTCAATGTTTCGAATCAGTCGGAGGTGGAAAAAGCCATTCAGGACTGGGAGGCGTCGCATCCTGACGACTACATCTCGATATTGGTCAACAACGCCGGTATCCGTCGCGACAACGTCATGTTTATGATGTCTGACGACGAGTGGCATCAGGTGATAGACACCACACTCGACGGCTTTTTCTATATCACGCGTTGCATCTTGCGTCACATGATGCCTCGCAAGCGCGGTGGCCGCATCATCAACATCGCCTCGTTGTCAGGTGTGAAGGGATTGCCAGGCCAAACCAACTACAGTGCCGCCAAAGCTGCCTTGATTGGTGCAACGAAGGCCCTGGCTCAGGAGGTGGCACTACGTAACATCACCGTCAACGCCATTGCCCCCGGCTTCATTGAGTCGGACATGACGAAGGACCTGCCCGTTGACGACCTGAAGAAGCTGATTCCCGTGGGTCGTTTCGGCAAGCCCGACGAAGTGGCAGCACTCGTTGCATTCCTTGCCTCCGACGACGCGTCGTACATCACTGGTGAGGTTATTAACATCAACGGCGGCCTGCATACCTGATGAGACGTGTTGTTATTACAGGCATGGGCATCTGGTCCTGTCTTGGAACTGACATTGATACCGTCCGACAGTCACTATACGAAGGCAAATCGGGCATTGGTCTCAAGTCCGAACGACTCGAATACGGTTACCGCTCAGGGCTTACGGGCATCGTCGAGACACCCGTCATTACGAAGCAGATGGTGGACCGTCATACCCGTGCCGGCATGTCGGAAGAGGCTCAGTATGCCTATATGGCCAGTCGTCAGGCTTTCGAACAGGCCCACGTCAGCGACGACTATCTCCGCGAGAACGAGGTAGGTTGCATCTTCGGCAACGACTCCTCCGCCAAACCCGTCATCGAGTCGTCGAAGATCATGGATGAGAAGCACGACACCGCCATGCTGGGCTACGGTCTCATTTTCCAGTCGATGAACTCGACGGTGAACATGAACCTCAGCACCATCTTCCACCTCCGAGGCATCAACTTCACCGTCAGCGCGGCCTGTGCCAGTGGCAGTCACTCCATCGGACTGGGTTATATGCTCATCCGCCAGGGACTGCAGGACATGGTGCTCTGTGGTGGTGCCCAGGAAACCAACTATTACTCGATGGCCTCGTTTGACGCGCTGAATGCTTTTTCCATCAGGATGGACGAGCCGACGAAGGCCAGCCGCCCGTTTGACAAAGACCGCGACGGACTAATCCCCAGCGGTGGTGCTGCAGCACTTGTGCTTGAAGACTACGACCATGCCGTAGCCAGAGGTGCTAATATTCTTGCAGAAGTCGTGGGTTATGGATTTTCGAGCAATGGTGGTGGTATATCAGAACCCAGCGATAATGGTTCTGTTATAGCCATGACGCGAGCCCTCAACGATGCTGGCATGACGCCCGACGACATTGACTATATCAATGCCCATGCGACATCAACGGTTCAGGGCGATATGTATGAGGCCATCGCCCTCGACAGGATGTTTCATGGCCAGCGTGCCCTCATCAGTTCAACGAAATCGATGACGGGTCATGAGTGTTGGATGGCCGGAGCCAGCGAGATTGTCTATAGCATCATCATGATGCAGAATAACTTTGTGGCACCAAACATCAATTTCGAGAATCCTGACGAATACTCTGAGAAGTTGAACCTCACCGCCAAGACCGTTGATACGGAAGTCAACACGGTGCTCAGCAACTCGTTCGGTTTCGGCGGCACCAATAGTGCGCTGGTGATTAGGACATTGAACATTGAACATTGAACATTGAACATTGAACATTGGACATTGGACATTGAACATTGAACGTTGAGATATGAAACTGTTTCCGGCTTTAGAGAAGAGGTATAGCAAAGAGTCGCTGTCGGCACTCGACGCACAACGGATGGCGGAGTTCATCGCCTGGGGACCTGCCGTATTCCAAACCGCACGCATCATGCTGACGTGGGGCATCCTCGATATGTTACGCGACTCCAAGGACGGGCTTACTCGTGCAGAGATTTGCGCGAAGACAGGATATTCTGACTATGCCGTCAAGTGTCTGCTGGAAGCCTCGCTCACCATCGGGATCATCCTGGTCGACCCCACCACCGACCGCTATACGCTGACCAAGACCGGCTGGTTTCTGGCCACCGACCCTGCCACCCGTGTAAACATCGACTTCAACCACGACGTCAACTACGAGGGGTGGTTCCATCTTGAGGAATCGTTGCGTAATGGCAAGCCAGAGGGGTTGAAGCATTTCGGCCCATGGCCAACGATTTACGAGGGTCTCTCCCAACTGCCACAGCAAGTGCAAAAGAGCTGGTTTGGGTTCGACCATTTCTATAGCGATACGTCATTTCCTGAGGCACTGAAAATCATTTTCGACGACCACCATGTCCGCACGCTCTATGATGTCGGTGGCAACACTGGCAAGTGGGCCCTGCAATGTGTTGGTTACAGCAAAGAAGCAGACGTCACCATTCTCGACCTGCCTCAACAGATAGCCATGATGCAAGAGAACGTCAAAGGCAAAGAGGGTGCAGAGCGCATCCACGGATATGGCATTGACCTGCTCGACCCCAATGCGTCATTCCCCCAGCGTGAAGACGGTCCTGACGCCATCTGGATGAGCCAGTTCCTTGATTGTTTCAGCATGGACGAAATCGTTAGCATCCTGCAAAGGGCGAAGGCCGCCATGACGCCCCATACCCGCCTCTATATTATGGAGACCCTGTGGGACCGTCAGCGTTTCGAGACTGCCGCCTTCTGCCTTACCATGACCAACCTCTATTTCACGGCCATGGCCAATGGTAATTCAAAAATGTATCATACGGAAGATATGCAATCCTGTATCCAACAGGCCGGTTTGTCCGTTGAGACCATTCACGACCATCTGGGGTTGGGACACTCTATCATTGTCTGTAATAACATTGAACGTTGAACATTGAACATTGAACATTGAACGTTGAACATTGAACGTTGAACATTGAACGTTGAACATTGAACATTAAACATTAGTAAATATGACACGACAAGAAATTGAAGAAAAAGTAAGAGCATTCCTCATTGACGAATTGGAGATTGATGAGGAAAAGATTTTCCCCGATGCCAGTCTGAAGGACGACATGGGCATCGACAGTCTCGACTTCGTTGACATTGTGGTCATCGTAGAACGCAACTTCGGCTTTAAGATCAAGCCCGAGGAGATGCAGGGCGTCACCACGCTCAGCCAGTTCTGCGATTACATTGAGAGTAAAACCATTGAACGTTGAACGTTGAACATTGAACGTTGAACGTTGAATATTGAACGTTGATGAGACAGTGGGAAGGCACGACATACGGCAATAGTTTGATGCATCGCTGGCTTATCAAACTGTTGAAGGGTATAGACATTCGGATTGTCTACGCCTTCACCTACGTCTTTGTCATTCCTCCCTGCCTGCTACGTGACGGCTTCAAGCCCATCTATCACTATTTCCGTCAACGGTGGGGTTACGGTCCGATAAAAGCGTTTCGGATGACCTACCGCAACCACTACATGTTCGCACAGGTCGTCATCGACCGTTTCGCCATGTATGCAGGGCGCCACTTCCGCGTCACCATCGACGGTTTCGAACACTTCCGCCGACTGGCTGACCGCCCTGAGGCCTTCGTCATGCTCAGTTCCCACATCGGCAACTACGAAATGGCAGGCTACACCCTTGTGTCAGATCGCAAGCGCCTGAACGCACTGGTATTCTCTGGCGAGAAACAGACTGTGATGGAGCATCGTACGGAGATGTTTGCCGACAAGAACATCCGCATGATTCCTGCCAGCGACGACATGAGCCACCTGTTTCTCCTCGACCAGTCCATCCAGCAGGGCGAGATCATCAGCATGCCTGCCGACAGGATATTCGGTTCTCAGAAATCAGTTACCATGAAGTTGCTGGGCGCGGAAGTAAGACTGCCAATGGGACCATTTAGCGTGGCTACCATGAGAGGGCTTAACGTGCTTACAGTCAATGTGATGAAAACCGCTACGAACAGCTACAAAATATACGTAAAGCCGCTTGACTACGACAAGCAGTCTCCACGCCGACAGCAAATCAGTCAGTTGGCTCAAGGGTATGCCGCAGAATTGGAGCGTATCCTCACAATGTATCCCATACAATGGTACAATTACTTTGAATATTGGAACGTTGAACATTGAACGTTGAACATTGAACATTGAACGTTGAACATTGAACATTGAACTTTGAACTATGGAATTAAAAGCATCCAAACTCCTCGATATCCGCTTCTCTGAGGTCGACTCCATGAACGTCGTCTGGCATGGCTCCTACATGCTGTATTTTGAGGACGCCCGCGAATTGTTTGGCGAGCAATACGACCTCTCTTACATGGGTTATGTCCGTCATGGCTACTACGCTCCGATGGTGGAGATGAATATCCAATGGAAGAAGCCTATCCTCTATGGCATGCGCCCACGTATCGACATCATCTATCGCCCCACGGTGGCCGCAAAGGTGGTGTTCGACTACGAAATCCACGACACCGCCGACGAGAGCCTCATAGCCACCGCACATAGCGTACAGGTATTCATGGACCTGAACTACCAACTGGTGCTCTATAGTCCCAAGTTCTATGAGGAATGGCAACAGCGCTGGAAGGTGTTTGAGACATTGACCATTGAACATTGAACATTGAACGTTGAACGATGAACGTATATTGCATAGCTGACAACATCCTGTCGCCGCTTGGTGCGACCACTGCAGAGAATTATGAGGCTCTGCGGGGGGGTCGTTCTCTGACCCATGGTCAGAGTGTGGCGTTGCATTCTGCACTGACATCTTATGCCAGCTATTCAGGCAGGAGTGAAGATGACTATGTTGCTTCGCGATTCAGTGACGAACAGCGTGAGAAACTGATGATTCATGGTTTGACGTGGTTTGAATCGCTATGCTACCACAGTGTAACGGACGCCCTTCGCCAGTGCGCCATCGATGTCGCCAGTCCTCGCACCCTGCTCGTTGTCAGTACCACCAAAGCGAATATCGATTACCTCTCTGCCGCTGATTACGCCATCCTTCAACCCGCAGAATCTGCCAAGCGTATTGCATCATTATTAGGCATCACTACCCCACCCCTCGTGGTCTGCAACGCCTGCATTTCTGGTGTCGCTGCCCTCGTTACTGCCCAGCGTCTGTTGGACTGCGGCAGCTATGACACCGCCATCGTTGTGGGCTGTGATGTCATTAGTCATTTCGTCGTGTCTGGTTTCCAATCGCTGAAAGCCATGTCGCCAGAACCCTGTCGTCCGTTTGACATCGAGCGAATCGGTTTGAATCTTGGCGAGGCTGCCGCAACGATGATTTTGAGCAATTCTCTCACCTCTCACCTCTCACCTCTCACCTCTAAGGTTTGGTCAATAGTCCGTGGAGCTATCCGCAATGATGCCTACCACATCAGCAGTCCTTCCCCAAAGGGAGAGGGATGTGCCAATGCCATCCGCTATGTCACGGAAGGTGTCGATTCCCAGACCCTATCAGCTATCAATGCCCATGGCACTGCCACCATGTACAACGACCAGATGGAGTCCGTGGCCATTGCCGCCGCAGGACTCTCCGACGTCCCCATGAATTCGCTAAAAGGATATTACGGCCACACCCTTGGCACCTCTGGAATACTTGAGACAATTATCACAATGCACTCCGTAGCGCATGGAGAACTGCTCGGTACCAGGGGATTCAGTGAAATCGGCGTCTCTGGACGTGTGAACATCTCCTCTCAACCTATGCCTATCAGCAAACAATCATTTGTAAAGGTCATATCGGGTTTTGGTGGTTGCAACGCTGCTGTCTATTGCGCACTAAATGCGCCAAGCCCATCTCAACAATATACTGCCAATACTTATTCTGTTGAACATCATGTACGTATAACGCCCCCCTCCGATCTCACAGAAATCTACAAACAACAGATAGGCAATTATCCCAAGTTTTATAAAATGGACAAGCTCTCTCAGTTGGGATTCATTGCAAGTGAACTCTTATTAAAACAGGAAAGCCCTCGTAAGGAGCAATGCGCTGACAGGGCTGTGGTGCTGTTTAACCATTCATCATCAGTGTGGGTTGATCGTGAATACGCAAAAAGCATTGCTGTTGGCGACGACTATTTCCCCAGCCCCTCGCTATTTGTATATACGTTACCCAATATCGTTTGTGGCGAGATAGCAGTGCGCAATGGTTATCATGCCGAGACATCCTTCTATATCTTGCCCCATAAAGATGAGAACATGATGCACCAAGTATTGGCATCGACTTTCCTCGACGAAACCATCCAAAGCATTCTGACTGGTTGGATAGATTATGAGGACGATCAACATTTTGAAGCAGAATTGAAATTAATAAAAAGATAAATATGGAAGAATTGATTTTAGATTGCAACGCCACACTTCGACCACTGGTCGAAGAATTAAAAGAGAAGATTATTGAAGCATTAAATTTGGAAGAGATGACCCCCGCGGACATTGATGCCGACGATGCACTGTTTGGTGATGGTGAGGGTCTTGGTCTTGACTCCATCGATGCACTTGAACTCATTGTGCTCATGGAGAAAGAGTATGGCATCAAGTTGGCTAATCCTGCTGAAGGGAAAGAAATCTTTAAGAGCATTCGTACAATAGCAGAATATGTAAGTAGTCATAGGACTAAATAATGAACAATAATATTGTCATAACTGGCGAGGGCATTGTCTGTGCTATAGGACAGGACAAGCAATCTGTTCTTGACTCCCTGCAACACAAGCATTCCGGCATTGGCACGATGCAGTTTCTCCGCTCATGCCATAAGGAATTACCTGTGGGCGAGGTGCCTTTGTCGAATGACGATATGCGTAATCTGTTAGGAGTCAAAGATACGCTGATTAACCGTACCACGCTGATGGGAATGCTGGCAGTCAGACAGGCATTGGATGATGCAGGCATCCAGTGTGATGCCGTTAAGGAAAAACCGCTACGATTGGTACTTATTTCCGGCACGACAGTGGCAGGAATGGACATCACAGAGGATTTATTTGACCAGTTTTCACACTCTGACGCCGCCCTGCAATGCCTGCGCTACCACAGTGCAGGTGCCAGCACCCGCCTGATAGCGGAGTATTTTGACATCTTTGCAGAATACACCACGATTTCCACCGCCTGTTCTTCTGCAGCCAATGCCCTCATGCTGGGAGCCAGAATGTTGAAAGCTGGTGAGGCAGACATCGTAGTCGCTGGTGGTGCAGAGGCCCTGTCACTCTTTCATCTCAATGGCTTCCGCTCGCTGATGATTCTCGACCATGAGCCCTGCCGGCCCTTTGATGCCACTCGCGCAGGACTGAACCTTGGCGAGGGTGCTGCATTCCTCGTTATGGAAACAGAAGAAGGTGCCCGTCGTCGTGGCGTTACGCCTCACGCCTATCTTACGGGCTATGGCAATGCTTGCGATGCATTCCACCAAACAGCATCGTCTGACAATGGCGAGGGGGCTTATCTGGCAATGACAGAAGCGTTACAGATGGCAGGTTTGAAGCCATCGGACGTTCAATATGTGAATGCTCACGGTACTGGTACTCCTAATAATGATTTGTCAGAGAGCATGGCATTGAAGCGTGTCTTTGGCGAAAACATGCCGTTGATTAGTTCTACGAAGTCGTATACTGGTCATACCACAAGTGCTTCAGGCAGCATTGAGTCTGTCATTTGCCTACTTGCCCTACAGCATCAGTTTGTACCTGCCAATCTCGGATGGTCGCAAGCTATAGATGGCGGCATCGTCCCCACGATGGGCGAAGACCACTGTCACCTTCAGCATGTTGTTTGCAATTCGTTTGGTTTTGGAGGCAATGACACGTCACTTGTCTTTTCCCTTTCCCCTGCTACTGTCGAAGGTCAAAGGTCGAAGGTCGAAGGGCAAAGTTCATTGGTTGAAGGGTCAAAGATCAACGTACTTTCTCAGGTTGAAATCACATCAGAAGACCAGTTGGCTGAGATTCGAGACTACGTAAAACCCTTGGAAACCCGTCGCATGGGGAAAATCATGAAAAGTTCGCTACTGTCATCGTTGAAGGCACTTCGGCAAGCCGGCATAGAACAGCCTGATGCCATCATTACTGGCACTGCTTTGGGATGTCTGGAAAACTCAGAGTTATTGTTAAGACAAATGGTAGACGAAGGCGAAACGATGCTAAAGCCCACGTATTTCATGCAGAGCACGCATAATACAATCAGTAGCAATATCGCCATACGTTTGGGCTGTCATGGCTATAACATCACTTATACTCAGGACCAGGCCTCTTTTGACTGGGCCATACGTGATGCTGAGCTGTTGCTGAAAAGCGGCAAATGTAAAACGGTTCTCGTGGGATGCCACGACGAATCGACTCCCCTCTATCGCCAATTGATGCAGCGATTGGGCTACGACGATATTCCATCCGTAAACTCTAAAGCTATTGTGTTGTCATGTGGAAAATAATACCATACGCCATTCTTCAAAGTATCCTGCTCACAGGGGGGCAGGTGTTCTTAAAGTTTGCCTTGTCGAAAATGCCACCTTTTGCGTGGACGCGTGATTTCTGGCTCTCCATCCTCACCAATTGGCAATTTGCTACTTGCGGACTGTTCTTTGGTGCTGCCTCATTGCTCTGGATGTATATCGTCAAGGTGTTCCCGTTCAGTTCAGCCTATCCGATGGTTAGTCTGAGTTATGTTTTTGCTATGCTGGCTGCCATACTGTTCTTTCATGAGGAGGTCTCTATGATTAAATGGTTTGGCGTGGCATTCATTGTTGTTGGATGTATGTTGATTGCTAAATAGTTAAGCTATGAAGAGATTACTGATTCTACTGTTTGTTTTCGTCTCCGTCCACCTATCACTGATGGCGCATTGCAACGCCACACTCTCTCCGAGAGAACAGAGCGAGGCCCAAATCCGTCAGGCAATCACTCAGGCTGCATCAGGCATGAAGACGATGCAGTGCGACTTCATACAAACGAAGCATCTCCGAATGCTTAACGACAAAATGACGTCGAAAGGCCGGATGTATTACCAGCAAGCCAATCGCCTGCGTTGGGAATACACATCACCCTACTCCTATACCTTTATACTCAATGACGACAAGGTGCTGTTAAAAAACAAACAACGTAATGATGTCATAGACGTGAACAAGAACAAGCTGTTCCGCGAGATTGCCCGTATCATGATGAATAGCGTTGTTGGTACCAGCCTCACCGACGACAAAAGTTTTAAGAGCACCATTGCCACAAACGGAAACGAATGGATAGCATCCTTATTGCCTCAACGGAAAGACCTGAAACAATTGTTCCAGAAGATTGTATTGCATTTCAGTAAGAAAAATGCGATGGTGAAGCAGGTAGAACTAATAGAAAAGAATGGCGACAGGACAGTCATCGAATTGAATAACATCAGAACCAATGAGAAAATCAGCGCTGATATGTTTACTATTCGTTAGCCAATTAGCAGTCATGCAGCTATTTGCGCAATCTACATTCTCTGACCCGTGGTCAGAGTGTGGCGTTGCAATTCCTGAAACGGAAGGTGGACGCATCCGCTATGCTGCCTCTATCGAAATGCCAAAAGCATACCTCAGCGGCATCTGTGTGCTATTGCGGGAAGGCGACGTCGTACGCGGCAGCCTCTTCAATGAATTTGGTGTCACAGCGCTCGATTTCACCTATCATCCAGAAAAACAAAAAGTCAAGCTACATCATGTCATAAGCATGATGGACAAATGGTATATCCGTCGTATCCTTCGCAAGGACCTTGCCCAATTGATACTCCGTCTGCAGCAGGGCGAAACAACGTATCACAATGAGCGTCGTCACATCACCTACCAACTTAAGGTAATGGATAATGGATAATGGACTAAGACAACAGCAGTTATTACACGACCGCGGTATATGTGTCGTGATTCCCACATACAATAATGCTGGGACAATAGATGCTGTTGTCCGTCAGACTCTCAAGGAGTGCATGGATGTGATTGTTGTTAATGACGGATCAACAGACGACACGTCCGCCATTCTTCATGCCATAGAGGGTATTACCATCGTAGAATATACTCAGAATCGCGGTAAGGGGTACGCCTTGAAACGTGGTTTTCAGCGAGCTCTGGAGATGGGCTTTGCCTATGCCATTACACTTGATGGCGACGGGCAACACTATCCACATGATATCAGTCTCTTCTTAGAGGCGAATCGACAACATCCTGGAGCACTGATTATTGGTAGTCGCACGCTGGATGGTGTTGAGCGGACAAAGGGTAGTAGTTTTGCCAATAAGTTTTCAAACTTCTGGTTTTATGTTCAGACAGGACGACGCCTACCTGACACCCAGACAGGTTATCGGCTCTATCCGCTGAAAAAACTCTACGGGCTCCGTTTGCTGACATCACGCTACGAGGCAGAACTGGAACTCCTCGTATTCTCCTCATGGCATGGTGTAGAACTGGTTCCTATCAACATCGATGTTTATTATCCGCCACGTGAAGAACGCGTCAGTCATTTCCGTCCTGGTATGGACTTTGCCCGCATCAGCGTGCTGAACATCATCTTATGTTTCCTGGCAGTGGTCTATGGTTTGCCGTTACGACTCTTCCGCCTATTGTCAAACATCGTTCGTACCGTTTATTCGCTGACGTTCGTCCTGTTCTTCTGCTGTTGCGTTTTCACCCCGATAGTATGGCTATATGTAAAGATTGGAAAGGTGACAGAGAAAAAACGCCGCAACCTACATCGATTGATTTACCACGCTACGCGATTCGTCATGCTACGGCATGGTATTCCTGGTACTCGTTTTAGGTATAAGGTCGCTGAAGGCGTCGACTTCACCAAGCCCTCTGTGGTCATCTGCAACCACCAGTCGCATATTGACCTTGCCTGTCAGCTTATCTTTACGCCCAATATCATTTTCCTCACCAACCAATGGGTTTGGCATAACCCGATATATGGTCTGATAATACGCCATGCAGAGTTTTATCCTGTTGCCAATGGAATTGACGAGTTGATGCCTAAATTGCGGTCGCTGGTAGAGCGAGGTTACAGCATTGCAGTATATCCGGAAGGCACCCGTTCAAGGGACTGCCGCATCGGACGTTTTCATCAGGGAGCATTCCACATCGCAGAGCAATTGGGTTTAGACGTCGTACCCATGTATCTCTATGGACCAGGAAGGATACTGCCCCCGCGGACTTATCATCTGCGGAAAGGACCCATATACATTGAGGTGGGCGACCCTATACCTTTAAGCAAACTGCGACAGATGGGTGATACTAAAAAGCAGGCGTCCCAATTGCGCAAGCATTACATCGAAAAGTATGAACAAATAGCGAACCGAATAGAGCAATATGTGTAAACAGCGAGTAGTCATCATAGGCAGTGGCATGGGAGGCTTGTCGTGTGGAGTCATCCTGGCAAAGAACGGTTACGAGGTGACCGTTCTGGAGCAGGGTGCTCAAGTAGGTGGCTGCCTGCAATGTTTCTCTCGTCGCGGAGCACGTTTTGAGACGGGCATGCATTTCGTTGGGAGTGCTGCTGAGGGACAAACGCTGGATCGTCTGTTGCAATATTTGGAGATTAAGAAAGACATCCAGTTAGCCCCACTCGACAGAGATGGATATGATGTCGTATGTCTTGACGGGAAGAAGTATCGCTTTGCGAATGGTCGCGTGGCCTTCATCGAGCAGATGGTCAGCTATTTCCCCCATCAGCGTCAGCAGTTGGAGGCCTATTTCGACTTGGTAGAGCGCGTGGCAGGAGCATCGTCGCTGCATTCTCTGAAACATGCCGAGAGCGATGCCGCCATCAACACCGAATACCAGTTGCGATCTGTCAACGAAGTGATTGATAGTGTCATCACCGATCCTTTACTGGCCAAAGTCCTTGTTGGTTCTTTGCCGCTTTATGCTGCCGAGAAAGACAAGACACCGTTTTCGACCCATGCTTTCATCATGGACTTTTATAATCAAAGTGCCTATCGTGTGGTAGGGGGAAGCGATATGATTGCAGCGTCCATGGTGCGTACCATAGAAAAGTATGGCGGCAGGGTATTGACGCGTAGTAAGGTTACCAAAATAATTTGTGACGACACGCATGCGACAGGAGTTGAGGTTGCGACTGTCAATTGTCAATTGTCAACTGTCAATTGTCAACTCCTACCATGCGACTATGTCATCTCTGACGCCCACCCCATGCGGACATTGGAACTGATAGACTCGAAACTGATACGTCCGGCATTCCGCAATCGCATCAACGCCATTCCCCAGACCATTGGCGGCTTTTCCGTCTATCTGGAGTTTAAAGACGAGGCCGTGCCATATCAGAATTATAATTTCTACAGTTATAATGAGGGAACTCCATGGGGATGTGAGACGTACGACGAGGAGTCGTGGCCCAAGGGATATCTCTATATGCATTTCTGTCAGGAGCCACAGCCGCGTTACGCAAAAACCGGCGTTATCATTTCGTATATGCAGATGAAGGATGTAGCGCAATGGGCTAATACAACCGTTGGTCATCGTGGGGACGATTACGAGGCTTTTAAGCTCCGTAAGGCAGAACAACTTCTGGAATCTGTCGAAAAACAGTTCCCTGATCTCCGCTCACACATCAAACACTATTATACCTCTACGCCATTGACGTATCGTGACTATACTGGCACTGAAGGTGGCGGTATGTATGGCATTGCGCGTGATATTCATCTTGGGGCGGCATGCAGGGTGCCGCACCGTACGAAGATTCCCAATGTGTGGCAAACAGGACAAAATATCAATTCGCATGGTATTCTGGGTGTTATCGTTGGCACCATCGTCACATGTAGTGAATTACTTACCGCTGAACGTATCTATCAGCAATGCAACGCCACACTCAGACCTTCAGGTCAGAGAAATCATCAAGGCCAACAACATTGAACATTGAACGTTGAACATTGAACATGAAACAGCGCGTCGTCATCATAGGTGCAGGTTTAGGTGGGTTGTTCACTGGTGCCATCCTAAGCAAGGAAGGCTTCGAGGTCGTCATCTTGGAGAAGAACGCTACGATTGGTGGTGGGCTCCAGACCTTCCAACGCTTTGGCGAGCATTTCGATACAGGAATGCACGTGATTGGAGGTATGCATCCTGGTGGTAATGTATGGAAAATCTGCCGCTATCTGGGTGTCCTGGATAAAATGAAGATTCGCGATGTGGATGACTATTGCACCGACCGACTGTATTTCTCAGAAGACCACACCTATTACGATATAGCTAAAGGCCGGGAAGGGTTTATCAGTTCGCTGTCAAAGTATTTTCCTGAAGAGCAAGGAAATCTGGAGCGTTATGTCGATGCCGTATTGGCTATCGCTGACAAGGTAGATTTGTTCAATCTGAGACCTTCTACAGGTCAGATGGGGCTCTTTGCTGAGTCCAATGACTTTCTGATGGCTGCTGATGCCTTTATTGCCAAATATATCAAGGACGAACGTTTGCGGAGTGTGTTGGCCTATATGAATCCGCTGTATGGCGGTCGTGCCCACGAGACACCAGCATACGTTCATGCCATTATCAGTACGCTGTACATTCATGGTGCCAGCAGGTTTGTTGATGGCAGCTGCCATTTCGCACAACTCCTTGCTGACGTTATCACCACCAATGGTGGTCAGGTGATTGCAGGCGATGCCGTCGAGTGGATCAACGTTGTTGACAGGAAGGTGGAGTATGTTCGTACGAAGAGTGGCAAGCAATACACGGCCGACTACTACATCTCTGACGTTCATCCCTGTACGCTGATGAAACTGATGGACGAAAAAGCATTCCCCAAATCGTATCGTGAGCGTTTGGACACTATCCCCAACACCCATTCCGCTTTTGCACTGTACGTAAAGCTGAAGCCGGAGACGTTCCCATACATTAATCATTCGGAATACTATATGACGCGGTATGCAGATGTGTGGAATTTCAGTCGTACAGACCGCCCTTGGCCATTGGGATTCCTGATGATGACGCCACCAAACTGTCATCAAGGCCAATATGCCACAAAGGTACTGATAACAGCACCTATGCCCTTCGATATGGTCAGGCAATGGGAGAACACCACTGTGGGGCATCGTGGTGCGGAGTATGAGGTATGGAAGGCGAAATGTGCAGAATTGCTATTGGCGCAGATAGAAGAAATGCACCCAGGCTTCCAGGCATGCATAGAGGTCATCAATACGTCGTCGCCACTAACCATCCGCGACTTCTATGGTGTGAAGGACGGCAGCATTTGTGGATATGCCAAAAATTGTCAGAATATCGTGTTGTCGCAGGTGCCAGTGGTAACAAAGGTGCGCAACCTGCTGCTGACGGGTCAGAACGTCAACCTGCACGGCTTTTGCGGTGTGCCCCTAACGGCCATCACGACATGTGAGGCCATCTTGGGCAGAAACTATGTGGTTAATAAGATCAATGCGTCCTTCGGCCTAAATAATAAATAAAATATGAAACAAAAGATAATCATCCTATTACTGCTTGTCGCCATGAGGGCTGGCGCTCAGATAAACATCTGGGAGCATGACACGCATCACAAAAGTGTGATGATGATGCCATATCGGGCCGTGGGGGGCAACGGTACGGCGGTGGTGGTATGTCCCGGTGGCAGCTATTTCTGGCACGACAAGGAGGGCGAGGCCAGCGACGTAGGACAGTGGTTGCAGGAGAACGGCATCACGGCATTTGTGCTGAACTACCGCACGGCGAAGGCACTGGCATATGCCACACACTACCGACTAATATTTCGTGGCACCAGATATCCCGACGCACAGGACGATCTGCGGCAGGCCATCAGATATGTGAAGGAGCATGCGAAGGAGTATGGTGTGGACACAACGAGGATTGGTGCCATGGGCTTTTCGGCCGGTGGACATCTAGTGATGTCGGCAGCAGAGCTGTTTGACGCGGTGGACCGTCCAGCATTTGTCGTGCCGGTATATCCTGTGGTGACGATGACGGAGGAGTGCGTCCACAAGCGTTCGCGCCGTGGACTATTGGGTGACTCACGCACGGGGAACGAGGCGTTACGCGACCAGCTGTCGTTAGAGCGCCACGTGCCAACGGACTGTCCGCCAGTGTTTCTGGTGAACTGTGTGGACGATCCCGTGGTGGACTATCGTAACTCGGTATTGCTCGACTCGGCCTTGACAGCAGCGGGGGTGAACCACCGCTATGTGCAGTTCCAAACGGGCGGTCACGGTTTTGGTGCCAGCGAACGGAAGGGCACTGCGGAGTGTCGCCAATGGAAGCAAATGTTTTTGGAATGGATAAAAAACTATGATAAGTAAGTTTGACGATATTCGTCCGTATGACGAGAAGGAGTTTTTGGCAGCGATGGAGCGCATAGCGACGAGCGACGTGTTTCCGTTGCTGGCGTCGTTTGTATATCCGACGGAACCATTGGAAGATGTACGTCAGCGCGTCCGAGCGTTTAAGACAGTTCGTGAGTTTCAGCACGATGCAATGGTGAAGGTGAACGAACAGGTCATTGCGCGCAGCATGACGGCGTTTACCGTTTCCGGTCTGGAGCGGCTTTCGCATGACAAGCATTATCTGTTTGTGTCGAACCACAGAGACATCATGCTCGATGCCAGTCTGCTGCAATATTGGCTGGTGAAGAACGGCTTTGAGACCACGGAGATTACGTTTGGCGAAAACCTGATGCGTCATCCGGTGGTGATCGACGTAGGCCGGAGCAACAAGATGTTCAAGGTGGCGCGGCCTGGGGGCGACATCAAGGAGTTCTACCGCCAGTCGCTACACCTCTCGGAATATATCCGCTATACCATCAGGGAAAAGGGCGAGTCGGTGTGGATTGCCCAGCGCAACGGACGGACAAAGAACGGCATAGACCGCACGGACCAAGGCGTTATAAAGATGTTCTGCATGAGCAAGGACAAAGACCGCGTGAAGGCGTTGGCGGAACTGAACATCGTGCCCGTGACCTTCTCGTACGAATGGGAGTCGTGCGAGGTGCTGAAGGCGCTGGAACTGTATGAGTCGCAGTACACGAAATATACGAAGAAGCCCGGTGAGGACTTGAACAGCATCATGACGGGCATCGTGCAATGGAAGGGACGCGTACATATGGCGCTGTGTGAACCCATCCGCACGGAAGAGTTGGCGGCTATGGAGGGGCTGACGAACAACGAATACCACAAGGCGGTGGCGGGCCTGATAGACCAGCGCATCAACGGAGCCTACCGTCTGTGGCCGAACAACTACGTGGCCCACGACATGCTGTATGGCAACGAGCGCTACCGCGGGATGTACAC
Source organism: uncultured Prevotellaceae bacterium (assembly GCA_900318885.1). GTDB lineage: Bacteria > Bacteroidota > Bacteroidia > Bacteroidales > Bacteroidaceae > Prevotella. The sequence goes on along the minus strand of ONMN01000021.1, from coordinate 37,578 downwards.
CGACGAGGAACGTGAGGCGTTCCGTCACCATCTGGCGAAGCTGGACCGCTATGCGGAGACGTGCGACATAGAACGATTGCGGGAAATATTTTTGGGAATCTATGCGAATCCGGTGGACGTGAAACATTGAACGTTGAACATTGAACATGAACAATAAAAAGTGGATCATATTCGCGGTGTTAACGGCCATATTGGTGCTGTTGACGGCTGGACAGTCGTATAAGGAAGACATTTCCGACTTCCTGCCACTTGAGAATGAGCAGCAAGAAGCCTTTATGGAATATCAGAATACGTCGAGTGCACGTCGTATCTATGTCATATTTCAATCTCCCGACAATGACTGTCAGCCTGCTGTAGACTTGTTTACAGAGATGGCGGAACAGCTAACAGCCCTCGCAACGCCACACTCTCTCCGAGAGAAAAGCCAAAAGCCATTAGCCATTTTGCAGGGTGACGATCCTGAAGTCGTACAAGAGGCTATGAACACTATATATGCGCAGATGCCGTACCTGCTGACAGCGGATGACTATGCCCGTATAGACAGCATGACAGAAACGCCTGACTTTATGGACCGCCAACTGGAAAACGACAAACAAATGCTGATGCTACCCAGTGGCGGCATGGCGGCTATGCAAATTCAGCACGACCCGCTGAATTTGTTCGCGTCTGTTTTGGCTCGTCAGAAACCAACCAATCTGGCTAATAGCAGTGTGCTTCTGATTGATTCACCTTTCGGAGCCAGCGAGACGGAGCATAACGCCACGTTGGTGTCAATGGTTCAGCAGATATGCGACAGCGTCAGCCTTCAATTCCCTGATGTTTCGGTACGCCTGACAGGAGGTCCTGTCATTGCTGTCGGCAATGCTCAACAGATAAAGAAAGACAGCATCATTTCAATAACCTTTGCAGTGATTCTCATTCTACTTCTGCTGTGGTTGGTATTCCGTAACGTACGTAACCTGATGCTCATCGCAGTCAGTATCGCATGGGGATGGCTTTTTGCAATGGGCTGTCTCACACTGGTTCACAACGATGTCTCTATCATCGTCATAGGCATATCCTCCGTCATCTTGGGTATAGCTGTCAACTATCCGCTGCACCTCATCGCACATCTGTCACATACGACGGACGTGCAGACGGCACTCAAAGAGATCAGGATGCCGCTCGTGGTGGGCAACGTCACCACCGTCGGGGCGTTCCTGGCGCTGGTGCCGCTACAGTCGGTGGCATTGCGCGACTTGGGGCTTTTCAGCGCATTCCTGCTCGTCGGCACCATCATCTTCGTACTCGTATGGTTACCCCACATGGTGCAGAAGGGGGCAGACCTCAGCCATCATTGCGTGCCACACTCAGACCTTCAGGTCAGAGAACCATCAGCCATCAGACATCAGACATCAGCCATCAGACTTCTCGAACGACTCGGCGATGTGCAGCTGGAGAACAAACGGTGGATTGTCGGGACGGTTGTTGCTCTGACCGTTGTGTTGGGATATTTCAGTTTTCAGACTTCTTTCGATGCTGATTTGCGCAACATCAACTATATGACAGACGAACAGCGCCAGGACATGAAACTGCTGGAACAGCCCTCAATGGTCAATGGTCAATGGTCAATGGTCAATGGTCAATGGTCAATGGTCAACCAGTGGAACGAATGGCGCACCACGAAGGGTGCCGCACTGTGTCAGCAACTGCGGCAGAAAGCAGCAGCGATGGGCTTTGCCGACGATTCGTTCGACGACTTCTACAAACTCATGTCCCTCAGCCATCAAACATCAGACGTTCAACGTTCAATGTTCAACGTTCAACGTTCATCTGCCCTCACCTCCGCCATTGTAAGCAGTCTGACGGACAATTTCAACTACATCGGCTGGGCCTGCGGAGCCATCGTGTTCTTCTTCCTGTGGTTCTCGATGGGCAGCATAGAACTGGCCCTCATATCGTTCCTGCCCATGGCCGTCAGCTGGGTGTGGATATTGGGCATCATGTCGCTGCTGGGCATACAGTTTAACGTGGTCAACATCATCCTGGCAACATTCATCTTCGGACAGGGCGACGACTACACCATCTTTATGACGGAGGGTTGCCAGTACGAATATGCCTACCGACGCAAGATGCTGAACTCATACAAACAAAGCATCATCATTTCAGCGCTAATCATGTTTATAGGCATTGGATCGCTGATTGTAGCACGCCATCCCGCCCTGCGCTCGTTGGCTGAGGTGACCATCGTGGGAATGTTTACAGTCGTCTTTATGGCATGGCTATTACCAACATATTGCTTCCGCTGGTTGGTGTACGACCGCAATGGCAACGAACGCAGGCAGCCGATAACCCTTTGTGGATTACTATTTAGAAATCGAAATAGTGCTTACCAGAAAGTTTCCGACCGCTACCGCTACCGTGGGGTGGAAATATCAATGGCCGTCAACCGTCGGCTGCGTTACTGGCGCAGTCACGAGGCTGAACTAAGTCAACTGTCGGACGGCGAAACCATCACCGACGACGGTTGGGGCGAAACGGCACTGTTGGTGGCACTGCTCAATCCGCAGCGACGCTATGTGGCAGTGATCGCCGACGACGAGCGTGCCATCGTGGCCCGTCACGCCACCGAAAACGTAACAAATAATTTAGAATATGCGAGAAAGGATTAGACAATTATTAGAGGAAGCGCTACCCTTGGTGGATTTCGACTCCGACTTCCTGTTCAGTGAACTCGACTCATTGGGCGTAACAACCATATTGATGCTGCTTTCCGACGAATACGGCATCAAGTTGGAGGCGACGGATGCTACGCCGAAGAACCTGAAAACGCTTGACAGCATCGTGGCAATGGTGGAAGAGAAAACGTTGAACATTGAACGTTGAACATTGAACATAAAACTATGACCATCGAACACTATATCGAACGCAACGCCACGCTATACCCTGACAAGACGGCAATCGTCTGCGACGGAGAGCACTGCACCTACAGCATGTTGCAGGAGCGAATCAGCCGGAAGGCGGCGGCATTGCAGGAGGCCGGCTGTCGGGAGGGACAGATTGTCTGTCTGCGAGCCCTGCCGACGGTTGACTACCTCGTGGACTATTTTGCATATCACGTCGCAGGATGTGTCGTAGCACCATTGGAAAAGGACCTGCCGGAGGCGTCGTTCCAAAAGATTGCCCATGAGCTGTGCCCCCATACCGTCCCGAAGGGTTCGGCGGACATCCTCTACACCACGGGGACGACAGGACGGTCGAAGGGCGTCATCATCAGCCACGACGCCATCATTGCCGATGCCGAAAACCTCATCGACGGACAGGGATTCTCCCACGACCTGGCATTCGTCGTCAACGGACCTCTGAACCACATCGGAAGCCTGTCGAAGCTCTATCCGCTCATGATGCTGGGGGCTACCGCCATCATCGTCGACGGCCTGAAGGACTTAAACCGATTCTTCGACGCCTTCCAATATCCCGCACCGAAGATGGCCACATTCCTCGTGCCCGCCAGCATCCGCATGCTGCTGCAGTTTGGTGCCGCACAACTGGCAGCACTGGCCGACAAAATGGACTTCATCGAAACCGGTGCCGCAGCCATATCGCAGGCAGACATGGAGGCGCTGTGTCGCTTGCTGCCCACGACGCGCCTTTACAACACCTACGCCTCCACGGAGACCGGCATCATCAGCACCTACAACTATAACGACGGTAAGTGCGTGGCAGGGTGTCTGGGGCGTCCGATGAAACATTCACAGATTATCATTACCGACAAGGGCCTCATCGCCTGTAAGGGCCGTACCCTGATGACGGGATATGTCGGAGACAATCAATGTTCAATGGTCAATGGTCAATGTTCAATGGTCAATGGTCAACGTTCAATGTTCAACGTTCAACGTTCAACGTTAGACGTGGTTTACACGTCGGACATGGGAATGCTCGACGCCGATGGCATGCTGCATCTCACGGGCCGTGAGGACGACGTCATCAATGTCGGCGGCTTCAAGGTCGCACCGACCGAGGTGGAGGATGCCGCACTGGCATTCCCCGACGTGGAGGACTGCGTGTGCATACCCGTCGACCACATCATTTCCGGCAAGGCCCTGAAGCTCCTCGTGGTCATGAAGGACGGCAAGTCGCTGGACCGCAAGGCCCTCGCCCTGCATCTGAAAACGAAGCTGGAGGCATACAAAATCCCCATGCTCTACAGTCAGGTCGACAAAGTCGAACGCACCTTCAACGGTAAAATCAACAGAAAGCACTATCTCAATCCCGCCCAATAATCACGAGGCCGTGCTACCGACGCGTCCCCGCGGCCGTGCAAACGCCAGCACTCTTCCCCTTCAACCCAGCACTTAAATGCAATACTCCGAAAGTAATTTTAAATACTCTTGGAGTATTTCCGATTACTCCGATAGTATTGATTCCATTGCCAGCATTAATGGTAGCAATTACGAGCATTAAAGGTAACAATTGCAAGCATTAATACTTGAATTCCCAGGGCAGGGAATATTATTTCTCTGGGCAGGGCGCAAAAAAAGAGCCAAGACTAAACCTGATTTGTCGGAATGCCAATAAATAGGGTGCTTCCACTGGGGTGGGTGTTGCCGAAACAGTAACCCCAACACCCAACCTAAGACCCAACCTGACACTCCACCCAAATAGCTTTGAAATATCGTCGCGAGATCTGTTAAAGCATACTTAACTGGGTTGAGTCTTGGGTGGGGTGTTAGGTGGAGTGTCGGGTGGAGTGTTATGGTAACACCAACCCCTCCGTTTTTCCTTTGTTTAAAGGAAATCCGAGCGATTGGGTGGAGTCATAGTACCCAGTAAGCAAACTATCAACGAACAGTAAGCAAACTGCGCGTCCTTGGGAAGTAAACCGCCAATCGTTGGGAAGCGGGCAAACGCCAACACCTTCCCTGCTAACCGCCACTCTCCTCCCGGCTGTCGGCTCGACACTTCCCTGCTCTCGGCCGGACAGCAGGGAGCAGAGCGCCGCTCAGCCCGTAAGGTGATGTTTACATACTGACCAACCCCAGCTTTCGCGTGGATTGGGTGAAAATTGGCAAGAGCTCACGTGAGTTGCAACAAGTGTTAGGTTACGCCCGATGGGAGAATTTTGTAGTAGCCGTTGGACGTGCTATGGAATCGTATAAAACGCTGGGATTCAGCATTGATGACCATTTTCGTGAGGTCACGAAAATGATAGCCTTAGCCAAAGGTGCTCAGCGCGCTTAAAGACTCTCAAAAACTACCAAAAGACAGCAAACAATGAATAACAAAGAACCTGGTTACGTTTACATACTGACCAACCCCAGCTTTCGCGAGCCCTCGCCGAAAATAGGTAGAGAATTGAGCCGTCATCTGAACATCGACCCTGCTGTGGTGTTAGGAGTGTGAGAAAGTGATTAGTAGAACCGACCCTGTGATTCCAAAGAAGCGTTTGTTGACTCTGATGATGTAGAAGGGAATATTTCAGAGGGTGAGGTGGTTACAATACCCTGGGGTGGAAATGTTATTTTGTAAACAATTACATAATAACATTAGCCACGAGCCTTCCTCTTGCCTTCTACTGAGCTTGCTCAATTATAGCTGTGTACTTTTGGGGCATCGCTACAGAAAGTACATATTAGGCTATGCCCTTTAAAGGCATGCCTATAGCACCTATGCAGTTTTGTGTGGCACTCCACAGAAAACTGCGTATTAGGCTACACCCTTCTATGGAACCAAATTGCGGTTTGCTAGCAATGATGAGTAGCAGGTAGCTCTGCTTGGAATCTTATTCTATCCACCTAACCACCCTAATGCTTACTTCATAAAGCAAGTAGAGCGGAATGGTGACTAGTATCAATGTCATTAAATCTGGTGGAGTAATAATAGCAGCTACTAGCATGATGACGACAAAGGAATGCTTACGGTATTTGGCGAGCATTGCAGATGTAATAACTCCGATCTTACCAAGGAAGAAAGCGATGACGGGTAATTGGAATACGACACCCATGACCAATGTTAACGAAACGAAAGTGCTGATATACGAATCAAGCGTGATATTGCTTACCACCTTTGCAGACACGCTGTAGGTGCCGAGGAAGCGGAACGAGATGGGGAACAGCACGAAGTATGACATCAGTACGCCAAGGATGAACAGTGCATAGATGATGCCTGCTATCTGTACCGAATACCGCCGCTCGTTCTCGTAGAGTGCAGGCGATATGAAGCGGAACAACTCATATAATATATATGGAGATGCACCCAGCATGCCAAGATAGACTGCCGTTGTGATATGCATCATAAACTGGCTTGACAAGTCGGTAGCGATTAGATTTACATGGAACTCCTCAAAGCGGAAGTCCATATCAAAGAACTGAAAAGCTGATTCTATCCAGCGATAAGTGCAGAAGTCCCACTCGCTTGGAGCAAGCAGCACCTCCCATGTAGTATCCTTGAAGCAAAAGACAACCATTGCGATAGCACCTGCTACCGCAATGATACGCATAAACAGACGGCGAAACACTTCCAAGTGCCCGCCGAATGTTAGTTTCTCGTCATTGTTTGACGGCTTCATCCGTCTGGCCTTGTTCGTCTACGTCGGAAAGAATCTCGTCCTTAACCTCATTGATGGGGTCAGTGACTTCCTTTGCTCCCTTCTTGAACTCGCTTATGCCTCGTCCCATGCCTCGCATCATCTCCGGTAGTTTCTTTCCACCAAAGAGCAGAAGAGCAATGCCAGCAATAAGCATCAATTCGGTTGTACCGATAAATAAGAGTTGCGCTGACATCATGGCTTTACCAAGAAGATTTCACAAGTCTCAAAGTTGATTTCCCAGTTGCCGTTTTCTGCCGACTCCCAATTGTAACTACGTGCTTTGGTATCCCACCATTGCTGGAACTTCGTGGCAGTTTCTCCCATGTCCTTTACAAGCTTCTCATACAATTCTGTATTGTCAGGCGAAAGGATTTTGGCCAACTCACTCAGACCATTGCGACGTTCAAACAGGGTCTGAATCTCATTCTTTTCTTCTACGGTCACTTGACCTACTAATTTTCTTTCCATATTTTATTTGTTGCTTTTAATTGTATCGTTTTTATGCTTATTACATTCATGTTTACAACTATCACGTTTGGTTTTAGGTGTTGTGTCTGTAACAGCTGTAGCTGAGCCTCTACAAGTGCCATCACAAGCAGCCCCACAACTTGTTTTACAACAATGTTGGCAACCAATGCGACAAGCCGATGTACATGCATCACACATTCCTTTGCTTGTTACCCTACAAGAATAATAGCAAGATGCTTTACATGTCCCATTACAATCATTGACTTGCTCTGCTATAGTAGGAATAATAGGAACACTTGCCAACGCAATGATTGGAAGCATCCTTGCCACTCTTCGGAACAATTCTCGTCTTGTTATCTTTTCTTCCATAGCTTTATTACCATTGCTCTCTTATATCGAATGGGTCGAGATAAGAGATTTCCTTTATTTCTTGTTTCTTGTCGTAAATACCTCTGTCTTGCAATTCTTTCAAGAGCAAACGGGCTTGATTACGCTCCAAATGCGCAACAACGCATTGCTCATGGCTTGGCGTATTCACTTCCATCGTTGTCTTTTGATTCAGCCATATACAACGCTTGCAGTGATAAGCATCGCATATTCGGCAAAGCGGTGCATGGTCAAGCCTATAAAGCTGCAGATTCTTTATGTCAAGACCATCTTCAAGACTGCCAACAGCATCCAAGCCATCATAATAGAAGCCAGGACAGATATAGAACTTTCCATTTGGTGCTAAGGTAATGCTTTCCGTTCCTGCATTGCAATTATTCATCGCATCAAGGACGATTCGGTCAGTTATCAAATTGCATTGAGTCTGATAACCTTTCAGGTAAAGCCTCTTCATTATAGCTCTCAACTCATCCAGAAACTTATCGTATTTTTCAAAGTCCTTGTCATTCATGGTTTCTATATCCGTTAACACGATGTTGAGTCGTGTCACCTGATAGAGAATCGATTTGAGTTGCTTTTGATTCTCATAAAGTTGCTTCGAGTCTGTCCTAAGTACAAAAGTTCCAACTCCCGAATAGTCAAACTTTAGGAATGTATCCCAATCGTTAAACACAACTACGTCAGCATTTACGGGACTTCCTGATGGAGCGATAACGCCATGGTCTATCGTCTCTATAGCTTGCAGATAATCCAGCGGCAATGCGTCCACAGGATATACAAACTGAATCATCAGGTTTTCCATCATACCAAAGTGAATACCACTCTTCAGTGTCTCAATGGACATCAATTGAGACTCAGACTTGGGATTGTCGTAGTGGCAAAAAGATGTGCTCGTATCATCGAGCAATATCACAAGGTATTTCAGCATATATCCTTTATTTGGGGTTGTTTCATATGTTCTTTGGCGCGTTCTCTCTCTATCCCTTCCAATTCCAGTTTGCGGAAGAGTTTATTCCAATAGTAGTTGTTGGCTCTTACACGTGCTTTGTGCATCTTGCAGATAGCTATTGAACGTTGGAATGCGGTGTAAGTGTCGGCAGTGTCGTAGTTTTCTCCCTGACACCAAGCACAACCTTCAGCCACTTCGCAGTCGATACATTCCTGCGTGCTCTGTGTGCAACGGTCTAACGTTAGGAATCCACGCAATTTATTCTTGTCAATGCCGTCATTAACATTGCCAATAATCCAAGCTTTCTTGTTGCGTAAAGAATACTGAGCAAAGCGTGTACATGGATAAAAAATGCCTGCAGCATCAACGGCTAACATCTTGCCTGCACCACACCAGTTCTGGTTTTGCAGTTTCCTGTCGAGAGGCTTGCCCAAATGCTCTTGAAAGAACGAGCAGACATTGTTTTCGTATAATCCATTGTCAATGATAGCATCTGCAAGTTCCATCAGCTGATTCTGAAAGATAAGGTCATCACCATCTTTCCAGACATCCTCGAAAACACAGTTGATGTTCACTTCCGGAATACCAAGGGAGAACAAATGCAACACACTTTCTTTGATATAAGGAAGGTCAGCACTGCTTATTGTCACCTTAGTGCCATTTCCTGGAAACTGAGACTGCCACAACGGAATGTTCCTGACTACATCGTCATACGAACCACGTCCCGTTTTTTTATAAACACGGTTAAGGTCGTGTTTCTGCCGAGTACCATCAATAGTGATGCCAATGCTTAGATGGTAACGATTCTTTTCAATGAACCGCTGTACCTTCTCCTCGTGATAGTTGATACCATTTGTGGAAAACGAGAAGCGATAGGAATTGAACCAATGATGATCCCGACGGAACAGCTCTATCTTGATATAGTCGCATATCTTGTCAATAAGGTCAATCTCCAAGAATGGTTCACCGCCGATGAAGTCCCAGATTACTGATTCCTCGTTGAAATCATTTTCGTGATCAAGCACATAGTCAACGGCTTGCTTGGCAATACTCCAAGGCATACGTTCCTTGGAGTTCTTGCCAACCAAATAGCAATACTTGCAGGCTAACTGGCAATCTTTTGTGACGATAAACGTGATACTCTTTGAAACGCCAGACTGCCATTGTTCGTTCTGTATTTTAAACAGTTCCATTTATTATGCAGGTTTGAACATCGGGTTAAAGAACATGAACCCCCAACATGTACCTCTACAGTTACCTGTGCATCTTCCTTTACAACTTCCAGAACATCCGTCCTTGCAAGTTCCTTCACATCCACTCTTGCAAGTATCTTTGCATCCACCCTCACAATAAGTTTTGCAACTTTTTGAGCAAGAATCTTTGCATACCTCATAACAATCTCCTTTGCAGCCGCCTTTACATGACTCTTTACAGCCATCGTTACATGACTCTTTGCAGCCATCTTTACAGGAAGATGTGCACACGGTATTACAGTTAGAACAGCTGTGAACAGCATCTGCCGATCCTGCGCATGTACCGGAACATGAACCAGAACATCCATTACCGCAACCTCCTCCACAACTAAATTGGCAACTACCTTGACAAGAACCTGTACAATTACCTTGACACGTCTGCCCACACGTCTGATAACATTCATACATACAAGATGTTAGGCATGATCCACTACAACTTCCATCACAACCACCGGAGCATGTAATGGAGCAACCAAAAGAGCAAGTTCCTCTATTACAATTTGTAGGTGTTGGCTCTGGACTAGCCGCGCGTATTATAGGATTCGCCAATGCAATAGCTCCTACAATAGGAAGAACCCGCTTTGCTGCATTCTTGAAGAATTCACGTCTGGTTTGAAGTTCTTCATTCTTTTTCTTCTTTGCGTCCATAGTTTCTTTGTTTTTATAAATTAGTACTAATTAAATCCATCAATGGATGCACTATCCATAAGGCACAAAGAATGGCGTGGCCACTCTTATGCACTTACCTAAGGGGCGCGCCTGAGAAATGGAACCCCTGTACTCTTTAAGAATGCTCCACGCCAGGAGGCGTGTGCATAGCTTAATGCAAGAGTACTGGGTTGCCTTTCCGGCTTCCCTCGCTATTAAATCGAACTATTCCAAAAGAAGTTTCTCAGGCGTCTTTGGTAAGTGCGAAATAAAAGCTACTGCATCTGCAACTCGGGATTTCTCCCCCAAGTCGATGCAAAGATAGAAAAAAATCGGTAAATGAGAGCAGCTTTATAAAGAAATTTGCTAAAAAAGTGGCATAATTAACAAAAAAGCATTATATTTGCACCCGAAATAAAGAAGATTCTCGGATAAGACAGTCCGAATCAAGCGATAACAGAACCCGTCGGCATCCCGTAGATTTGCTGGCGGGTCACTTTTTTTTATATATACAGCAATGAGCAATCAAAAGCCACGCACGATAGATAGAAGAGCAAATCCGTCTGCTCCGTTCAAGAGGGATGCAGTTCAGTAGTGAAGAGTATGCGAAAGAATGTCTGTCGCATATCAGCTATTTCCGTCTGAAATACTATTGGACGGATATGATTGACATAGAAACGGAGCATGACTTCCTTGAAGGTGCTTTTTTGATGACGTGATTGCCCGATATAACTTTGACTGTAGCCTCCGCCTGATACTATTTGATGCTATTGAGATTATAGAGGTGGCACTGAGGGTAAAGATTATCAACCATCTGTCGCAGGCTAAGGATAGCGGACTTTGGTATCTGGATGAATCACTCTTTGAAAAGATGGAGTATTACGAGGACTTTCTGCTTGATTTCAAATATGAGTTTGAGCGTAGTACAGAGCCGTTTGCCAAAGAATATATAGCCCACACCAATTGGGATAGCGAGTCGATGGAAGGTGATAATCCTGATGCATGGATGATTCTTGAGGTTGCGACATTCGGCACACTCTCGAAGATGTATAAGAACCTGAAGAGCCAGTTACCTCAACGTGCAACTATTGCTAACGAGTTTGAACTATACTCGGCAAAGGAACTTTCCAGTTGGTTGGAAGCAATCTCTGTGTTGAGAAATATCATCGCTCATCATTCTCGTCTATGGAACAGGAGCCTTTCCAAGCAGCCAATGAACATCAAGGGACATCATGACAAGTGGTTGAAGACCCCATTTACAGACAATCAGAAAAAGAAACCATACGGAGTTATCACGGCCATGCTCTATCTCTGCAATGCCGTATATCCAGAGAACCAAATCAAGGCTAAGATTCTTTCCTTGTTAGATATGGCAAGGGACTGGCACCTGCCATCTTGTCCAGATTTGTATAAGGGTGACGAAGGGACAGGTGCCATTGACACTAAAGCCTAAGTTAGTTACAATCCTTTGCGTGTTACATGAGCATCATGGACTTAGGACAAATGCGATTGGGGAACGAACTAATATCCCTACTAAAAGTATAGAGCGTTATATGGATCTATTAAAGAAGGCAGGTGTAGTTTATTATTCGATGCCATAGGGACAGGTGAGTGGCAGGTTATTTGTGCTTGTGAATCCAGTTCTTTAGCAGTACCGCTATGATTAATACTGCCGCTATGATAAATAGTGGTATATAACTTTCCAGGTCGTTGCAGTGTAACTTTTTCGGATTTTGCATACTTTATTGATAGAAAAGTAGTAACCTTGAGCTGCGCTCGAAGGTTCTCTGACCTGAAGGTCTGAGTGTGGCTTCGCAATCTTTCGCTCGAAAAAGCTCAAATTTATTTGGCTTTTTGCTTACTTAATCGTACCTTTGCGGCATGATTGCCGCGATGCAAACGAATCAAGAGTGTTATGAAGGAAGATCAGAAGATAGTTATTTACCAGACTCCAGATGGGAAGACTCAGATTGATGTCAGGTTGGAGGATGAAACGGTGTGGCTGACACAAGCTCAGATTATTAGTAACGTATTTAAAGAGGGAGAATTGGTTAGAGAAGAGGTAAGTGCAAAAATTGCACATACCACTCGGCATGGTGCCATAAAAGGTAAATTACATAGCCAGAGGGACTGGTGGCTGGCACGATACCAAAAATCCACGTCAAATTTGCATGGCGTGGATTTGTTCTTTAGTATGTCGTCTTTTTCTGGGCGTTTGCGCCTCCTGGTGGAAGGCGTTTCCCCGATTAACGGGGACGCTCCGCGTATAGGGCGTTGACGTCATGGAGGAAAAGGGTGCGTGGATCGTTGTAGAACCGGACGAAGTCGGAGGCAGACTGTTGGCCCGGATAAGGGGCGAAGAAGTGGTTCGGACGGTTATGAGCATTGCGCCAGACAAGGACGTAGCTGACGGGGTGACGCTCGAGGACGGGTGCGAGGGTGTGGGTCCACCAGTCGGGGGTCTTCAGGCATTCGTAGCCGGTCTCGGTGAGTGCTGCGGCCTTCCCGTGTTGCTTGGCAACGGCACAGACCATGGCGAGGTTCTTGTCCAATTGTGCGGCATAGTCGGCAATGCGGAGGGTATCGGCATCGGGCGCCCAGCAGTAACAGTCGAGTCCCATGAGGTCGATGACGTCGTCGCCGGGATAACGTTCCAGATAGCGTGCTTCGTCGCCGTCAGCCTCGGTGCCTGGGGAGTAGGCGTAGAGGGCATTGACGACGCCACGCTCACGGAGACGGTTGACAGTGAGCCGCCAGAGGGCTTTGTACTGTTCGGCGGTGCAATGGTCCTGTCCCCACCAGAACCAGGAGCCTGTATGCTCGTGCCAGGGTCGGAAGAGGACGGGTACGCGGACGCCATAGGGTGTCTCCAGCGAATTGAGGAAATTGGCTACGCGGTCGAGCCAGGTGAGGAACAACTCGTGTTTGGAACCACCGTCCAAAACGGCGGACACGGTGTGTGTTTCCTCGGCCTTGAGGGAGTCGGCCACCCAGGCAGTGCCACCGCTGAGGGGATTGTCGAGGTGCCAGCTGAGGGTGACCATGCCGCCACGGTCGTAGTGGGCGATGGCCTCCTGTCGGATGCGGTGGAAGGGTACACCATCGAGGTTGAGGGAGTCGCCGAGCTCGATGTGTCCGAGGTCGAAGCTGAGGACGGCGGGATGGTCGTTGCAGACGCTATGGACGTCGGAGCGCTGATGGACGGTGGAGTCGGCTGTGTAGTCGGCCTGCCACCCGATGCCATAGACGGTGGCGTCGTGATGTCCGAAGAGATAGACGGCAGAGTCGCCCAGTGCACGGAGATTGTGCAACAGGTTTTCTGTGCGCTGGGTGCGTCCGCTGTCAGCCAGCGGATCGTCAGCTTTCTGATGATTGCCGCCGCACGAGGCAAGAACCAGTGCGGCGGCAATTATAAAGAGATTTTTCTTCATACGTTAATCAACAGGAACGGGGGAATGATCCCAGATTGTGGGGAACCAGTAGCTCTCATCGGTATCGGTGCAGGCACGGATCATCATAGGTACGACGGTCTCGCTGTCGTTCAACCAAGCACCGCTAGCATGGTCGATATATCCGTTGGCCTCGTCGCCAGCATCCTTCGAGTTGTTGTCCCATACGAACATGGGAATACCGGCCAGATAGGCAGCGCGGCAGAAGAACTCGAGGTAATACTTGCGGAAGGCGTTGGCACTTTCAGTGGTCTGCCATACGCAGCCATACTCACCGAGGTAACAGGGGATGCCCTTGTCGATGTATGCCCTGCGGAGCTTGTATAGCTGGGCGATGACGTATTCCTCGTTGGCGCCTGCTACGGATGTCAACGGATTGGCGTTGTGACCCCAGCTGTCGGTACCAGATGCTACAGGTGCGAGACAGAAGTTGTAGGGGTCGTAGCAGTGGGCAGCGACGATGATACGGTTGGCGTCGTCGGTGGGAATGTGGAGTTTCGAGATGGTCTGGTCGATGTTGGCAGCATAGCCTGCGACAGCAATCCAGCGATTGGCGTTTTTACCACCAGTGGCACGGATAGCGTCGACGGCATACTGGTTCCACTTGTTAAGCAGCTCGTTTTCAGCATCGGAACCAGCCCCCCAGTTGTCGCCAGCATGAATCTCGTTGAAGACCTCGAAGATGAGGTTGTCGCTGTAGTCGGCGAAATAGGTGGCCACCTGTCTCCACAGGAAGGAGATGAGTGCTGAGTCCTTCTGGGCTACTTCGGCGTTGGAGGCGGCATTGCCCAGGTCGGTCTCGAAGGAGTCGTGGTGGGTGTTGAGGATGACGTTGAGTCCTGCAGCGAGGGCCTTGTCGACAGCACCAGCCACCTCAGCGAGGTAGTTTGCATTGATGACGTTCGTGGCATTCATGTGGTTAGTCCATGTAACGGGAATACGCACAGTCTTGGCACCGGCAGCGGCGAGCGTACGGAAGGGTGCATCGGTGATGGTTGCAACGCCGTCCCAGTAGCCCCACTGCGTGTCGCTAGTGTCGAAGTGGTTACCGAGATTCCAGCCCCACCCTAACTGGCGGGTCATCTGTCCGGCTACGTTGTCGGGCAGCGGCTTGGCTTCCCACGTGAGGTCGATGTCCTGCGCGTTGGTCTTATGCTGTGGACCGACGATGAGCCCTGCGGGGATGTGCAGCGTCTGCTTTCTGTCGAAGCTGACGTCGGCAACGATGGTAAGTGCCTTATCAGCGCCATAGACGGCGGCACTCTTCACTGGCACGCCATTGAGCGTGATGAGCGAGGTGTTCTTGGTGGCAAAGCCGATGTTCTTGTCGAAAACTACCTTGATGGTCTTTTCGCCAAAGAGCAGCAGGTCATCTGTCACGGAGGGAACGACCTCAGTGAACACAGGCGCGTCGACCTCGGTAATGGTGTATTGTGCATCCGTGTCCTGGCAGGCTGTGGCAACGAGTGCCACAGCTGCTAACGGTAATGTCTTGAAAATATTCTTTAGTTTCATATTGCTTATCGTGTTTGATTATTCAACAGTAACTTTAGTGCAGATAACATTGTCGCCATTAAGGAGGAACGAACCGCCCCAGCCCTGGGTTGAGGTGATGTGTTCGTAAACGTAATCGGTTACTTGCAGTTCAAGTGCACCTCCGTGTTCTGCCAGATCCCAGTTTCCGTTGTTGAAGTCGCAACCTGGGAACGGAGTGTTGGGACTCCAGTGGCCATCGACCAGCTGGCAGTTCCAAGAAGCATCGGTAGCTGTGATGTAGATGCGGATGAGCGAGCCGACCTTCATGCCTGCAGCGAGCAGCTCTGTACCACCGTCGCTGAGGATATAAGGCTGGCCACCCCAGTCGTCGGCCACGGCTTCACCAGTCCATACGGTAGTCTCGAGGCTGTTGTAATGGGTGGTAGTGATCTTGTCAACAATAAGGTTGTCGCCATTGAGCACGAAGACACCGCCCCACCACTGCTGAACAAAGGCAGCGTCGAGCATTTCCTGAGTCACTTCAAGACTGTAGTAACCCTTGTTGGCATCAAGGTCGTATTCAGTGAACTTGCCACCCTCGGTATCGTTGCCAATACTGCAAATGCTTGCGTAGGTGGGGCCCCAGTGACCTTCAACAAACTGAATCTTCCAGTCGGCAGCTGTCGGAACAAGGTGGAAGGTAATGATGTCGCCAACGGCAACACCAGCGTCCTTCAGTTCCTGACCACCATCGGAGAGTACATAAGGCTGTTCTTTCCAATCGTCAACAACTGCTGTACCAGTCCACAGTACAGTAGTCACCTCGGTGTTAGGAATAAAGTCGAAGGTATAAGTAATCTCACCGTTAGAAGAAATCAGGCGAACGTTTGAGCCCTTCTTGGCAGTGGTAGGAATGGAGACGATGAGGTTGGTGCCGCCAGACAGTACATATTGGCATGTCTCACCATTAATCTCAACACCTGTGAGCTTGTCGCCATTGGCAACAGGCAGCATGAATGACTCGCCAGCCTTCATCTCAGCATCTTCAGCAGGCAGTTCTGTAAAGTAGCAGAATACAGCCTCGTTGACGGTGATGGAAGGAACATTCTCCACTTTCGTGCCATTAGCCAGTGTCAGGGTCGGAACACCTGAAGTGGCATTCATCGGAACAGTTAAGGTGATAGCAGTTGCAGTACCTTCAACCTCAACGATGTCAGAGCCTTCGCCGAACTGGACGGTCTTCACGAGGTCGAGGTCGGTACCCTTGATGGTAAGCTTACCACCGGCACTGACAGGATTTACGTCGTAGCCTGTGACAGTGGGCTTCACCAGCGTGAAGTCAACGTCAATGAGTTCGCCGTTGGCCATCGCCAGCTTGAGGGTGCCCTCAATGGCTTCCGCAGGAACGGTGACGGCATAAGCTTCCTTGGTGTTGATGATGTTCTGGTTGTTGGTAAGCACGAATTCACCAGCGGCATCGGCAAAGACGATGTCGATGACAAGATCCATGTCGTTACCGTTGACGGTCAGCGTCTGACCGGCCTTCACGGGTTTCGGAGTAGCTACGCAGTTGGTAGGCTTCACGGTGGTCAGCGTACCGACAGGTACCTCTACGCCCGACTTGCAGACGATGATGATGTCGCCGTCGGGAGCCTCAGCAGGCAGCGTGAAGACGATGCCCGTACCGTCGTTGGCAATCTTCATGTCGGTAGCACTGACACCGCCAATGGTGACGTCAGCAACCATGTTGAAGTAGGTACCGGCAATCTTGATATCCTCGCCAGCCTTGGCAGTGATGTTGCCAAGAGCCTCTGCGGTGTTACGGCCGGTAATGCTGGTAACGCTCGGAGTACCGATTTCGATGGCCTTATCGGAAGCGATGATCTGATAGTCGAGCTCTTCATCGGACGATACGGTGAGGTCGGCAGTGTACAGCTCAATCTTACCGGTCTTAGCCTCCTCAGGAACGCGTACCTCAATAGTATATCGGTCGTGTTTGACGAAGTCTGCCTCGCTGATAATCACCTCGTCGGCAAATGCCAGCGAATAGATGAGGTTGAGGTAGTCGCCCTTGATGGTGACAATGTCGCCAGGCATTACTGATGCAGGCGAGAAGCTCTCGAATTCGATAGGCTCGGTATAGGTGAGCTCACTCACTGTCTGGATGGTCTCGTTGGTCTTGGACGTCAGGGTGATATATCCTTCAGTAGGACCATCCTTGGGAACAACCACGCGAATCTCGCTGGGAACACCAGACTTTACTATTTCATAATTAGTGATGGCTGCAACACCTGGAATCTGGATGCTGGCAACCTGGTCGAGGTTGCTACCCACGAAGCGCAGTGTACCGCCACGCATGACGGGATTGGGACCGTATGCGTTCAGACTGAAACCACCCTTATACTGGTTGGTATCCAAGTCGTCGTTGCTGCACGCTGTCAGCGACAGCCCGACGAGGGCCATCACCAACAGGGCAAATATATTTTTGATACTTTTCATATTGAATCGGTTTTAGAATTAATTATAAGGAACGGCACGGATGTTATCAATTTTGATGATAGGATTACATTCTGTACCATTAACACCACCGCCTACTACGAAGATAAGCAGACTAGAGAAGTCGTCGGCTTTCAGCGAACCAGAAGCAACTGCGCCAGAGAAACCATAGGTGAACGACGACTTGATGGGGATAGTCACGGTAATCCACTGGTCACCAGTGTCGAACGAACCCGAGGAAGTCCAAGGACGATAGAGCGCACGAGGCAACTCGTCGTTGTTGAAGTAGGTGTTGTTACAGCCACCCAGCGTGTTGCCGTAGATATCCTTGACACCGGCATTGCCTTGCGAGACTTTATCGACACCGCCGACGATGATCTGCATGGCACCCGACATCCAAGGATTGCTGGACGGGATGTACATCTCAAACTTAATAGCCATGTTCTCCCACTTCGAGAAGTCAGCAAGACTGGTCAGACGGACACCATCGCCCTGATAATCCTCGGGATCCTGCCAGTTGCCTGGCCAGTACTCAAATGAGAACTTAGAGTCGTTCCATCCAGCGTCTTCGCTTAATGTTGTTTCAGCATCACCCAACTGCATGAAATTGCCAGAGAGTGAGGTCTCGTCGGTCAGGATATCACGGGCGTGCCAACCGTGGTTGCCTAAGACTGCACCTGTTACGGGGTTCGGCGTATCGAAGTCGAACAACATGCCGCGGGTGTCCTTATAGTAGAATGCCGTGGTCGTTGTACCATAGATGTTGCTAATGGTAATAGGACCAGAGATGTCGCACTCAGGAACGGTGAAGGTAATTTCACTATAGCTGTCATTGATTGTTATGTCTTCAACAACCTTTCCGTTGGGGAATGTCACAGTGAGAGGAACATTGGGATCGTCAATGAAATAGTTTCCATAGAGTGATGCCTTAGTTCCTGCAGCAGCATACTCACTTGACATGGAGACCACAGAAGGTCCGGGAATAACAACGCTGAAGTCGTAGGTTATTGTATCATGATTTTGGGTAATCATGTAAATCTTGTCAGACACTTCCTGAGGAATGCTTTTCGGAACAGCCACAATCAGGGTCTTGTCGGTGATGTAGCTGGAGTTGAGAATAGCCTTCTGGTCGTTGAAGTACATCTCATAGACGCTACGTAGGTTCTCACCCACAAGACACAATAGAGACTGAGGCGAAGCGCTAGTAACCAGCTCGCCATTAGTGTAATGCGTGTCAGGATCATCATTGTTTCCAACGATTTCCGTAGACAGGCAGCGTATGTAGTTAATAGTCGGAATACCGTCCGCTACTTCGTATTTGTCAGGCTGATCCTTGCATGACGTGAGCATCAGTCCTGCCGTAACAGCAAGTGCGAGGATAAAGCCTTTGTTATATTTTGCTATTTTCATAATTTAGGAAATCTTATTTGATTAGTCATAACTATAGGTTGAAAACACGTCGACATGCACACCGTCCACGCTAGTAGCCATGTTTGGATTGGTGGTGACATCCTCTGTGGGGAAGGGCAACAAGAACATGTACTTACCTGTATCGACATTCTTCTTCATGAGCATCATGACGTTAGGAGCTGACGTATTCTCGTCGTAGCCCTGATTGGTTATTGTCCAGCTACCTGTTTCGTAATAGGTCTTGTACAAACCAGCAAGGTTCCAGAACTGGTTACGTTTCTGGTTCTCCAGATCTTTGATGCAGAAATCAGGGTTGTAGTAGCTGACGCGTACATAGTCATACCAGCGGTCACCCTCGAAGGCAAACTCCAAACGGCGCTCCTTCCAAATGTCGTTCCAAGAGATGTATTCAGGACGCTCGTAGTTTTTGATGGCGCGGTGGCGAACGGCATAGAAGGCATCAATGGCACTGGCATCGGTAGTCTTTCCTGATGTGCCAGTCATGGCCTCAGCATAAATGAGGTACACATCCGACAGGCGGAGCAGGTGGGTTGCCAAACTGTTGTACATGTAAGCAGCGGAATGTCCAATGCCTGCCACGTGATCGTATGCGTCACCATAGAGGTGCTTCACACAGTTGGATCCTGTCGGCGATTTCTGTTCACCGGCTCCTGCGTTGTAGTCGGTATCGAAAATGAATTTTAAATAGTCAAAACCACCCTTGTCCTGCCAGAAGTAGGGATAGAAGAATCCCGGCAGCATCATGGTTCCCCTCAGACGGGTATCCACATTGTTGATCCATGCATCGGGCTGCTGCTCCAAAAGTTTGATACCAAAGGCTTCCTGAAGGTCAACAGAAGGACAAGTCCAGTCACCCCAGGTGTCGCCAAACTCATCGAAGCCCTGCATGCCCAAGTCGCACTGCAGATAGTTCTGAGCAGTCCATACGTTACCATTGGCAGTCCAGCGCCAGGCAATGAGGCTCTCTTCGCAAGTGTTGTTCTGCAGACGGAAAACATCCTCGTAGTTGTCCATGAGTTTACGGCCAGAATCATTGATGACTTCCCTAGCATACTGGGCTGCCTTGGCCATATCCTCAGCATTCAGCGAACCTGTCACACCTGCCCTGTTCAAGTACACCTTGGCAAGCAGACCAGTGGCGCCATAGTAGTCGATGCGTCCTGTCGAATTCTTCTTGGGCAGCAGGGTGCGAGCCTTGTCAAGCGTCAGGATGATATAGTCGTAGACGTCAGCTATCTTCACCTTCTGAACGGAGTTGTAGTCGCCGGCAGCAAGTGATGCTGCATTATCGTGAATGATGGGAACTTCGCCGAAGGTGCGTACAAGATAGAAGTAAGCCATGGCCTTCCAAACCAGACACTCACCCATGCTGGTGTTGCGAGCGGCATCCGACACACTGGCAGGAGCACTCTTGATACTGTTATACACGGTGTTGGCGTGGGCAATGACTGACCACATAGAAGCAGAAGCCAGCTTCAGATACTGGTCGGAACCGTTGACAGTGAAGCCTACGTATGCGTTGTTGCTTGCAAAAAGGTTTCCGGCAAGCATCTCGCCAATCATGAAGTAACCACGCAGCAGGTCGTGCCAAGGTGAGCTGTACAAATATCCTACACCAGCTATACACTGAGCATCAGTCTGGTAATAGTTCGTCTCGTTGTACCTGTCTTCTGTTGGTTTGTCAAGGAAATCGTCGCAGGAGGTCAGCCCTAACGAGAGAACCACCGCGAACATACTATATTTTAATATATTGAGTTTCATAATCATTTCTTGTTTTGGTTTTAGAAGGACACATTTAAACCGAAGGAATAGGTCGTAGGCGAGGGATAACGTCCGTTGTCGAGACCCATTACGTTAACAGAAGCTGTACTGACACCAATTTCCGGGTCGTAGCCACTATATTTAGTGATGGTCAAGAGATTCTGGAAGTTGGCATAGAGACGTAGACTTTCCAGTCCCCACTTGCTAATCATCTTCTTGGGGAAGGTGTATCCTAAAGTGACGTTCTTCAGACGGACGTAGCTTCCGTCTTCGATGTAACGGTCGCTCCAGCGGTCGTTGTCGTTCGGGTCGTTGATGCTGGCACGTGGCAGGCCCGCATCAGGATTGGCAATACGTACATTGGTGATGTCGTCATACCAATTCCATACCAGTGTACCGTCGCCGCGGTCGACACCTGCGGAATAGTCCTTGTTGGCATCAATGGGTTCCAGACGTATACAATCCAAGACTTCAACCAACTGGTTGGTCCAAGCTGAATTCATGTGAGTCAGCTTCATCTTCAGGTAATTAGCCACCTTGTTGCCAACAGAACCATTGATAAAGATGCTCAGGTCGAAATTGTTCCAGCGGAAGGTATTCGTCCAACCGAAGGTGAACTTAGGCATAGGTGAACCGATGTTGGTCTGGTCGTTTTCATCAATAATACCATCACCATTCAGGTCCTTATATTTGACATCACCAATCCATACGGTAGTACCCTTGGCAAAACCGCCATTATTGGGGTACTTCACAGGCTTTGGCGAAGTCTCGATGTCTTCAAGGCTGGTGTAGAAACCATCAGTAACATAACCATAGAAGCTGAACAGGCTCTCACCCACATGGGTCAAAGTGACGAGATCGTTCCACTGACCATAGCCTTGCAGCGGAGTGTCAGAATCGCCCAACGAAACGAGCTTGTTCTTGTTAAATGAAATCTGGAACTCGGAATCCCATTCGAACTTACCAACCAGCGGGTGGGTGTTCAAGGCGATTTCTATACCAGTATTGCGAATAGTACCATAGTTACCATAAGGAGGCTGCAAGAGAGCAGAGCCATTAGTAATCAAGCTGGAACCCATGTAGGTGGGAACCTGTAGCTGCATCAGCATGTCCTTCGACTCCTTGTTATACCAGTCGACGGTCAGATTAACGCGGTCGTTGAAGAAACCGAGGTCTAAACCGATATTCCACTGCTCCTGACTTTCCCACTGAACGCTCTTGTTGGCAATATTCAAAGGACGATAGCTCTTGCCTAAGGCAGTGTTGATAGGACCTACACTAACACCCCAGGCATAACCACCGATAGAGGAGTTACCAGTCTGACCCCAACCGACACGCAGCTTACCGTTCGACAACCATTTGCCGACGGCCTCTTCTATGAATTTCTCGTTCGAGAAACGCCAGCTGGCTGCAAACGAGTGGAAACCTGCCCAACGCTTGTCAGGACCGAAATTCGAACTACCATCGTAACGGTAAGTATAGGTAGCATTGTAGCGGTTGTCGTAGCTGTAGGTCCAGCGGGTGAAGAACGAAGCCATAGAACTGCTACCGAAGCCTGCGCCAATCTGCGGAGTACCGTCACCTAACTCCGGATTGTGTACGGCATTCGAAGGCAAAGAGGTGTTAGCCACATTGTTGTAGTCATATTTCGACTCCCAGCATTCCTGTCCGACCATGGCCGTGGCAGAGTGCTTGCCAAAGGTGCGGCTGTAGGTAACATAGTTCTTCAACTGCCAGAAAGTACTGCTGTTCTTCTGAATAGAAGCGTAGTTGTCGTCGCGGTTCCATGTACCTAAAGCTACAGTCGGCTTCCAACGGTTACCCTTACTGGAGCTGATGTCATAACCCAGCTCGGCGTGCCATACTAAGTTCTGGATAGGTGTCACCTCGAAGAAGATGTTACCCGTCAGTTTCTTACGATTCAGCTTGATTTCATCCAACATAGCCAGAGCAATGGGGTTGGGGTTGGTGTATCCTTCCTGTGAGATGCTGGAATAGGTGCCGTCTACATTATAAATAGGTATAGAGGGGATAGTGGTCAGTGAGTAGTTGATCAAACCCTCGTCAGAGTCGGCCAGCTTCAGGTCATCGTTGGTGTTAGAGAAAGTAGCATTGACACCCATCTTCAACCAACTTTTCAACTGTGCGTCAATATTGGTACGAACAGAAAGACGGTCAAATTTAGAACCTATGATGGTACCTTCCTGACTCATGTAACCAGCTGAGACATAGTATTGTACCTTGTCAGTACCTCCTTGTGCACTTATCTGATGAGAGTGTTGCAGAGCAGTCTGGAACACGGCATCCTGCCAATTGGTACCCTTACCTAAGATAGAGGGATCTGCCAGATTAGCATTCGCTGTCAACTCACCTTGATTTACTAAATTGTTATAGAACTGAGCATACTCGCGGAGATTCATCATGTCCAAACGCTTGCCTTGATAGTTCCAGGCTAACATACCGTTATATGAGAACTTCGCCTCACCGCTCTTACCGTGTTTGGTGGTAATCAGCACAACACCGTTAGCACCCTGAGCACCATAGATGGCGGTGGCTGAGGCATCCTTCAGAATTTCCATGCTGATGATGTCGGCAGGATCGATAGTGGAGAGGGGCGAAATGGTCGATATCTTACCATTACCCAGCGCGTCTCCTAAACCGTATGAAGCACCACTTTGTCCTCCAGTCTGAACAATGACACCGTCAATGACGTAAAGAGGCTCGGCAACGGCGTTGATTGTTGCCGTACCACGAACGCGGATAGCAGAAGATGTACCTGGTGCACCAGAAGTTGATACAGCGGTCACACCGGCAGCACGGCCTTGCAACGACTGGTCGAGCGAAGTGATGATAGAGCCTTTCACGGCACTTTCACCCAACGATACCGAAGCACCGGAGATGTCGCTCTTCTTCATCGTACCATAACCGACGACGACGACTTCGTCAAGCATCTTCTTGTCTTCTTCCAACACAATCTGATAGTTGTTACGTGCGTCAATCTTGATTTCCTTCGTCAGATAGCCAATATAGCTAACGACGATGGTCTGTCCCTGATTGACACTGAGCGTAAAGTTTCCGTCGAAATCGGTAGCAACGCCGTTCGATGTTCCCTTTACAACTACACTGGCTCCAATGACGGGCCCCATGGCATCCGACACCGTACCAGTAATCTTCTTCGCCTGTTGTACCTCATTGGGCAGCGGTGAACTGCCCTCTGCGGCATACGTCACGGGCGAATAGCCCAGCAGGAATATAGCGCATAATCCTGCTAGCAGAGAGTTTTTACTGCAATTTAAATCCATACTTAGTTTGTTAGTTAATAGTATAATGTATCTTTTTGTTTCTGTTAAGACGTTGCAAAGGTAATGTATTTTTTGTAAAAGCTAACATCTTTTATTGATAGTTTTTGATACTTTTTTGCTTTTTGGTCGATTTTGTACAAGATAAATATACAATTTAAGTTTTTTTAAGTGTCTCTCCGACTGAAAGTATGCAAGTTTGTTAAAATAGTATAGTGCTATTTCAAAAAATAGTGCTAACTTTGCAACGTGTTAAAATGATACATCGAGCTAAAGACCAAATAATATGAAGAAAACTGGTTTTATCGCCCTGTTGCTGACGCTGTTCATCGCGATTCCGATGAAGGGTCAGATTCGTGGTAATAGCATTAATGTCGAGGTCATCCCCGACCACCAAGACTGGCGCTATGAGGTGGGGGAAACCGCCATATTTAATATTAAGGTTACGCGCGAGCATACCTTATTAGATAATGTAACGGTGGATTATGCCGCTGGACCGGAGATGTATCAGGACGTCAAAAAAGAAGGAGTGGTACTGAAAGATGGTACGCTGACGCTGAAAGGCAAGATGACGAAGCCCGGTTTCTATCGGGTCGACGTAAAAGCCACCATCGACGGCAAGGAATATAAGGGTGCTTGCGGCGCGGCCTTCTCGCCGGAACGCTTGCAACCGACTACCGTCATGCCTCAGGACTTCAGCGAATATTGGCAGAACGCCATCAGCGAGGCTCGCAAGGTAGACCTCAACCCCACGAAGCGCCTCTTGCCTGAGCGTTGCACGAAGGATGTCAACGTCTATGAGGTATCATTCCAAAACATCCAATGGAACTGGCGAACCTACGGCATTCTCTGTGTTCCTGTGGAAGCCGAGGCCAATCCAGCGAAAGCAAGGCGTTATCCCGCTTTGCTGCGTGTGCCTGGTGCCGGTGTTCGTCCCTATGGTGGCGACATTTATACTGCCTCGCAGGGGGCGATTACGCTGGAGATTGGCATTCACGGCATTTCCGTCACGATGGACCAGAAGGTTTACGACGACGTGTTCAACGGTGCCTTGATGAACTACTGGAATTGGGGCATGGACAATCGCGACGACAGCTACTATAAGCGTGTCATCATCGGATGCATCCGAGCCATTGACTACATCGAGCAGTACACCCCTTGGAATGGTGAACAGCTAGCCGTTTCAGGTTCCAGCCAGGGCGGATTCCTCTCGCTAGCTTGTGCAGGACTCGATAAACGCGTCACTTGCTACGCGCCCGTCCACGCAGCTTGTTGCGACCACACGGCTTCGCTGAAGGGCGTGGCTTGTGGGTGGCCGCACTATTTCTATTGGAATGCAACGCCACACTCTGACTATAAGTCAGAGAACAAAGGCAAGGGGCAGGAAGCGAAAATCAACACCTCGCGCTACTACGACGGAGTCAATTTCGCCCGCCTCATCAACGACAAACAGAAAGGTTGGTTCTCGTTCGGCTACAACGACGACGTAGTGCCTCCCACCACCGCTTGGGCTACGTACAATACCGTTACAGGTCCGAAGGAGATTTCGCCCTATCAGGCCACGTGGCACTACTGGCATCAGGAGCAATGGGACGAATGGGAAAATTGGCTGCTGAAGGAATTAGGGTGTAAGATGTAAGAATATGAAGAAAGCATTATATATAATAATAGGTGTAGCCATCATGATGGTTGCCTGTAAAAAAGAAGAGGCGCCTAAGACCGCTGCTGACCTGTTGGCAGAACGGCTGGAGTCTTTGCGACAGAAAGGTTATATGATGGGCCATCAGGATGACCCGTTCTATGGTCTGACGTGGGAATATCAAGCTGACAGCAGCGATGTGAAGAACACGTGCGGTGACTATCCTGCCGTCATGGGCTTCGACCTGGGCGGCATCGAGGTGGACGACGCCAAGAACCTCGACAGCGTGCCCTTTACCCGCATCCACGACGAGATTATTGCTCACCACGAGCGTGGCGGTATCGTCACCATTTCGTGGCATCCGCGTAATCCTAAGACTACTGCTCCGCGTGGAGGACTGAATGGTCAGAAATTTCCTGAAGGCTCGGCGTGGGATGTTGCCGATTCCACTATTGTTGCCAGCATTCTCCCTGGCGGCAGCGAGTTCGAAAAGTTCCAGACATGGATGAAGCGCGTGGGCGACTTCCTGCTGACGCTGAAAACGAAGGACGGCCAGCCCGTACCCGTCATCTTCCGCCCTTGGCACGAGAACAACGGTTCGTGGTTCTGGTGGGGGCAGAATCTTTGCACAGACAACGAGTTCCAAGGTCTTTGGTGCATGTTGCAGGACGAGTTGAACAGTCGCGGACTGACCAACCTGCTGTGGAGCTATTCGCCCAATCTCGACGGAAATTGGAACGAGGAACGCTTCTTGGCACGCTATCCCGGCAACGAACGCGTGACGTTGATAGGTGAAGATGCTTATCAATGGGGCACGGAGGAAGATTTCAAGCGCGACCTGACGGCCGACCTGAAATTCCTCAGCGATTTCGCCCAGAAGAACGGCAAACTGCTCGCCATGACCGAGTGCGGCCTGAAGAATATGACGGATTCTACGTGGTGGACCCGCGTGCTGAAACCCATCATGGACCAATATCCCATCAGCTACTTCCTCCTCTGGCGTAACTACAAGGAAGAATTCTTCGGCCCTGCGCCCAACCTGCCGTGTGCCGCTGACTTCCGCAAACTTTACGAAGCCCCGAACACGCTGTTCTTGAAGGACATCCAGCCGGAAAAAGGAACACCGGAATAACGGAATATCAAAATGTCGAAATATCGAAATAACGAAATCCCGCAATACCGAAATAACGAAACAACGAAAAAAATAAAATCAACAAAAAAATAAATGAGCAATTTCGAAGAAAAAGTAAAAGCGTTGCGTGCTCACCACGAGCAGTTGCTGACGCGAAAAAACGAACCCCTGGAATGGGGGAATGGCATCTACGAGAAGTGGAAGTTCCCCATTCTGACTGCAGAACATACGCCACTGGAGTGGAAGTATGACTTCTGCGAAAAAGACAACCCCTACCTCATGCAGCGCATCATGATGAATGCTACGCTCAACAGCGGAGCCATCAAGTGGAACGGAAAGTACTGCCTCGTAGTGCGTGTCGAAGGTGCCGACCGCAAATCGTTCTTCGCCGTGGCCGAATCGCCCAATGGCGTCGACAACTTCCGCTTCTGGGACGAGCCCATCACCATGCCCGAGGATGTCATTCCGGCCACCAACGTCTACGACATGCGCATCACGCAGCATGAGGACGGCTGGATCTATGGTGTGTTCTGTGCCGAGCGTCACGACGACGCACAGCCGGGCAACCTCTCTGCGGCAACCGCTACGGCAGGCATTGCGCGCACCAAGGACCTGAAGACTTGGTATCGTCTGCCCGACCTGAAGACGAAGTCGCAACAGCGCAACGTTGTGCTGCACCCTGAGTTCGTCAATGGCAAATACGCCTTCTACACCCGTCCGCAGGATGGTTTCATCGATACGGGCAGCGGTGGCGGCATCGGCTGGGCACTGGTCGACGACATCACCCACGCTGAGGTGAAGGACGAAAAAATCATCAACGCCCGCCACTACCACACCATCACGGAAGTGAAAAATGGCGAAGGCCCCCACCCCATCAAGACTCCCAAGGGGTGGCTTCATCTGGCGCATGGCGTTCGTGCTACGGCCGACGGACTGCGCTATGTCCTGTATATGTACATGACGGCTCTCGACGACCCCACGCGCGTCATCGCACAGCCGGGCGGATATTTCCTCGTTCCTGAAGGCGACGAATATCTGGGCGACGTCATGAATGTGGCTTTCGCCAACGGTTGGATTGCCGACTCCGACGGCCGCGTGTTCATCTACTACGCCTCTGCCGACACGCGCATGCATGTCGCAACGTCTACCGTCGACCGACTCGTCGACTACTGTATGAATACCCCCGAGGACGGCCTCTATACCGCCGCCAGCGTGGAAACAATCAAGAAGTTAATCGCAAAAAATCATAACCTATGACAAGTTTAAAAGAAAAAATCGCCTATGGCTTTGGCGATATGTCGTCCAGCATGTTCTGGAAGATATTCTCTTATTATCTGCCGTTCTTCTACAGCAACATCTTCGGACTGTCGCTCATCGACGCCGGTGTGCTGGTGTTGGTAACACGTATTTGGGATGCCGTCTCTGACCCCATGATGGGTGTCATTGCCGACCGTACCAATACGCGCTGGGGTAAGTATCGCCCCTACCTGCTCTGGGTGGCACCGTTCTTCTCCATCGCAGGTATCCTGCTATTCACCACGCCCGACCTGGACTATGGTGGCAAGCTCATCTGGGCTTACGTCACCTACATCCTCATGATGACCGTCTATACAGGAATCAACGTGCCTTACGGCGCCATGCTGGGTGTGATGACCGACGACACCAACGAGAAGACCGTGTTCTCCTCCTTCCGCATGTTCTTTGCCTACGGCGGTTCGTTCATCTCGTTGTTCCTCTGGGAACCGTTGACCAACATGATGGGCGGTTATAACACGCCCGAGGGCTGGTTCTGGGCCATGGTGGTCATCGCAGCAGCCTGCTTCGTCATGTTCCTCATCTGCTTCTCAATGACGCGCGAACACCTGAAGACCATCTCTACCGTTTCCGTAGGTTCCGACTTCAAGGCGCTGCTCTCCAACAAGCCTTGGTGGCTGCTCATCGGCGCCGCCCTGTGCTTCAACCTGTTCAACACCGTGCGTGGTGCTACCGTGGCATATTACTTCCAAGACATCATCGGTGCCGACGTCAGCCTCGTGTTCTTCGGACTGATGTTTGCCTTCTACGCAGGTCTCTTCCTCGGTGTCGGCGAAGTGTCGAACATGGTGGGTGTGGCCTCGTGTGTGCCTATCGCCAGCAAGCTGGGCAAGAAGACCACCTTCATCATGGTCAACGCCTCACTGGTCGTACTGAGCATCGCGTTCTACTTCATCCCCTGCACGCCGACGGGCTATTGGACCATGCTCGTGTTCCAAGTGCTCATCTCCATCCTGACGGGTATCATGTCACCCCTCGTGTGGTCGATGTACGCCGACGTCAGCGACTATGCTGAGCTCGAGTTCCATACGGCCTCCACGGGTCTTATCTTCTCGTCGTCGTCCATGGCCCAGAAGTTTGGTGGCGCCATCGGTGGTGCGGCCGTATTGTGGCTGCTCGACGGCTTCGGCTATGTTACTGATGCCCAGCAGCTTGCCGCTGGTGTCATTCAGCCCGAAGGAGCCCTCAGCTGTCTGCGCTGGCTCATGAGCTTCATTCCTGCACTTGTAGCCCTCGTGTCTATGTGCATCGTCTGGTTCTATCCGCTCACCACCGAGCGTATCACGCAGATTAACACCCAACTGAAGGAATTACGCAGTTACTAT
Source organism: uncultured Prevotellaceae bacterium (assembly GCA_900318885.1). Lineage (GTDB taxonomy): Bacteria > Bacteroidota > Bacteroidia > Bacteroidales > Bacteroidaceae > Prevotella. Next base: position 7,983 of record ONMN01000021.1, on the reverse strand, counting down.
CGCGATGTTGACGAAAACGATTGAAACAATGAAATGTGAAATGCAGGATGTTGTCCAGAACAACATCCTGCGTTTCTGGTTAGACCGCATGCAGGACAACGAAAACGGTGGTTTCTACGGGCGCATCGACGCTAACGAACAACTCCACCGCGAGGCCGAAAAGGGCGCCATCCTCAACGCCCGCATCCTCTGGTCCTTCTCCGCCGCCTACCGCGTCCTTGGCGGTTCGGCCGCCGGTCGTGGCTGCGGTTCTGATGCCAGTCGTGTGCTCGGCGGTTCCGCCGCTAGTCGTGTGCTCGGCGGTTCGGCCGCCGAGGCCTCTGCCTACCTTGCCGCCGCCACGCGCGCCAAGGATTACTTCATCGACCACTTCATCGACCACGAATACGGCGGCGTCTATTGGAGCGTCGACTACAAAGGCAATCCCCTCGACACCAAGAAGCAGTTCTATGCCATCGGCTTCGCCATCTACGGCCTCTCGGAATATGCCCGCGCTACGGGCGACCGCGAAGCGCTCGACTACGCCCTGCAGCTCTTCGAATGCATCGAGGAGCATGCCTTCGACCACGAGCACAACGGCTACATCGAAGCCCTCTCGCGCGACTGGCAACCCTTGGCCGACATGCGCCTCTCCGAACTCGACGCCAACTACCCGAAGTCGCAGAACACCCATCTGCACATCATCGAGCCCTACGCCAACCTCTACCGCACGCTGAAGGAGTTTCAAGCCAATTCATCGTGCGACTACGTCCCCGTCATCGGCTCTGTATTGCCCATCGACATCACCGTGCCTTGCGATTTAGTCGCAAGGGTCGAAGGCGCCCTCCGCAACATCATCGGCATCTTTACCGACCGCATCCTCAATCCCGAAACCCACCACCTCGACCTCTTCTTCGACATGGACTGGACGCGTGGTGCAGGCCGTCTCGAGAGCTATGGCCACGACATCGAATGCTCATGGCTCATGCACGAGGCTGCCCTCGTCTTGGGCGACCGACAGGTGTTGGCGCGTGTCGAACCCGTTGTCCGCGAAGTGGCAAAAGCCAGCGAGAAAGGGCTGCGCCCCGACGGTTCGATGATTCACGAGGCGAACCTCGACACAGGTCACGTCGACGACGACCTCCACTGGTGGGTACAGGCCGAGAATGTCGTGGGCTGGTTCAATCTCTACCAGCACTTCGGCGACGAGGAAGCCCTTGCGCGAGCCCTGAAATGCTGGGACTATATCAAGGCGCAAATCATTGATTATGAGCATGGTGAGTGGCATTGGAGCCGCCATGCCGACGGCACGTTGAACACCGTCGACGACAAGGCGGGCTTCTGGAAGTGTCCCTACCACAACAGCCGCATGTGCCTCGAAATCATCGAAAGATTTGGCAGTATGGAAAATAATTAGTACCTTTGCACACCCAACAGAAAGAATATTAATATGCAACAGAAGATTATTATCCTCGATTTCGGTTCGCAGACCACGCAGCTCATCGGCCGTCGCGTCCGCGAACTCGATACCTTCTGCGAGATTCTTCCCTACAACAAGTATCCCGTAGGCAACGACGACGACGTCATCGGCGTCATCCTCTCCGGATCACCCTACTCGGTGCACGACCCGGAGGCCTTCAAGGTCGACCTCTCGCAGTTCGTAGGCCGCATCCCCGTGCTCGGCATCTGCTATGGTGCACAGTTCATCAGCCATACGCTGGGCGGCCGTGTGGAAAAGGCCGACTCCCGCGAATATGGCCGTGCCAATCTCCAGACCGTCGACGCCTCAAACCCGCTCTTCAAGGGCTTCGACCAGCACTCGCAGGTGTGGATGTCGCATGGTGACACCATCACCGCCATCCCCAACGATTTCAAGGTCATTGGCTCTACCGCCGACGTCACTAACGCCGCATTTTGGGCTTCCCCTGAGGCGGTAGCAAATTCTTCACTCTTCACTCTTCACTCTTCACTTGCCAAAGGCATCTGGGCCGTCCAGTTCCATCCCGAGGTCTATCACACCCTGCAAGGTAAGCAACTGCTGAAGAATTTCGTCGTCGACATCTGCGGCTCGCGTCAGGAGTGGAGCGCTGCCTCGTTCGTAGAAAGCACCGTCGCCACGCTGCGCTATCAGCTGGGCAACGACCGCGTCATCCTCGGACTCTCCGGCGGTGTCGACAGCTCCGTTGCCGCCGTGCTGTTGAACAAGGCCATCGGCTCGCACCTCACCTGCATCTTCGTCGACCACGGCATGCTGCGCAAGAACGAATTCCAGCAGGTCATGGACGACTACAAGGTGCTGGGTTTGAACGTCATTGGCGTCGATGCCAGCGAAAAGTTCTTTGCCGACCTTGCTGGCGTTACCGAACCCGAACAGAAGCGTAAGATCATCGGTCGCGACTTCGTCGAAGTGTTCAATGCCGAGGCCAAGAAGATTACCGATGCCAAATGGCTCGCTCAGGGCACCATCTATCCCGACCGCATCGAGTCGCTCAACATCACGGGCAAGGTCATCAAGAGCCACCACAACGTGGGCGGTCTGCCCAAGGAGATGCACCTCCAGCTCTGCGAACCACTGAAGTGGCTGTTCAAGGACGAAGTGCGTCGCGTAGGCCGTCAGCTGCAGATGCCCGAACACCTCATCACGCGTCACCCCTTCCCCGGTCCGGGCCTTGCCGTCCGCATCTTGGGCGACATCACCCGCGAAAAAGTGCGCATTCTGCAGGATGCCGACGACATCTACATCCGCGGCCTCCGCGAATATAAGGTGAAGCTCTCGGGCGAAGAGGCCCGCAGAGTACTGGCCGCTGGCATTCCTGCCGCTATGACCGACGGCGAAATCGAAGTATCGCTCTACGACCAGATTTGGCAGGCTGGAGCCATCCTTCTCTCCACCGTCCGCAGCGTCGGTGTCATGGGCGACGAGCGCACCTACGAGAATCCTGTCGCCCTGCGTGCTGTCACCTCTACCGACGCCATGACTGCCGACTGGGCTCACCTACCCTACGACTTCATGGCGAAGGTCTCGAACGAGATCATCAACAAGGTCCGTGGCGTCAACCGCGTCTGCTACGACATCTCCTCAAAACCACCCGCAACCATCGAGTGGGAGTAACAAAAATAAGGCTGCCTGTTTCAAAGGGCAGCCCTATTTTTTTCAACTCTTAACTATTATCTTTTATCTCATAACTAAAAGACCATCGGTCCATGACCCATACAGCTGGTCGTCGTGATGGCCGTCAGGAAGGCCGTGAGAGCGGCTACTACAACCTTCACCGCAATCTCAATAAAACGCTTCTTCATAACTTAACTTTTATCTATTATCTCTTAACTTGGAAGAGGCTGGGGCCTCAGCCATCAGACATCAGCCCTCAGCCATCTTACATCAGTTGATTTCATCGACTGATGTCGCGACTCGGCAATGCTCGAGCAAGCTCGGCATTGCGCTCGCTGATACCGACCAGCTGCTGACCGGCCCCGGCTGGCTCCACATCTCCTGGACGCCCTTCGCCGAGCCACGCCATTACGTCAGGATTGGTTACTATAAATAACAAAAGTGCACAACGGGGTCGGTTCCGCTGTGCACTTATTTTTTTTCGTCTAAGGCTACTAGCCCGCGGCCAGGCGTTTCTTCAGTTCCTCGTTCTCGGCTTTTAGCCGCTGGTTTTCGGCCTCCAGTTCGCGGAGGCGGCGGTCTATGCCGTCGCGGTAGCCCGTGCGGGCCGCGTGCATGCGCTCCTTGATGCCGCCTTCTTCTATGAAGCGCTTCTCCAGATGTTTCAGGTAGCCCTCAAACATCTTGTCGGTGATATGACAAAGCGTGAGCGCCATGTTCATCTGGTCCACACGACGGTCGCCATATTGCGGCAGGAAACGCTTACAGAAAACATCAGTCAGCAGAACCAGCACCTCTGCCTTCTGGTAGACGTGCAGCTCCTTGTAGTTCGCCACCTTCCCAAAGATGGTCTTCTGATTCTTTTCTGCGTTTTCCATATTACTTCACTACGACCTTTCTACCTTTGAATATATACAATCCTTTTTGGTTTGGCTTATCAGATAAAAGGCGTCCGTCAAGGGTAAACCATTTGGTAGTCATATCTTTCTTGTCGGAAAGTAATCGACTAACAGAGAGTGTTTCGGGATTTACGTATTTATGACTAATATAATTATAAGTATCTGTACGACTTGAACTCTTGACAGTTTTCACCAGATTAGTATCATCTATATAGGTATATTCATTAAGGACTTGCTCTTCACTCTGTATTTTCACTAAACGTTTTATGGAGTCATAATAGTATAAACGTTTATCAACCATATATGGTTTACCATTTTCTATCTGACCTTCATAACGTTCTGCAACAATACATCCATCTTCCTTATAGTAAACCTTTATACCTCCGGCTCTAGTAAGTACCCACTCACCTTGCTGCCACATATAAATTTCTATATATGGTTGTTGGTTGTCAGGATACATAGAGGCAGGAACAAGCAAAGGAAGGGCGCCTACGGGATCCTTATATTCATCTTCTGGAGTGTATATACGGTATTCGTTCATGTGGTCTCGCCATCTCTTATACATAGTTCCGCTCAATATATGACCTTCGCTATCTATCTCTGTGTTAATATCATAGTCCCAATCGTCATCAGAATATATCTCCCGAGCTCGTTGGGGGGCGGATGCAAAAGGAGCATTAGTATTATACTTTACCCAAAGGTCATCGAGTTTAGTAAAGTCATCAATCATAGAGGGGGAAACTGTCGTGTTGATATAGTAACTATAGTCTGCATCAGTTGGGTTTTCCTTTTTTTTACCCTCAATTACATAGCTTGTATAGTTTTGGCCGTTATGTCCACTACCTGTTGCTTTGACATAGTAGTATCTGTTCTTTGTGACAGTTTCTTCATCATAGTCTGATGACCATTTATCTGTCGTTTTTACAGCGCCAATGAATCGCTCTTCTTGTTTAGTTTCTATTTGTCCATTGGAATAACTGATATAATGGCATCTATTATTCCATTGGTCATAGCCGTATTCATAGAGAAGCTTTAGGATGGGATTAGAGTATTGTTCAGAACTCCAGACATATTTGCAATGACAAAATTCACCTCCATATGTCGCCACAACACGTTGAATTTCACCTCCTTTATTGCCGTCAGCATTATAGAGAAACTTTGAGTGACGAATTGGCCGATTCTTCTCGTCAAAATCATATTCTTCGAAAAACGATTCACTTGAATTTGTTGATAAAGTTAAAGGCTGTGAAGTAGAATATCTACTATATGTTTTTTGTGAAGTAAGATAACCATAATCATTATAGGTGTAGTTACGGCGATATATTTCATTTCCAGAAGCATCTACACCACTAATATAGTCGCGAAGCATCACTGTTTGCTCTTGGCCTTGTGCCAAAAGAGAAATTGATGTTAATAGGGCAATTAATAATAGAAAGAATAACTTTTTCATATATAAATTATTAATGTTTTTAAGTGTGTTTTATATGTTGCAATTTTTTTTGAACAAGAATCTAAAAGCGGATGTTCTTTGACCTGAAGGTGCATAGCGACCCGGAGGTCGATGACACCCTATATGTCAATATGTCCTTATGTCTTTTTTATATTTCTTTCTCAGCCCATAGGCATCATCGTTTTTAGGGTTCAACAATTATTTCTTACTCAAGTCAGAAATCATTCTTTCTACAACAGGAATCATTGAGGGTATATCTTCTTTAATATCAAACATAGATACCGTCTCTAATGATTCTTTTTCTCAGTAAACTATTCATATTGTCACGCACTCGAACCAAATCCACCTCAGATTCAAGGAGTTGTTCTAATTCTGTCTTAATCAAATCCAAAGTGAGCAACGAGGGTGCTTTACCTTCATAACATATATCTACGTCGCTATCTGGTTTTTGTTCGCCACGAGCTACTGAACCAAAAACTCCAAGTTTGGTCATACCATATTTCTTCTGTGCCGTTGGTTTATAACGACGCAGCAAACTTAGTATTTCAGACGTAGACTTCATAACTATAAACACTTATTTGTGGGCAAAGATACGAATAAGTGAGCAAAAAAACAAATTTTTTATTTATTTTTTTTCGAACGAGAGATTGCAACGCCACACTCTTTGAGGATTTTCACCCAGGGTGAAAGATAGCAAAAAAATCGGATTACTGCAAGAATAATCCGATTTTTTGTATGTTTGTGGAGGCATTCTCAGACGAGCGAGAATGCGACGTCCATCATGTGGGTAAAGTTGTTCTGACGCTCCTCGGCGGTCGTTTCCTCACCCGTCAGGATGTGGTCGGAGATGGTGCAGATGCCGAGGGCGCGCTTGCCCGAGCGGGCGGCGTTCATGTAAAGGGCAGCAATCTCCATCTCGACGGCCATGACATTCATGTTAATCCACTTTTCGGTGTGTGGATTCTCGTGGTAGAACATGGATGACGACAGGACGTTGCCCACCTTGTAGTGGTAGCCGAACTTCTCGCACGACTCGACGGCCTTGCGAATGAGGTCGAAGTCGCCGATGGGTGCAAAGTTGCCAGGCAACTCGTACTGTGCAGCATAGTTGCTGTTGGTGCAGGCGCTCATGGCAATGGCCAAATCACCGATGTGCAGGTCGTTGTTGATAGAGCCTGCAGAGCCCACGCGGATGATGGTCTTGACATCGTAGAAGTTATACAGCTCGTAGGTGTAGATGCCGATGGAGGCCATACCCATGCCGTGACCCATCACGCTGACGCGCTTGCCCTTGTAGGTGCCGGTGAAGCCCAGCATGCCACGCACTTGATTAAAACATACTGCATCGTCGAGATATTTCTCGGCCATGAGTTTCACACGCAGCGGGTCGCCCGCCATGATGACAGTCTCGGCAATTTCGCCGTACTGAGCCCCGATGTGGGGAGTTGGAGTCTTAGCCATAGAACGTTGAACTTTAAACTTTTAACATGATAAATTATCCACCGAAGTTATCGTACATGATGCTTTCGGGATCTACGCCGAGCGAGTCGAGCATAGATACCACGGCCTTCGACATGGGGCCAGGACCGCACATGTAGTACTCGATATCCTCGGGAGCCTCGTGGTCCTTCAGATAGGTGTTGAGCATGACCTGATGAACAAAGCCTGGAGTGTACTTGACACCAGCTGCATCGGCTGCAGGGTCTGGACGGTCCAGAGCCAGGTGGAAGTGGAAGTTGGGGTACTCCTTCTCCAGTCCCAGGAAGTCCTCCAGATAGAACACCTCGTTCAGCGCGCGAGCACCATAGAAGTAGTGCATCTCGCGATCGGTGGTGTGCAGCGTCTTTGTCATGTGCATGATCTGAGCGCGCAGAGGAGCCATACCGGCACCACCACCAACCCAAATCATCTCCTTCTTCGAGTCGAAGTGTGGGTGGAAGTCGCCGAAAGGTCCGCTCATGATAACCTTGTCGCCAGGTTTCAGCGAGAAGATGTAAGATGAAGCGATACCCGGGTTGACATCCATGAATCCGCTCTTGTCGGCCTTGAACGGCGGCGTAGCGATACGAACGGTCAGCATGAACACGTCGCCCTCGGCAGGATAGTTGGCCATAGAGTAAGCGCGGATGGTGTCCTCGGGGTTCTTACACTTGAGTGGGAACAGTCCGAACTTCTCCCAGCTGGGCAGATACTCGTCGCCAATCAGGCTCTTGTCGATGTCCTTATCGTAGTCGATGCAATCGAACTTAGGAATCTTGATCTGGGCATACGATCCAGGCAGGAAGTCCATGTGCTCGCCAGCAGGCAGCTGCACCTTGAACTCCTTGATGAAGGTAGCCACGTTCTTGTTAGAGATAACGGTACACTCGTACTCTTTTACGCCAAGGATAGACTCATCGACGTGAATCTTCAGGTCGCCCTTTACCTTGCACTGGCAACCCAGACGCCAATGGTCCTTAATCTGCTTACGGGTGAAGTGAGGCTTCTCTGAGTCGAGAATCTCGCCACCGCCCTCGAGCACCTGAACCTTACACTGTCCGCAG
>ONMN01000013.1 GCA_900318885.1 uncultured Prevotellaceae bacterium | reverse complement strand
CCAGCAGGTGTGAACTTGAAGGCATTGGAGAGGAGGTTGACGATGACCTTGTCGAAATTGTCGCGGTCAATCCATACGGGCAGCTCATCGGTATCATGGTCGAAGGTGAGCTGGATATTCTTTGCCTTAGCCTGTTGCGAGAAGAGGGTGTAGATGTCACCCACAAAGGATACGAGTTCAGTCTCACACATGTGCATCTGCATCTGACCTTTGTCTATCTTACGCAGGTCCATCATCTGGTTGATGAGTCCGAGAATACGTTCGGCATTACGGCGGATGGTCTCATAAACGCTGCGGCGATGGACGTCATCATCCTGCTTGATGAGCGACATCAGGGGCGTAACGATCAGCGTCATAGGCGTGCGAATCTCGTGCGAGATATTCATGAAGAACTTCAACTTGGCATCGGCCATTTCCTCAGCATGGATGTGCTCCTGCAAGCGCAAGCGAACCTGTTCCTTGCGGTGACGCTGGTAGCGGTAGCGCAGGAAGAGGATAACGAGAGCGAGGATGTAACAGGCATAGGCAAAGGGCGTGCGGTACCATGGTGCATGAATGACCACACGGAAGCAACGCTCTGGTGTGGAGATGCCGTTTTGTTCGGCAACGACACAGAAGTCGTAGTTGCCCGGCGAGAGGTGGGAGAAAGTCATCTCGTTGACGCCTGGCTGCATGCGTACCCACTCCTCCTTATTGATGCGATAACGATAGACGATATGCTCAGGATTGTCGTAGGTTAGCGTAGAGAGCTCAATGCCAAAGGTGTTGTCGCTGGAACTGAGCACAAACTGGTCGGCATTGATGACGGGAGTATTGACAACACGCCAGAAGCCGGACATGGTGGAGGGGGTGACGGGCTCGCCATTCACTGTAAAGCCTGTCAGCTTGATTTCAGCTTTCCACTCCTGTTGCTGGATGTCGTCAGGATCGAACCACGTGATGCCTGCCAGTCCACCGAAAAACATACGACCATGGGGGGCTTTCCATGAGGCACCATCACTAAACTCGTTGGACTGCAGACCATTGTCGACGAAATAGCTGTTGGTCTTGCCTGTCTTGGGGTCGAGACAGCACAGACCGTGATCGGTACTGATCCACAGACGGCCCTTGTTGTCCTGCTCGATGGAGGCAATGCCGTTATCAGCGAGTCCACTCTCGAGGTCCCTAAGTTCCATCTTGTGGGTCTTGGGGTCGTAACACTGTAGGCCATCGTTGGTGCCGATATAAAGGATGCCGCCAAACTCACGAGCGATACGTGTGGGGGTACCATAGTTCAGACAGTTTTCACCAAATGTCGATAACCAGTTCTCGGTCTTGATCTCCATTGCACAGAGTCCCATCGATGTGGCGCAATAGATGCGCTTCCCGTCGGGTGAGATGGATATCTGCGAGATATAGTCGTTGGCGATACTGTTTATTTTATGGTTTTCCTGGGCATTCTCCTTCTGGTTGTAGACCTTTATTTCACCCGTCTCAGTATCGAGGCACAACAGACCATTACCCATGGTACCCACCCAGACGTGGCCCTCGCGGTCGGATTCCAAATCGAAGATACTGGTCGTAGGACCCTGTGGCAAGGGGTAAGGATGAAAAGTCATGCTTTTTACGTCGATAAAGCCCAAACCTTCTTTATAGGTGCCCAGCCAGATACGTCCCTTCACGTCTTCGCAGAGACTCAGTACGGTAGCAGGGAAATTATCCTTGAAATGTTTCACCACCTTGTTCTGACTGTCCAGACAGTAGAGTCCGTCGCGGTCGGTACCTATCCAACGGTAACTGTTGGAACCGCCCATCACACTGGTAACGCAAGCCGTTCCAATGATGTTACGCGAGCCGAGCTTATAGCCCATATAGCCAAAGCCCATGGTATGGCCAGGCTGCATGTAGATACCCTTCTGCAACAGTCCGAGCCACACGTTGCCATTACGGTCCTCACAAATGGAATAGACCTTCGCTGTGCTCAAGTCGACATCACGACTGAAATAGGGATTGTCGAGCAGATAGTTGTTCTTGGGGTCGTAAATGGCCAGTCCTGAACCGTCGTAACCCAGCATGATGTGCTGGCGTCGGTTGACATACAACGTAGAGATCTGTTTGTTGCCTGTGGCCTCTATATGAACGGGTGTATCACCATCGAGGCGGAAGAGGCCGTGATTGGTGGTACCGACATAGAATTTGCCATTGCTGTCCTCACAGATGTCGGAAATAGTGTGCTGGTGCTCGCCGTCCTGAAAATAGCGCTTGATATGGTTGCCGTCCCAACGCCACAGTCCCTGGTCGTCGGAGATGATCCACAGATTGCCGTGGCTGTCTTCCATCAGACGATGGATGGACTTGGCCTCGCGCAAGCGCTTGTCCATCTCGCGGGCTTCCTGTTGACCGTTCATCTTCAGAACGCCATGGCCTGACGTACCTATCAGTATGTCACCATTGCGGCGTTCGAGCAGAGAGGTGACATAACAGGGAACGGGATTGCCTTCAGCACCATAGGTCACGACACTCTGAAAACGCTCACCGTCGTACGTCTGCAGGGCACCGTACATGCCCACATAGAAGAGCCCGTTGTGGTCCTGCATCATGCAATTGACATAGTTGCTGGCCATGCCGAGGTCCTTACGCGACTCTTTCTTCAAGATGCGGAATTGGTAACCATCGTAACGGTTGAGACCATTACGGGTAGCCACCCAGATGAATCCATCGCGATCGAGGTATATTTGTGTCGTAAAACTACTTGACATTTGCTTGTCAGCGTCAAATAATTTTCCCATCTGGGCGTGTATGCTCAGTGGCAATAGAATAAACAGAGAAATAAGAACTTTACACTTCATGTTGTAATATTAAGTTAGTCGGTTTTGTAAAACACGGTGCAAAGATAAACAATTTGACAGAAAGCACCAAAAAAAAAGCAAACTTTATCTCACGTAACACCGAAAAACGGGTTACGTGAGACAAAAAACGAGTATGAATAGTGCAGTTTTAACTATTTTTCAGTAACGTTGTAGTCGAAACTGTCAACGTCAATCCAACCGCCAAGACGCTTAGTAGCGTAGTTAAAGATGCCGAACTTGGTACCCATGAAGAAACGCTGCCAGTCAAAACGCATGTGGTATTCACCACCCTTCTGCGTCCATTCGTTGCCATCGGTGCTGTAGAAGAATGTAGCCTTATCGCCCTTCCCAGGACGGAAATCGCCATCAATACGTAACCATACGATGGGGGATTTCAATTCTACACGGTCGATGGTCTTCTCGTCGAAACCTTCCACAGCCTTCTCACGCTGTGTCAGTTTTACTTCCCACTCATCGAGTTCCAGCACCCATTTGCGTCCTTGTTTCTTGACGGCCCAAGCACAAGTCCTATCGTTGAAAGCAGCAAAACCAGCAACGTCACCATCCTTCATCTTCGACAAGTCCAGCTTAACAGTACCGCTACACGTGGGCCCTTCCATACGCTGTGTCAGCGTGTTGGGAGCCAGATAAATATTAGGAACCACACGATTGGTCTTCAGGCGCAACCATCCCGGACGTGCGGAAAGACTCCATGCATCATCTACGGGGTTGTGGTTCCATTGCCAATGGAGACCTAATTTGTCGCTATTGAAATCATCGGGGCAGACGATATGCTTTTCAGGTTCACCACTCTTGAGCGCACGAACGTGCTCAGGTACGATTCCCTGTTCGTCGCCAAGCATGGGCCAGCCGTCAATCCAACGGCAGGGCATCAACGTTAGCACACGGCCTACACCACCACGGTCCTGAAAGATAATACCGTACCAGTCGCCCCATTCGGTATCGACAATAGTACCTTGTGCAAGGTAAGAGAAACCACCAAAGGGAGACTGCAGGATCGTCTTCTTCTCGTAAGGTCCGTGGATATCGTCAGCACGGTAACATACCTCACGGCGATGACGCCCTGGAGCATAGACGTGCGATATCATGAGCAGATAGTACTTGCCATTATGCTTGATAACACGCGAACCCTCGAGGAGTCCGGTCTCATCGGCCTCGCGCTGGAAAATATGCTGGTGAGTACCCTCAACAACATCACTGAGGTCAGGCTTTAGCTCCATCAGTTCACCAGTGCCATAAACAACATACACGCGATTGTCGTCATCAAAGAAAAGCGAGCAGTCGTGGAAATGGCGCATACGTGAGAGCAGCTTCCACGGGCCTTCAGCTTTCTCGGCCGTAAAGATATAGGTATCACCCATAGCACCAGCCTCGTTGGGGGCTAAAAGGGCATAGAAACGACCATTGTGGTATTTCAACGAGGTAGCCCACTGTCCACGGCCGTAGGCTGTACCTTCCTTCAAATCATATTTGGGAGAGTCTGTGAGTTTGTCAAAGATGTAACTAACTGTTTCCCAGTTCTTGAGGTCCTTCGACCGCATGACAGGAGCACCTGGCATCAGATGCATCGTGGTGCTGACCAAATAATAGGTATCCCCCACGCGTATAACATCTGGATCGGGCACATCCGCCCACAACATCGGGTTAGTTACATAGTCCTTAACGAGCAGTTCGTCTGTATTAAACCCATCAGGGCTGCTGGAACGCTTTCCAGCAGCTTCTGAGGTTACAAAACAAACTACTAATGATAATATTACTAAAACAAATCTTTTATTTCTCATGCCTGTTATATGCGGTTTTAGTTTTTTGACGCTGCAAAGATAAATACTATTTTTTAATTATACATTATTATATTGTTTCACAAACTTTATTATTTGTATCATCATGTTTCCACTTTACAAAAAATAAAAAACTCCCATCCTTCTGATAAAGAAAGATGGGAGGGAATCATTTGTCTTTTAATGAGTTAGAAGATAAAAGTCTTTTCGAGCCAGTAGGTTAGGATACCTGCCAAATAGCCAACAAAGACTATCCACGTAATCTTCTTCATATACCAACCGAAGGTGATTTTCTCCAATCCCATGACCACCACACCAGCGGCAGAACCGATGATGAGCATCGAACCACCGACACCGGCACAGTAGGCCAACAGTTGCCAGAAGATGCCGTCAACGGCCAAGTCTCCAACAGCCTGAACGGGATACATACCCATACAACCAGCTACGAGAGGTACATTGTCGACAATGGACGACAATACTCCGATGATGCCAGTAACAAGATAGTGATTTCCTTCGAAAGTAGCATCGAGACCTTTGCCCAACAAGGTGAGTACACCAACCTCCTGCAATACAGCGACAGCCATCAGGATGCCTAGGAAGAACATGATGGTCGAGAGGTCAATTTTAGTCATGATATCGCTTACGCGCTTGGCCATCGTATCGTCCTCAGCAGTATTGTAGTGGAAAATCTCCGTCGTTGTCCAAAGAATACCCAGTACGAGCAGGATTCCCATAAACGGCGGCAGATGGGTCAGCGTCTTGAAGATAGGTACGAAGACGAGACCACCGACACCCAGCCAGAAAATGATATCACGTTGCGCTTTCGTAAACTGACTTACATCAGCCTTTGGCAGGTTCTGCTCTTTGTCGAATTTCCCCTTGAGTTGCAAACTGAGAATGAAAGCTGGAATGAGCATAGAAATCAGTGAGGGAATGAAAATCTCAGAAAGTACTCCCTGCGTGGTGATGACACCTTTAATCCAGAGCATGATGGTTGTCACGTCGCCGATGGGCGAGAAAGCACCACCACTATTGGCAGAGATGACGACTAATGCGGCATAGAGCAAACGATCGCCACGACTCTGAACTAACTTGCGCAACACCATAATCATCACGATACTGGTAGTGAGATTGTCGAGGATGGCCGACAGGAAAAACGTCATAAAGGCCACTCGCCACAGCAATTTACGTTTCGAACGGGTTTTCAGGGTGTCGCGTACGAAATTGAAGCCACCATTCGAATCAACAATCTCGACGATGGTCATGGCTCCCATCAAGAAAAATAACGTACCTGCAGCATCACCCAAATGGTGTTCAATAACCTCTGCAATATGGTGGATGACACCATCGGCAGCAATTTCAGGATAATAGGCTGCAGGGCCTAGCATAAGCAACGTCCAGCATCCCACACACATGAGCAGGGCGATAGCGGCCTTGTTATACAAATCGTTAATGTTGACATTGTAATTGTCTTTTTTCGTTATCAAATATTACAACATTACATAGTCACTTCCACCACATGCTTGCCAGGAGCATAGGGGATAACCGTGCCATCAACAGGCTTACCATCGAGCACGATGCTCTTCACACCCTTCTGCTGACCATTTGGATGGATAGTGATCTCGTAGTCGGCCTCGCGGAACTTACGGTTCACGGTGTAGTCGGTAGCTGTCTCAGGCAGACAAGGATCAATGCGGATGCCATCGTAGTCGGGTTTGATACCCAAAATAAACTCTGAGACGGTGTACCACATCCAAGCAGCCGTACCCGTGAGCCACGAGTTCTTACCCTCACCTGGCTTAAAGGCGTCCTTACCAGCCACCATCTGGCAGTTTACGTAGGGCTCCACCTTGTGCAGCGTCTGGTATTTCTCCTCGACATAAGAGGGCAGAATCTTAGCATAGTGGCTCCAAGCATCGTTTCCACGACCTGCGAGACACTCACCAATGATGACCCAAGGATTGTTGTGGCAGAAGATACCTGCGTTCTCCTTGTAGCCCTCAGGATATGAAGAGATTTCACCATATTCGTAGATGTACTTCGAGAAGGCGGGATTATTGAGTACCATACCGTGCTCGCACTCCAGATACTTCTTGCAGGAATCCAGCGACTTTGCTACCATACCGTCCTCAGCACCGATCTCGGCCATGGTACACCAGCCCTGCGACTCGATGAAGATTTTGGCCTCGTCGTTCTCGTTAGAGCCAATCTTACGTCCGTAGAAGTCATAGGCGCGGAGGTACCATTCGCCATCCCAACCGTCCTTCTTCACGGCAGCAATCATCGCATCGACAGCGGCCTGCATGCGGGCAGCCTCGTCAGTCTTGCCAAGCTTCTTGCAGAGGGCGACATAATCCTTACCCGTGACAACGAACAGTCCGGCAATCATGAGCGATTCGGCCTTGGTGCCCTCGCTGACGTTCTCGGTGGTCTGGAAGCTCTCGTTTGGATCCCAAGAGAAGCAGTTCAGGTTCAAGCAGTCGTTCCAGTCGGCACGACCAATCAACGGCAACAGGTGAGGACCGAGATTATTGATGACGTGATTCATCGAAATCTTCAGGTGCTCGAAGAGCGTCACCTCCGTACCGGGCTGGTTGTCGAAGGGCACCATCTCGTCGAGAATAGAGAAGTCGCCTGTCTCCTTGATATAAGCCACCGTACCGAAGATGAGCCAGCAGGGATCATCGTTGAAGCCACCACCGATGTCGTTGTTACCACGCTTGGTGAGAGGCTGATACTGGTGGTAGCAACCACCATCGGGGAATTGGGTCGAAGCGATATCGATGATGCGCTGACGAGCGCGGGGAGGAATCTGATGAACGAAGCCCACGAGGTCCTGATTGGAGTCGCGGAAGCCCATGCCACGACCTACGCCACTCTCGAAGAATGAAGCCGAGCGCGAGAAGTTGAAGGTGACCATACACTGGTATTGGTTCCAGATATTGACCATGCGGTCGAGCTTGTCGTTGCCCGTGCGTACCTTATATATATTAAGGAGGTTATCCCAGAGGGCGCAGAGCTCAGCGAATGCCTTGTCCACCTTCTCTGTGGTGTCGAGTTCAGCGATAAGGGCATGAGCCTTCTTCTTGTTAATCACCTGCAGGGCCTCAAATTTTTCGTCCTGCTCGTTCTCGATATAACCCAGCAGGAACACAAAGTCCTTTGATTCACCTGGCTGCAGTGTGACCTCGATATAATGCGAAGCAATCGGGCTCCATCCATGGGCATGACTATTGCGAGGCTTACCCTCCATCACAGCCTGAGGATCAGCAAACTCGTTATACAAGCCAACGAACGTCTCGCGGTCGGTATCGAAGCCCTGGATGGGGCTGTTGACATGATAGAACGCATAGTGGTTACGACGCTCACGATACTCGGTCTTGTGATAGATGGTCGAGCCTTCAATCTCCACCTCACCAGTAGAGAAATTACGCTGGAAATTCTCCATATCGGTAGCGGCATTCCACAGGCACCACTCTTCGAAGCTGAACAACTTCAGGCTCTTGGTCTCAGACGTCTCATTCTTCAGCGTCAACTTCTGCACCTCAGCCCACTTCTTCAGGGGCACAAAGAAAAGTACACTGGCCTCAACGCCGTTTTTCTTACCCGTGATGCGGGTGTAGCTCATACCGTGACGGCACTCGTAGAAGTCGAGCGGCGTCTTACAAGGCTTCCAGCCCGGATTCCAAACGGTGTCGCCGTCCTTGATGTAAAAATAGCGACCACCGTTATCCATCGGTACGTTGTTGTAGCGATAGCGGGTGATGCGGCGGAACTTAGCATCCTTATAGAAGCTGTATCCACCTGCTGTGTTAGAAATCAGTGAGAAGAAGTCCTCGTTACCCAGATAGTTGATCCAGGGCCAAGGGGTCTGCGGGTCGGTAATGACATACTCGCGGTGCTGGTCGTCGAAATGACCGTAACGTTTCTGTTGTTCCATTATCAAATGCTTTATGTCTTAAGTTCTATGCCTGCAAAGGTACGAATAAGTGAGCGAAATACCAAAGAAAAACGTGTTTTTCTTTGTATTTCCGAACGAAAGTACCTTGACCAAGGGTCAAAGGTACGAATAAGTGAGGACAAAACAAAATAAAAAAACATTTTTTTGTTTAATTAAAAAAAAAGATTTATCTTTGCACTTGATTTGTAACCATTACATACCTTTTTTATTAAAAGAACTATTAACGATAGTAATTATTATGAGACTAAAAACATTTCTTCTGATGGCATTGTGCAGTGTCCTGTCGACAGCGGTACATGCGGAAAGTGTGCGTGAAACCATCCGCTTGGATAAAGGGTGGAGATTTGCCTTTGGCCATGCTGCCGACCCTGCAAAGGACTTCGGCTGTGGCACGGAATATTTTAACTACCTCACAAAGGCCAGTTCCATTCACAACGAAGGACCATATACCACCAAGTTCGACGATGCCGCATGGCAAGAGGTGCAGATTCCGCACGATTGGGTCACCACGTTGCCTTATGCCCTTGAGGCCAGCCATTCGCACGGTTACAAGACCGTTGGTTGGAAATATCCCGAAACCAGCGTGGGTTGGTATCGCAAGACCATCGTCATTCCCAACGACGACCTGGGCAAACGTCTGATGCTTCGTTTCGACGGCATCTTCCGCAATGCCCGCGTATGGTTCAACGGTTTCTATATGGGTACTGAGCCCAGCGGATATGTCACACAAGTATACGACATCACACCTTATATTAAATATGGGGACGAGAATCTCATCTGCGTACGAGCTGATGCCTCGCTGGAGGAAGGCTGGTTCTACGAGGGTGCCGGCATCTATCGCGACGTGTGGCTTGAGAAAATGGCTGAGGTCAGCGTCGCTCCCTTTGGCACGTTCGTCCGTGCAGATTTGCAGAAGAAACCTGGCGCTGCTGTGCTGATGGTCAGGACCGAGGTGACCAATAGTGGTCTTGAGACACAACATTATACGGTGGATATCCGACTACTCGATGCTGAGGGACGCGAGGTGGTGTATGGTAAGGATAATTATCCCAGCAATCTGAAGGCCAAGGACACAAAAGGTCAGGAATGTATGTTGATTGTCAAGGAACCTCATTTGTGGAGTCCTGACGATCCGTATCTCTATCAGGTGGAACACATCGTGAAGGTGGATGACAAGGTGACTGATGTCTATACGACGACTATTGGCATCCGTGATATCCGGTTTGATGCCGAGCAGGGTTTCTTGCTCAATGGCAAGCCGCTGAAACTGAAAGGCGTCAATATGCACCAAGACCATGCCGGCGTGGGTACGGCCATTCCCGATGCCCTGCAGGCGTGGCGCATTCGTCAGCTGAAAGCATTCGGCTGCAACGCCTATCGCGCCTCGCACAATCCTATGACCCCTGCCCTACTCGACATCTGCGACCGCGAAGGCATTCTTGTCATTGACGAGAACCGTCTGATGGGCATCAACGATGAACATCTCAGACTCTTGGAGCGGATGATCAAACGCGACCGCAATCATCCGAGCATCATCCTTTGGAGCGACGGCAACGAGGAATGGGGACTGGAGAACACCATTCAAGGTACTCGTCTGGCCGAGGCCATGCGCGAATACACAAAACTCTTCGACCCCACACGACCCAGTACGGTAGCCAATGCCGGAGGCACGGAACTCATCAAAGGTCTCGACGTCGTAGGCTTCAACTATATCGTGCAAAACGATGTGGACAATCGCAAGGCAGCCAATCCCTCGTGGAAGATTGTCGGCACAGAGGAAACCAGCGGTTGCGGCACGCGCGGCTGGTACTTTAACTCGCCCGACTATCCTGGGCGGATGGTTTCCATGAATCGCGACACCACCCATCACCACGTCGAAAACGTCATCGAGCGCGGCTGGCAGTTCTATACCGAACGTCCGTGGGCCGCTGGATTGTTCTATTGGACGGGCTTTGACTATCGTGGCGAACCCAATCCCCTGAAATATCCTGCCCACGACTCCGAATTCGGCATTCTCGACTACTGCGGATTCCCCAAGGACGAGGCATATTATCTAAAGGCATGGTGGACCGACGAGCCCACACTCCACATCTTTCCCCATTGGAATCTGCAAGGACACGAGGGCGAGGAAATCGACCTCTGGGCCTACAGCAACTGCGACGAAGTGGAACTCATCGTCAACGGCAAGAAACTCGGACGACAGCCAATGCCCAAGAACGGACACCTCAAATGGCGTGCCGTCTATCAGCCCGGGCGCGTCGTCGCTTACGGTTATAAGAATGGTAAACGCATCATGACGCAAACCATCGAGACCACCAAACCAGCTTATCAAACAGTGCTAAAAGCTGACCACACGGAACCCACAGCCGACGGTCGCGACGTGGCGGTCATTACCGTCGAAGTACAGGATAAGAAGGGGCGTGTCGTACCTGATGCCTGTCCCGTGCTGACCTTCACACTCGAGGGCGAAGGCCGCATTCTTGGTGCAGGCAATGGCGACCCAATGTTTCCCGGTCAGGACCATCCGTCAGACGCCAACTGTCGTGAGTTTACCATTCCGGCCTTCAACGGTTTGGCACAAGTGTTGATTCAGAGCACGCCGACACCCTCCGCACTGGTGCTTCGCTGTCAGAGCGACGGTCTCAAAACAGGTTCTATCAATATCAGTACAAAATAACACGCCTTCAGCTGCACAGTTAGCACCAGCAACGAGGTCAGTATGATGAGGTTCCTTTTCATAGAACGAAAAGGCCCCCAAAAGAGGAGGCCTTGATCACGTTTATATTTGTTTATTGCTTGTCCAATTCGGCAAGGTTCTCGGCAATCATCTCGTCGGTAACCGTATAGTTCTGCAGGTCGCCCTTGATGAAGGCCTCGTACGACGGCATGTCGATCAGTCCGTGACCAGAGAGGTTGAAGAGGATGACCTTCTCCTCGCCTGTCTCCTTGCACTTCTTGGCCTCGCGGATGGTAGCGGCGATGGCGTGCGTGCTCTCAGGAGCAGGGATGATACCCTCTGTGCGGGCAAAGAGCATACCGGCCTCGAAGGTCTCAAGCTGCGGAATATCAACACCGTGCATGTAGCCGTCCTTAATCAACTGCGAGATAATCATGCCAGCACCATGATAGCGCAGACCGCCGGCGTGGATGTTAGAGGGCTTGAAATTGTGACCCAGTGTGTACATGGGCAGCAGGGGCGTGTAGCCCGCCTCGTCACCGAAGTCGTAGCGGAACTGACCGCGTGTGAGCTTCGGACAGCTATCGGGCTCAGCAGCAATGAATTCCGTATGGCGCTCGCCACTCAGGTTGTGACGCATGAAGGGGAACGAGATACCACCGAAGTTGGAACCGCCACCGAAACAGCCAATCACGATATCAGGATACTCACCTGCCATTGCCATCTGCTTCTCAGCCTCGAGACCGATAATGGTCTGGTGCAGACCAACGTGGTTCAGCACGGAACCAAGCGTATATTTACAATTCGGAGTGGTCGTTGCCAACTCAACAGCCTCAGAGATAGCAGTACCCAGCGAACCACTATGCGTCGGATCCTTGGTCAGGATGTCCTTACCGGCACGCGTGGACATCGAGGGAGAACCTGTGACGACAGCACCGAAAGTGCGCATAATCGAAGAACGATAAGGCTTCTGCTGCATGGTAATCTTCACCTGATAGACGGCACAGTCGAGACCGTAGATCTTGGCAGCATACGAAAGGGCGGCACCCCACTGACCAGCACCGGTCTCGGTAGTGACATTCGTCGTGCCTTCCTGCTTGGCATAGTAACACTGAGGCAGGGCAGAGTTGATTTTGTGTGAGCCTAAGGGATTGGTTGACTCGTTCTTGAAATAGATGTGGGCAGGAGTACCCAGCGCCTCTTCCAATGCGTATGCACGCACCAGCGGAGTAGAACGATAATACTTGTACTTCTCGAGCACGTCTTCAGGGATGTCTATCCAGCGGTGCTCCGTGTCCAGTTCCTGCACACAGCACTCACGTGGGAAAATGTGTGCAAGGTCATCTACTCCCAACGGCTGCTTGGTAGCCGGATGGATAGGCGGCATGGGTTTGTTGGGCATGTCGGCCTGAATGTTGTACCACTGTGTTGGAATCTCACTCTCCTGAAGGATGAATTTTTTCTGTTTTGCCATTGTTTTTTGTTGTTGGTGAATAATTACCGCCTGCAAAGGTAATAAAAAATAAGTGAAAAGTGAAAAGTGAAAAGTGAAAAATTTGCTGCTGCCATATAAAAATTGTAACTTTGCAGGCAATTATGACAATAATAGCTATTGTACTGGCGTATTTTGCTTTACTTTTTGCTCTAAGCAGGTGGCAGGGACGACGTGCCACCAACGAGACATTCTATCGTGCCAACCGCCAGTCGCCGTGGTATATGGTTGCCTTCGGCATGATTGGCGCATCCATTTCGGGCATCACCTTCGTCTCAGTGCCCGGCATGGTGCTGAACACGCAGATGACCTATCTGCAGATGTGCATGGGGTTTATCCTCGGCTATGTCGTGGTGGCGTTCGCACTGCTGCCGCTATATTACAGGCTCAACCTGACGTCCATCTATGCCTATCTGGGCCAACGGCTGGGACGACGTTCCCACAAGACGGGCTCGTGGCTATTCCTGCTGTCGAAGATGACGGGCGCCGCGGTGCGCTTCTACGTGGTGTGCATCATCCTCCAGCGTTTTGTGTTCGAACCGCAGGGCGTGCCTTTCGCCGTGACCACGGTCATACTGGTGCTGCTGATATGGCTCTACACCCGCACGGGAGGCATCAAGACGCTGGTATGGACGGACTCCTTTCAGACGCTCTGCCTCTTTACGGCCCTACTCCTTATTATATATAAGGTGGCCGCCGACTTGGGACTGAGCATGGAGTCGGTGGTGGGCGCCGTCGATAGTAACACGCTGTCACGCGTCTTCGTCTGGGACGACTGGGCGTCGAAGCAGAACTTCTGGAAACAGTTCCTCAGCGGCATCTTCGTCGTACTGGTAATGACGGGCGTCGATCAGGACATGATGCAGAAAAACCTAACCTGTAAGACACTGCGCGGAGCACAGAAGGACATGTGCACCTACGGCATCGCCTTCCTGCCCGCCAATCTGCTGTTCCTGTCGTTAGGCGTGCTGCTCACCATGTGGTATCAGCAGCATGGCCTTGCCCTTCCCGCCAGCGGCGACGACCTCCTGCCAGCCTATATTCAAACCGCAACCAACGTTCAATGTTCAATGTTCAACGTTCAATGTCTCTTCGTCCTCGGCATCGTCGCGGCGTCGTTCTCCAGTGCCGACTCTGCGCTGACCTCGCTGACCACCATCTACTGCGTCGATATCATGGAGCGCAAGGACGACGAACGCCTTCGCAAACACACGCATATTGCCGTCTGTGCCGTCTTCGTGCTGTTCATCCTGCTGTTCAAAACCGTCAATTCCACCAGCCTGATTGATGCCATCTACATCATTTGCGGCTACACCTACGGCCCACTGCTCGGCCTCTTTGCCTACGGACTGCTGACCAAGCGCCCTGTCAACGACCGCCTCGTACCCTACATCGCCATAGCCTCACCCTTGCTGTGCTATGTCATCGAATACGCAGTAAGCCAGACCACAGGTTACCATTTCGGCTACGAACTGCTGATGATGAACGGCCTCCTGACCTTTACCGGCCTGCTCCTCTCTTCACACGACATAAATTCATAGTTTCATAGCAATTTTCGAAATTACTATTCATCTATTCATAATGACATATAATTAACTTATTAACAGATAGTTACAAAATGAATAGTTGCATTTATCTATTCATTCACTATTCATTCTTTGCGTTCAAACACCATCTTTCGCGGTTTGAAAAATCAGTTAATACCTGAATATTAACAAGTTACGCAATAACAAAAAATATCGTAACACTTTGTAACTGGCTGCGTAACAAAGTGTCACCGCCTTTGTGACAAAGTGTTACCGACGTTATTACAACTGCGTAACACGTTCACAGAATGACACGAAAGGAGTGTAACAATTAGGTACGTCTGATTTCGTCGAAATACTCCTTGGGCTGTTTGCCGGTGACCTTCTTAAAGGTGGTGGCGAAGTATTTCGGGTCGCGGAAACCTACGCGGTAGGCAATGTCGCTGACGCGGAGGTCAGGATTGTCTTTGGCAAGCTTAATGGCGGTCTGGATGCGGATGTCACGAATGAATACCGTCACGTTCTTGCCGGTCAGCGCACGTAGCTTGTTGTAAAGCGTACTGGCACTGGCACCCATATCGGCAGCAAAAGCGTCACGGTCGTAGTCGCTATCGTCGATATGGTCGTGAACACACTTGGTGGCCTTCTGCAGAAACTGGTGGTCGGGCGAGTTGTAAGCCTGTTGTACGAGACTGCCAAGCGACTGATTGCCCTCAGCAACCCCCTCAGGCAGTTCGATGGTCGGAATATTCAGCTGGATGTTGCTGGGAATATGGAACGTCGAGGGCTGATCTTTGGCCGTAGGCTCATTCGCAACAGGTTGCGAGAGCTGCTGCTTCAGCAATATGTCTTTTTTGATGGGCAGTTCGACAATAACCATATTGCCCTGACCTTCGTAATATTCACTGCGGACGGTGCCGTGATGCAGGGACGCCAGTTGGCGGGCAATGACAAGACTCATCCCTAGCGGCTGGGGGCTGTTGTCGTTGATGCGAATGACAACGGAGTCGTAATGGCGGTTGGTACTGACCTGAATGGTAATCTTACCGCCTTCCGGACAGCCCTTGTACATGTCGGAAAGCAACAATAGCGGTATTTTATCGATTTTGTCGGTATCTATCCAACCCATCATGCTCTCAGGGTTGCAGGTGACGTCAAAGGTGATGTTCCTGCTTTCCATAGCGGGGCGGAAGTTTTCGCTCATATCGCGGACGAATTGCATCACATCGTTGTTGCTGACCTGCAAATCAAGTCCTTCGAACGTCAAAGAATGATCCGTTTCCGGTCTCTGTCGAAGCTTCAAACGGAGGCAATAACCTGCAAGAAACAGTATAATAATGAATAAAAGAATATTTGTGATGCTCATTTTACTAATTTTGATGCTGCAAATATATTAATTTTGAATTAAATTACAGCAAAAAACACCTTGAAAAGATGTTAAACCTATCGATTTTAGTTTAAAATTCGTGATTTTTGGTGGAAAAATAGTGAAATTCACGATTTTTAAACCATAATTAACGCAATATGAACTCATGTATAGAAAAAATGTCGTACTTTTGCCAGTGAAAAGATTTTTAATGGTTAAGGTTTATGGTTGATTAATTTAGTTTTTTGATGGAAAAACCCCGCTGTGAAGCGAGGTTTTTTCAATTTTATAGCCTTAATCTTTTTCTAGATGGTCTTGAGGACTAGATAATCTAGAGGTTCTAGAAATCCTGGAGTTCCTAGTTTTCCAAAAGGAAGCGTTCTGCTTCAATGGCTGCCTGGCAGCCTGTGCCTGCAGCACTGACAGCCTGACGATAGACGGGATCGGCACAGTCGCCGGCAACGAAGACGCCTGCGAGCTTGGTGCGCGGAGTACCGTCAATCTTCTTCAGATACCCTACCTCATCTGTTTCGAGCCACTCCTTAAAGATATCGGTATTGGGTTTGTGACCAATAGCCAGGAAGAAACCGTCAATCTGGATATCTACCAGCTGTTCGTCAGCCTCGCCCTTGCGCTTTACAAGATGAGCACCCTCGACGCCGTTCTCGCCAAAGAGACCCAGCGTGTTGTGTTCGAAGAGTATCTCGATATTCTCGCGGTCCATCACGCGCTGCTGCATGACCTTGGAGGCACGCAGGAAGGGCTTACGAACAATCATATAAACCTTCTTGGCCAGTCCGCTGAGGTAGAGGGCATCTTCGCAGGCCGTATCGCCGCCACCAACGACGGCAACCGTCTTCTTGCGATAGAAGAAACCGTCGCACGTAGCACAGGCACTGACGCCCTGACCATTGTATTTGCGCTCGTCGTCAAGACCCAGATACTTGGCAGAGGCTCCTGTGGCAATGATGACGGTATCGGCCTCCAATTCGCGACCGGCGTCGTCCCAGACTTTATAGGGACGCTGCGAGAAATCGACGCGCACGATTTCACCGTCGCGGATGTCGGTACCAAAACGCTCAGCTTGTTCGCGCAGGTCCATCATCATCTGATTGCCGTCGACACCCTGAGGATAGCCAGGGAAGTTTTCGACCT
This sequence comes from uncultured Prevotellaceae bacterium, assembly GCA_900318885.1. Taxonomy (GTDB): domain Bacteria; phylum Bacteroidota; class Bacteroidia; order Bacteroidales; family Bacteroidaceae; genus Prevotella. The sequence goes on along the minus strand of ONMN01000013.1, from coordinate 90,630 downwards.
CAGTAGTCTGGGTCAATTGTCCACCCGGCTGCAGGCCACAATACTCAACAGGACTCAGATAGGCCCTGGAAGCATAAATGGCAGCGGTATACCCTGCGGGTCCGCTGCCTATAATCAGACATTTTACATGGTCCATATTCTATGAAGATAAGTAGTTAAAGAAGTTAGAGCAGTTAAAGCAGTTCTTTAATCTTTGCTTCGATATTCTCAATCTTCTCTGTCGGTTCGAAACGAGCTACCACCTGTCCCTTCTTGTTAATGAGGAACTTGGTGAAATTCCACTTGATATCGGACTTCTCTTTGTAATCGGGATCGGCCTTTGACAACATATCGTCAAGGATATGGGCAATAGGATGATCCATATCCCAGCCGGCAAAACCCTTCTGCTCTTGCAGGAACATAAACAGCGGCTCAGCATCGTCGCCATTGACCTTTACCTTCTTGAAACGGGGGAATTCGGTGCCGAAATTCAGCTTGCAGAACTCATGGATAGACTCGTCGGTACCTGGAGCCTGCTGTCCGAACTGGTTGCAGGGGAAATCGAGAATCTCGAAACCCTGACTGTGGTAGTCCTTATATAACTTCTCCAACTCTTCGTACTGGGGTGTGAAGCCACATTTCGTAGCAGTGTTGACAATCAACAGTACTTCGTTGGCATACTCTTTCAACGATACGTCCTTACCTTTTCTGTCCTTGACAGTAAAATCATAGATAGTTTTCATTTTTTGTTGTTTATTGTTTTGCGTTAGAATAAATTTCTTGCGCGAAATTACAAAAAATCCTCGTGATAGCCAAAAGTTTTTAGATTTTTTATTTAAACCAGTAGCTAAGTGTCAGCTTGCTTTCAACTTCTGTCTCGATATCATCGGGTAAATTACAGAAAAAGTCGATGCCCGTCAGTTCTTCCAAACGATCAATCTTGATGGCATATCCCCTGCGGGAATCGAGCGAATGGTCTTCGTTCAGATTTTGCGCCCAATAGGCCATAGCCTGCCAAGTATCACCCTTTCTGCTGAGGAGCGCCATATAGAAGAAACGCGGTACGGGGATGTGTTCCTTGTTGACGCGTGTGCGTTGATGACTGCTTTGGTTAATGTATTCAAGGATATATTCCTCGTTGTCGATGGTACCGCCCTTGCAGACATATAGCGTGTCGGACATGCTTACCCAGTTGCGGACGTCACTCTCCATTTCCTGCCACAAGCCGGCATTGAACTTATTATACTGCGGCTGCATGTTGGTAATGAAGAAGGTCTGGTAGTTACAGTCCGTAGATCTCAGACGGTCGGCAGAAGGACAGATATGTCCGTGGTCGTAGCCGGAATACTTATATGGGTCAACACTAAACTGATATTTTTCAGGGAGCTCAGGGTCAGCGGGATACTGGCTTGTTGGCGAGAGTAAACCATCATTAGAAGCATAGTATCGAGACACATTGTAGGAAGAGTGGTAGTTGATGCTGCTATACAACTGATAGCAACTCCAACGCTGGGAGCTTGCAATAGTATCCCATTCCACACAGTAGTTGACACCCGTTTGATGGGTATTCTTGTTGAGTTCAGCATAGTGGACAAGGACGAGACCGTTTTTCAGACGCGGGAATTCAAGCCTGGTCTGGGCCTCGATAGGACCCGTCGTATTCTTGTTGTCGTTGGTGACAACAGCGGGTTTGTCATTATTACCGTTGTCAGGTGGGTTGTTGTTGGGACTGTCGTCGCCGCCACTACTACAAGCTGACAACGAGAAAACCGTAGTCAATAGGAGAAATAGTTTCTGGATTGTTTTCATCATCTGATAGTTTTAGTATTGTATTGGGTTAAAAAAGGCGCAGCCATGGGCATATGCAACTACCCTGGACGCGCCTTAGAGGTCTTGTTCTGTAGCGTGAAATATCTTATTTCTTCGCAGCCTTACCGTAGCGGCTCATGAACTTGTCGACGCGACCAGCGGTGTCGACGAGCTTGCTCTTACCGGTATAGAACGGGTGAGAAGTGCTCGAAATTTCAATCTTTACCACGGGGTAAGTCTCGCCTTCGAACTCTACAGTGTCGTTAGTCTTTGCTGTAGACTGCGAAAGGAACATATCGCCGTTGGACATGTCCTTAAACACGACGGGGCGATAGTTTTCTGGGTGAATACCTTTTTTCATTTTTACTTGTTATTTTTTATGTTTACTTAAAATTTTTCGCATTTTACAGCGTAAAAACGCTGTGAAACTGCTTTCGCTCAGCATAAAGCAAGCTTTTGCTTTCGCTTATTCGCAGCTTTGAGGGTGCAAAGGTACGACTTTTTTTCGAACTGACCAAATATTCCCGCTATTTTTTTTATTCTGCGAAGGTGAATACCAAGTCCTCGAGGGTGCAGAGCGACTTCTCCTTGGTGTCGGACTTGAAAAGGATGAAGATGGCATGTTTGCCCGCGAGCTCACCCTCTTTGGCCTCCTTTGAGATACCTATCGCCATATCAGTGCTGGTCTTCGCCATGTCAGTCTTCAGCGCAATCTCACCAATCTTTTTGCCGCCCTGCGACGCCCAGGGACGGTCCATCCAGAGCTCGATGGTGCCGTCGATACCCTCAGGAATCAGGCGGAGCACAAGCATCAAGTTCTCTCCTGTAGCCAGACGCTCAGCGTCGAAGTTGAAGTACTTATAGCCAACGATACTGCCGTCGGTGTTGTTTACCACGCGGTTGGCGTTGTTCGTCAGCTCGTAGGGTGCATCGAAATTACTGTCGGTACCATACGACGCCTCTACATACGAGCCGTAGAACGTGTTGTTGGGCCATTCGTGAACAGCAGGCTTCGGCCCCGTCAGCCAACAGGCGATACCTGCCGAATGACGCTCGAAGGGATTGAGGCCGTTGAGGGCAAAACCCTCAGAATTGTATTCACCCTCGCTGATTTCCACCTTGCCGCCAGCACCTTCTTCCACTTTGACGGTGATGGGAGCCACCATTGCCTGACGGGCATATTCGTCGGTGCCTGTCTGGCGGTGGTAGAATACGTACCATTGGCCGTTGATTTCGCAAATCGAGCCGTGGGTATTGCCGTCAGGAACGGCAGAGGCAATGACGTTGCCCTGCTCGTCTTTCTCGCGAGCACGACCATCGATGATGGTGCCGCCATAGGTCCAGGGACCTAACGGCTTGTCGCTATAGGCATATGCCAGCGTATAGTTCGACGTAGGCAGTCCGAATTCGCCATCCTCCGTAAAGCGACTGTAGATAAATACATACTTATCCTTAATCTTACGGAGCGACGAAGCCTCGAAGAAACGGAAGACGCCCGGCTCGTTTCTGCCGGAAACCATACCGTCTACAACTTCGGTGCCAGGCTTTACGGTACACATCGTCGCAGGGTCAATCTCTGCAGCCATCGAGTGCTCAAAACCCCAGTAGCCATAAACGCGACCGTCGTCATCAACAAACACGGCAGGGTCGAAGCCATAGATGCCGTCCACCTTGTTGGGGTCGTCAGCATTCCAGTTGCACACCTCGAAGGGTCCCTTGGGGCTGTCGCTCTTGGCTATCAGACCGTTGCGGAATCCCGTCTGGTCGTTGGGGAAGAGGTAATAGGTCTTCTTGCCTGTGCTGTCAGTCACCAGCGTCACGTCAGGTGCATACAACACGTCGGCAGTACCTGCAGAGTCGAATGGCTCGCCCTTGGCATTCTTATTCACCACGAGGATTTCCCCGTCGTAGCGCCACTGTGTCAAATCCTCTACGGGAGCCGACCACACCACCTGGTCGCGACCACAATACATGGTCTTCAGGTTGTCGTGCGAACCATAAATATATACGCGCTGCTTGCCAGGATTGTCCGGATCTTCAAACACATACGGCTCGCCATCGGGAATGTGTTCCCACAGGGGCAGATAGGGATTGCCTTGGGTAATCGGTTCTTGCTTCACGGTGTCAACTTTGTTTGAGCAGGACGTATAAAACATGGCGCCGCAGACTATTGCTGCGGCTGCCATATATAAAGATGTTGATTTCATCATGCGTTATTTTATGCTAATAAAGTAAGCATTCATTACTTCAATCTTTCCGTTATATGAGCCACGGTTACCAACGATAGTAATAGTTTTGCCGTTAGTTATACCCTTTTCAGCAGCGAGTTCCTGGAACTTTTTCTTGGCACCGCCCTTCTCAGAAAGCAGACCATAGACATAGACGGAACCTGTGCTGTCTTCAAGATCAAAGTTACCATACTGATCATTGTCCTTCAGATTCTTCACAGTACCAGTGAGCTGATACCAAACGTCTGTACTCTCTGCAGCTGCATTGAAATCTGAAACAGAGATGATGGTAGAACCGTCAGCACCGGTTTGAGCACCTCCACCACCGCCACCTTCATTCTCTACCTTAATAAAGTAGGCGTTCTTAACCTGAATATTACCATTGTATGAACTACGCAGACCGACAATCGTAATCTTACTGCCGTTCTTGATGCCCTTGGCAGCAACGAGTTCCTGAAACTTTTTCTTGGCACCACCCTTCTCAGAAAGCAGACCATAGACATAGACAGAACCGGTTCCATCGTTTAGGTCAAAGTTGCCATACAGGTCGCCATCCTTCAGATTCTCCACAGTACCAGTCAGTTGATACCAAACATCATCACTCTCAGAAGCTGCATTGAACTCAGCAACAGTAACAATCTTCGAACCATCGGCACCTTCACCACCAGAAGGAGTGTCGCCACCACCAGGCTTTGTTCCTACGCCTGTGCCATCAATGACAGCATAAGAGGTGTTCTTGATTCCAGCAACTTTAAAATAGGTAGCAATATCACCAAAGAGTATCACTTCCTTCTTGAGGTTACCAGGATTATCCTGCAGATTCAGTTTAGTACGTACATCACCAGTAGGCAACTGAACAGGCATACACTTTGTAACATCCGTTTCGTCTGCACTTGCTGCAATCAGAATGTTCGTCTTGACGGTAGCTTCAGAGTTGAACTTAGCACCACTGTCGTATGCCTGACCTTCTACCCAACCAACAATGAATGCTTTCACCCATGCACCTGTCTGTTCGCCCTTGGCCTTAGCTCCAAGAACATTGTAAGGATTGTTCTCTGTTCCGTCACCTGTACCAGATGGAGTAGGCGTATCGCCATTCTCAACACTCACGAAGTAGGCATTCTTCACCTGCGCCTTTTCGTTGTAAGTGCTACGAAGACCATTGATGGTCAATTTGCTGCCGTTCTTGATACCCTTGGCGGCTACCAGTTCCTGGAACTTTTGCTTGGCACCGTCCTTCTCTGCGAGCAGACCATAGACATAGACAGAACCGGTTCCATCATCGAGGTCGAAGTTTCCGTACTGGTCACCATCCTTCAGATTCTTCACAGTACCAGTCAACTGATACCATTCGGTGTCGCTATCCTTTGCTGCAAGGAAGTCTGCAATGCTTACCTTCTTAGCCTCTCCACTGGGCTGAGGCGTTGAGCCGCCACCCTTAGTACCATTGAGGGAGTACAACCATGCAGCATTGGCAGAAGTTTCAGGGGTGTTGCCCTTGTAGTTGACAACCTTACCGCACATGATTACCTCATCACCTTCCTTGATGTTGGGGTCGCTGGGGTTGCTATAGCCTTGATTATTAAAATATTTCACACGATAGCAGAGGAACTTGTTGCCGCCATCCTTAGTGTCAGACACCTCGAAGGTAGCATTACCATATTGGGTACCGTAAGCCTCCGTGATAGAAGTGATGTAACCCTTGAAATATACTTCATTGGGCGATGCGACATCAGCTCCAAGACCACTGACATACTCTATGACACCAGCGATGTTGAAGGGGTCAGCCTCAGTACCTGTACCTGAAGGATCAATGACAACAACATCGTCACCTTTTGGTGGAACGACTTCTCCGAAGGGAGATGGAACGTCCTCACAGCTTGTGAATGTGAAGGCCATCAGGGCCAACGCAATCAGATAATTTAATTTCCTTTTCATATCTTTTAGTTTTTATTGTTCGTTATTGAATGCTTACTTCTTCTTTCCGTTCTGTTCGTAGATGTAGCTGCCCTGGGCAAACTGCGGCGTATTGCCTTTGTAGTTCACCACCTTACCATAGACGGTGACCTCGTCACCCTCCTTGAGCGTTGCACCGGCATTGAACTTCACATTGTTCAAACCATAGCCGCGATACACCTGGAACGAGCCTGTCGAGCCGTCCTTCTGGTCGGAAATCAGATAGGTGGCGTTACCAAAGCTTCCACTAGTGTCTATATCTGTCACTTTGACCACATAACCCTTGGCGTAGACAGGACCAGCCTGAGCATCAGCAGCCAAAGCCTTGGTGAATACGGTGACAGCTGCAACGTTATACGGATCTGCCTCAGTACCACTTCCAGAAGGAGTAGCTACAGGAGCAGGCTCAGTGCTCGATGCAGTGATATCACTTGCCCTACGCATCAGAATCTGCCAGGTGTCGTTGTAGCGTGTTGCCACACCCGTGATATCAACCAGTCCTGTGGGCAGTAATGTCTTGGCAAAGTCGGCATAGGTGCTGGTGCGTACCACGACATTGCTCAAACCGCTGATGACGCGGTTGGCACAGTTGGCCGTCAATGGCACACTGCCGTCGCTGGGTGCAAATACTGCCTTTCCGTCAGCTTCAGCCAGCGTGACGCCCTTCAGGGTAATCAGCTTGCCGCAGTCCTTGCTGATATCCAGTGAATTGAAATTCCATTTCACCTCGATGGGAGTTGCCGTCTTACCAGCCACAGTACCAATCAGTTTGTAATGATCCTTCCAGATGTAACGGCTCATACGGCCGACCTGCGGCGTAGCACCTTCCTTATTGGGATTGGTATAGGTGGTGCCAATCTGAGGCTGCTTGCCGTAGCCACCGATATACAGGCCTTGCAATTCTATAAGAATCTCCTGACCTACTGGTAATGCTGCGTACAGTCCGCTCTGTGAGATGCTGATAGCAATAGCTGCCGTATTGTCCTGGATATATAGGCTGTTGTAGATGTTGCCTTCCTCGTCGTTACCAGTGACGATACCCTTGATCTGCATGGGCTGCTTCACCTCCTTCAGGCTATTGTTGTTGATTTCGTTGCTATAGAGTGCTATCACCTCGGCAATGGTCTTCAAGTTGGTTTCCTTCAGATATTTGTTGCCGTAAGCCTCTATACCCTTTTCCGTAGAAGGCGCATCCCAGTCCTTGTCTTGACACGAGGAGATGAGATTAGTGAGAACGGGAACCAGCAATGCCAACATTCCTGCCTTCACAGCCTTCTTCACCTTATTATATATATAGGTAGTCATAATGAGTGATTTCTAATTACTTGTTTCTAATTAAAATCTATAACCAAGGTTCAACATGCCGTTGATGCCGTACGAATAGAACTTATACGGGTTGCGGTCGAACTTGTAGACACGGGCACTGCCCACATCACCAGTGGTTGTATTCACAGAGTAGTTGCTTCGGCTCTGCTCGAAACCGCCAGTGACCATCTTACGGTTATTCAGCACATTGGTCAAAGAGAGATTAATCGAGAGCTGTCCTTTCCTCATGCGGATACTCTTACCGATAGAGAGGTCGAGCATGAATCCACCTTTACCCTTGGCTTGCTCCAGAGCACGATCAAGGATGACCTTCTTACCGTCGACAATGTCGTAAACCTTCTCGGCTTCAATACCGGTGTTCTCGTAAACTTTCTGGCGGTTATCCAAGGTCTTGCCGTAGCGGTATGTAGGCGAGTAAGAGAGGTAGATGCGGTCGTAGTAGTTACCCATCACGTCGATGAACCATCCGCCACCGCTGTAGCTCAGCGTCAGGTTGAATGCTGACAGCGGGGTGCCTCCCTCGCGCATACCTTTATTATATACTATATCGTTGTGGTATGTTCCCTCCGTCGATTTCATGTAGATAACGGGAGCGTTATTCACGTACTTAGCCTCGCTGATGGTTCCCAGCGTCTTGACACTGAACGAAGGCGTTATCTTGTACTTGAGACCCCACTCCAGTCCGTAGTATTCTTTCTGGATACCCGTCATGGATACGTATGTGAACGAGTTGGCATCGTCGTCGTAGAACTGCTGCCACTCAGTAACGTCGTTCAGATGGCTGAAATAACCACTGACGTTGGCCTTGAATTTCGCACTCTCATATTGCAAGCCAACCTCACTCGAGAATACTCTCTCGTTTTTCAGGTTCATCACGAAATCATTGTTGACCTCAGGAGATACAAATACTGTCGAAGCCGTAGGAGCACGCAACTCAAAGCTCAGACCTGCGTTCCATGTCAGACCGTATTTCTTGATGGTATTCGAACTGATACCCCATTTCACGCCGCCATCCAGGAACTTACCGACTTCGCTCTTGCCGTAAGAGGTAACTCCGTTGCCCTGAGATACAGCGATACCGTTCTCCATCTTACCGTCGCGCTGTATGGTGACACCACCAATGCGACCAGCGAGGAACGACTGGTAGTTATCCCTATTCCACTTCAGCGAACCCCATAGCTGAGCCTTGCGTACGTGGATATTGTAGTCGTAACCGTACTTGTCACCTTCCTTCAATATGGCGTCCTTGTTTCTCAAGTCGTAATAGACATGGGGGTCGCCAATCGAGTAAGTACCCAGCGCATAGGTATTGATGTTGCGCAGACTATTCGAGCCGAGCATATCGTCAATCTTCTTGTAGTGCTGGCCGATATTGGCTGCCAACTGCAGACCCAAGTTCAAGGCAGTGTTCGTGCCGAGCTTGGTATTCAGCGTCGAAGCCAAGGACAGATTGATATTGTTGTTGTATCTGGCCGATACGAAATATGATGCGTCACGTCCTGTGGCATTACCCTGTACGTTGGCTAAATACAGCCTGTCCCAGTTAATCTGACGATTTTCCTCGCTACCGCTCAGATAAGCCCATGCGCGCCAGAAGTCCTGATATCCGCTCACAGTACGTCCGGCGACATCCTCAGGATACCATACGTCGTAGTAGCTCGACGGCAGGTTCTTCCAGTAGTTGGGTTTGGGATTCTCGCTGTCGTTATACTCCAGGTTGGTACTCTTGTAGATGGAGTAGCGTCCTGTCAGCGATGTAATCAGCTTCGTGTCCTGTCCGATGTTCCAGTCCCAAGTAAGCATGGCTGTTGGAGCAAAGTCGTTGATGACACGAGCGCTGCGCTTCTTGCCGTCTTGGTAACCCCAGTTCGGATTGTAGAAGTAGCTGTTGGCAATCCAGTACATCTCATCCGTTGCAGGACCCTGAGCGGCACGCTCCGTAGGATTACCCCAAGTGACGAACGAGAGGGCGTGCTTGTCGTTCAGCTTCTTCTCAGCACCCAGGAAGTAGGACAGCGAATTGTAGAACGTACCTGGGACGTTAGCTGTCGCCATGTTCGCCCAACGGTAAGTAACGTTAGCCGAGAAAGCCCACCCGTCGGGACGCAAGCCACTATTATAAGTGTACATCGCGCGCACCGTATAATTACGGTTAGCTCCCGTCAGCGTCACGCGCTGGCCAGTAGCCATAGCACTGGGACGGAAATTGTAGTTGTTCGAACCACCCATTCCCGCTACAGCGAAGTTGTTAAACTCGAACGGCAGTGCGTTTTCCACGCCACGGGTCTGTTGATTCAGACCTCCTACGAGTGAATAGCGGAACTGACCGCTCTCCATGTCGTTCATCTGGACACCGTTGATGTAGATCTCATTGTACTTTTGGTTAAAAGCACGATAACGGAAGCGAACAGGGCTCCATGTGTAACCTACTTGCGACGCATAGACATTTTGGTTTGACGAAATAATCGTCACGTTCTGCGACATGTCGTCGTCGTCGCCCAACTGAGCTTCCGTGAAAGTGAAGGCTTGCTCGCTGCTGACGGACTCCTGATCAGCCGATTGCTTAGGTTCATCGGTCTGTGCCAGTGCCGTTGTTGCGATGAAAAGTGCCATCACTGCAATTTTGAGCTTTTTCTGCATAAGTTGGTTTTTTTGTTAGTTTAATTAGTAATATTGCCGCAAAGATAATAAATAAAATTTAAAAAACACTATATTTTTATATCTTTTTTCAAAAAAAGTTTGAGATTTTAAAAAAATATCACTATCTTCGCACAAAAATCTGAAACTATTATGAAAAAGCTGTTATTATTTATCGCAATCATGTTCCTGGTAGGAACGATGAATGCACAAGCTCAAGAGAAGAAATTCTCAGTTTACGCCATTGGTTTTTATAACCTCGAGAACCTCTTTGACACATGCCACGATGAAGGCCACAACGACTACGAGTATCTGCCCGAAGGTCGTAACAAATGGACAGGCATGAAGTACACGCATAAATTGCGCAACATGGCCCGTGTACTGGCTGATATGGGTACCGACAAGTTGCCGACAGTTGGTTGTGCTGCCATTGGTGTCTCCGAGGTCGAGAATGCCAAGTGTCTCGCCGACCTCTGCAATCAGGAACCCCTGAAGGCCCGCAACTTCCAGTTCTGCCACATCGAAGGTCCCGACCAGCGTGGTGTCGACTGCGGCTTGGTCTACAACCCCTCGTTGTTCACCGTTCGCGACGTCAAGCTCGTACCTTATGTATATGAGAAACAGGACGACATCGAGAAGGGTCGCGCCACACGTGGATTCCTCGTAGTCAGCGGTACATTGGCCGACGAGCACGTTACCATTATCGTCAACCACCTGCCCTCACGCGGTGCCACATCGTACTATCGTGAGCTCGGTGGCAGTCAGATCCGTGCCGTGAAGGATTCCCTCATTGCCGAAGACCCCAACGTGAAGCTTTTCATCATGGGTGATATGAACGACGACCCCGCTGATGCTTCTATGGCCATCGCACTCGGTGCTAAGCGTAAGATTGAGGAGACCAGCAAAGCCGCTGACCTCTACAATCCCTTTTGGGAAATTCATGCCAGCGGTACAGGAACCCTGATCTACGACGGAGCGTGGAACCTCTTCGACCAGATTATCCTGTCGAGGTCATTGCTCAACGACAAGGGTCAGCGCGACTTCTCTACGCTCAAGTTCTGGCAGCCACAGATTTTCCGTCGCGACTACCTGTTCCAGCAGGAAGGCCGTTACAAGGGCAATACGCTGCGTACACATGCCGGTGGTGTATGGCTCGATGGCTATAGCGACCACCTGCCCACATTGGTTTATCTCGTCAAGGAACAGAAATAATGACAATCATTGGAATCGCTGGCGGTACAGGTTCAGGAAAGACCACCGTCGTCAAGAAAATCGCTCAGGCACTGCCCCCTCATTGTGCAGCTATCGTCCCTTTGGATTCGTACTATAACGATACTACGGACCTCACGGAGGAAGAGCGTCGTGCCATCAATTTCGACCATCCCGACGCTTTCGACTGGAAACTGCTCACCGAGCATATCAAGATGCTAAAAAATGGGCAGGCTATCGAGCAGCCCACCTATTCCTATATCATCTCCAATCGTCTGCCGGAGACTGTTCACGTCGAGCCGAAGCCCGTCATCATCCTGGAAGGTATCATGACGCTGCACTACAAGAAGTTGCGCGACATGATGGACTTGAAGATTTTCGTCGATACCGATGCTGACGTGCGACTCATCCGTAACATCCGCCGTGATGTTGTCGAGCGTGGACGAACCGTTGACATGGTGCTTGATCGCTATGAAAAAGTCCTCAAGCCCATGCACGAACAGTTCATTGAGCCCACGAAGCAGTTTGCCGACTTAATCATCCCCTCTGGGGGTGACAACAAGACCGGAATCCACATCCTCCGAACTTACATCGAGGGTATCGTCACCAATGTGTGACTCTATCTCCTCGGCCTGCGTTTCCTCTTGAATAGCCAATGCATCGTCTACCTCTTTGCGCAGGCGATGTATTTTTAATGCGTTGATCAGTTCTATCACGCCATACAGTATCGAGCACCAGCCCAGTATCAGCAATGGCAGCTCGGCTGATTCCATCGGTTTCAGTATGACAAACAGTCCTATCAACAGAATCACCGACGGCATTACCCAGTAGCCGAAAGGCACGTTGCCAAACCGTCGTGCGGCCACCAGCGCCATCAGCTGCGTCACGCCACCCAGTATCAACACCGCTGCCAACATATACATCAGCCCGTTGACAAATGCATTCGGCGACAATGTCAGCACCAGTCCCAGTATCACGCTTCCTGCGCCTACGATGGGGAACGCGGGTTGTCCGCCACTCACCACGCGACCCTGCTGGTCGGTAATGGTATATTCCCCAGCGTGACTTTTGGCGTGCCAATAAGCTATCAGGGCAATGACACCTGACAACAGGAATAGTGCGCCAATAGCCATTGTCAGCCACGTCACACCATCCTGTGGAAATTTCACGAGCAGAACACCGATGACGATGGCGCATACTGCCCTGAATATTGAACTCTGGAAAATCTTCATTTCAAGGTAATGGTAGACACAGTAACAACCTTCTGACCCATGGTTTCGGTGGTGCTTTCGCCTTTGATGCTCTTCACCCATCCGTCATCCTGCAATTCGTAGGTAACAGTCTCCTTCATGTCCATCTTCAACATGCCAGAAGACATGATCTGGTCGATGTTCTCCTTGACCATAGCAGCCTGATCGGGAGCGCTCTTCTCAACCATCTTGATAAGCATTTCCTTCATTTCGTCCTTCGTCATGTTCAGCGTGGAGTTAGCCACGATGTTCTTACCCTGAACGAAATACATGCGCTTCATCTTCATGCCGTCCTTGCTAAGATATTCCTCCTGAGCACCAGTCGTAATGGTCTTACCATTGAGGGTAAAGGGCGAAGTATTCTCCTGGAAGGACTTCAGCAAGGCTTCGGGCGTAAAAGTCTCAACAAGCTGCTTCATCAGGTCGTCCTTTGATACCGCCGCGCTGAGCTGGGGAATGTCCTTCATAAACTGATCGACAATGGATTCCATCGCCTTGGTGAGCTTCGGCTGCACCTCCTCGCTATTGAGGACTTTCTGAATCTTACCTTCCTTGTCAAGACCAATGCGGAAGACGATACCCTTCGTGGCTTCTTGGGCGGCGGCTACCAGTTTGCCGGCAATGTTGTTGGCATCGCACTCGGTCTGCACGTTGTCGGTCTCCAAGTCGACAACATAGCCGTCAGCAGTGGCATCAACAATGGTGTACTTGGTCTCATAGTTGACCTTCACGTCACCCTGCATAGGCATGGTAACCGTAGACTGTCCGACGTATGTCTTCACTGCGCCCTTCTCCATTTTGGGGGCTACTTTCATCTGTGCCTGTAAGGCAATGGCTGCGGTCAGCAACAAGCCGACCATCAAAAGTTTTTTCATTTGCTTAATGTTTAATTAGATGTTAATTGTTTTATTGTTTTTTGTTCTCGATGAATTCCACGTTGTCAAGGGTGATGCGAGCCGTCTGCGTGTCGATGGCATTGCCCACCTTATTATATATAAAGCGCGAATTGCTGATGGTGATGTCGTGTACGCAGTCTATTCCCTGTATGCCACTGGCCTCGACAGCAGTATGGGCGCCGCGACAGGTCACGCCACTGATGTGGATGTCCTGGAAATCGGGAGCCAGCCGACGCTGTTCCTCCGTCAATGTGGGAACGGCTTTCGGATCGCTGCCGGCAGGACGGTCGACATAGTCGCACTGGAACACAATCGCCTGATCCTTGATATCTGTCATCTGGATGTCAGAGATATATAGCTGCTCTGTCTTGCCACCACGTCCGACGCCACTCTTGAAGCGCAGGCCAGTGTCAGTACCGCTGAAGCGATTATGGCGCACCACGATGCGTCGCATGCCGCTGATGGTCTCGCTACCCAGCACGAAACCGCCATGGGCATGGTAAACCGTATTGTCCTGAATAACAATATCCTCACAACCATTGGCAGGCGACTTGGGCTTGTAGTTGCCACTCTTCATGCAGAGCCCGTCGTCACCGGCATCTACAGTGCAATTGACAATCAGTCCGACGTTGACGTCGCTGAAGTCAATGGCATCACCGTTCTGGGCGTTCCAGGGACAGCGCACCGTCACGCCATCGACAATGACATTCTTACAGTTCAGCGGATGGACATGGAACTTGGGGGAGTTCTGTACCGTTACGCCCTGGATGAGCACGTTCTCGCAATCGGTCAGACGAATCAGGTCGTTGCGCATCTTGTCCTGCTTTTCAGGGGTGTCGGCAATGTTCTGATAACCTGCCTTCACGTCCCAGGGATACCACAACTGCCCCTTGTCGCACTCCACGCCACCTATCCTTTCCTGATACATCTTCCACTCGACGTCGCTGACCTTATTACGTTTCACGGGACGCCAGTATTCGCCATTGCCGTCGATGATGCCGTCACCCGTAATGGCAATGTTCTTGCGCTTCGAAGCACGTATTCCTGCCAGCGCACGTGATGCCTTCGGATTGGAGTCCACATAGAGCGACTTGTCAGGCGAGAACACGAGGATGGCGTTCTTCTGCAGGTGCAGTTCGATATTATCCTTCAGCATGATCGGCCCCGTCAGCCACACGCCCTCAGGAATGGTCAGCCGTCCACCGCCCATCTTGGTGAGTTTGCTGATAGCCTTGGCAATGGCCTCCGTGTTCAGCGCCGTGCCGTCGGCTACTCCACCCATGTCGCGAAGGTTCACGCGATTGGCGGGAATCTGGATTTCCTGTACGGGCTTGACATCCACGGGCAACTGCTCGTAGTAGCGTGCATAGTCGCGTGGCGGCTGTGGGTTTTCAGCATTCCACGCAGCCTCAGCAGCATCGAAGCGGTCTAGCTTGTCGAGGTAATATTTGCGCAGGTCAGACCATTTATAATAAGGATACTGCGTGGTCGCAACAGGCATCGACACCTCACGTTCGTTCAACAGCGCCTTCACGAGGACATCGTCTTGAGCATTGACCATTGACCATTGACCATTGACCATTCTTTTAACCTTTTCCTTTGGGGCGTAGAAGATAAGCTGGATGTTGCAGGCCATGGGGAAAATCTTGTAGTTGCGCCAAACGTTGTCCAGCTGGTCAAGGTCGCTAATCTGTGCACCACATGAGTCGAGTTCAAGCAGACAAGCCAACGGCATCACACATACCTCGTGGCCGAAGCGCAGCGTAGCCTGTGTGTGACGAATGGTATCGGCCGTCTCGATGATGTTGCGCAACAGGTTACGCTGCGTGAATGGCATGACGCCACCCGTCAGCGGAGCGGGACCATAGTCGACGTACCATCCGATGTTACGCATGCGCCACTGTTCGTAGATCTCGTCATCGGTATAGAGCGAGAAGAGGTCGATGTCGGTGTCGTGGCTTTGCATATTGGTGACTACCTCGAAGAGGTTATATATGAACGGCAGGGCCTGGATGTTTTCCTTCACCCACTTGGCATCGCTGAACAGCTCGCCAATGAGACGGTCGGGATTGAAACGCTTGGATGGTGTACGGCGTAACTCGCGACCCAGGCGTCCCTTCGATCTGAGGAACGGCGAGCGGGGTGCATTCAGATAGTATTGCAACGCCTCGCTGACGTCGTTGTGAATGCGTGCCGTGGGATTGGCAGCAGCCAGTTCCTCACACTCGGCCATCATCGACAGGATACAACGGTTGACAACGGTCGAGCGAGCGTCGATCATCACGTCCTTCTGTTTGAAAATCTCTGGGAAATGCTGTGCCATGCGCCGTCCGATGCCGTGATGCTGACGTTCGCCCACGGTACTCAGGTCACCCAGACGAAGCTGGGCTCCAGAATACTGCCCGTCGAGCGTCGGATAATCGGCTACCGGCAGACTTACGAACTGCTCCACCTGTCGCAGCACCTCTTCGCCCTTGGGTGTCAGTTTACCCGCCTTCTTTGCTTTTTGCAGGGGTTGTGTGACGCTGGTATAGCTGTCGGTGCTGATAAGCCATCGCGAACCGTGGCGTCCGTAATGCGACATATAGAAAGGCACATAGCCCTTTGGCGCAGGCGTCAACTGCTTCGTGGCAGGATAATTGTCATAGTCCAGATAGTTACTACCTGCCAGATACTTGTTGGCCGCGATTTCCTCACGTGCCGTCTGTGCCGTCAAGCCCGTCGTCAGTGCGAGGGCAAACAGGATGTTGGTTAGTCGTTTCATCATATATGTTATCAGTTTGTTTTTGCTACATTATTTATTAGGTGAGGTGACGCGTTGTATCGTCGCATCGCCGGGCTTGAACAACAGCCCGCTACACTTCTTGGCATCAGCCTTGTATTCGCGCAGCTCTATCTTGCTCCAGTCTATCTGGTCTGTGCGCTGAGCCAGCGGGGCGTGGGGAATGATGCTGCCGTCGCGAACCAAGATGATGGCAGGAATCTTGCCTGCCTCGATGGTCTGATAGCCACCCTCATACACCCTACCCGACTGATAGTCAATCCATTTGCCCTTCGGCAGATAGACGTCACGGCTGTTGCCGCTCTCCATCAGCGGGGCTACGAGCATCTGACTGCCGAACATATATTCATCCTCCACAAGCCAGGCACCCTTGTCCTGCGGGAATTCCACCAGCAAGGCGCGCACCATCGGCAGTCCGCGCTCTGAGCAGTCCTTCGCCTGGGCATAGACGTAGGGCATCAACCGGTATTTCATCTCGGCACACTCGCGGAAGGCCTTAGTGAACGACTCGCTGATGAGCCAGGGTTCCGTGGGCGGTGCTCCGTGGGCTCGCGTGTGGCTCGACAGGAATCCGAACGGCAACCAGCGACGATAGATATCCTCGGGCGAGGCCGTCACGAAGCCACCCATATCGTGACTCCAGAACGAGAATCCGCTCAGTCCGAAGCTCAGACCACCACGCAGGTCGCCCAGCATACCTATATTATTCGTAGCCGCATCGCCACCCCAATGCAGGGCATAGCGCTGACTTCCAGCCCAAGCCGAACGTGCCCAGATGATGCCCTCGCCAGGATGATTCTTCTCGACGACTTCCCACAGGGCTTTGTTATAGCGCAGCGGATAGAGGTTATGCTCGTACAGCCCGCCCTTACCGCTATGATAGAAGCCGTTATAGGGTGCTGCCTCACCGAAGTCACACTTGATGGTCGAGACGCCTTGCTTCATCAGCCCCTCTATCTTCGACTGATACCAACTGACGGTCTCAGGATTCGAGAAGTCGAGGATGGCATCTTCTACGGGCATGCCGCCAGTGGCATTCACCACGTGCAGGCCCTTCTCGATAATCTCTGGGAAGAAGCGGTTCTTGGGCGTGAAGTAAGGCAACTGCCACAGACAGGTATGGAAGCCGTCCTTCGACAGTTGTTTCAGCATGCCGACGGGATCGGGGAAGCGGTCCTTGGCAAACTGATAGTCGCACTGCCAATCGACGCCAAACCAACCCGTATCGAAATGTATTACATCACTCGGAATCTTGTGGGCGCGCAATTGGCGGGCAATCTCAAGACCTTCCTTCTGCGAGAAATAGGTAATGCGACTCATCCACGTGCCAAAGCTCCACAACGGCAACATCGGACTCTTGCCCGTGATGTCCGTATATTCGTTAAGAATTTCTTTGGGAGAACCAAAGAACACAAAGAAGTCCATCTGCTCGTCGGCCACAAACAGGCGCTGGGCTCCGATATACGAGGCTCCGAAGTCGCAGGTGACGGGTGCCGACGTGTGCATAAAGATGCCGTAGCCGCGATTCGAGAAATAGAACGGCACGGGCTTATACTGTCCGTCGGTCTCAGGCCCTTGCGGGTCGGTCACGCTCAGATGCACCTTCTGCCCTACCTTATTTAAAGAGGTAAACGACTCACCGCAACCATATATCCGCTCGCCTGGCGACAGCAGGAACACGGGATTGATGCTGCGCGAATTGTCCGAGCCGCGCTTGATAAACGAAAACGGCAACAGCTTCACCTGCGTCGAGTCGTTGTCAATGATATGGCGTGTCTGCGTCAGCACCTTCCCCTTCGCGTCCTTCACCACGATACGGAAAGGATACGGCTGAATCTCAATGCTACCATACTGCGTCTTACAGATGACACCATTCGCAGAGGTAACCATTTCCCCTCCTAAACAGGAGGGGTTAGGGGTGGTCTGAACCGCCACCTTCTTCTTAAAGGCCTCGCAGAACATCACGTCCTCCTGATCATCGCACTTCGGCTCCACGGGCGTCGTCAACATCCGGATGCGGGCTGTCCTCGGCGTAATCCATTCCACCTTGATTCTCAGCGCAGGGTCGTTCTCGTATGCAGCATCGGGGAAGTCCAGCATCTGCATCCGCACGGGCCAGTAGCCGTTCAGGTTAAACGCCTGTCGCGGACTCAGCCTGTAGCGCTTCCACTGCACCAGTCCCTCGCCCTTCTGGGCGTCGAACGCCACCAGCGAGTCTGCCAGGAAATACGTGTTCGACAGGTCATAGAAGTCCGTCGACATATCTTTTTGCATACACTGCAGGTACTGCACACCCGCATTCGTCTGAATCTGCGCCGTGGCCAAACCAGCCCAACAGGCGACCGTCAACAATAACATAAACTTTTTCATGCTGCGAAGGTACGAAAAAAATTCGAGCCCACCAAACGATGAGCCCGATTTTTGTTTAATTCCACACGATGACTGCTGCTGGGAATCTCAATATCTTACACTTATTCCGTCTTTCCATATATTGTTTTTTCCTTAATCACTTTACATAAACCTTTTGTCCGTTAACAATATTCAACCCTTTCTGTAAGGAACTGAGGCGCTGACCTTGAAGGTTGTAGATTTCAGTTTTGGTTTCTACCTTATTATATGTCATTTCAATTCCTGTCGTCTCAGTTGCAAACTCG
This sequence comes from uncultured Prevotellaceae bacterium, assembly GCA_900318885.1. GTDB lineage: Bacteria > Bacteroidota > Bacteroidia > Bacteroidales > Bacteroidaceae > Prevotella. The sequence goes on along the minus strand of ONMN01000013.1, from coordinate 71,904 downwards.
CCAGTGAATACCTCATTGCTATTCTCCACAATTACGGTGTAACGGCCCTTTGCGTAGGCAGAGATATCGATGCTGAGGCCTACGATGGCGCCTGCGTTGACGGTTTTCTCGTAGACGGCTTCGCCAGATTCGTTAGTAATGCTTACCTGATAGGCATCGTCGAGCGGGTCAAGATGAATGCCTAACTGTAGGTTGTTGTATTCACCATATAGCGACAGCTCTTCCTCACTCCTCCTCGGAGTATGGGGCTGTAACTTGGTGGTGTGAGTGAAATCAAAGCGCTTTTTGGCTGCTTCCATACCTCCAGGGATGGTCCCGTCCTCATATTCGTCATTGAGATAGATGACTTCATCGCCAACGGTACATGACATTAGGAACTGCGCATCACTTTCTGTTTCAGGATAAACATTTCTGAGCGGACCGTCAATACCTCCGACACCTTCCAGCCAAGTAGTAATGTAAATATCTTGATCACAAAGCATAATATCTCTATAAATGCCCTTAAAGCCTTTTAATCCTCCTATCTGCTTCGGTCCTACAATATAATAAGGTTGATAATCATTGAGAATTAAAGTGTCGTTGGCTTCGAGAGAGAAATCATACAACATCTCCATCCCCTGTGTTCCCTCTCTGCAAACATACACTTTCTTGTCCTCTTCGTACCATGCTCCCACTTTACTCAGGGAGGGCGTTTGCGTTAAAGTACTATAATCTGGGGAATCTGGACTGACAAATCGCTGGCACCACATCTGCTTGCAGGTCTTTCCGTCGACAATCGTGTCGCCATCAAGGTAGTAATAGTCAACAATCTGCACAGGACTGTCTGGACTCGGAATAGTTCCCACCTTCCAAACCTTATCCTCTTCGACGAACGGACGATAAGCCATATCGTCAACAGGTTTTGACATGGGTATGTTTTCGAAATCATCAGCCGTGAAAATGCATTTTCCGTCCTCATAGCATGACACGAAGTTTTCTATATTAATGATGTCGCCTGTAGGATATTGCCAAAACACCCTCGCAAGTTCCCAGCCTTTACTACAACCTACACCTTCAACAACGGGAATGTTCCAGTCTTCAAGGAGACGGTGTACGACAAAATGCTGTACATTGAGTAATAGGCTATAATTGAATCGAACAGGTTTGACTTCGGTAAGATGAAAGACATTCCATTCGTTAACCGGCATATAGCTGTCACCGGCAGACATGTTGAAATCATAAAGCAACTTTTCACCATCATCACTGGAATACGTCCATACCTTTTTGTCTTCCTCACGAAGGGCACAGTAGTATTCGCTGCCTTCTTCGCTTACACGATACATCTTATAATACGTCTTGCCATCTATCTCTATGGTGCCATTGATAACATACGAAACATACTTCGTCCATTCTTCCTTGTTCTCATGGTCGTAATAGCGGTCTTCAAAGTTCCACGTCTTTCCCTCTTTCAAGAAAGGATGATAAACCTCATACAGCGTTTGTCCGTCTATTTGACATTTGCGCAACGACGGTATGGAACCTCCCATCAACTGCACAAGAGACCCATAGACGCCTCCGACGAGTGAGCCAATGCCCTCAATCCACACGTCGTCTATCTTCGTCGAGCCTGGTCTGCTAAGATATAGGCATTTGCGTGGTGTCTTGTCAGAAGAGGTTGCTATCACAGTGTCTGTCACGGCGGTCACTACAAAGTCCATGTAGTCATTCGGATCGCCCATTTGCATTTGACGATAGGTGTCGCCAACCTGTAGTGTGAAGTCCATAGTCTGAATGGTATTCTTCGATTTCTGGTTATATAGATACACCTTTCCGTCAGCCTCGCCAAGATATTCGTCGGTTTCTTTCCAATTGCTTGGGCCATCTTGGTCATTCCACCAACTCGAACTAACTATTTGCTTGAACGTCATGCCATTCACCTCTAATGCGGAGCCAAGTTTAATCTGTTCATAACTGAAAGTTTGTTGGTACTCTGGGGGAACGGCACCCAAGTAAGCCATCGTCCACTCTTTGTTGTCTTCGACGAATGGGCGGTAGGCCATCTCTGGGGTTTTGTTGATAACAGGATGCTCCTCGCCACGATTGTCAACCACGATGTAGTTCATGTTAGGATCGAAGCCTGGAACATAGAAGTCGGTAGCATGGAGAGCCACACAATCTGCTACCGGCTCTACTTCTTGTATTTCGAATTCAATCTTGTTGACCAATGGGTCATCCGTCTTTTTCACGTAGAAATAAGCATAGTTGTTAGGTCCGCATTGGGTGAAGACTTCTCCATAGACGTGCAGACTGTTGCCTTTTAATTCGTAAGTAAGCTGATGATGCCCGTCGTTCTCCCCATAATCTTCTGCACCAGTAGGCAGGTCGCAGCCATGAACGTGACCCATCACGTCGTAACCATTACAAAACGAGAAAGGCAGATATTCGTTTACATGATAAACAGTCTCATTGTCTTTCCTTTCAACGTAAGCCAGACAAGACTTCACACCGCCAAAGGCAAAGGAATTGAACATGTTTTCAAGGGCTCCGATACCTTCCACCCAAGTTGCAACCTCAACAAATTCTCCCAACCCGTTGTCACGACCAATGGTCCATGTGCGTAGGCGACGGTACTTAATGTCCAGTGTGTCGGCAGGAGTGAGAGTACAAGAATATACTATTTGGGGACCATCGTTCAGCCATCCTTGCTTCAATACTTTGCAGTTAATTGGTTGGTCAAAACCAAATTCATACGCGAATGTATCGCCCTCTTTGAGCGAGAAGTCATACAACATGATGTCCCTACCTTCTGTCTCATCATATTTATACACCCGACGGTTTTCCTCACGGAACAGTCCTGTTTCTTCAGTTACATCTAATACATCATCATTACATATTGTATGGGCGTATATCTTTCCTGCACGCTCTACATTCTCGAACATCCAGTATGTTTCTTGACGACAGACATAGTTCGGATTTTTAGCACTAACCACATGCCACTGCTTACCTAATTCCGCAAAGGGGATATAGTCAACTTTCTGCTCTGGCAATGGATAGACAGGGCCTTTATAGATGGCCTTGAACTTATCCACTTGCGTCGGGTGTACATAGACTTTGGTCTCTGTACCCATGCCGTCGAACAACCAGTAGTGGACATTCCAACTGAAATCGATGACGCCTCTGATAATTAAGGAGTCCAACTTGCACCCTGAGAACACATAGTCACCTAAGAAGGTGACACTTTCCGGCAAGTCCAGCGTCTTTAGGGCCTTACAGCCTTTGAAGGCATTGGACATTACCGAGGTCACGCTTTTAGGGATCTGAATGTCTGTCAAACTACTGCAATTCCAGAACAAATATCCTGCTATTGACTTAAGGCCGTAAGGCAGGTTTACCTCCTCCAAGTTTGTGCAGTCATAAAAAGCGGAAGAACCCAAGGATGTCACACCGTCGGGAAGCGAAATGCTCACAAGATGATGATTGCTGGCGAAGGCAGAGCCGTCTATCCACGTCACACCTTCAGGCACCGTGTAGGATGTGCGGCTGTCAGCGGCAGGATAAGTATAGAGTCTCGTCTTCTCTTTATTGAACAACACACCGCCGACGGAGCACAGCACGGGATTGCCCTCTTCCACCTCTATTGATTCCAATGCTGAACACCAGGAGAAGAGGTTCCTATTAAAACCACTCTCCTCGCTGAAATTCATGTTTTTGATAGTCCGTGGAATAAACACCTTGGTCATTGTTGTGTTGTCCGTGAAAGCATCGCTGGATATGCTCGTCACAGAATAGGTCTGCCCCTCATGGCTCAGTTCCGAGGGGATGCGTACTTCACCCACCCACTCGCTCCTTGTCACCATCGCTTGATGAAAGGCTTTCTGCAGGGTGAAATTCATGCCATCGATGGTTGCGTCCTCATAAACGTCCTCCAGCACCAACGGCTCACCCTCCGCCAGTTCCACTAGCCCTTTGTACCACCAGCAGTCCAAATAGAAACTGTTTGGTTCAAAGTCACGTATCGTGAACGACACATTGAAAGGGCAATCACAAGTTGTTATTATTTCGGGAAGAACGGAATTTACATTGACGGACAAAGAACAAGGAGAGCCATCAATGCCATCGCTAATGCTGGACTTTATTTCGAAGTCGTATGTGGCGCAGTTGCTAATATAATTCTGTAGTTCCACCGATAAGATAGTGCCCTCTTTCTTCAGGATGATTGTCGGGACAGATTCTTCGCTTTCCACTCCACGTGCGTTTGCCATACAGCCGCTATTCTGCACATCCGATACTGTTTGGGCACTTGCCAACATTGGCGAGAACATCAGAGTGATAAAGAATAATAGTTTCTTCATAGCTGTTATCGTATTTGTTATAATTTTCATTCGTGATAGTTATCTGTTGTTGAGTATCTGCTCTAGGGTGATATCTGGATTGCTCTCTCCGAAAACGTCCTTCTTCAGTTTGAGTTTGCGATGCTGGACGGCAGAGACGGTGATGCAGTAGATGTTGCCGATGGTGCGGTTGCTGAGGCCGAGCCGTGTGAGGATACACAGGCGGATGTCGTCTTCCTGCATAGTGGGGTATTGTTCGCGAATCTTGGCAAAGCGGTTACCGTCGATGGCGTTGAGCGTACGTTCTATCTCACTCCATTCGTGCGGACTGAGGTAGATGACCGAATCGCTGCTCTGATTGAGTTTTTTCAACACTTCCGTACGTTCGAGGATGAAATTTTGCAGGAATGCCACCACTTCATTGGCCTGATGTAACAAAGTCTTCTGATGCTCTGCCTCTTGCTGTAGTTGACGTTTCTCCTGTTCGTTCCTGAGTAACTCGTTTTCCAGTTTCGATTGCTCATACGCCCGTTGCTGACGAAGCATACGGATGCGATAGCGAAGGGCTAACACTGTTGCAAGAAGGATGACGACCGCAGCAATGATGACAATCAGGAGTGTACGGCCATACATCTGTGAGCGGTATTCCAGTTGCTGGTTCTCCATCTCTTGCCTCAACGTCTCCTGATAATACTGGTCTTTCTGCTCAAGTGCTTTGTAATAGAAACCTTCTATTTGCTCGAAGGCTTCTTCTACGCTGTCCTCCACCTGTGTAGCGCCCATCCTTCGAAGTGCTATGTTTGCGAGGCTGCTCTGCACGATATATGCCAGATGCACGTCACTGCCTGGATCAATCTGCCGATAGATGGTTTCTGCCGAATCAAGCATGTTCAGGCTAAGGTAACTGCGGGCCAGCACTTGTAATGTGCCAGGCCTCAGCTCGGTTGTCGATGTCGAATTAGCCCGATGGGCATAGTCGAGTGCCTGACGATAGTCATCTCTGGCCCAAGCGATGTTTGCAAGACTTGTGAGCGTCTGACACATCAAGTCCTTCATCTGGTTTTTCTCTGCAATATCGTATGCACGGTTGATGAAATCGAGTGCTTCGTCGTAGGAACCCTCAGTGGTGTAAGCCATCTGTGCGGCGTATGTGCCTGCATAGTCGAGCAACATGACATAATTGCGCTCATCATCGGGATGCTGTTCATAGATGGTCAGGGCTTTCTTCATCAGTCGCAATGCTTCTTCGGGATTGCTCTGCGACAATGCTTCCGCCAAGCGCTGGTACGCGATATAATAGGTGTGCCAATCCTCAGAGGCCTCCGCCAATTGGATGGTCTTTCGCAGCAAAGTCTCGCCCTGACGGATGCTGTCGTTGGCAAAAGCAGCCTGAGCCTCCTCCAGACAACGCGCTGCCGTCTGTGAATCCGCTCCCTGCTGTGGCTGACTGCAAGCAACCATCAGAACGCCTATGATGAATATGTACAACGACCTTGTAAACATTGTTATCGATTATTCGTCAGTTCTCGGTTGCAAAGTTACGACATTTTTTCCAAAGTTGTATCAGTTACCTATGGAAAAGATGAAAAGGAGAGAAAACAGGAAATTACTGCAAATCAATGAATTATGAAAAACCGCACATCACACCCTATGGAAAATTTCTAATGAAGGTATGGAAAGAGGCGACAAATATTACTTTCGGAGTAATCGAAAATACTCCAAGAGTAATCGGAAATACTCCAAGAGTATTTAAAATTACTTTCGGAGTATTGCATTTTAGTGTCGGGGTTGGAAAAGTTTTGTAGAAAGAGCTTGAAAAAACGAAGGATTTATTAATACTTTTTCACCCCCGTTAAGGCAGTATTAATAGACTGTGACGCTGATTGAGGTCTGGTGTGGGAGGATGACGAGGTTAGGAGGAACTCTGGAGATATCTCTAAATACTGGTATTGACGGATATTTTATCTCTTTAGACCCACGAAAGCCTTGCCATAGGGTTGCTCCCAGTCTGCTCTGGGGTTGCTCTAAGGATGTTCCGAGTTTTTACCAACATAATGAATGGGATGAGCGAAATACCGAAAATATTTAAGATAATTAACGATTTCGTCTAACGTTAGCAGGCAGTTGAAGGGAAAGAGTGCCGTGCAAACAGGGGGAAAGTGCCTATGTAAAAGGGAGCGAGACGTAGGGTAAGCAGATTCGGCCCCCCGACCGTATTCATTCGGGCGAGGGGCCGTATTAATTCGGGCGGGAGGCCGCATTATTGCGACCACCCGCCCGTAACCGAGTTTTATACCTTTTTTATGGGTTTTGCTTGCTGGTGATTATACCAGATGTTCGATGAGGTCGGCGCGGTCGCCTGGGAGCATGTCGATGACGGGAATCTCGATCATCGTGTAGCAAGCGGGCTGGAGGCGCATAGAGGCGCGAGCGACATTGACCAGAACCTGACCGGTGAGGGCAGGATTGTTGATCTGCATGTTGAACTCCAGACGCTGGTTCTGGGTCTGACCGCTGACGCCCTTGCGGACGAGGTTGACACCATGACCCATGTCGCGAACATCGTCGACGCTCTCTACCTGGAAGACGTGCGTCTCGTCGCTGGCAAAATAGGGGTCGGCCTTGATGTCCTTGGTTACCTGCTCTAGCGTATATCCGTCTTCCAACTCTACATAAACCATGCGGCGGTGGATGCCTTCGCCCAAGGGGATAGTCATCGAAAGGGCGTTCTTGACGCCAGCCTTCGAACGTACGCAGACGCTGTGACCCATAGACATACCAGGACCGAAGTTGGTGTAGGACAGTCCCTTCGGTGCGAGGCTCTGCATGAGCGTGCGGACGATGGAGTCGGAACCCGGGTCCCAACCGGCAGCAATGACGCTGACGGTGTTGGTTTCCTTATTGATGGCCATCAGACGCTCGCGATAGCCGCGAATGTTGGTGTGGATGTCGAAGGAGTCGACGGTGTTGATACCCAGCGGAAGGATCTGCTTGGCATATTCCTCGCACGAACGTGTGGGTGTAGCCAGAATGGCGACGTCGACATCCTGCAGTTCCTTGATGTCCTTGACAACGGCATAAGGAGCGAGTTCTGCTGGTTTGTCAGCGGCTCCGTTTCTGCGTACGACACCTGCTATCTCGAAGTCGGGAGCGGCCTCAAGAGCCTGAATAGTGTACTTTCCGATGTTGCCGTAACCGACTACGGCGGCTCTGATTTTCTTCATATTTTCGCTTTTTTGTTGGTTGTTTCAATTTCTCAGCGTGCAAAATTACACTTTTTTCCTGAAATAAATATCAAAAAGGCAGAAAAATTTGCAAAAAGGCTACATTTTATTATTTTTTACACCCTTTTGGCTTACGCCGCTTTCCCGTTTAACGATAAAAGCCCAAATCTTTCTTGCCTTTCATACAATAAAACGCGCAAAAGTTACGTTAATTATATGATAGAATACATCAAGGGTGAGCTGACGGAGCTGACCCCCGCATTGGCTACGGTAGAAGCCGCTGGCGTAGGTTACGGTCTGAACATTTCGCTGACCACGTATAGTGCAATCCAAGGCAAAAAGGACGTGAAACTGTACGTCTTTGAGTCGATTCGTGAGGACGCCCACGTGCTGTACGGCTTTGTGTCGAAGAAGGAACGTGAGATGTTCGAGCTGCTCATCACCGTCAGTGGTGTGGGTCCGAACACGGCACGTATGATGCTGTCGTCGATGAGTGTCAGCGAGCTGTGCAACGCCATTTCGCGTGGCGACGAGCGCCTCATCAAGGGCATCAAGGGTATCGGCAAGATGACAGCCCAGCGCATCATCGTCGACCTGAGGGACAAGATTGTGGCCTTGGGAATAGCCGACGAAATTCCTGCCGGCGGTTCGGTATCGGCACCAGTAAACAACGAGGTGCGCGACGAGGCTGTATCGGCTCTGACCATGCTGGGCTTCGCGCCTGCTCCGACGCAGAAAGTCGTCGTCAGCATCCTGCAGTCCGACCCCAACCTGCCCGTAGAGCAAGTGGTGAAACTGGCATTGAAACAAATTAAGTGAAAAGTGAAGAGTGAAGAGTGAAGAATCGGCTTTCGCACGGTGGATACGCAAAGTAGTCGTTTCGCTGCTTATTGCCATGCCACTTATGCTGCCATTATTAATGGCGGCAGCAAATTCTTCATTCTTCACTCTTCACTCTTCACTCCCTGCGGATACCGTCCGCAGGGCTAAGGCCCAGCCTACGCTACAAGTAGAGGACGACACCATTCCTGATTCGCTGTTGCACGCACGCTGGAAAATCCAGAAAACGGCACCTATCGAAGTGGCCGACCTCGACTCCTCGGCCCTCGACCTCCGTTTGCCCGAAAACATCAAGCAGGAGGTGGAATACGACGACTCGCTGGGCTACTACCGCATTGGTTCGAAGATTGGCGACTCGTATCTGAATACCCCCATTCTGATGACTCCCGAGGAGTATAACAAGTGGAGTGAGCGTCGCGAGCGCGAAGCCTTCTTCCGCAAGAAGGAGGCTGAGAATGTTGCCACGAAGGGCAAGGAGAAGTTCTCGTTTGCCGATATGCACTTCGACCTGGGTCCTGCAGAGAAGATATTCGGTCCTGGCGGTGTTCGCATAAAAACGCAGGGAACGGCCGAACTGAAGCTGGGAGCAACCCTGAAAGACATCGACAACCCCTCGTTGCCAGAGCGTAACCGCAAGACGACCGCCATCGACTTCGACGAGAAAATCAATCTGAACGTAACGGGTAAGGTAGGCGATAAAGTCAACATGTCGCTGAACTACAACACCGACGCCACCTTCGACTTTGACACGAAGAACCTGAAGTTGCACTATGACGGCAAGGAGGACGAAATCATCAAGCTCGTCGAGGCTGGTAACATCACCTTCCCCAGCAACAACTCGCTGGTAAAGGGTGCCTCCAGTCTGTTTGGTGTACGTACCGACATGCAGTTCGGCAAACTGAAACTGCAAACCGCCATTTCGCGTAAAAACTCGACGACGAAGAGCGTATCGTCGCAAGGCGGCACACAGATGACGCCCTTCGAGCTCGACGTGGCCAACTACGAGGAAAATCGCCACTTCTTCCTGGCAAAATACTTCCGCGAGCACTATGATGCCGCTATGTCGCAACTGCCCAACATCCTGACGGGTATCAACATCACGCGTATCGAGGTGTGGGTGACGAACAAGACGGGAACGACCTCGAACTCACGTAACCTCATAGCACTCTCCGAACTCGGCGAGAGTCAGCCGAAAGGCGGGACGAGCCCCTCGGCGCTGCCCGACAACAACGTGACGCCGCTGTATGGCAACATGCCTGCCGCAGCACGTGACATTGACCAGGCATCTACAGCCCTCCAAGGAATGTTGGAGGGAGGTACCGACTACGAGAAGATGTCATCGGCACGACTGCTGAACTCATCGGAATACACACTGAACACGGCGCTGGGCTATCTCTCGCTGAAGACCTCGCTGCAGACAGACCAGGTGCTGGCCGTTGCCTTCCGCTACACCTACGGCGGAATGGAATATCAGGTGGGTGAGTTTGCCGAAGAGCACAACAATGCCGGTGAGGCACTCTACGTGAAGTCGCTGAAGAACACGTCGAACAATCCCCAGCAGGCCAACTGGCCGCTGATGATGAAAAACGTCTATTATCTGGCGTCGAACATTGAGAAGACCAAGTTCCGACTCGACATCAAGTTCCAGAGCGACACCACGGGCGTGTACCTTTCTTATATACCAGAGGTGAAGGACATCACCCTGTTGCGCGGACTGGGCTGCGACCGTCTCGACAATAACAATAAGGTACATCCCAACGGCTATTTCGACTACGTTGAGGGCTACACCATTGCCAACGGCCGTGTGTTCTTCCCGTCGGCAGAGCCCTTCGGCACGACGCTGAAAAACTTCCTGATACGCAACGGCGTGTCGGAAGACGTAGCCAACAAATACGCCTTCCAGGAGCTGTACGACACCACGCGAACTGCTGCGCGCCAGATGACCAACAAGGACAAATTCCTGCTGGTGGGTCAGTTTAAGGGCTCCGCAGCCAACGTCATCTCGCTGGGCGCTTATAATGTGCCTCAGGGTTCGGTCGTCGTCACCGCAGGTGGTGTCACGCTGACGGAAGGTTCCGACTATAGCGTCGACTACTCTGCCGGTGAGGTGACCATCCTCAATCAGAGCATTATCGACGCAGGTACCAGCGTCAATGTCTCGCTGGAGTCGAATACGGAATATGGTATGCAGCGCAAGACGATGATCGGCTTCAACTGGGAATACGACTTCTCGAAGGACTTCCAGATTGGCGGTACGTTGCAACACCTGAGCGAGCAGGCGCTGACGTCGAAAGTCGTCATGGGTTCAGAACCGCTGAAGAACACCCTCTGGGGCGCAAACATTAACTGGAAGACCGAGAGCCAGTGGCTTACCCGCATGCTCAACAAGATTCCCCTACTCCACTGCACACAGCCCTCGCAGATTACGTTCACGGGCGAATTTGCCCAACTCATTGCCGGAACGGCCAGCGGCACACAGGACAACGCCTCGTACATTGACGACTTCGAGAGTTCCACGAGTCTCATTGACGTCAGCGAACCCAAGGCGTGGACCATCTCCAGCGTACCCTCGCTGTTCCCAGAGCATGCCGACAAGGAGTCCGTAACGAGCGGCTACCACCGTTCGCTGCTCTCGTGGTACAACATCGACCCGCTGTTCACCTACCGCTCGTCGTCGCTGACCCCCAGCCATATCAAGAGCGACCTCGACCAGCTGTCGAACCACTATGTGCGTGCCGTTTACGTCAGCGAGCTATACCCCAACCGCGACCAGTCGACCTACAGCGGTGCCACATCAACGCTGCCTATCCTCAATGTTGCCTATTATCCGCAGGAACGCGGTCCGTATAACCTCAATACCAACGTCAATATGGACGGTACGCTGAATCTGCCACTGATGAACTGGGGCGGCATGATGCGTAAGCTGGACACCAACGATTTCGAGCAGGCCAACATCGAATATATTGAGTTCTGGCTCCTCGACCCCTTCATCTACAGTTCGCAACAGCAGGATGCTGCCGACTATGGCGGCGACCTCTACATCAATCTGGGTGAGGTCAGCGAGGACGTATTGCACGACGGAAAGAAGTTCTACGAGAGCGGTATGCCCGTCGACGGCAGCAATTCGTTCGTCACAACACAATGGGGACGCATACCCGTACAGGCCACACAGACCTACGCCTTTGCGACGACCAGCGGTTCACGTGCATTGCAGGACGTCGGTCTGAACGGTCTGAACGACGAGCAGGAACGTTCGTATGACGCCTATGCCGACTTCCTGAGCAAAGTCACCGTCAACGACAGCGTGCGGGCGGCCTGGAACAACGACCCTGCCAACGACAACTACCACTACTTCCGAGGCTCTGACTTTGACCAGCGCCAGACCAGCATTCTCGACCGCTACAAGCGCATCAATATGCCACAGGGCAACTCGCCTGACAGCGATCAGCGGACAGAGAGCTACGACACGTCGTACAAGACATATCCCGACGTTGAGGACATCAACCAGGACTATACGCTGAACGAGTACGAGCGCTACTATCAGTATAAGGTCAGCATCCGCCCTGAGGATATGCAGGTGGGCCGTAACTACATTACCGAAACCCACGACTACACGGCATCCTTGCGTAATGGCAAGAAGGAGCAGGTCAGGTGGTATAAGTTCCGTATTCCACTGAACCGCTACGACGACCGCGTGGGAGGCATCAGCGACTTCACCAGCATCCGCTTCATGCGTATGTTCCTCACACAGTTCCAGAAACCCATCGTGCTGCGCTTCGGTTCACTGGACCTCGTGCGTGGCGAGTGGCGTCTCTACAACCAGCAGCTGACTGGTACCAGCAACAGCGGTCAGTTGGAGGTCAGCCCTGTCAATATTGAGGAGAACAACGACCGCGAACCCGTCAACTACGTATTGCCTCCGGGCATCTCGCGCGTCACCGACCCCTCGCAGCCCCAGTTGACCGAGGCCAACGAGCAGGCACTGTGTCTGATGGTCAAGAACCTGTCGAAGGACGAGTCGAAAGCCATCTACCGTAACACGACGCTCGACCTGCGCCGCTACAAGCATATCCAGATGTTCGTCCACGCCAACCACCTCATCAACGACGAGACCTCGCTGCAGGATGATCAGTTGGCAGTATTCGTCCGTTTCGGTAGCGACTACCGCAACAACTACTACGAATATCTCATCCCGCTGAAATTGACGCCCGACCGCAACGACTACAACAAATACAACCTCGACGACTGTCGTACCGTATGGCCGAAGGAGAATATGCTCGATATCGACCTCTCGAAACTGACCAATCTGAAGAAGGCCCGTAACAGGGCTCGTGCGCATGGTACTGCCAGCTACACGACCGAGTTCAGCGACTACGACCCCGACAATGCCAACAACCGCATCACCATTCTCGGTAACCCGTCGTTGGGTGAAGTGAAGACGATGATGATTGGTGTACGTAATATTGCCGGAGGCCTCAAGTCGGGCGAGGTGTGGGTCAACGAACTACGCCTGCAGGAAGTCAACAACAATGGCGGTTGGGCCGCATCGGGTAACCTGAATGTCCAACTGTCGGACGTCGGTAACGTCAATCTGACGGGTAAAATCATCACCGAGGGCTTCGGCGGACTCGAGGAAGGTATCTCCCAGCGCCGTACGGACGACTACAAGACCTACTCGCTGACCACCAACTTCGAACTGGGAAAATTCTTCCCCGACAAGATGAACGTCACGGCACCTATCTACTATAGCATTACCCAAGAGGAGAGCCGTCCGAAATACAACCCGCTGGACACCGACCTGGAATTGGACGAAGCACTGGACGCAATGGATACTCACGAGCGTGACAGCATTGAGTCGATAGCCGTCAGGAAGTCGAAGACCACCAACTTCTCGCTGTCGAACGTGCGTGTTGGCGTCAAGACCAAACGTCACCCGATGCCCTACGACCCAGCAAACTTCTCGTTCTCGTACAGTCACCGCCACACGCAGAACTCCGGTGAGACGACAGTTTACGAACGCGACGACGAATGGCACGGCTCGTTCAGTTACACCTACACGCCTGTTTATAAAACGTGGGAACCGTTCAAGAATTCCAAGTCGAAGTCGAAATGGATGGCATTCCCCAAGGCTTTTGGCCTGAACTACCTGCCACAGAACATCGGATTCAACACCGAGATACGGCGCACCTATTATGAAATGCAGGAGCGCGACATGGACAATCTCTCAGGATCGCAGCTGCCTGTGACGTGGGCCTCGTCGTTCCTCTGGAATCGCGACTTCACGCTGCGTTGGGACCTGACGAAGAACCTGCACATGAACTTCCAGTCGGGCACACAGGCCGAAATCGAGGAACCCGACAGCGACCTGCCCATCAACAAGGATCTCTATCCTGACCGCTACTCTGCGTGGAAGGATTCCGTATGGCATAGCATCAAGCATTTCGGCTCACCGCTGAACTACCGACAGACGTTTACGGCCTCCTATCAAGTGCCGCTGAACAAGCTGCCCATCTTCGACTGGATCAATGCCGACGCCAGCTATAATGCCACTTACAACTGGCAGCGCGGTACCGTCACAGAGAAGGGTGTTGACTTGGGTAACACCATTGCCAACAACCGTCAGCTGAACATCAACGGTACCCTGAATCTTGAGACACTCTACAACCACTTCCCCTTCCTGAAGAAAACCAACGATCGTTTCAAGAAGGCAATACCCAAGGATACCAAAAAGGATAAAAAGACTACTAAGGACAAAAAGGCCGCCGACTCCAAGAAGTCTAACGAGCCCAACAAGCCTAACGATCCCAACAAGCCAGACGGACCTACCAAGGAAGAAAAGGCTCTTCCCAAAAACAAGAACACCTTCCAGAAAGAGTTGACGCTGCGTACTGACACGACGTTCACCATTGCCCACAACAAGAAGTCGAAGCGCCTCATCGTGACGGCTAAGACAAAGGAAGGCCGTTCGTATCCGATAAAATACAAGGTTGTCGACCAGAACAAGATTCTTGTCAAGAACCTCGACTCTGTCACCATCAGCGTCTCTGTGACCCCCAAGCCGCCTACGGAGAATCAATGGTGGTATAAGCCCACACAGTCGATAGCACGCTTCCTGATGATGGTTCGCAGCATCGGCATCTCCTATCGCAACCAGTACTCAATGTCCATGTCAGGCTATATGCCCAAGGTGGGCGACGCCTTCGGACAAAAGAACGTAGGCGGTGTCCTGGCTCCTGGTCTGGGCTTTGCATTCGGTATGGTTGACGATTCGTTCATCGATAAGGCACACGAAAACGGATGGCTCAACGACAGCATCTCGTCGCCTGCTGCCACCAATCTGACGACCGACCTGCAACTGCGCGCCACCCTGGAACCTGTACGCGACCTGAAGATTGACCTCAACGCCTCGCGCACCGAGTCTCGTGCCCGCAGCATCCAATATCAGTATCAGAGCTACCCAACGACCCAGAGCGGCACGTTCACGATGACGACCATCTCGCTGTCGTCAGCATTCGAGAGTATGGGCGACGCCAACAACGGCTACCCGTCGAAGGCCTTTGAACGTTTCTGCGACGCACTGCCCGAATTCCAGGCACGTGCCGCTGCCCAATATGGTCAGGAGGTCAGCCAGTATTCTGCGGCAGTGATGATTCCTGCCTTCCTCGACAGCTACACATGGAGCGGAGGCGGCAACCTCGACTTCTTCCCTGCCCTCACTCGTCTGTTGCCAAACTGGACGTTCCGCTATGCTGGTCTCGCCAAGCTCCATTGGTTCAGCGAACACTTCAAGTCGTTCAATCTCAACCACTCTTACAAGTCGGTTTATTCCGTCGGTTCCTACACCAGCGACACGAAGACTCCCTCGCTACTCGGATGGAGCGTGCCGACGGTAAGCATCAACGAGTCGTTCGCACCACTCTTCGGTTTCGACGCTACGCTGAATTCGGGACTGACGCTGAAGGCCGAATACCGCAAGACGCGCACGCTGTCGCTCTCGACGACCAGCGTCCAAATCAACGAAGGCCGCTCGAACGACTGGGTTATCGGCTTGGGTTATAAAATCAGCGATTTCAAACTCTTCGGCAGTGGCACCTCGCGTAAAATCAAGAAGGCACAAAGTGGCAACAAGAAAAACAAAAATGCGTCCAGCAGTTCGACTACAGGAAAGAAGTCTGGCATCAATCAAGACCTCAACATGCGCCTCGACGTTACCTTCCGCGACCAGGCAGCCATCACTCGCGACATTGCCTCGCGCACCTCGTCAGCCTCCAGCGGTAACTCCGCACTGAAGATTTCCTTCATGGCCGACTACACGCTGTCCCGTCTGCTCACGATGTCGTTCTACTACGAGCGTCAGACCAACACTCCGTTGCTCTCCAGCAGCTCGTATCCTACGACGACGCGCGACTTCGGTCTTTCTATGAAGTTCTCACTTACGCGATAATATTGAAAAAATGTTTGTATCTGAAATTTCTTTATGGGGCGCAGCCCTGGTAGCAATCTTAGTGATTATAGCAGCGATTGTACTTGCCTTCTTCGACGGGAAAATGCTGCGACGTATATTAGTCATCTTCGGAGCGACAGTAGCACAAATGGCTGCCGTAGTTGCCGTCGTGTGGCTGGTATATCAGGAGCATACTTGGTGGCCTTATCTGCTTTGGATACTTCTGGTATTGTTTTTGTCCATCTGCTGGTGTCTGTATCCGACACAGTCTATATGGAAAAGGCTGTTGTGGCCCGTCAGTGCTGCAATGCTCGTAGGCTGTATTGTGGTTGGAGGCAGTGCGATGCTATGCCTGCCGCTGAGTGCCTTCCTGTCTGTATATTCGGTGTTGATGGCCTGTCTGACAGCTGCGATGATTCAGACCATAGTAAACTACATGCGCAACCTGCATAACCCAATGGCTCAAAAGCAGATGACGCATGAGAGTTTATTACCTCAAGTAAGACTGATGGCTCAACCCCTGGTAATGGTCATGCCGATGCTGTATGCCGGTATGTTGTTAGGAGGGGTTTCGGCCCTGAGCGGACTTATTGTCGTCTTGTTGCTGATAGCTGCCACCTTCGTCGCCAACGTATTGGCAGGCGTGATAGCGTTGTTCATGCTTCGCAGACAGGCAAACAGGACTCACGAAAGTTGAGTCCTATTTGTCGTAGGCGTGCAACGGATAATCGGTGGTGAAGTGCAACCCTCGGCACTCTTTGCGCTCTAACGCCCAACGAGTGATGAGGTAACCAACGTTAATCATGTTACGCAGTTCGCAGATGTCGCGAGAGGCTTTTACACGCTTGAAGAGTCGCTCGGTCTCTTCGTAGAGCATATCCAAACGGTCCCACGCACGGTGCAGGCGCAGGTCGCTGCGTACGATACCCACGTAGTTGGACATAATCTGGTTCACCTCGCGGACACTCTGCGTAATGAGCACCTTCTCCTCATTGGTCATCGTGCCTTCGTCGTTCCATTCTGGCACCTTGTCGTTCCAGTCGTACAAATCCACATGCTGCAGCGAATCCTTGGCGGCAGCGTCGGCATAGACGACGGCCTCGATAAGCGAATTCGACGCCAGACGGTTACCGCCGTGCAGTCCTGTACACGAGCACTCGCCCAATGCATACAGACGTTCTATGGACGTCTGTCCGTTGAGGTCGACCTTGATACCGCCGCACATGTAGTGAGCAGCAGGGCGCACGGGGATATAGTCGGTGGTGATGTCAATACCAATGCTGAGACACTTCTGATAGATATTCGGGAAGTGGTGCTTCGTTTCTGCAGGGTCCTTATGGGTGACGTCCAGACAGACATGGTCCAAACCGTGAATCTTCATCTCCTTATCTATCGCACGGGCCACAATATCACGCGGAGCCAGCGACAGACGCTCGTCGTATTTCTCCATAAAGGTCTCGCCATTGGGCAACTTCAGAATACCGCCATAGCCGCGCATAGCCTCAGTGATGAGGTAGGCGGGATGCGTCTCCTTGGGATTATGCAGCACCGTCGGGTGGAACTGCACAAACTCCATATCGGCCACCGTGCCTTTGGCGCGATAGACCATAGCGATACCGTCGCCCGTAGCAATGACGGGATTCGACGTCGTCAGATAGACGGCACCGCAACCGCCCGTACACATGACGGTGACTTTCGACAGGTAGGTGTCGACTTTCTCGGTAATCGGATTGAGCACGTAGGCTCCGTAACACTGGATATTCGGCGAACGGCGCGTCACACGGACACCCAGATGGTGCTGCGTGATAATCTCCACGGCGAAATGGTTCTCTTTCACCTCGATATCGGGATTATTGCGAATGGCCTCCATCAATCCGCGCTGAATCTCTGCTCCTGTGTCGTCGGCATGGTGCAGAATGCGGAACTCCGAATGGCCGCCCTCACGATGAAGGTCGAACTTACCGTCTTCCTTGCGATCAAAGTTGACGCCCCACTCCACCATTTCCTGAATCTGCGCAGGAGCATTGCGTACCACTTGTTCGACGGCAGCACGGTCGCTGATATAGTCACCGGCTATCATCGTATCTTCGATGTGTTTGTCGAAATTGTCCAACTCCAGATTAGTCACACTGGCCACACCGCCTTGGGCAAACGACGTGTTGGCTTCGTCCAGCCCGGCCTTACAGATGATACACACTGTGCCCTTCTTCTCACGGGCCACTTTCAGGGCGTAACTCATACCTGCTACACCGGCACCGATAACGAGGAAATCGTACTTGTAAACCATATTTTTACGAATTAACGTTGCAAAGATACGAAAAAAATCGTACCTTTGCACGCAATTATGAAAAAATATTTGTTTTCACTCGTGATATTTGGGCTTTCTGCTGTCGCAATGGCACAGGACAGCCTTCGTTTTCGACTTGATTCGCTGCTCGAAGACCCTTTGTTTGAAACCTCGCAGGTGGGCTTGATGGTTTACGACCTCACGGCCGACTCAACGCTTTATACGTACAACCACCGACAGATGCTGCGTCCGGCATCATGTATGAAACTCGTCACCAGCATTACCGCGCTCGACGCTCTGGGACCTAACTACGAATACCAGACAGCGCTGTACTATACGGGCTCGATTCAGGGTCGCACACTCGTAGGGAACATCTACTGCGTGGGCGGTTTCGACCCCATGATTACCCAGGCAGACGTCATCACGCTGGCTTCCAGCATCCGCCAACTGGGTGTTGACAGCATTCGCGGCCTCATCGTTGCCGACCGTTCGATGAAAGAGTCGCTGGACTACGGTGAAGGCTGGTGTTGGGACGATGAGAACCCGATGCTCATACCGCTGACGATAGGTCGCAAGGACAACTTCACCTCCACACTGGCTGAGGAGATTGCCCGTCTGGGTATCAACCTCGAAAAGGTCTCCCTGATGCAGGGTCGCAAACCCGCTCAGGCAAAGATGATTGACGTTTGCTGTCACAGCATCAAGCAGGTGCTGCAGCGTATGATGAAGGATAGCGACAACTTCTACGCAGAGTCGATGTTCTACCAGACGGCAGCTTCTACGGGACGTCGTCCGGCCAGAGCCATTGACGCCCGCACGGTGACCAAGAAGCTCATTAGCCGACTGGGGCTCAACGCTGACAACTACCGCATTGCCGACGGTTCGGGACTGTCGCTTTACGACTACGTGACGGCCGAACTGCTGACCAAGCTGTTGCGTCACGCCTGGAATACGCCGTCTATCTACAAGGCACTGAGCGAGGCGCTGCCCATTGCGGGCGTCGACGGAACGCTGAAGAAACGAATGATCAATACGGCTGCCGAAGGTAATGTGCGAGCCAAGACTGGCACCGTGACGGGTATCACGTCGCTGGCAGGCTACTGCACGGCTCCCAACGGCCATCAGCTTTGTTTCGCAATCATCAATCAAGGCATCTTGAGCAATGGCCCGGGTCGCGCCTTCCAAGACCGCGTCTGCAAGGTGCTCTGCGGAGATACGGAAGTGGTAGGGGCTAAAGAAGTCAGAATTGCCAAGGTAGCGAAGAAGACCAACACGGCGAAAAAGGCCAATACGGCTAGGAAGCCCCAAAAAGCCAAGCCCGCAAAAAAATCCAAAAAGAAAAAGAGATAATGACGTTTGCGACAACCTTACTGCAGTGGTTCCGGGAAAACGGACGAGCCTTGCCTTGGCGCGAGACTCGTGACCCCTACGCCATTTGGTTGTCGGAAATCATCCTTCAACAGACACGTATCGACCAAGGGTTGCCCTATTGGGAGCGCTTTATGCGGCGTTGGCCGACAGTCGACGCACTCGCTGCCGCCTCTGAGGACGAAGTGCTGCGTGAATGGCAAGGTTTAGGCTACTACAGCCGCGCCCGCAACCTCCACGCAGCTGCCAAGCAAGTGTCCGCACTCGGCGGTTTCCCTACCACCATCAAAGACCTCCTCTCCCTCAAGGGCATTGGCGACTACACCGCCGCTGCTATCGGCAGCTTTGCCTTCGGACTGCCCGCAGCCGTTGTCGACGGCAACGTCTATCGCGTCCTTGCCCGCCATTACGGCATCTCAACACCCATCAACACTACCGAGGGCAAGAAGGAATTTCAGGCACTGGCCCAAGAGCTACTGCCTTCAAATAACTCTCAACTTTCACCTTTCAATTTTCAATTGCCGCCATCGGCGGCCTACAACCAAGCCCTGATGGACTTTGGTGCCATTCAATGCACCCCCGCAAAGCCACTGTGCCTGCAGTGCCCGCTGCAGGACTCCTGCGTTGCCTTCCGCGAGGGTCGTACGGCCGAACTGCCCGTCAAGCAAAAGACGCTGAAAATCAAAGAGCGACACCTTATTTATATATATATAAGGTATAAGGGCGAGACGGCCCTCCGCCGTCGTCCTGCCGGCGACATCTGGCAAGGGCTCTACGAACCCCTGCTGACAGACACCCTGCCGGCTGACTGCGCTACCGGCACACCGGTCGGGTGTGGCGCAATTTTGTTGCGCCAAGGGGTGAAACACGTCCTCACCCACCGCGTGCTCTATGCCGACTTCTGGCTCTGGCAACCTGCCGAGCGCCCAACGCTCCCGGAAGGCTACTTCTGGCTCCCTGAGTCCGACCGCGACCGCTACGCCGTCCCGCGTTTGATAGAAAAGATGTTCGAAGAAGTTTGAAGAAAATAAAAAGATAAGATATATGATCAATTTAGCTATTTTCGTTTCAGGCAGTGGTACCAACTGCGAAAACCTCATCAAGTATTTCAGTGGCTCCGACAGCGTCAACTGCGCACTCGTCGTCAGCAACAAGCCCGACGCCTACGCCTTGGTACGTGCCGAACGTCTGGGCGTAGCGACAGCCGTAGCACCCAAGGCCCAGCTCAACGACGCCGAATTCATGATGCCGTTGCTCAACGAACACCACATCGACTTCATCGTACTGGCGGGATTCCTGCCCTTGGTGCCCAATTTCCTCATCGACGCCTTCCCCCGTCGCATCATCAACATCCACCCGGCACTATTGCCCAAATATGGCGGCAAAGGCATGTGGGGCCACCACGTCCACGAGGCCGTAAAGGCTGCCGGAGAAACGGAAACGGGAATGACTGTCCATTACGTCACACCCGTCTGTGACAGCGGTGAGATCATTGCGCAATACCGTTGCGCACTGTCGCCCGACGACACCGTCGACGACATTGCCGAAAAGGAGCACCAGCTGGAAATGAAATACTTCCCCCACGTCGTGGAGGAAGTACTAAAAAAACTCTGTTAACTTCTAACTTCTCAATAAATCGGCGTAAACGTCTTCGTGTCCATCAGGTGGCGGTCGGTGATCTTGATGTCCGGAATGACCGGCAGACACATAAACGCCATCGTGATAAACGGCGACTTCATCTTGCAGCCGATATCCCTCACCTTCTCCTGTATGCATAGCGTGCGGAAGGCAATCTCATGACCATTTACGGGCGACATCAATCCGGCAATGGGCAGAGGAATGTCCAGCATCTCCTCATGAGTGACAACCACCTGTCCTCCTTGCATCTGGACAATACGGTTGATTGCCTTGACAATAAGCTCGTCGCTGGAACCGACAGCCACGATATTGTGACAGTCGTGGGCTACCGAACTGGCCATAGCACCCTCCTTGATACCGAAGCCGCGCACCAGTCCCACAATTGGTTTGGCACCGGGCTTATAGCGGTTGTAAACCACTATCTTCTGCACCTCCGTCCAAGGATACTGCGAGTCGAACAGGGGATTACCCGTCAGCACCACCTCGTCGTGATCGGTCAGCAGACTGCCGTCCGAGGCATGAATGACATGTACCGTATCGCCGGGCTTGAGGTCGAGGTTAATATCGGCAGCGGTAATGGGTGCTGCCACGAAGTTGTTGGGGAAGTCCTCGTCCAGAATGTGCTCTTCAACGCCGTGATGCGAAGGCAGACAGGAGTTATAGTTGAAGACCTCCTCTCCTCGTATCCACGTGCTCTCCACACGGAAGTACGGGGTGACATTGTCAACGGTGATAAACGTTGCAGGGTCACCCTCCTGCAGCATTCCCCAATTCTGCTTATAGTGCTTCTGCGCATTGATGCTGGCAGCCTTCAGCACATCCCATAGTTCGTAGCCGTCAGCCAGTGCACGCTTCACGATGAGATTGATATGTCCGCGCACGAAGTCGTCGGGGTGACAGTCGTCCGTACACAACATCACCATATTCGGACTCTCGTTGATCAGCGGACTCAGCAGCTTATAGTCCTTGGCGGCACTACCCTCGCGGATGATAACATACATACCGGCTCTGATGCACGCACGACCCTCGTCCAACGTCGAACACTCATGGTCGGTGGTGATGCCGGCGGCAGCATAGCGGTCACGATTCTGTCCTGTCACTCCCGGGGCGTGACCGTCCACGGGTTTGCCATTGTTCAGGGCCGCCCGTATCTTCGCCATCACCTCCTTGTCGCCATTCAGCACACCGGGATAGTTCATCATCTCGCCCAGGAAACCGATATCCTCGCGGGCCATCAGCGCCTCCGTATCCTTGGCGTCAATCACCGCCCCGCAGGTCTCTGTGTCGCCGCCTACTGCCGGCACACAGCTGGGTGCACCAAACAGGAAGTTGAAACGTGCCTCTTTGCCCGAACGTATCATGTAGTCGATACCCGCAATACCCAACACGTTGCCAATCTCGTGAGGGTCGGCAATGACACCTATCGTACCGTGACTGACGGCAATGCGTGCAAACTTATGCGGCACTATCATACTACTCTCAATATGCACGTGGGCATCAATGAAACCTGGCATGATGTAGGGCCACGGGGTCTCACTCTCGGGCAACTCACAGCGCTTTACTTCCGCGATGATCCCATCTTTAATGACCAGTTCGCCATCGTATATCTCGCGGCGTACCACATCAACTATATGACCTTTTACACTTTCCATAATCTTACCTCTTACATCTTCCATCTTACATCTTACTTCTTCGCCTTATCGTTCTTGATCTTAATGAAGAAAATAATCACCGAGCAGAGACACGTAATGGCGTTGGTGATGAACATAAAGATACCCTCGCGGCCAAGCATGATACCCTGACACATGAAACAGAAGCTACCGACGGCCATCATGATAAAGCCGGGCAGCGAGATGCCGTCTGTCTGGCGCGTACGAATGGTCTGAATGGCCTGAGGCAGATAGCCGAAGATAAGGCCCAAACTGGCAACAATACCGAAAATGTCGAATAAAAGTTGATGCTCCATAGTAAAAAGTTTTTAGTTTCTAATGCATTATTGCGGCAAAATTACGAAAAAAAACTGATAATTGTAGCGTTTTTCTATTTTTTTTCGTACATTTGCACCAAATAACTATTAATTTTAAGACAACGAGCGATGAAAAAGGTTTATAAGGCACATATCCTCTTCACGAAAGAGAAGGACCATTTCGAGGTGTTTGAGAATGGCTATATCGCCGTTGAAGACGGCATTGTCCTGGGCGTCGCAAGCAACCTGAAGGACTTGGGTTGCGAGGGTGTTGAGGTCATTGACTTTGGCGACAAGCTCCTCATTCCCGCTATGAACGACATGCACGTCCACGCCCCGCAGGTGCACAATCAGGGCGTCGCAATGGACCTCGAACTGCTCCCCTGGTTGCAGAACTACACCTTCCCCGAGGAGTCGAAATATGCCGACACGCAGTATGCCGAGCGGATGTATCGCCGCTTCCTGCATACCCAGTGGCTCTTCGGCACCATGCGCAGTGTCGTCTTCGGCACCGTACATACCGAGAGCACGCGTATCCTCATGCGACTGTATCAGGAGGCCGGCATGGGCGCTATGGTGGGCAAGGTGGCTATGAACCGTAACTGTCCCGAGGCCCTCTGTGAGGACGTCGACGCCTACGTTGAAGGCCAAAAACAACTCATCGCCGATTTCAGCGATGATTACGCCCTCGTTCGCCCCATCATCACCCCGCGCTTTGTGCCTTCGTGTACGCCGGAACTGCTCAAGGCCTGCGGTGAACTGGCCAACAAATACCAGCTGCCCGTTCAGTCGCACCTGTCGGAGAACACCTCCGAGATTGCCTGGGTGGCCGAACTGGAGAAGGAAAGTACCAGCTATGGCGATGCCTACAACCGCTACGGACTCTTCGGCCAGACGCCTACCATCATGGCCCACTGCGTGTGGACCAGCGGTAGCGAGCTGGAACTGATGAAGCGCAACCGCGTGATGGTGGCCCACTGTCCGACGTCGAACTTCAACCTGTCGTCAGGTTTGGCTCCCGTCCGCACGTTCCTCGACGAGGGCCTGCCCATCGGGCTTGGCAGCGACATCAGCGGCGGTCACGACCTCAATATGCTCCGCATGTTGGTTTACGCCATTCAGGTCAGCAAGATGCACTACCAGCAGGACAAGAGCAAGGCCTTCCTCACCCTCTCCGAAGTCTTCTGGATTGCCACCAAGTCGGCAGGCTCGTTCTTCGGCCGTGTGGGCAGCTTCGAACCGGGCTACGAGTTCGACGCGCTGGTCATCGACGACGCGGTGCTTTACCCGTCAGAATACTCGCTGCAGCACCGTCTGGAGCGCTTCATCTATGTGGGCGACGACCGTCAGATTGCTCATCGCTTCTGTCGCGGTCAGGAAGTCCCCGAACCCAAACTAATGTCCTAATATTTATAATAAGGTAACTGAGAAGAATGAAACTACATAGAGCGGTGTTGGTCGTTGCACTCTTGCTGGCAACGGCGACGGGTAAGGCACAGAGCTTTGCCCTGAAGACCAATGCGCTCTACAACCTCGCACTCATCCCCAACATCGGTGCGGAAGTGACGCTCGGCAAGCAATGGACTGTCAGCGCCGACTGGATGTACACGTGGTTCTCGTCCAACAACCGGCACCGCTACTGGCAAGGCTATGGTGGCTATCTTACCGTCCGCCGCTATTTCGGCAGTCAGGCCTCCGACCTCAGACCTCTGACGTCACCGTTCTCCGGTCATCACCTCGGCGCCTATGTCCTCGGCCTGACCTACGACGTAGAATGGGGCGGACGCGGCTATCAGGCCGACCATTTCGGCTTTGGCGGCGGTGTGGAGTACGGCTACGCGCTGCCCGTCAGCAGTCGCTTGCTGCTCGATTTCTCGGTGGGCATTGGTTTCCAGGACGGTGAATACAAGGAATATACGCCTCAGGACGGCCACTACGTGTGGCAATCGACCCATAAGCGCCATTGGTTTGGTCCCACAAAGGCTGAAGTGACGCTGAAGTGGGTATTAGGAAAGAAAGGAGGTGCCAAATGAAGCACATCTTCCGTCTTTCTTCATACATCAGCCTTCTTACATCAGCCCTCATACTCGCTTCCTGCGAGTATAAGGACCTCTGCTACGACCACAGCCACATGAAGAGCGTCAACGTGCAGTTTCTGTGGCCGAAGAGCGAACAGACGATAGTGAAAGGTATGACCACCTTATTCTATCCTGCCGGACAACTCGCGGCCGAACCCGTGCGTTACGATTTCACCGGTCGCGACGGAGGTACGGCACGCCTCAACAGCGGCCAGTATCAGGTCATTGCCTACAACAACGACACAGAGACCATTCTCTATCGCGGTACAACGGCTACGGGCACGCTGGAGGCTTACACCCGCCAGTCGAGTATCGAGGAGGGTACCCAGCTGACACGTGCGGGAATGCCCCGTGCGGCTGGTACTGAGGAGGAACCGGTCATCCTCGAACCCGACCCCTTATGGGCAGCATCCCACAAACTGCTGAACGTTGGCAACGGCGATTCCACCGTACAGATGCGCACCATACCGCGCGTATTCCTCGTCGACGTCACCATCAACCACGTGCCCAACCTGCAGTACACCGGACAGTTTGGCGGCGCACTGTCGGGACTTGCTGCGTCGGTGATGATGGAGAGTGGCGAACTGAGCGACCAGTCGGCCACACAAGCCTTTACGGCACAGGTCGTGGGCGACAGCACGCTGCAGATGCGTTTCCACATCTTCGGCCACTGTCCGCGTCGCAGTCAGGGCAATGTCCACAAACACGTGCTGACCATCTATGCCATTCTGGCCGACGGCACCAAGTGGTACTACACGATGGACGTCTCCGAACAGATGCACGACGCTGCGAAGAATCCTGAGATTCACTACGACCCCGACAATCCTGAGACTCTCGAGATAACGTACGATATCGACATCGACCTCGACGACCTCCCCGTCCCCAAGCCCATCGTCAACGGCAGTGGCTTCCAACCCACCATCGACGGCTGGCAAGGAGTCGATATTTCGGTGGATATGTAGCATTTCTCTATACGAAATAAGGAATTTAACACTCAAAACGCGAAAAAAGCAATAAAAAATGATTAATATTTAAAATTTTATCGTATATTTGCAGCCGTAAGGATGTGATTCCCAACGGACTACAACCTCTTTAAGACAAGAAAAAAAAGAAAAAGAATAAACGAAAAAACAATTTACGATTATGAAAAAGAATCTATTAATCCTCGCAGTAGCAGGCCTCGCCCTCGCTTCCTGCAGCAACGACGAAACCGTCGCCGTCAACAACAACGCCCCCGACGCAATTAGTTTCCGGGCAAATATGGCCGGGACCACGCGTGCATTAACTGATGTAACAACAACAACGATGCAAACCAGCGGTTTTTATGCAGAAGCTTATAATCATAGCGGCAACTCAACATATTTCGCCAAAACGTTGTTTAGTTATTCTGCTCCGAACTATGTGTCAGCCACGAAATACTATTGGCCTACAACTGGTGAACTTGATTTTATCGGATACTACCCTGATGTTGACGCACAATTTACACATCCAACATGGAACACATTTACATTAAGTCCCGCAGATGACGTTGGTACGCATAAGGACTATGTTGTTGCTACTACAATTAATCAAACAAAGGCAGGTTCAGCTACTGGTATTCCCATGCATTTCAAGCATTTGGGTTCACAGATTTTTTTGAAAGTTTACAACTCCAAAGGAACAGCTTCGGGTAATTTGAAGGTTACTGTTACAGGTTGGAAAATTGGTTATATTTCTAAAAGTGGTTCATATACCTTTGCTTCATCAACTGCTACAGAAAATGCGATTTCCGCCCCCACTATTTCTGTGGGTAGCCAAAAAACGGGTGATGTTCCGAATGCTTATTCTCAGGAAGTTTCTTCGACGGATATTTCTGGTGACAGTTATGACACCTCTGGTGAAGCTACGCAGTTGGGAACTCCTGTTTTAATTGTACCACAAACAGCAATAACATTTACGTCTACATCTGATTATGCGACTGAAGGGTATCTTCCTGGTGCATACATTGCTGTAAAAATGCTAATTGAAGATTTGAGTGGTAATGATCTTGCAGATGCTACTGCTAACGAAACATGGGCAGCATGGCCTATTACAAACAACTGGGTAGCAGGTACAAAATACACATACACTATTGACCTGTCTCAAGGTGGATACAAAGAAAAGGGAACAACTGGCGAAGATGTTGAGCCATGGCTTAATGGTTCAGAAATCTTCTTTAGTAGTGTTGATGTTACTCCGTGGGTAGCTGATGCAGTTACTGCAAATTGGCCTTAACCCTCTCAGAACACACTGGGAATAACCCACACGGGGCTTATTCCCCTGTGTGATACAATATGAAAAATTAAGCTGGGAGCTTGGTGCTTCCAGCTTTTTTGTGGCCAAACATTTGGAAGTATCAGAAATAGTTCGTAATTTTCACCTTTGGTGAAGATACTTTCGCTCGAAAATGAAAATAAATCGCGATTTATTTTGCGTTTTACTCGCTTATTCGTATCTTTGCCAGTGGTATGGACAACAAACCGACGGCGACATCCTACAAACGGCGGCTGAATGACTGGGACTACACCCAGCCACGAATCTATATGCTGACGCTGGCGACAGAAGGGCGACAGCCGCTCTTCGGCACGCTGACGGGTGACCCCACCCTGCCGGCAACAGCCCCCGAGGGGCCACATCTACAGCCCTCAGAGCTCGGCGCTGTCGTATTACAGGAAGTCGACGGCATCCCCCGTTTCTATCCGCAGATAACCATCATTACCCGCCAACTGATGCCCGACCATCTGCACATCCTCCTATACGTCCGACAGGCCCTGCCCGTCCATATAGGACAGGTGGTGGCAGGCTTCAAGGCCGGCTGTAACCGGAGGTGGAGGGAGCTTGGGTGCCCGCAAATGCCGCAGCGCCCCCAGCAACCCCAACAGCCACAGCGGCAAAACCGCTGGACACCAAACAACGCGGCCCCCGGCTCAGCGGCAGCGGCCGTGCCTGGCTCGGCAGCGGCGCCCTCAGCCCCCGCCTCAACAGCGGCGACGGGGTCGGTGGCTTCATCGCACGGCGCGGTATCCGGTTCGGTGCCGGTCTCCGGCTCAACATCGGCGGTATCCGGTTCGGTGGCTGGCGGTTTTGCCGCCAGAAAAAACTCCGGCCTCCTCTGGGAGCAAGGCTACCACGACCGCGTCCTCTCCAACCAAGGCCAACTGCAGCGCCTCGTCGATTACATCCTCGACAACCCCCGCCGCAGCCTCATCAAGCGCCACCACCCCGACTGGTTCCGCCCCAGGCAGATTACAGCCGCAGGCACCACCCTTCACGCTCTGGGTAACCTACAGCTGCTACAAGCCGCCAGCCGCCGCGCAGTACGCATCTCCAACCACATCACCGACGAACAACGCATCAACCAGCAGCAGGACCTGCTGACGGCTGCCCGTCAAGGCACCGTCCTCATCTCACCCTTCATCAGCGCCGGTGAGCGTCAGGTGGAAGAAGCAGCCATGCAAGAGCACCTGCCTCTTGTCAAGCTGCTCGACAACGGCTTCGCCCCCTACTACAAACCCCAGGGCCAGGACTTCGACGCATGTGCCGAAGGGCGCCTTCTGCTACTGACGCCCTACGACTATACCACCCAGAAAGTCATCCTGACTCGTTCCATGTGTAATAATTTGAACGTCCTTGCTGCAAGGCTTTGTGAATAAAAATCTATGAATATGACTAAGAAACGAGGTTGCGGGTGTCTGCTGGTGGTGATAGCAGCGGTGATGGTGGCTGTGGCTGCCTTCTTCCTGGTGGCCAGCTACGTGGCCGACGAGGATGCCGGTATGAAGAACAAACAGGCTTGGGAAGAGTATAATGCCAACATTCCGACCATTGATTCGCTGGAAAAAACCGGTGTTCCGGACTCGATTATCGCCAAAAAATACCCCAGACCCTACATCCGACAGGGTGGTTTTGCCACACTTTTCGGTGCTGTTATCGCCTTCGGCATCACGCTTGTAGCCCTCATTCCGCTCATTTTTGGCCTGATTTTGATGCGAAAAAACCGAAAAAAGCCCTCAGAAATCGACCAAATTGCCTAGTTTCTTTGCATTTTCGGCTTAGTTCCTTTGGGTCGGCCGCTTAGTTCCTTTGGGCTGGCTGCTTAGTTCCTTTGGGCTGGCTGCTTAGTTCCTTTGGGTCGCCTGTCGTTGGGAAGCGGGTTGGCGGTCGTTGGGAAGCGGGCCACTAAACCACCTTTAACATGCAAAAATCGCCCATTTCATCGAGAATTGGCCCCTCTCATCACGTCACAGATCACAGATCACAGTTTTCTCAGGAGCGTTACAGATAACAGATAACAGTTTTCAGGTGGCCCCTAAATCAATAAATCAAAAATCAGTTTATTCTATGAGCGAGTATTTTTATGTGTAATAAATTTATTACTATATATAATATATATATTATATATAGTAATATAGATATTTTCAACAAATCTTGCCATTTCAAGGATTTGAGCCCTAACAAAACTGATTTCTGATTTACTGATTTGGCCCGCCTCAGAAAACTGTGATCTGTGATCTGTGACACTTTTATGTGGCTCAACAAAACTGTCATCTGTCATCTGTCATCATTTTGCGCTATAATTTACCTTTTAGGTAAAAAACTCCCGAAATATTTGGTAATGTCAATTTTTATTCGTACCTTTGCATGTATGAAAAAGAATACATTACATACTAACCTTGTAACGACCACTAAAGCCCTGCTGCACGTCGTTTCGCTGCTTTCAGCACCCCTCCTGCTGACGGCCGCCATCCTCATGGCTGCCTGCTCCGGCGACGACGCAAGCAACACCCCTACCCCAACCAACGATAAGACAGAAATTGCCTTCAATACCGCCACAACCACCTGGCACGACGCCACCCGCGCCACAACCTACGACAACGACGCAGCCCTGCAAACCGAAGGAGAAGCAGGAGGCTTCACTTGTACCGCCTACACAAACAACAGCACAACCGTCTATTTCGGGCCTACCGAAGTAAAATGGGACGGTACTAACTCAAAATGGTATTTCCCTGATGGCAAGCGCTACTGGCCCGCAGAGGGTAGCCTTGATTTCGTAGCTTACAAACCCAATGTGACATCTTATGCGTCCGTACCAATCTATAATGGCACAGCCCCATCTTTCACCGCGACACTTCCCATGACCGCCGCTGAGCAAGACGGCATCACCGAACTCATTCTTGCCTTCACGCCCAATCAGTCAAAGGCCGCAAACGCCGCTGGTGTCAGTCTGAATTTTCTGCACCCCTTCACGAAAATCATTATGAAGCTGTCGTCTACTCAGACTAACATCCATATCGACAAGATAATATTCAAGAGTATCAAGAAAGTGGGTACTTATACTCACAACAGTGGATGGGCACTCTCGGATGATGCTGCCGTAAATTTCGAGGCCAGCCTTGATGCAGACTGTGTACACGATCAAGTTCTTGGTACTTACCTGATGATTCCCCAAAACTGGGCAGGAGCGATTGAGATACAGGCCACATGGACGGACTGGGGTGAGCCGTTCTTACATCACCTTTATGCCACCGTGCCAACTAATTGGGCTGCAGGATATAGTTATTCCTATACCTTCACTATCACCCAGTTTGATCTGAGAGTGGATACTGAAAGATTCACCGAACAATGGTAATGATTCATGAATACTATACTGACTAGCATACATAAGACAAGACTACATATCCTCCGAATATTCGCCCTGCTGCTGGTGCTGATGGTAGGAGGCACCGCCAACGAGGCGTGGGCAAAGAAGATTACGTATCACATCCTTACCTTGCCGTTTGATGTGAAGAATGCAGACGGTACAGCCAAATGGACAAATATCCGTGTCGAGGCGCTGCAATGCACCAGTGAGGAAGCAACGGTAGGACTGCCTGCCCAGTTCAAGAGTCCACTTGCCACAGGTTTCAGATATTGGGCAACAGCCACGCGAACCTTTGAAAAACTTTACGACAGTCAAAATAACAATAAAATTATAAATACAAAGTATTACATCTACAACTGTTCGGGAGGCGATTATGCCTGTTTGTCGAATGAGATTGAAAATCCTGCGGAAACTTCTTCGGATGCTGATGGCATTCCCAACGATATCTATGTAACCTACGAATATAATTCCTCTAACGGCATTCTTAACTTAAAAGGTGAAAAGAGCTACAACCTTGCCTTTACCAATGGTGGTGTGGAGAAATACATATGCTTCAACCGCAGTCGTAACAACCGTATTGCCAGCGCCTTAGGCAGTGGTCTGACAGGAGAACAATTGGCAAGTGACGATTTTGTCGTGCCTGTCAATGATAAAAAGCAGCTCGGTTGGAACTGGTCAAAATGGGGACCTCAGGGCCTTTTATTAAGATTCAAGTTCATAGGTGAAGACCCCTACAACATCACCATCATGACCTCATACGATGGACCAGAGTTGCATATTACAGACGCGATCACCAATGTAGATGGCACTGGAACTATTAAACCCTATGCAGGCTCAGTTCTTATGTCCAAGGTCAACGCCACTTCAATGTGGTTCGACGTCAGCAATAACAGGCATTATAAGATTTCGTCAGGAATTACAGACTACGCCAAGTGGACAGCAGCAAAATATCAAGAATGCTGGAATGCATACTACGACCCCAACATTTCCGATGCCGACCGATATGACTCTTGGGATGGTTTCTATAGATCTGAGTCACCTACGCTGAATGCCTTTGCCTTTCTGAATCACCCTACGAGCGGGTATATGTTTGTTGGAAGTAAGATGAACCAGGGTACCGGCAACTCCCCTACTATTTACCAACCCAACAGTAGCGGTCAATATTATACTTACTATGACAATTATGACAATGATGGTGGCGGACGAAGTCAACCGTACTTTAAGGCACAATCCCTCAGCGATGCCCTTTCTTTCAAATTCGATGTAGTAAGGACATACACATTCTATGTTAAAACACATGGTTCGGAGACTACTATCTCTGCTACCAAGGAGTGGAGTGATGCAGATCTTAATGAGAAAATTACTGACCACCTTCCTGAGGCAATAAAACGAAAGTATGTCAGCTTTACTGCATACTCAGATCCTGCACTTACCCAACCAGTTTCCACTTATCAGGATATCAAGGATGCAAACAACGACTATAAAGTCTATCTAAAATATACCGTTTCTGAGAACATGCCTTTCGATGCACTGCCTCTTAACGGCAGTTATCAGAATGCCCGATGGTACACCATGCGTCTGAATGCTGATGTCAACGAATACAAATATATTGCTTATGACAATGGTACCAGCAGTCTGATTACCACCGATGGCAGTGGTGAAGCCAAAGGCGATAACTCCAAAATGCACACTGGTGAAAACTCAGCAGAAGTGCAGGTGGCCTTTATGGGTGATCCGTTTGAGTTGAAGATTCTTAGCCGTAAGGCTAGTGAAACTGCAACGCCATCCGCAGCAAACCGCTATATAGGTTGTGCGACAGATGCCGCTGACAATACAACACTGAGTACCAATAAGACAGGATCTTCGGACATCAGCACTTGGGAAATAGCCCCTGATAATGTTACTGGCTCTATTGTGCTGCGTAAATTTGAATCCTATGACAACCCAATGTACATTGGTCTAGGTTCTTCAGCCAATAAACCTGTTACCTATAGCTCTACCGCCAGCCGTATTAAGGTGGTGGAGTTGGAAAAGAAGAAGTATATGTATCATATCGTCAGAAGTGATGGTTCGGTAGCTGTGATGGCAAGCACTATGCAGGATGTTGGACAACCTCTGAACAACTATACCCATATCCCTGAGGACATCTGTACACCTTTTTTAAATCCTACCCTAGGTTATTCTCCTTCTCTATCATTCTATTATACCAAGGAAAATGCAACGGCGTCCTCTTCACCACAAATTAACGCGCCCTATGTAGGAGACGGTGTTACTGAGGGTATTTATGCTCACATCTATGTTCGTTATAGTTTTGGTTCGGCTTTGCCTTCAAATACATACAACGTGCGACTGAATGGTCAGTACATCTATTATAACAGCAGCAGTAGCGATGAATCTAAGATAGACTATGCCTCTGCTCCAGGCGGAGGAGATGAATACAAGTGGGCATTGGCGTTCTCAGATCCATACTCTATGACCATTAATAACGTTGCAGCAGGTAAATTCGTGACAGTAGACTCTTGGACTAATAATGCTGTTCTCGGTTGGGGTGGTACTGGTTCAAAGTTTATTATCAAGAGCAGTTACACTCTTGGCGTTTATGAAGTGATGGCTGCCACGGGAGAAGACGTTGATGCTTCTGAAACCTATTATAACATAGGACGTAACGGAAGCCAAGTTAGGATTTATGACAATAATACTTATGAACATACTTATGCTCAGTTGCGTTTCTTGCTTACATCTGTAGGCTCTTCTGCTGTGGACTACCATCTATACGATAAATCTGGCAGTGAACTGCTAGTAGTGCGTAGTCATAGTGATCAACTTACTTTTCCTTCCGACTACTATAGCCCGTTGGTAGATACCTATCGTTTTTGGACGACATCTGCTCGTAATGTTGCTGTAAGTGATTTGAATAATGTAACACCTGTCGAGGGCGTAAAGCATGTATACGTAGATTATACCACAAACAACCTTGTTGATCTCAAGAAGGGCGCATTGTATCTGCTGAAGTTTAATACAGGAGACGACTTCCGTCAGGAGGATGGTCATGATGATTTAACAAAGACCCCAGTTCGAGCAATTTATCCTTATTGTAATGGTGACTGTAACTTCTTCATTTACGGACAGGATGAATATGAGTTGCAGCAGCAGGGCGCAGCCAGTACTCGTACCCGCTGGGTGTGGTACTTGGAAAGTGCCAACAATGACCCTTACCACGTAAAGATATCCTCCAGACAGCAGGAGACCTACCCTGCAGGTAGTGGTAATGACTACAATGCTTACTTCCGAACATACGCTGTCAAATACCAGCAAGATGCGGAGAGTGCTGCTCCACACATTGTGACAACATTGGCCTGGCCTGGCATTACGGGTGAACAGGGCACAGAGTATATGGTCTTAGGCTCAGCTGGTAGGTATCAATTGTTGACGACCGAGACCATACCTATTGACCTCAATGGCGACAGTGATTATGACGATACTAACGAGAGCAACCAGCGTCATGTGGTGAAGTCTTTCGAACAATATTGGAAAACTTATGATACTGTTAAGAATAAACTGCTGAAGGATATTCTGGAAGACAAAGACAAGGGTGCCAGTCCAACGGGATCTACTTTGGTGCCAGAGGATCCATCTTCATATAGGACTTTGTTGACAGGAACAGGTTCTGGACAATATGGCTTCCACAGCTATCCTCACTGGGCATACGCCAAGCGTTTTAATGGCTATAATGCCGAAGGTGAATCCAAGAAGGGATGGGAAGAAATAGAGCACTGGTATCAGACGGTGAACATGGGCGAAGGCTATTTCAATTTTGTCAAGACGAATATTGACCCCGCTCTCATTCTGCTCGACCAACATGGATGGGAGATTATGCGTAAGGCGCTGCCCAGTGGCCCTGATGAAGACCCTGAAACAAAAGCTGCAAAATATGCAGCCATTCGTCCTTACGATAGTCCAATGGTGAAGGAATACTATTTCTGGACAAGTTCCAAGAAGATGACGGGCTATCACCAGTATTACAATCTGGGTGGCCAGATTACTGTGAATGGCGAGCCATATACCTCCACCTCGCTGACTGACTTGCCTCCCTACGCCACAGCAAAAAATGTCAAGGATACAAAAGGAAACCTGAACGACCAATATGTGACCTATGTGGTGAAGGACGAGTATGCCCATAGCTATAACCCTTTGACAAAGGAAGGTGCAAAGTTCTTGATACAGCAGGGAAACAACTATGTATCGACAGCTAATGGCTCTACCCTTACAACGAATCCCGCAACAGGTGGCATGGCAGCAGTGATAGTCGCTGCTGATGGTAGTTTTAGTAATAATGATTTATGGTACGTCAAGCCCAATCCCAATATTGATAATGAGATGGGATATGGTGTGAGTGGTAATGCATCTTCAACGCATTCAGGATGGAATGTTGACTATACTGATGACACTAAATTAACAGGATATCCCAGCAACGGTTTTGACCCTTATAATATTCAGATTTCCAGTGCTGCATATCCTACTAAGTTCTTTGTTACTGATGCTACGAGCGCACTTTTAGATGAAGGTATCGTTTCAGGTAACGGAACTGCTATTTCCTTGGGAACCGGAGCAGATCCGTATTCTGCCGATAATTATTACGATAACTCGAAATTGGCTATTACCAATAAGACCTTTATGGCTGTAGCAGATGCAGAAGGCAGCATCCAGCTGATGCCTCGTTTCGACCAAAACAAGCGTATCAGGAACTTCAGTACACTGGAATCGCCAATCGGTGAGGTTGACAAGATGAACCAGATGAAGACATCCCTGTATCTTCCCACTGTCTATGAGTATCATATCATTGATAACTCGGGCAACGAATCATTGCGCTATAAGTCGGGTGGAGACCTTGCACCGCA
Organism: uncultured Prevotellaceae bacterium; assembly: GCA_900318885.1. Taxonomy (GTDB): domain Bacteria; phylum Bacteroidota; class Bacteroidia; order Bacteroidales; family Bacteroidaceae; genus Prevotella. Next base: position 36,192 of record ONMN01000013.1, on the reverse strand, counting down.
GACTCCCGAACACTTCAAGAGCCCCCTGGCTAAGGACTTCAAATATTATACTACATTGACGGCTGGAGTTGCTTCCGATGAAATCACTGCATCGTTTGCCAGCGCTACATTGACCAATGGCAACGTCTATGTTCGCTATCAATTCAACCGGGATGACGATGCTCTTCGTATATTTGAAGGTAAATGGCTGACCATGCAGTTGAATACAAAGGATGCGATCTACGATAGTGGAATAAAGCAGGGAACAAGCAAGCCAGCAACTATTAATGCAACAACCAAAACATGGCAGTGGAAGTTCTTGAAGACGCCACAAACAGATCCTGACCCCTATAACGTGCAGCTATTCAATAGAAATAATAAAGGTAACGAGTTGCCTGCAGATACACATTATGCTCTCTTGTCGCATACCAGCGGTGGCTATGCTTTGGCAAAAGCAGGAAGAAATGACTACACCTATCAGTTCCTGAATGGTAGAGAAATGGATGATAGTCATAATGCTGCCATTGAAGAGGACAGGGATTACTCTGACCCAGAGTCTCAATCTGGCTTTACCAGCACATCTGGTGTTTTCCACGGCAAAGACTCTCAAGTGTGGCTGTCAGACGAAGTGGAGCACACCTTTACTTATAATATATATACCAACGATGGTGTCTTTGCCATAAGCGAAGAACAAGATAATTCTACCATTAAAGAAAACGACTATGTGCCTGTATTGCCAGAGAATATCAAGTCGCCGTTGCTAAAAAAAGACTATTTCCGCTACTATAACAAGGATGATGTAACGTTTGGAACAGGTTCAACTGTGCCAATTACAGACATAGCAGACACTGATACAATAGGTAAGGCCCTCAATAATCTCTATGGGCTCTATGACGATATAGTATGTGTACACTATTTGCCCTATAATCCCGACGATTCAGAATATAAGGTTCCGAATGCTAAAGCTGTGATTGATGGACATGTGGCTAAGGATGAGGCACATTCTAACGATGCATCGCTCGATCTTCACGAAGATCTGCTTTACAATGTCATCTGGTATAATGACAACATGATGACAACTTCAAATGATGTAGATGTTGTTGGTCATGCAAATCAAGGCATACAGACAGACAGTAAACATGAATGGAAAATTGGCGGCGACGACCCGTATGCCTTGAAATTCTATAACAAGGATGCTACTAAATACATCGAAGCTGCTTCTGCTGATAACAATGCAGCATGTACTCTGTCAGCTACTGCAACCACCTTTATGCTGCTGCCAACAGAAAACTGGGAGTATGGTGAACTGGCCATGACTGGTCATGAAGGCTCGAAATTGACGATAACAGACGATGACGATGCTGGAACTACGGATGCAGCCACAATTACCACCGGCACACCAGCTAAGTTTATCATCTTCTCCCTTGCTACCCATAAGGTGATTTACCATCTGATTATTGCCAATATTGGAGGCTCTGTAGGTATTCCCTATGCTGAGATAGAAAATGAAGTTAGAGTTGAAAAGCCAAATAAGACAATTAAAGGCTCAACCAAGCGCGACTTGACATCTGGTAGCCCTGCGGGTGCTACCTATCAGTTGGGAGAAACACTTCCTTTGTTCTCATCAGAATCACCCGTGCAAGTGACCTATTGCGTAGATGCCGGTCAGGTGAGTCTAGGCGATGTTTTGAAGGTGCCAACAGCATTGGAACGTCCTAACTGTAAGTATTTCTATTATGTACATGGTATCTATGACGATGCGATTTGCACGACACCTAATGACGCTCTTAATAATAAGTATAAAGGTTTGCAAGTAGATCATATAGGTACCGATGAAGAACTATTGGGTAAGACCATCCTTATCAATGTAGAGTATCAGTTTGACGATGGACTTCCAACGAATACCGGTTCAAGCTTTGTCCTTTCGCCAGGAGATAAGAAATGGTACACCTTTGAAACCAGTGATAACACCCCGTGGCTGGCACAATACACCAAAGCTTGGGGACTGGAACTGAAGGAAGGGCGTGAGTCGCACTATACCAACGACTTCCTATGGGCACCTGTGGGCGACCCCTATGGCTTCGTCATGTATGACCGCTATATGTATAAGTCTAGTAATCAGCCTACTGTTGTGATGACCACAACGTCGGCACCAACAAGCGGAGCCACATTTACTATGGCTGAACCTAATGGTTATGAGGTCTACGAACTGTTGAAAGGAACATCTTCTGGTTTCTTCAATGTACATTGTTTATATAACAATTCGGATTTGTATTTAACGACAACTACAAATGCAGAACATACCTATTTGTGTCTTGGTTCTGAATCTAATGCTACGGAATTATGTTTCGGATTAAGCGAAGAGTTGGTAAAACCGTATTATGACCGTGCGGGTTATGTGGGCGGACTGACCACTACACCAACCACTGGCGGCAAGGCGTTATATGAGGCTGTGGATGCAAACGCCGAGCTTAGCGATGGTGAGAAACTGATGGCAAAACAAACAATCGTATATAATGATGACAACATCGTGACATACACACCTGGCTACTATCGCCTGCATTCTCAGCCAGATATCAAGGATGTTACTAAGCGCTATGCCAGCGGCTATACACATGATATTGAGAAGACGGCATTAGATGCAGCAAGCAATGCCGGATTGCCTATGCACTTCTATGAGGTAAATGGTTCTGGCACGACCTTTGCATTGCTCAGGAGTGGTAATGATGAGCTCAATAAAGGCTATACTTCGTCGGATGCTACACGTGGTGACATTCCTATACCTGCAGTAGAGTATGACCCTGCGAGCATTTTCTATTTCTCTGGCCCAGCAGCGTCTCTGCCTACCTCCAAGTTGCAAACACAAGGACTTTGGGTAAAGGGAGCAAATGTTAGTAACACATCTGGGTATGCAAAGATGACAGCCACATCAGAAGATGCAACAACGTTTACACTATTGGATATCGGTGGTGCAGTGTTGCTAATCCATGATGGCACTGATGCAGGAGTAAGAAAGTATCTCAACTTCGACCAGACAGATCCTGATCATATCTATGACTTGGGATTCTATCATGAGGTTCCTACAGACTATGCCAAATGGTGTATGGAGCCTGCCAATAAATTGGGGCTGAAAGTCGCAACACATAATGGTGGTGATGCTGAGACTTATGGCGGAACTTCCTATAATTACACTACACTCTATGTTCCTTTTGATGTGATGTTGCCAGATACAGCTTATTCTGATAAGGAGAAAACAAAAATCAGTAAGATTTATCATGCCGTTGTTTTGGAATCAGCATGTTCTCCTTGGAATCCTTCATCCACGAAATTTGACTTGCATCCGAAGTCAATTGGACGTTATAATATTGAAGCTAATGGTTGTCCTACTAAGACGCTTGAAGACGAAAGGGAACTTTTCCGTACAAACAATAGATTTGTTCCAGCTGGTACCCCTGTATTGATAGCGATGTTGGATAATTCTGGCTATGTTCAGCTATCATTACCAAACTCATCGCCAAATCCGATGTCATCATCCTTTATCTCGTCGATGGATGAGCGTGATCCTTCCGGCAATACTATACCAAAGTCTACTCCTCGTACCAATATTCTCTCTGGCCAATATTTGGAGCAGAAACTGGCTCTTGGCTCTACAGATAGGATTTACGTGTTTGGACTGCCGTATAGTGGAACTATGACTTTAGATCCATCTAATGGCGATATTACTGCAACTCTGCCATTGCAAGATAATGCTGGTATGGGCTTCTATCTCAATGCAAATCCCAACAAGGAGGCAGGATTGACGAAAAGTAGCTGGACTCGCAACAACTGGTATGTATATAGTAATAAGGTGTACTACCGTGCAGCTGGTGCTGGGGCTCCAGCTATGTCTCCTGAGTTCGTGCCGGTTATCTTTGACGACGGTGAGCAGCCGGAGGATGAGGAGTTGCAGCCGGATGGTAGCTGGATGAGTGAAGGTGACGGATGCATCTACGACCTGCAGGGTCGGAAGGTGGCTACGAAGGAGCAGGTGATGGACGGGAAGTGGCGTGAACGGCTGTCGCCGGGAATCTATATCCTGAACGGAAGGAAGTTTAAGATGTAAGATGGATGATGTAAGATGTGAGAAATAATATATTGTTGAATTAAAAACCCTGAAGCTATGAACAAGGAGGACAAGTTCGTCATTACCATCAGCCGCCAGTTTGGAACGGGCGGTCATGAGATTGGTGCGGAGCTGGCTCGCCGGCTCGAAGTGAAGCTGCTGGACAAGCAGATACTGAACGAGGTGGCCTCGCGGATGGAAGCCGTTGAGGACGCTGTGGAGAAGATTGAGGCGCGCAACCCATTGTGGCGCGACGACTTCACCAACTTCTATCGGACGTATATGGCCAATGCGGAGTACAACGGAATGGAGCAGGAACAGACGAGTCGTAAGCTGTTCCGGGCACAGGCTGACGCTATCCGCAGGATTGCCGACGAGGAGTCGTGCATCATCATTGGCCGTTGCGGTTTCGACATCTTTGCGGATCATCCCAATGCGCTGAAAATCTTTATCCACTCGACGATGGACGTGAGGAAGCGCCGCATTGCCGAGAAGTACGACATCAGCGAATCGGACGCAGCAGCAATGATTGTGGACAACGACTACAGCCGCGAACTGTACACGAAGACGTTTACGGGACGCGACTGGAAGGACGCCACGAACTACGACATTTCGCTGGACGTGAGGAAGTTCGGCGTGAACGGTGCAGTGGACTTCCTGATGCATTGCATTGAGTGATTTTCCGGCAAACATGCATGAAAAAAGGAGCATCCCAAGCGGGGTGCTCCTTATTAGTTTGTTGGCAATCGTTATTGCCGATAGAAATTGAGTATCCGTTGACGGATGAGATATTCGTACTTTGCCTGCACCATATCCTGCTGGGCCTTGACGTATTTCTGCTGGGCCTGTATCAGGTCGAAGATATTGGAACGACCTTCCTCGTAGCGAATTTGCTCATAATCAGTGCTGATGCGGCTGGCCTCGCAAGCTTTGGCTGCCGACAGCTGTTTCTTTTGGGCTACTGAGGCATTGTAATAGGCCGTCTGGATGTGTTCACGCAACTTCAGTCTGGCATCTTCATAGTCGAGTTTCTTTTCAAGGATATCGGCGGATGCCCGTTTGACGCTATTGCGCGTCTGAAAGCGGTTGAAGATGGGATAAGAAAGCGACAATCCGATGATTTCGCCTCGGTTCTTGTCTAACTGACGACCAAAGCTGTCGAAATAGGAACTGTGGAAGAGATTGTAGTATGTCGTTCCGATGCTTCCCACGAGGTCGATTTGGGGATAGTAGTCGGCTTTTTTCACCTTCAGCAGATGTTCACTTTCGCGGATATTTGCCTGAGCAGCTACGAGAGTCGGCCAGGTAGCCACCGTATTCTCATAGATGAGTTGGGGTGTCTGTAGCGTGGTGTCGCCAGCCAGTTGCAGGTCCTGCTCGTCGTCTGCAATGCGGAAATTTTCAACGTCCGGTATGTTCAAGATGTGCGCCAGTTTCACCAGCGACAAGGTATATTTTCCTTCGTCGTTGACAAACGCGTGCTCGTCACTGGCCAGTTGTGCTTCGGCATCTGCCTGCTCGCTGCGCGGGCGCTTGCCTTCCTCTACCAGCGAAGCGGCACGATTCACCAGTTCGCGGCTGGTTTCTACCTGACGACGTGCCACATCAGCCATACCTTTGTAGTACAGGCACTCCAGATAGTGGGTAGCCACCTGAATGGAGATGTCCTTCTTGGCTGCTTCCAAATTGGCTGTAGCCGAGCTGAGGGAGAATTTATCGGCTTGAATTTGGTTCTTGACTTTGAAGCCGTCAAACAGATGCATTGAGAGCGTGGCGGTAGCAGTCGTTGCCGAGCCGCCCTCGTTCATAGACATTGAATAATCAGTCGTGGTAGTAGCTCCTACCGGATTTTCGAAGCCAAACAACTGGTACATCTGTAGGTTGAGTTGTGGCAACCAGGCATTCTTGGCTATGTCGAGGGTAATCTCCTGCTTGTTAATCTGGACTGCCCGCTTCTGCACATTGACATTGTGGCTGATGGCGTAGTCGATGCATTCCTGTAAACTCCATTTCTGCTGTGCCATACAAATGGAGGATGGCAGGCAAACAGCCAAAAGCAGCCATTTTCTCAACCTGTTTCCGTTACATCTATTCATTTCGTATACCATATTATCGATTATTACTTTTTGCGTCCGCGCAATTTCATGCTCTTGTCAACACCGCTCTTAACAACGACACAGAGACCGTCGCTGATGCCCAGTTCAACGGGGATGCGTTCAAACTTCTGGTTCTCCTCATCAGACTCTTTGCTCGTGAGGCGATAGACGTAAGGTTTGTCTTCCTCGAAGACAATGGCACTCTCGTCAACAGTCAGTGCATCCTTTGCCTCAGCAAGGATGATTTCAGCATTGGCACTATATCCGGAACGAATCTTTACACCTTCTGGAATAGCGACGCCCGCCTTGATTTCAAACACCTTTGCTCCGTTTTGCAATACGCCCTCTGGTGAGATGTACTCCAGATTAGCTGTCAACCTATCGTCAGGTTTTGCGCCAATGGTAATGCTGGCCATCATACCGGTTTGCAACTGGTCGACAGAAGTCTCGTCGATGTTTCCCCTAAAGATGACATCTCGCATGTCGCCTACTTTGGCGATGGTGGTACCTTCTGAGAATTGCGACGATCCGCTGACCGATGTTCCTACCTTTACAGGTACGCTGAGTACGATGCCGTTCATGGTCGAACGTACCTCGGTGGTATTAACGGTGGCCGAACGTTTGCTGGAGCCTTTGGTAATTACATCTACAGCATATTTGGCTGCTGTGAGCGTCTCTTTTGCTTTGGCCAATTCACTCTGCTTTTGCTCGTTTTCCTCGCGGCTCACCACACCCTTATCGAAGAGTGCCTGACTGCGTTGTGCTTCGCGCTCGGTTTCCTCAAGTGAAATGCGAGCACTCTCTACCTTACTTTGCGCATCGTTAAGCTGACTCATGTCGGGAATGACTCTCAACACGGCAATGACGTCACCCGTGTTGACTCGGTCGCCAGCCTTCACTCTTAGCTCACTGATGATGCCAGTCACCTGCGGTTTTAGCTCGACTTGCTGACGTGCCTCGACGGTTCCCGTGGCGATGGTCTTTTTCTGTACAGTACGTTGCTCAGGTGTCACCAGTTCGAAGACAACGGGTTGGGGTTGTGACTGTTTCCAAAGGAAATAGAACGTGTAGCCCACAAACAGGACAACAACAACTGCTCCGATAATTTTCAATGCCTTTTTCATTATTATTTTCTTTTTTAATTGTTATTTCATTTCAAACTCCCTCTCTCGTCTTTGAAGATGACACCGTCCCTGAACAGAATACGTCGGTCAGTCTGGTCGGCAATCTCCTGTTCGTGGGTCACAATGATAATGGTCTGTCCTTCCTCGCGATTGACGGCACGCAGCATATCCATAACCTCCTGCGTAGTCTTCGAGTCAAGAGCTCCCGTAGGCTCGTCGGCAAGGATAATCTTAGGATGTGATATCAGTGCGCGGGCGATGGCTACACGCTGGCGCTGACCGCCAGAAAGCTGCATGGGCCGGTGGTCCCAGTGTTCGGCAAGTCCCACCTTCTCCAAATACTGCATGGCCAGTTCGTTGCGTTCTTTGCGCTTCACGCCCCGATAGTATAGTGGCAGCGCCACGTTCTCCATAGCGTTCTTGAAGTTGATGAGGTTGAACGACTGGAAGATGAATCCTATCAACTCATTGCGGAAGCGTGCCTCCTGCTTCTCGTTCAGATTCTTGACCAATCTGCCCGTCAGCCGGTATTCACCCTCATCGTAGTCGTCGAGAATGCCCATGATGTTAAGCATGGTACTCTTGCCAGAGCCTGACGGTCCCATGATGCTAACCAGCTCGCCCTCGTCAATATGCAGATCGACGCCTTTCAGCACGTGCAGCGGCTGAGCACCGGGATATGTCTTGTGTATGCCTTTTAAATCTATCATCTTGATATATATTTAATTATTTTCATTCTTCTCTTAATGCTTCAATAGCCTTGATAGCCAGCGCTCTGCGGGCGGGCAGCCATCCGGCAAACAAGCCTCCAGCGGTCAGGATAAGCAGTGAGGCTATGGCCGTCCAGAAGGGCATATAGGGATTGACAAACGAACCGCCCTCGTCACCCAATGCCGTACGAAGCAGGGAGAGCAGCCACAATCCGAGGCAGAGCCCGGCGAACCCGCTGACCGCCGTCAGTGAAAGACTCTCGCACATGATCTGTGTGATGATGGCCGACGGTTCAGCGCCTAATGCCCTTCGCACGCCAATCTCCTGTGTCCGTTCCTTGACGGTAATCATCATAATGTTCGAGATGCCTATCAACCCGGCAAAAAGCGTTCCAAGACCCACTATCCAGATGAGCAGTTCGATGCCGGTAAACAAGTTCTGCACCCTGCTGAACACAACCCTTGTGCTGACAAGTGTCAGTGCCTCATCATCGTCAGGGTGAATACTGTGCCACTCCTTGATGACCTTGCTGACACTGCTTTTCACCTGCAGAGCATCGCAGTCTTCCGTCAGAATGAGACTGACAAAATCCACCTTGTCGCCTTGTGCATACAACTGCTGCATCAGTGTGAGCGGTATGATGACGGCAGACGAGAGGTTCACACCCGTCTCGATCTGTTCGTTAGTGCTCTGGCAGATGCCGACGACGGTGAACAACCGCCCATCGGCTGTCAGCTCCTGTCCCAATGGGGATTCGCCGTGAAAGAGTATATCGGCGGTTTGTCTGCCGACTACACACACAGGGCGTCGCTCTTTCATGTCGATATCGTTGATATACCGCCCCAACATCACCTCATGGGGTATAGCCTTCAGGTAGGTCGGGCTGACGGATGCCAGCTGGCATGTCGTCGAGGCGTTACCATATGAGACGCCCACCAAGCTGTCGCCATTTACCAGATTATGGATAGCCACCTGCCGAATAACATCTGGCATCTGGCGCCGCAGCGTCTGCACGTCTGTCATTGTCAGGTTCCAAGTGCGTCCGGCATCAAAACCCTTATAGGGCAGCACGGTGGGCTTTGTCATGCAGAGGAGCGAGTTTGAAGGCATATTGGTGAACGCTCCAATGATACCGTTTTTCAGTCCCATGCCTGCACCTATCAGTATGACCAGTATGAGCATACCCCAGAACACGCCAAAAGCCGTCATCACGCTACGCCACTTCTGCCGGGTGATGGTCTCTGTTATTTCGTGTATGAAATCGCTGTCAATCATTTTAAATTTACGATTCTTTATATTTGCAATCTACGAATTCCTTTTAGTCATTGCGCTTTGTAAAAGCACTGTTTTTAAACTCCCTGCAGCGCATCCACCAGTTTGATGCGGACAGCATTGCGGGCGGGGAAGTAACCCGCTATGAGGCCTGCCAGCACCATGATCAGGTTTGCCGCCATCACTGTGGCGAAACTGACAGTCGGATGGTCAAAGAGCCCCACGCCGCCAGCTGCGCTGATACCCCAGCTAAGCAACTGGGTGAGCCCAATGCCCAACATCATGCCTATATAGCCGAAGATGAGCGACACCACCACCGACTCTATCAACACCAGCGTAATGATGCTGGAGGCTGAAGCCCCCATAGCCCTGCGCACAGCCAATTCACGGGTGCGCTCTCTTACGGAGATGAGCATGATATTGCTGATGCCCACCACGCCGGCAATAAGCGTTGCCAAACCGATAACCCAGATGAACAGCTGAAGCATGGTAATGACATTCTTCAACTGCAGGTAGCTGATGTATGAACTTTCGCACACCACGGCAGCATGGTCAGCGGGACTGAAGTTCAGCTGTTCGCCAAGCACGGTATATAGCTGACCGACAAAATCGTCGTAGGCCTCCTGGTCGTTGATGTCGTTGGCCACGACGACAATCTGCGAGAGGTCGCCAGCGGGGAAATAACTCTTCTCAACGGTGGTGAAGGGGGCATAGATGACGTGCCCACTATTGGTTCCCGTTATCGCGTCATAGACACCCACGACGAGATAGGGCAGCTGATTGATGTTAACCATCCGACCCACTGCGTCGCCATCTTTGCCAAACAGCAGGCGTACCGTTTGCTGACCTATGAGGCACACCTTATCCCCTTGGCGTATGTCGATGTCGGTCAGGTCACGTCCGGCAACAATCTTTTTGCCGTCGATGGGAAGATAGTTGGGATACACGCCCTGCACGGGGGTTCTGAGGTGCATGCCACCGCCGTCAACCTGCAGCGGCGGTGTACTGTTGGTGACAGTCACCTGACCTATGCTTTCCCCCATGCGCTTCTTCAGCAGTGCCGCCTCGTTAGCCGTCAGTCGGATTTTCCTTCCGCGGTTCATTCCCTGCCACGCCAACTGTGCCGTGCCAGGAGATAATCGTACCATACAGATGGTATCGGAGCCAAAGCTCTCGGCAATGCCGTTCATCAGCCCGTTGCCCGAACCTAACAGCACAATGAGTATGAAGAGCCCCCACCCTATGGAGAATCCCGTCAGTGCTATTCTCAGCTTGTTACTGAGCATTGAGGCTGCTATTTCCGCTGCTAAGTCTCTCATTTCCTATTCCTTACAATTAACTGTTTTGCAATTGATTATTTTTCTTAAAGTTCAGATACAGACAGTTCAGACCGTTCATATACTGATAGTTGATGTCTTCACACAGTCCCGTGGCGATAATGATGCTCAGCTTCGTCTCGTCAAAGTCCTCTTCGCCGCCAATGCTGTATTTCATAATCGGGTTATATGCCTTGCCCACATCCTTCACGGTAATGGTCACGCGGTCGGCGAAGTCAGCGAGACTGATGTCAAACGTCCCCTGCTTTTCGCACTTGGCAGCCATTTCCTTCTCGTTCAGCATCACTTCCTCCAGACACTGACCGATGTTCCGCTTCGTCTCTTCATCCACTTCCAGTCGGCTTACCACGTCCTTCATGCCGTCAATACACCGGGAAATGCTGTCGGTGTTATATTCTACGGAGTATGCCCTATTGCTGTCTCCGGGAATGGTATTGGTCAGAAAAAGCCAATGAAGACCCTTATGTCGTGACGAGATGACGAACGTGGCAGCTATGCACAGTCCCATCAGAATCCACATGCCACAAGGCATGGCATACCAAATATCGTCGGGGTCGACGGTAGACATCAGCCACACGGCAGGCAACAGACACACCAACAGTCCGACATTCACCAACGACGCCAACATGTTACGGTTAAGGAGCACAAAGAGGTTGGACAACGGGATGACCAAACCAATGGGAATAAAAATCAAACTGAAAATGCGCAGGGGCTTCTCCGAGAATTCCTGCAAATGACCAGTTGCGCCAAACAAGCTGGCAATCATTCCCGGGAAAAAGAACACCACCACACTAACCACAGCCATACCCACCATAATGACCTTGAAGATGCTGTTCAACAGACGGTTGATGCCGTCCATATCCTGTTCGCCGCTCAGCACACCACCAATGCCCGTAATGGCACTGCCGGCACCACTCAGCACCAGCATGCTGAGCATCAGCGTCTGTACACAGACACTCAGCACAAACATACCATCGGCACCATGTGTCTTCAGGAACAATTCGTTCAATCCAATGAACAGCGCAGCAATCATCACTGAACCAATAGCCGTAGGCAAGCCGCGGAGCATGCTTTTGCCCAGCAGGTCGGCACAGCAACGGCTCTTCACCCTAATGAATCTGAAGGGTCGCGGCTCACGTCTCAGGTAAGGCATGAATACCAACATCGACAGCACTGTGGCTGTGGCCGAAGCCAGAGCCGCACCCTGCATGCCCCAGCCGAAGAGCATGACAAACAGCAGGTCGAGCACGATGTTACCCACAGATTCCACCATCACACACTTGGTGGCCAACGCAGGCCGACCGCTAATCTTCACATACTGCGCCAGCGTCATCTGCAACAGAAAAAACAGGTTACCTACAAACGAAATAGGCATATACGACTTCAACAGCGGCAACAACCGCTCTTCGTCCGTCAACAACCGGCAGATTGCGTCGTTGCATGCTATCAGGACGATAGCCAACAGCACGTTGATGATAACAATACTCGTCACGCTTATCGTAAACAGCCGGTTCACCTGCTTGTACTTCTGGTTGCCCAAGGCCTCGGCTATCAGCAAACCAGCTCCCGTATAGATGACGGAGCCCAACAGCATGACCAGCAAGAATACCGGCGTGGCCAGACTGACTGCCGAAATGGCATCAGCCGTCACCACGTGGCTCACGATGATACCGTCAACCAGCGTGTTCAGCTGTGTGACCACCGACGACAACACCGAGGCTATGAAGAATACCCGCAGCGCGTGGTTGATGACAAACGAATTACGCTCTCTCATCCTAGTCTCAGTCTTCATCATGTTTTATCAGTTTTGTCAGTATGTCAGTGTACGTCTGTGTCAACGACTGATCCATGAACATGTCGTCGTGGTCGCTGTTGGGGAAGTCGATGACCTCGAGGTCAGCAGCGATTTCGTGAACGATGCGCAGGTTGTCTTTCTTTTTCTCAGTGAGACCATCCTTCATCGCGTTCAGGAATACCACGTGACCCTCGTAAGGTTCTACCGGCACATCGTGCAACTCCATGTAGTAAACACTGTTGAACTTGTTGACAATATCCTCAGCAGCAATTTGGTTGCCGTAGGCCTGCAACTGATCCGGCGTGACGTCGTCAACAGTCATTTCCCGGTCAGTCAGCTCGTTGTTGAAGGCCGTGTCGCCCAAGATGACCGCTGGGGTCTTACCCGTATATTCATGCAACATCCTCGCCATGTTGTAAGCCACCTTTCCACCCCACGAGAAGCCCATGAAGGCTGCCACCTCCGCATCTTGGGGCAGCAGCAGGTCAAGCTGCGTAGCATAGAGCCACAGAGCCGTCTCGAAATCCTCGCCCTCGAACAGATACTTGAAATGTGTATCTATCGGCTCAATGACCAGAATATTGAACTGTTGGCTCCACAGGTCGAACTTCGGCATCGTGACGGCAGTGGAAACAATACCCTGTGCAAAGACGAGCAAAGGCTTCTGACGGTCGTAACGGTCGAACAGCCATGCGATGCGGATGTTGCCGTTCAGAATAGCCCGGATGTTGCGGTAACGCATAACCGAAGCCACAGTCACCTGCAGATGCAGTTCCTTCAACTGTACGGCAAAGCGCATAGCCAACAATGATGTCATACCAAGGTCGAACAGATTGTCGGTTACACCAAACTCGATGCCTGGCAACAGTTCACGAGCCATCTCCAGCATCTGCGCCTCAGTGTCGCTGGCAGGGGGCACGTTCTCCAGATGCTTCGAGATATCTGGGGTCTCCAGCATCTTGCGGTTAATCTTACCATTAGGTGTCAGTGGCATCTTTTCCAACTGCACATAGAGTGTGGGCACCATATAGTCAGTCAACTTCTCAGCCAGGAAGGCGCGGAGTGCCTTCTCGTCGATCTTCGGCTGAGTCATTTCCCGCTCTCCTGGACGGACAGTAAAGTACAGGCAGAGGTGATCCGTCTGGGCTATCTTCTTCACTTCGGCAACAGCAGCGGTAATTCCGGGGTACTGCAGGGCGCGGTTTTCAATCTCGCCCAACTCGATGCGGAAGCCGCGCAGCGTCCTTCTTCATTATATCGGGCCAGGTCGCCAGTCTTGTATATATCAAACGTGGTGTTGTTCTTCGCATCGCCACACTCTCCCAGAGAGAACTGTATTTGGGTGAACGCCTCCCTCGTCCGGTCATCCAGATGCCAGTAGCCGTACCCTCGCTGAGGGCCGGCATAGCACAACTCGCCAGCCACACCCTTCGGCATCAGGTCGCCACGGCCGTCCATAATGAAGCAGTAGCCATTGGGGAATGGTTTTCCAATGGGAATGGTCTTGTAGCTCCGTCCACGCTCCAGCTTGTAGGTGGCAATATGGTCGGTACACTCCGTGGGACCATACACATTGATGACCTGTACGCGGTCGCTTACCACATTTGTCAGTCAAGTGATGAAACGCTGCTGCAGGTCGTAGTTCGCCAGCAGGAGCTTGGCGATAGACGTCGTATAGCCTCCACCGGTAATCTGATGCTCTACGAGGAAACGGTAGATCAGCTCCGGGTCTTTCCTGATCTTCTGTGGCATGATGTGTACAGAGGCTCCCACAGCTAATGTGGGGAAGATGTCCTCTATGTGTGCATCAAATGAGAACGAGCGGTGACTACTGATACGATCGGCTGACGTCAGTTCGTTATTATCAATGGTGGCCAACGTGAAATTCATCAGTCCACGATGGTGCAGCATCACACCCTTGGGCTGTCCCGTAGAACCGGAGGTATAAATCATATAGGCCAAATTCTCTGGCGAAGGCTTTGAACGTTGAACATTGAACGTTGAACGTTGAACATTGAACGTTGATCGTTGAACATCTGCCTCCTTGCCATTAATTGTCAATTGTCCATTATCAATTGTCAATTTGTCTATCACCAATCGAGCTTCGCTGTTGGAAAGCATAAAATTGATGCGGTCTTCTGGATACTCCGGGTCAATGGGCAGATAGGCTGCACCTACCTTGTGGACGCCTACCACTGCTACAACAAATTCCTTTGTGCGATCCATATGGAGGGCAACAAACTCATCAGGATGCACCTGCTGGTTTTGTAACCATGCGGCAAGCTCGTCCGACCATTTGTCCAGCTCACCGTATGTCAGCTGACTATCTTTGTCGGCAACAGCCAAGGCATCAGGAGCCTTCTTCACCTGCTCTTCAAAAAGGTCAAGCCACGTCTTGCTTTGGTCATAGTCCATCTCATCACCCTTCGACAATGAAATCAAGGCAGCCCGCTCCTCGTCGTCCAGCATCTTTATTTCGCTGACCATATGCTTCACGGCCATCTGCCGGGCTATGTTGGCTATTGTCCGCGCGACAGTCATCATGTCGGCCTCACTATACATCTGACCGTCGTATTCTACCGTCAACTCGTAGTCCCCGTCCACCGGATAGGCAAAGACTGTCAGCGGGAACTTGGTTGTGTCCAGCGTCAAGGCAATCTGGTCAGCACCGTCTATCTGCTGGTTGCCCTCTTCCAGTCCGCCCTGATAGACAAACATCACGCCCGGACGCAGTCCGTGGCGCTCGACGAGTCGGGTGTAAGGATAGAAATCCTGTTCGTACGTTGCCTGCAACTGGCTGTGCATTGCTTCTACCAGTTCTGCTGTTTCAACGTCGGCTTTCTGGAAAGACGGATACACTACAGGCAGTGTCTTGACAAACATGCCAACACAGTTCATGAGTTCAGCACCGGCATCACGGCCGTTACTGACGGTCAGGTATAGTGGCATATCCTCATGGGTGAGCCGTTGCATGGTTTCTGCGAACGCTGCCTCGAGGAAACTGTTAGCCGTCACACCATGTATGGTGCAGAAACGGTTGATGTCGTCGGCCGGAATTCTGACCTTGACATTTGCCGTATCCTCGCCGCTCGGA
The DNA here is from genome assembly GCA_900318885.1 of uncultured Prevotellaceae bacterium. Classification (GTDB taxonomy): domain Bacteria; phylum Bacteroidota; class Bacteroidia; order Bacteroidales; family Bacteroidaceae; genus Prevotella. The sequence continues at coordinate 20,682 of ONMN01000013.1, read as the reverse complement.
TGCTGTGACGTCGGGTAGGTCAGTGCCGTAGCACCACCGAAAAGGTCGTCCCACCGCTGCTCAGCCTCCAAGAACCTCGGGCTGCCCACAAGCTCCTGTTCGTACAATGCAAAGTCGAAAGCCGAGAATATCTCCGGCTGGATCGTCTCGCCATGATAGGCTCTGAGCACGTCGCGGATGAAAACGCCACGCGACATTCCGTCGAAAATGACATGATGCTTGTCAAAGAACAAGTACACATACTTCGGCGTCCTGTAGAGCTCTATACGGTAAAGCGTATCGGAATAAAGGTTGAACGGCCGTACCCTTTCCTGGAAGAAAGAAGTGTCGGGTTCATAGTCGAGTACCGTCAGCGAAACCTTGGGCAGACTGTGGAAACGGCGTCGCTGCATATAGTTACCCATACTCATCATGAACCTTGTCTTCATGTACGAATGAGCATCCACTGCCGCACACAACGCTTCCTGCAACCTTTCGGCATCAATGTCAGTAAATCTGTACAGCGCAGGAACATTATATTGCGTCGTATTCTTATGTGTCTCCCAGTCAAGAATAATACCGCGTTGGTTCTCAGTGACGGGATAGCTATTACGCTCCTCATAGGCATGTAACTGACTGCCTGCACCACTCTCCATCTGGGCGGCGATTTCCCTTACCGACGGATGGGCCATGATGTCGGCCATTCTCACCGCACAGCCCGTATGCTGTTGAATACCTGCACTCAGACGCATAGCCGACAGCGAGGTCAGTCCCATCGCCACAAGATTGGTGGTGACGCCAAACTCCTCGGTGCCCAATATCTCCGTCGCCAGTGCAAACACCTCACGTTCCATATCGGTCTCAGGGGCAACAATTTCGCCCATCGTCAACTGCGGTTCAGGCAGCGAACGACGGTCTACCTTGCCATTGGGTAGCAACGGCATGGCCTCCAAAGCGACATAGAACTCTGGATGCATATAGGTAGCCAGTGATGAAGCAGCGAAATGCCTGCGCAATGTTTCTTCATTCACTTGAACACCGTCTTTTGTCGTGTAGTATAAAATGAGGTGTGGCGCACCGAACACGGTTTTCACTTCCGCGGCAGCCAACTGAACACCCTCACACACGAGAGCGGCTGATTCTATCTCGCCCATTTCTATACGGAAGCCGCGCAGCTTCACCTGATTGTCAATACGTCCTAAGCATTCTATGAGTCCTTCTTCATTATATCGGGCCAGGTCGCCAGTCTTGTATATATCAAACGTGGTGTTGTTCAATTGTATCTTTGTGAACACCTCCTTCGTCAGGTCATCCAGGTGCCAGTAGCCGTAACCTCTCTGAGGACCAGCATAGCACAATTCGCCAGCCACGCCCTTCGGCATCAGGTCGCCACGGCCGTCCATAATGAAGCAGTAGCCATTGGGGAACGGTCGGCCAATAGGAATGTGCCTCGCCACCACAAGTGATGAAACGCTGCTGCAGGTCGTAGTTCGCCAGCAGGAGCTTGGCGATAGACGTCGTATAGCCTCCACCGGTAATCTGATGTTTTACGAGGAAGTTATAGATAGCGTCCAGATCCTTGCGTATCTCCTGTGGCATGATGTGTACAGAGGCTCCCACAGCCAATGTGGGGAAGATGTCCTCTATGTGTGCATCAAATGAGAACGAGCGGTGACTACTGATACGATCAGCCGACGTCAGTTCGTTGATGTCAATCGTGGCCATTGTGAAGTTCATCAGCCCACGATGGTGCAGCATCACACCCTTGGGCTGTCCCGTAGAACCGGAGGTATAAATCATGTAGGCCAGATTCTCCGGCGAAGGCTTTGAACGTTGAACATTGAACGTTGAACGTTGAACATTGAACGTTGAACGTTGAACATTGAACGTTGAACATTGAACATTGAACGTTGAACATTGAACATCTGCCTCCTTGTCATTAACTGTCAATTGTCCATTGTCAATTGTGAATTGTGAATTGTTAATTATCAATTGTCCATTGTCAATTGTCAATTTGTCTATCACCAGTCGAGCTTCGCTGTCGGAAAGCATAAAATTGATGCGGTCTTCTGGATACTCCGGGTCAATGGGCAGATAGGCTGCACCTACCTTGTGGACGCCCAGCACTGCTACGACAAATTCCTTTGTGCGATCCATATGGAGGGCAACGAACTCATCAGGATGCACTTGCTGGTTTTGTAACCATGCGGCAAGCTCGTCCGACCATTTGTCCAGCTCACCGTATGTCAGCTGACTATCTTTGTCGGCAACAGCCAAAGCATCAGGAGCCTTCTGCACCTGCTCTTCAAACAAGTCAAGCCACGTCTTGCTTTGGTCATAGTCCATCTCATCACCCTTCGACAAAGAAATCAAGGCAGCCCGCTCCTCCTGGCTAATCATGGTGATGTCAGCCACATTGTTTGCAGTTGCCATGCTTTGTGCGACATTAGCAATAGATTTACCTATCGTTTCAATATCCTCACGTGAGTAGCGTTCACCATCGTATTCGATGTTGAGACAGTAATGGTCGCCGTCAGGATAGGAAACCACATTCAACGGGAACTTGATGGTGTCCAGCTCTAATGGTATCTGTTCCACACCACTGACCTGTCCACCCTCGAAAAGACCACCTTGATAAACAAACATCACGCCCGAACGCAAACCATAACGTTCCACAATACGTGTGTAGGGATAGAACTCGTGGGCATAGCTGTCCTGCAACTGCTGGTGGACGGCACTCACATAGTCTGCCACGCTAACGCTATCTGTGGTTTTTGCAGAGACCACCACCGGCAATGTCTTCACAAACATACCTGTACATTCCTGTAAGGCAATACTTGCCGATCGGCCGTTACTGATAGTCAGGTAGAGGGGCGTCTGTTCACGTGTCAGCCTGCCCATGACATGAGCAAAGGCTGCATGCAGGAAACTATTTGGAGTCACATTGTTCGCACTGCAGAACGCATCGATGGCGTCCTTGGCTATCGACACTTGTACAGGGCTCGTCTTGCTCCCGCTTGGCACTGCTGAGTCAGGATAGTTCAGTGCACTGGCATCTCCCACCAATGCGTCGAAGTATTGTTCTGCCTCTTTGAACTCATCACTTGTGACACGTTCCTGTTCGTAGAGTGCAAAATCAAAAGCTGTCACAATCTCCTTGCTTACCTCCCCACCCTCGTAGGCCGTCATCACATCACGCATGAATACGCTGGTCGAAAGGCCGTCGAAGACGATATGGTGTACGTCGAAAAGGACGTAAACAGCATCGCTCATCTCGTAGACAGTCAAGCGATAGAGACGGTCGCTCAACAGGTCGAACGGTCGCACCTGCTGCTGGAAGAAGGCAACATCGCCTTGTTTCTCTTTTCGCAACAAGTCCACCTGTGCCGGTTCGTCGCATAGTTTCTGCACCACGTCGCCATTCTCGAGGGCAAACCGTGTCTTCAGGCTGGGGTGTGCATCAACCGCCGTGCGCAATGCATCGGCAAGCCGTTCGGCATCAAGCTGCGTGAATTTGTAAAGATGAGGTATGTTATATTGCGTGGTGTCGCGATGCATCTCCCAGTCCAGATACACACCTCGCTGGTTCTCCGTCAGCGGATAGAACTCCCGTGGTTCGTAAGGCTTCAATTTAGAATGGTCAATGGTCAATGGATAATGGTCAATGAGCGCCACGATAGCACGTATCGTGGGTTGTTTCATGACGTCTGCTATCTTCACCTGCAGGTTCAGTTCCTGAAGGATGGTCGCAACCAGTTTCATGGCCGACAGTGAGTTCAAGCCCACCGATACCAAGTTGGTAGTGACACCAAACTGGTCATGGCGCAGGATGCGGCATGCGATGTCGAATATTTGCTGTTCCTGTTCATTCTCCGGCATCACCACATTCTCTGCCTTCACCACTGGGTCAGGCAGTTGTCGGCGGTTTACCTTGCCATTCGGCAGATAGGGGAAATCATCCAACGGCATGTAGATTTCGGGACGCATATATTCTGCCAGCTCCGAATTCTCCAGGAAGCTGCTCAGTTCATCCTTGCTCACTTCACAGCCTTCCTTCACGGTGTAGTAGAGCACCAGATGCTGCATGCCCACCACCTCGCGAACGGCAGCCACAGCCTTCTCAATGGCTTCATGGTTCTGAGCCTGAGCCTCTATTTCGCCAAGTTCTACTCGGAAACCACGCAACTTCACTTGGTTGTCTATACGTCCTAAGCATTCAATGACATCCTCATTGTTCCACCGGCACAAGTCGCCAGTGTGATACATGCGCATAGGCTTGCCATTTTCCTGTAGCGGCAGGAAAGGACAGTCGCCAAAGACTTTCTCGGTCAATTCCGGCAAACGCCAATAGCCACGGCCCACCTGTACACCAGCAAAACACAATTCACCAGCCACGCCATTGGGCACCAGTTTGTTGTTTTTGTCCACGATGAAGCAATAGCCGTTGGCCATGGGACGACCAACAGGTATATCTTTATACACTCGTCCCTTGTCCAGACAGTAGGTTGTAATAAGGTCAGTACACTCTGTCGGGCCATAACCATTGACCAATTGTACGTCGCCACTGACGAAACCCACCATTTTCTCTCCCGACAGTGTCATATAGCGTTGCGGCAACTGATAACTGTCAAGCAGCATGGCACCTAATGACGTGGTATAGCCACCGCCTGTAATTTTCCTATCGACAATGAAGTCACGCAAACCCTTCATATCCTTTCGGATTTCCGTCGGCATCACATGCACACTGCCACCAACCGTCAGCACGGGATAAAGGTCGTGGATGTGAGAGTCGAACGAGAAAGCACGATGCAGGGATATGCGGTCTTCAGCCGTCAATTGCAACACATCGACGATAGAGGCGATATACGAACGCAGTCCACGCTGATGGAGCATAACGCCCTTTGGCTTACCCGTCGAACCAGACGTATAGATCATGTAGGCGAGGTTGTCGGGCGTAGTCTTCAAAATAGGTTCTGTGCGCTGGGTCAAATCCGCATCGTCTATGAAGAAAGGCTTTATTGCTCCCAGTTCAAGTCCACCCTCCTGCTCCTTCATCGCCAGCACGTCGTGGGTGGTAATCATGACACGCATCTCAGAGTTTTCCATCATGTAACTCAGACGCTCGTTGGGATATTCCATGTCCAACGGTGCATAGGCGGCGGCAGCCTTATGGACGGCCAGGACAGAAACGGGGAATAGCACCGTACGTTCCAACATCACGCCAACGAAATCATCGGGGCAGACACCAGCCTCCACCAGTAGGTGGGCCAATGTGTCTGACTGTTCGTCGGCCTCACGGTAAGTCAGTTCCCGTTTGTCGTCGGCAATGGCAAGAGCATCAGGTGTTTTCTCTGCCTGACGTTTGAAAGCATGGATGAATGTGTCGTTCTTGTCATAGTCTATTTTTTTGCCCTGTCCCAACTTCATCAGCGCTTGCTGCTCGTCAGGTGTAAGTAGTTCGATGTCAGCCAGCATCATACCTTTCTGGGATGCATTGGCAGCATACGTAGCCATGGCTTTAGCAAGCACCTCCATGTCGTGATGGTTATAGCATGCTGTGTCCCAAGTAATCAGTACGACGTAATGTCCCTGCTCATTGGGTGCAAAAGTCAGCTCTATTGGCATCTTGGCTGTGTCGAGTGTAACGGGAATGGACTCTATACCACTATCTTCGCCCGTATTCACACTATCAGTGACACCACCTTGATAGGCGTATAGTATCTCGGGATAGATGCCGTACCGTTGCGTCATCTCTGTGAAAGGATAGAAATCACGCGAGATGGTTTCCGCATTCTGTTTGTGCATCTGCTTGGCAGCTTGTTCAAACGTTTTAATGTCATCAGCATGTTTATAGACCAGTGGCAGCGTCTTGACGAACATGCCAATGATATGTTGCATCTGACTCAGCGCACGTCCGTTAGAGATGGTTGCCATCACGACATTGTCCTCACGCGTCAAACGATGCATCACTTGGGTGGCAACCGTCTGGAAATAGGCGTTGGCAGTAATACCCAACTGTTGGCAAAAACGATTGATTTGATCGGTAGCTGATATTTCAACCGTCAGTGATCCTTTCTTCGCGTCAGCTTCGTCAAGCACATGGGAATACGGATACTTGAACGATTCCAAACCCTGTAGCAGTCCGTCAAAATAGGTTTGCGCCTCCTCGTATCGGTCGCTGTTTCGCAGTTCCTGCTCGTAGAGTGCGAAATCATAGGCCGTATAGCTTTCATCTACCACCGTTTCGCCGGTAAATGCCTTCATGACATCCTCGAAGAACACGCCCTCCGACAAACCGTCGTCCACCAGATGATGAAAATCCTTAAATAGATAGACCTCTTCTCCCCAACGATAGATCTCCAGTCGGTACAAGTCGTCTTCGAAAGGATTGAACGGGCGCACACGCTCTTGGAAGAATGTTGTGTCGGGTTCGCTATCAAGTGTGGTGACACTAACCATGGCAGGTTCCCCATCACGGCGCATCTGCATCACGTCTCCGTCACGTCGCACAAAGCGCGTCTTTACGTAGCTGTGTGCATCAACCACTTTGCGAAGTGCTGTAGCCAGGAATTCGGCATCCATCTTCTTGAAGTGCCATGCGGTGGGGATATTGTATTGTGTGGTATCTCGATTCATCTCCCAATCCAGCAGAACGCCTCGTTGATTTTCCGTCAGTGGGTAATAATCTAACAGTACACGGGTGTCGCATAGGTTTCCTACAAATTCCTCCTCATTCATGGTGACATTGCCATCAGCATCTTGATAGAAACCATCCTCTATCAGATTGTTGTAGAGTGTTCTGACCGTATCTTCATCAGCCATCGACTCACAAAAGTCCTCAAAGGGGAAATTGATAGTTCCGTCCTCATCCTTGAAATAACCAAGTCCGAGGAGGTCTTCGTATAGATTCTTGCGATTGATATCAAATTGTGTCATGATTCCAATAATATTGTTTGCTATTTATCTGTGTTATCAGTGTTCTCTCCTTGAGAGAACGGATTACTTGGACGTTTTTCCAATGGGTTATTATTCCGTTTCTCCAACGGATTTCCTGGACGCTTCTCCAATGGATTAGTGCCTGTACTGCGTTTTTGCAAGGGGTTCTCTCTTTGAGAGTGTGGCGTTGCAATGCTGCCCTCACTGCGTTTCTGCAGCGGATTATTTCCGCCTGCCTTTGGAGCATTACCGCCAAGGCGCATGGATGAAGTCTTCTTCAACTCACCACTGTCAGCCATTTGAGCTATATGACGGATGGTAGGATTCTCAAGAAGCTCTTTCATCTGGAGTTCCAGTCCCATCTCCTGCTGAAGAACAGCACTTAGGCGCATAGCGGCCAATGAACTCATACCTAGTGATATAAGATTATTGGTCACACCAAAGTCCTTGGTTTTCAGTTGTTCGGAAATGAGGTCAAACAGTTTCTTTTCCATCTCCGTCTCTGGCGGCACGATTTCTTCCAATTCCACCTTCGGCTCTGGCAGATTCTTGCGATCTATCTTACCATTGGCGTTCAGTGGCATTGTGTCGAGCTGCATATAGGCGGTTGGTACCATAAAGTCGGTGAGCGTCTCAGCCAGGAAGACTTTCAATGCATCTTGGTCGATAGTCTGCCCTATTGCCTCTGCGGTATAATAGAGACATAGGTTTTCTACGCCTCCTATCTTGACCACCTTGGCAGCCACCTGCTTGATACCTTCGTATTTAGAGGCACGAACCTCTATCTCGCCCAACTCAATACGCAGGCCGCGAAGCTTCACCATGCCGTCGATACGGGAAATGTATTCCAGGTTGCCATCGTCCGTCCAGCGCACCAAATCACCAGTACGGTAGCAGCGCTGGCCCTCGTAGATGAAGAAATTGTGAGCATCTTTCTCTGCAGGATGCAGATAGCCACGGCCTACACCTGCTCCACCGATAATCAGTTCGCCGGGTACGCCCTTTGGCACAAGACGCATGTTACTATCTACCACATACAGTTGTACGTTGGCTATCGGGCCGCCAATGATAGAAGAGTCGAAGTCCTTGTCTATCTTGAAATAGGTCGGACCGATTGTAGCCTCCGTGGGACCATAGAGGTTGTACATGTCGAAACGGGGCTTCTTCAGCGGCAACAGTTTCTCACCACCAGTAGTCAGCAGTCGTAACGACTTATTGTCCATCGTGGTGGCAAACAGGTAGCCTATCTGAGTGGTAATGAAAGTAACATTGATGCCGTTAGCCTCCATATACTGGTTCATGGCCATCAAATCCATACGTATCTCGGAAGATAGGATATAGACGGAGGCACCTGCCGACAAGGTGGGGAATATGTCGAGCATGTGGGCATCGAAACCGAAGTTGGCATAGGCCATCACATGATCGGCCGGCGACAGGCGGCATTCCTGGACATACCAGTGGCAGTAGTTCACCATATTGCGATGTTCAAGGGCTACACCCTTCGGCATACCAGTGGAACCGGAGGTATATAGCAGCACGTAGCGTTGTTCTGCACTGACAACTGGCAATGCGACGCCACACTCTCTCCGAGAGAACTCGATGTCGCAGGACGGCAGCGTAGCTAAAACATCGCTTGTGAGAACATCGCCCTGGAAGTCGGGCATGGCCTGGCTGACTCGCTGTGCCTCAGAGAGCACCAGCCTTACACCGGCATCCTGACACATATACTGCAGACGGTCGGCAGGGAAGTGATAGTCCAGTGGCATGTAGGTGGCTCCGGCCTTCATGATGGCCATTGGATAAACGACCATCAGTTCCGAGCGGTCAATCATCACGCCGACGGCCTCCTCAGGCTGTACCTTATATTTATTAATAAGGTGTGCGGCCAGACGGTCAGTCAGTGTATCCACCTCATGGTAGGTCAGCGTCTTTTCTTTGAAGACTACGGCAGGCGCATCAGGTGTCTTGGCCGCCTGCTTGCGGAAGAGACTTACCAACGTATCGGTCTTATCATAGTCCAGCGTGTTGCCAGTACCGATCTTTATAAGTTCCCCCTTCTCTGCTTCATCCACGGTCTGGGCATCAGCCAGCAACTGACTGGCTGCCATACTCATCGACATGTTTTTCACTGCGGAGGCGAGCAACATCATGTCTTTCTGGCTGTAACGCATGCCATCATACTCTATGTAAACGGCATATTCGCCTTCCTCAGGATAGATAGTCACCGTCAACGGGAACTTCGTCGTGTCAAGTTCCACCGACAGTTGTTCTACACCGGCAATATCGCCACCTTCATGGAGTCCACCCTGATAGACAAACATAGCCTCAGCACGCAGGGCGTGGCGTTCCACCAAACGCGTGTATGGATAGAAGTCTTGGGCATAGGTCTGCTGCAGCTCTTCGTGCATAGCTTTCACATAGTCGGCTGTGGTCGTATCGGCACTGGTAGCCGGGCGAACCACCGGCAGTGTCTTGACAAACATTCCGACACACGACATCAGTTCTGAGCCCGCAGCACGTCCATTGCTGACGGTCAGGTAGAACGGTGACTCTGCTCTGGCCAGTCTACGCGCAGTTTCGGCGAAGGCGGCCTGCATGTAGCTGCCTATGGTCACGCCGTTGGCAGCGCAGAAATCATCGATGGCTTTTGCGGGAATCGTTGTCTTCACCGATGCGTCAGCCACACCGTCGGGCTTTGACGAGTCGGCATAGCTCAGCACTTGTGAGTCGGCTACGAGACCGTCGAAGCGCTGCTCTGCCTCTGTCATGGCGTCGCCACTCATCAGTTCTTTCTCATAGAGGGCGAAGTCGTATGCCTGATAGTGTTCTGGCTGTAATGGTTCGCCTCCGTATGCCTTCAGCACATCACCTAAGAAAATGCTGGTTGACAGTCCGTCATACAGAATGTGGTGAATGTCAATAAACAGATAGACACTACTCGGCGACGAAATGATTTCCAAACGGTACAGCTTGTCCTCAAACAGGTCGAAGGGTTTCACCTTCTGCTGGAAGAACGTCGTGTCGGGCTCTTGCTCTACGGTGGTGAATGTCACCTCCACAGGCTCGTCATCGTGGCGTTGTTGCATCACCTCGCCTTCCGGTTTTGCGAGTCGGGTCTTCAGGTAGTTGTGTGCCTCCATCGACTGCTTCAATGCTTCAATGAGTTTGTTGGCATCAATATGGTCGAAACGGTAGATGGCAGGTATGTTGTATTGTGTCGTTTCGCGATTCAATTCCCAGTCAATATACAGACCATGCTGGTTTTCCGTCAACGGATAGAACTCACGGCGTTCGTAAGGTTTCAGCATTTGCTGGTCATCGGTTTCCGACAACGCAGCGACAATGCCCCGCACCGTTGGTTGCTTCATGATATCAGCCATCTTCACCTGTACGTGCAACTGATTTTGAAGGGCTGCACTCAAGCGCATAGCGGCAAGTGAAGAGAGACCTAATGAGACAAGGTTATTCGTTACGCCGAAGGCAACACCATTCTCTGACCGACGGTCAGAGTGTGGCGTTGCATTCAGCATTTCCGACACAATGTCAAACACCTTCTGCTCCATCTCCGTTTCCGGTGGCACAATTTCTTCCAATTCCACCTTCGGCTCTGGCAGGTTCTTGCGGTCTATCTTACCGTTGGCGTTCAGTGGCATTGTGTCGAGCTGCATATAGGCGGTTGGTACCATAAAGTCGGTGAGCGTCTCAGCTAGGAAGGCTTTCAACGCATCTTGGTCGATAGTCTGGTCTGGGGTTTCTGCTGTATAATAGAGACATAGGTTTTCCACGCCTCCAATCTTCTTGACGGCAGCGGCTACCTGTTTCACACCTTCATACTTTGTAGCGCGGGCCTCAATTTCGCCCATCTCAATACGCAGGCCACGCAGTTTCACCTGTCCATCAATACGTCCTAAGAATTCAATGTTATTATCTTCGCTCCAACGCACCAGGTCACCCGTACGGTAACAGGGCTGGCCAAACAGCGTAGTGAACTTATGGGCATCCTTCTCAGCAGGATGCAGATAGCCTCGACCTACGCCTTCACCAGCAATAATGAGCTCTCCAGCCACGCCTTTCGGTACCAGACGAAGGCTTTCATCTACCACAAACAATCGGTAGTTGTCCAAAGGTCGGCCGATGAGGGAAGAGTCGTAGTCACTGGTGATCTTGTATAAGGTGGAGAAAATGGTACACTCCGTAGGTCCATAAGCATTATAGAAATCAAAACGAGGCTTCCGGAGAGGCATCAGTTTCTCACCACCTACCGACAATAGTCTGAGCGACTTGTTCTCGATGACTGTGGCGAACATGTAGCCCACCTGCGTCGTCATGAAGGCAATATTGATGGCGTTCGTTTCCATATACTGGTTCATTCCCATGAGATCCATACGCATCTCGCTGGATATGATGTAAACGGAGGCACCTATGGTCAATGCCGGATAGATGTCCATCATGTGGGCATCGAAACCGAAGTTGGCATAGCCTAAAGCATGGTCGGTGGGTGTCATCTGGAACTCCTTGACATACCAGTGGCAGAAATTCACGATGCTATGGTGTTCCAAAGCTACACCCTTCGGCATACCAGTGGAACCGGAGGTATAGAGCAGCACGTAGCGTTGTTCTGCACTGACAACTGGCATTGCAACGCCACACTCTGACCGTCGGTCAGAGAATGGTGTTGCACACTCTCTCCGAGAGAACTCGATGTCGCAGGGCGGTAGCGTAGCCAAAACATCGTTTGTGAGAACATCGCCCTGGAAGTCGGGCATGGCCTGGCTTACTCGTTGTGCCTCAGAAAGTACCAGACGTACACCGGCATCCTGACACATGTACTGCAGACGGTCGGCAGGGAAGTGATAGTCCAGTGGCATGTAGGCAGCTCCGGCCTTCATGATGGCCATTGGATAGACGACCATCAGTTCCGAGCGGTCAATCATCACGCCGACGGCCTCCTCAGGCTGCACCTTATATTTGCTAATAAGGTATGCGGCCAGACGGTCGGTCAGCGTATCCACCTCGCGATAGGTCAGCGTCTTGTCCTTGAAGACTACGGCAGGCGCATCAGGTGTATTGGCCACCTGCTTCCGGAAGAGGCTGACCAAAGTATCGGTCTTGTCATAGTCAACTGTATTGCCAGCACCAATGGCTGTCATGTCAAGCTGCTGTTCCTTGGTGAGGAGATCGAGTGATGACAATGGTACATCCGGTGAAAGGACAAAACTCGTCAACAGCGTCTGGAACAACTGAAGCACACGTTCTATTTCCTGCTGGCGATAGTGCTGACGGTTGAAGGTAATGTTCAGGACCAATCGTCCTTCGTCATCGACGTATGCAGTCTGTGCTATCTCGTCGAAGTTTTCTTCCGTCATGACCAATGGGCGCAGATTGAAGGAACCTGCTGGAGTTTCTTGAGTTTCGTTGCCGCTGTTGTAATTTTCAAAAGCGGTTACCGACTGGAACAACTGGCTGCCCAGCGGAGACTGCTGCTGTATCTCTGCGAGTGCGCAGAAGTCGTAGGCATTCGTCTCGGCAGCTTGTTGCTGGAGGGTGTGCACCATCTGGCGGAAAGTGCTCTCCTTGGTGGTCTTGACGCGGACGGGAACGGAGTTGATGAATAGTCCTACCACTTCGTTGACATCCGTCTTTGTATTATCACGACCGGACACGACCTTGGCAAACACTGCATCGTCAGTGCGGCTGTAGATCTGCAGCACCAGACCCCAAGCCAACTCGACAGCATTGCTCAGCGTGGCATGCTGCTGCTGACAGAGCTGCGTCAATTGTGTAGTAGCATCGGCATCCACCTGTATCGACAGCGTGTCTTCCTTTGCCTGTTCTGCTTCGGGCACATCGCCCCATGATGGGATTTCAGTCCTCGTCTCAAAGCCGTCAAGCAGGTTACGCCAGTAGCCGAGGGCCTTGTCCTTGTCCTTTGTCAGGATTTCGCGAACGGCAGCCTCGTAGCGTCCGTCGGTATTCAATTCGTCAGCATCGATACGGAGGCCAGTGAGCTCCTGCTGCAGGTAGCGCATCAAGTCGCCCATATAGAGCTGTATGCACCAACCGTCGACAATGATGTGATGGGTAGCAATGAGCAGGTAGCAACTGTCGTCAGTCTTACGGGCACATACCACTTGTAAGAGCGGACGGCGCTGGAGGTCGTAGCCGTTGGTAAGCATGTCGGCGCGCAGGGCCTTGATAGCAGCCTCGGGATCTTTCTCATGGCGGAAATCCACCATCTGCAGGCCTAATTGTCGGTCGACGATGGCCTGGCGATACTGCTCCACGCCCTCATGGATGATGGCGGTGCGCAGCACCTCGTGCTTCGCTGCCAGTCGGTCGAGGGCACGACGCAACTGTTCCTCCGTGGGCACAACGTCGGCCTCGTAGATGCTGATGAGACGGTAGGCCCATGAAGTAGGCTCCTGCAGGTGTTTCAGCAGCATACCTTCCTGCATGGGGGTGAGGGGATAGATACGCTGCAGCCGTTCGCCGCGTGTGGCGAAGTCGTCCACGACGTGCTCAAACTGTTCGTCGGTCCACTCTGTCTCGCCCAGGTCGGTGGCCGTTACCTCCTGCTCCTGATGGCTGGCTAAGTATTGTGTAAGTGTATTGATTTCGGCCAGAATATCGTGGGCAAACTGTTCTGACGCAGCCGTCGGATACTTGTCGGCGTTGTAGTCCAGCGTCAGCGTAAAGATGCCACCGCTGATCTCACAGTTGATGGCTATGTCGGGACCGGACATGTCGCGCTGTGCCGGTGTGTCGCTACTGTAGTCCTGCATGGTGAAGAAGGCGGTGCCGGCGTCGGGCGGGGTCTCGCCATCCATCTCGCCAAGATAGTTGAAACCGATTTGTGCCACATGGTCGCAGTCGAATGCCACCGGTTCTCTCTTTGAGAGTGTGGCGTTGCAATGCTGACCTTCAATATAACGCAGGATGTTGTAGCCCAGACCCTTGTTAGGTATGCGGTGGAGCGTCTCTTTGACCGTACGCAGATCGTGGCGAGCGTCACCGGTGAGACTTTCAATAACTACGGGATAGACAGAAGTGAACCAGCCTACCGTACGGTCGGTGTAGAGCGGGGTATCCATCGGCTCGCGACCGTGGCCTTCAAAGTTGACGGACATGGCGGTGGCTCCCGTCATGCGGCAATAGCTGCGACTGACTGCTGTCAGCAACAGGTCGTTGACGTCGGCATTGAACGCGGACAGGCGGGCAGTGGAGAAAGCCTTTGTGTCGGCAGCGGTCATGCTGACCTTGGTACGCAGGAAGCGGCGGTGGAGATCCTTGCCGTTGGAAGTGGGTATGCTGAGCAACAGCTTCTGCTGGCGCTCCCAATAGGGTATCTCCTGACGCAATGTATAACTGTCGCGATAGCTGTAAAGAGCGTCCACATAGTCCTTATAGCTATTGGTCTTCGCAGGCAGACTGACGGGGAGGCCGTCGGTCAACTGACGGAAGGCGGTGTCGAGGTCCTCCATCAGCACACGCCACGACACGCCATCGACGATGGCATGGTGGGCGGCAAGGAACAGGTGGTCGCCAGCGGCAGTATGGATCAGTGTCGGTGCGAACAGACTCGTCGCCATGTCCATCTGCGCGATAATGGTCTCGCAGGCGGTGTCAACGGTCTCGCCGTCGCTGAGGTCGCGCTGCGCCAGCAGTATGCGGGTGTCAGCGGGGCGGACAAACAAGTGGTCGTCTTTGACAATGGCACGTAGCATGTCGTGATGCAGTACAAGGGCGTCGATGGCCTTCTGAAGCATCGCGGCGTCGATGGGCTTGTTGCAGCGCAGCAACAACGACTGATGGAAGAGGTTGGGAGCATCGAGATGCTGGTCTTTGAAGAAACAGAAGATGGCACTGTCTCTCACTTCGCCACTCCACGGCTCCTGACTGATGCTCATCATGGCACTATCATCGGTATTGATGCCGGCGATGGCACGGACGGTCTTGAGCTTCATCACGTCGGCCACCTGAACGGCAATGCCCTGCTGACGCAGGATGCTCACCAGGCGGATGGCCTTGATGGAGTCGCCACCTAATTCGTAGAAACTGTCGAGTGCACCCACGGGAGTCGTCATACCGAGGATCTGCTGCATGGCAGCGGCAATAGCGCGCTCGGTGTCGCCCTCAGGCTCGACGTATTCGGCGGAACTGGTGATGACGGGTGCGGGCAGCGCACGACGGTTCACCTTGCCGCCAGGGGTCATCGGCATCTCGTCGAGCGGCATATAGACGTCGGGAACCATGTATTCGGTCAGTGTCTCGGACATGAAGTCGCGCAACAGGTCTTTTTCGACGGTGATACCGTTGGACACGGTGTAGTAGAGCACCAGGTGCTGGGAACCGCCGACAGTTTTCACCTCGGCAGCCACGGCAAGGATGCCCTCATACTGAGAGGCTCGGTTCTCTATCTCACCCAGCTCGATGCGGAAACCACGCAGCTTCACCTGGGTGTCGATACGACCCATGAACTCCAGTTCGCCCTGCTCGTTATAGCGGGCCAAATCGCCAGTGCGATACACCTTGAAGGTGCGGTCGCCGAACTGGCGGTCACAGAACTTCTCTGCTGTCAGTTCCGGGCGATGCCAGTAGCATTGGGCTATCTGTACGCCCGCGAGGCACAATTCACCTGCAACACCTTGCGGTAGCAGGTTGCCGTTCATGTCGCAGATGAACGAGGCACTGTTGGGAACGGCACGTCCGATGGGGATGTCGATGTCTTTGTCCTGATCGATGACGTGATATGACGAGCAGCAGGTGAACTCCGTGGGACCGTAGCCGTTGAACAGCTTGGTGGTGGTCTTCTTGACAGGCAGGAATTTCTCGCCGCCAAGCATGATGTATTCGATGTCCAGATCGTACTGGTTGAGCAATGCCATACCGATGGCGGTACTCTGTGTCATACCGGTGATATGGTGCTCACTGATGTAGCGGGCCATACCGTCCATGTCCTTGCGCAACTCGTTGTCGAGAATGTGTATCTCGGCACCGGCAGCCAAGGGATAGAACAGGTCGAAGGTGGAGGCGTCGAACGAGAAACTGGGATGGTGGAGGTTCTTCTTCGTGGCATCCAGACAGAAGGCCTTGATGTTCCATGCGGCACAGGCACGGACGCTGGCCTGACTGATGACCACACCCTTGGGCTTGCCAGTCGAGCCGGAAGTGTAAATCATGTAACAGGGCGTAGTTGGTGTGGCCAAGCTCTTGAATGAGCCTGAAGCGGATATCTGCAACATGGTATCCTCGTCGATCACCACCTTTGCCTCACTGTCTTCCAGCATGTATTCTATGCGGTCCTGTGGATATTCGGGGTCAACAGGCACGTATGCGGCACCGGTCTTGTTAATACCGAGCACGGCCACGACAAACTCCTTCACACGGCCCATCTTGATAGCCACAAAGTCGCCAGGAGTGACACCTTGGGCCAAGAGCCATGCAGCAACACGGTCCGACAGTTCGTCAAGCTCTTTGTAGGTCAGCTGGCTTGTGCGGTCGACGACAGAGATGTTGTCGGGATGCTCACGGACGCGCTGCTGGAACATGTCGACCCATGTCTCATCGGCATTGTATGCCATTGTCTCGCCCTGCGACAGGATGACCGTACGGGCCATGTCGTCGGCATTCATCCTTGGCAGGGTGCAAAGCGGTGCGTCGGGCTGGGCAACCATGCCTTCTACCAGCACCTTGAACATCTGCAGCACGCGCTGGATGTCCTGCTCGCGGTAATGATGGTTGTTGAACACGATGTTCATCACCAATCGGCCCTCGCTGTCGATGAATGAGTTTTGGTTCAACTCGTCGAAGTTCTCCTCGCCGAGGTCTATCACGTTCAGCTCAAAACTGCGCTGCGGCGCCTGCTCTTCGCTACCACCGCCGTAGTTCTCAAAGGCAATGACGGACTGAAGCAGTTCGCGACCCAATTCGGTCTGGTTCTGTATCTCGGCCAGTGGACAGAAGTCATAGGCACTGCTCTCAGCGGCTTGTTGCTGCAGGGTGCGCAGCATCTGGCGGGCTGTACTCTCTTTAGTGGTCTTGACACGGACGGGAACGGAGTTGATGAACAGTCCCACCACCTCGTTGACATCGGTCTTCGTATTGTCACGACCTGACACGACCTTGGCAAACACGGCATCGTCGGTGCGGCTGTAGGTCTGCAGCACCAAGCCCCAGGCCAGTTCAATGGCATTGCTAAGTGTGGCCTGCTCCTGCTGACACAGGGCGGTCAGTCGGTCGGTCTTCTCAGCATCGATGGCTATCTGCATGTTCTGTTCCGGGGTGCGCTCCTGTTCCGGAACTTCTCCATTCGACGGAATCTCGGCCTTCGTTTCGTAGCCATCCAGCAACTGTTGCCAGTAGCTGAGGGCTTTATAGCGGTCCTTCGACAGGATTTCGCGGACAGCAGCCTCGTAGCGGCCATCCAGCGACTGCTGCGGTAGCTCCTTACCGTCGATGAGATCGAAGAGGTCGTTCATGTAAATCATCAGACACCAGCCGTCATCGATGATGTGGTGGGTCACGACGAGCAAGTAACAAGTGTCGGCACTGCGCTTGGCACACACCACCTCCATAAGGGGCTTGCGTTGCAGGTCGAAGTCATGGTTCAGGATGTCCTCACGCAACTGCATAACAGCAGCCCGCTGGTCAGCCGCGTTGCTGACGTCGGTCATTCGAAGTCCTAACTTCCTGTCAACGATGGCCTGACGATAAGCTGTCACGCCGTCATGAATGATAGCGGTACGCAGCACTTCGTGGCGCTCGGCCAGACGGTCAAGTGCCTGGCGTAGCTGAGCCTCTGTGGGTAGCGTGTTCATCTCGAAGATGTTCACCTGGCGGTAGGCCCACGATTCTGGCTCCTGCAGGTGTTTCAGCAGCATCGACTCCTGCATGGGCAGCAACGGATAGATGCGTTGCAGGTGCTCGCCGCGCTGTTCGAACTCATGGCTGACGCGCAGGAACTCAGCGTCAGTCCATTCTGTCTCGCCAAGGTCAGTGGCAGTGATCTCCTGTCCGTCGTACTGGTTCAGGAAGTCGGTCAGCTGACGCATTTCCTCCAATGTACAGTCTGCCAACTCACGGGCAGCGGCATCGGTCAGCAATGCCTTGTTATAATCAAGATAGAATTGGAACTCACCGTGCTTTACCTCACAGTTGATGGTGATGTCGGTACCACCGGCATTTTCTGCGGCGAAATCGTCGCCAGCCTCCACGTCGGTGGCCAGGGTGAAGAAGGAATCTGCCTGCTGCGTATCATCCATCTCGCCTAAGTAGTTGAAGCAGATTAGCGGTGAGTGGTCGCGGTCAAATATGGGGTCGCCCATAAAGTGCAGCACATGGTAGCCGACACCTTTGTTGGGCACGCGGTGCATGGCTTCCTTCGTCAGACGCAGATCGTGGCGCAATTCGCCGCCAAGTTGTTGCAGGACGACGGGATAGATGGAGGTAAACCAGCCGATGGTGCGGTCGGTCACCAAAGGAGTGGCCATCTGCTCACGGCCGTGTCCTTCAAACTGGAACGACACGGCTTGCTGTCCTGTGGTCTTCTGATAGCTGCGGCCTACGGCTGTCAGCAACAGGTCGTTCACGTCAGCATTGAAAGCACTGGCACGAGCCGTTAGGAAAGCCGTGGTGGCATCGGCGTCGAGCGTCACGGCGAGGTGGCCGAACGTTCTGCCGTAGTCTTTTTCCAACGACATGGGCAACTGCTCCATGTTCTGTTGCACCTTGTTCCAGTATGGCCGTTCTTGATCCAGCATGTAGCTTTCCAGGTACTCGGCAGCAGCATTGGCATAGTCCTGATAAGTATGTGTCTTCTTGGGCAAAACCACGTCCTTGCCCTCCAGTGCCTGTTGATAGGCATCGTTAAGGTCGGTCAGCAGGATACGCCACGACACACCGTCGATAATCAGGTGGTGGACAGCTATGAACAGGTAGTCGGCAGCCGGTGCGTGGAAGAGCACGATGCGCAGTAGTGCCTGCTGCATGTCGATACCAGCCTGAACGGCCTGGGCGGCCTCCTTGATGGCGGCTTGGAAATCGTTGGCAGTGGTCATGTCCTGCTCTTCGATGGTGATGGTGGTATTTGCATCCCGCACCATGAGACGGTCGCCATTGAAGACGGCACGCAGCATGTCGTGCTGGGTGGTGATAGCGTTAAAGGCCGTCTGCAGGGCAGCTTTGTCGACACGTTCGCTACAATGCAGCATCATGCTCTGCAGATAGTGGGCGGGCTTGGGCAGGTGCAGGTCTTTGAAGTAGTTGACGATAGGCGTGTCACCCACTTCTCCGCTCCAAGGCTCCTGACTGATGGAAATGGTTGTCTCAGTGTGGGCAGAGGCAATAGCACGGACGGTCTTGAGTTTCATCACGTCGGCAACGGCGATGTTGACGTCCAGCTGGCGCAGGGTGCTCACCAGGCGGATGGCCTTGATAGAGTCACCACCCAGTTCCATGAAGCTATCGAGGGCACCGACGGGTTGCGACAGTCTTAATATCTGCTGCATGGTGTCGGCAACCTTGCGCTCCACGTCGCCTTCAGGTTCTACGTATTCGGCGGAGCTGGTGATGGCTGGTTCTGGCAGTGCCTTGCGGTTCACCTTTCCGTTGGGGGTCAAAGGCATCTCGTCGAGTTGCATCAGAGCCGAAGGCACCATGTAGTCGGCCAGTGTCTCGGCAAGGAAGGCCTTCAGAGCATCCTTGTCGATGTCTGTCGACGCCGTATAGTAAAGACAGAGCGTCTGGCCGTTCTTCACCTCGGCGGCGACCTGCTGGATACCCTCAAACTGGTTCGCACGGCTCTCAATCTCACCAAGCTCGATGCGGAAACCGCGCAGCTTCACCTGGAAGTCAATACGACCCAGGAACTCCAACTCACCGCTGTCATTGTAGCGAACAAGGTCGCCGGTGTGATAGACCTTCATCGTACGTCCACCAATAGTGACATCGCAGAACTTTTCGGCCGTCAGATCAGGACGGTTCCAGTAGCCCTTGGCCATCTGAGGACCGGCCATACACAGCTCGCCGACGGCTCCCTCGGGTACGAGGTGACCGTTGCCGTCGAGTACTAAGGCATAGAGGTTGTACAGAGGACGGCCAATGGGGATATTGTCGTAACTCTTATTGGGATCTACCTCAAAGAAGGTGGAGTCAACGGTAAACTCCGTAGGACCATAGGTGTTCAGCACACGACCAGTGGTCTGCGGAACGGCAGTCATCTTCTCACCGCCCAGACAGATGTAGTCGACATCCAAAGGTTCGTCGCTGCCCAGAAGCTGTCCCAGCTGTGTGGTATAGCAGCCGCCGGTGATGGCATTGTCCTTCAGGTACTGTCGCAGAAGGCTGATGTCCAGTCGTGCCTCCTCAGGAACAATATAGAGCGTACCTCCGGTGGTCAGTACGGGGTAGAGGTCCTCCACGGCAGCGTCGAAGGCGAAGTTGCTATGGCAGGCTATGCGGCTTTGCTCAGTCAAGCGCCACTCCTTGCGGATGAAGTGAACGAAGTTGAGCAGTGCCTTGTGCTGTATCATCACACCCTTGGGCTGACCCGTAGAGCCTGATGTATAGATCATGTAAGCCAGGTTCTCTGGTGTGGCCGGACGGAGGCTGCCGCTATATGAACCGGCAAGGGCCTCGCTGACGGTCTGCTCGTCAATGGTGAGCTTGGCGCCGCTGTCCTGCAGCATATAGTCAACACGCTCGGCGGGATAGTCCAGGTCGATGGGCACGTAGCCAACCGAGGCCTTGTGACAGCCTAAGGCGGCTGCC
>ONMN01000054.1 GCA_900318885.1 uncultured Prevotellaceae bacterium | reverse complement strand
TGGCTACTGTTTGTGCCGCAAAAGATGCAGTTCCCGGAACAGATTTCATGCCTCTGCAGGTTGACTACAGAGAGCAGTATGCCGCTGCAGGTCGTTTTCCTGGCGGTTTCACCAAGCGCGAGGGTAAAGCCTCTGACAATGAGATTCTGACGAGCCGTCTGGTTGACCGTGTGCTCCGTCCGCTGTTCCCCTCTAACTATCACGCAGAAGTTTATGTCAACGTAATGCTGTTCAGCGCCGATGGTGTTGACCAGCCCGATGCTTTGGCAGGTTTTGCAGCATCAGCAGCGCTGGCATGTTCAGATATCCCCTTCGAGTGCCCCATCTCTGAGGTGCGCGTAGCCCGTATCAATGGCGAATACGTCATCGATCCTACCTTCGAGCAGATGAAGGAGGCCGATATGGACATCATGGTTGGTGCCTCTGCTGAGAACATCATGATGGTGGAAGGTGAAATGAAGGAAGTCTCTGAGCAGGATCTGCTTGGTGCCCTGAAAGCTGCCATGGACGCTATCAAGCCCATGTGTGAGCTGCAGGCTGAACTGAGCAAGGAGCTCGGCAAGGATGTGAAGCGCGAGTACGACCATGAGATTAATGATGAGGCACTGCGTGAGCGTATGAACAAGGAGCTTTATCAGCCCGCTTACGACGTTACCAAGCAGGCTCTCGAGAAGCAGGCCCGTGCTGAGGCTTTCGAGAAGATTCTGGCCGATTTCAAGGAGAAGTTCTTGGCTGAGGTTCCTGAGGATTCAGAGATTTCCAAGGAAGACTACGAGGCTATGATGGACCGCTACTACCACGATGTAGAGCGCGACGCTATGCGTCGTTGCATCCTCGACGAGGGTATCCGTCTCGATGGTCGTAAGACTGACGAGATACGTCCCATCTGGTGCGAGGTTTCACCTCTGCCCATGCCTCACGGAAGCAGTATCTTCACCCGTGGTGAGACACAGTCTCTGACAACTGTTACCTTGGGTACAAAACTCGACGAGAAACTCGTTGATGATGTGCTCGACAAGAGCTATCAGCGCTTCCTGCTTCACTATAACTTCCCTCCGTTCTGTACGGGTGAGGCTAAGGCACAGCGTGGCGTAGGTCGTCGTGAGATTGGTCATGGTCACCTCGCATGGCGTGGTCTGAAGGAGATGATTCCTGCTGACTTCCCCTACACTGTTCGTGTAGTATCTCAGATTATGGAGTCTAATGGTTCTTCATCAATGGCTACTGTCTGCGCTGGTACGTTGGCGCTGATGGATGCTGGTGTTCCCATGAAGAAGCCCGTCAGCGGTATCGCTATGGGTTTGATTAAGAACCCCGGTGAGGACAAGTATGCTGTGCTGAGCGATATCCTTGGCGACGAGGACCACTTGGGTGATATGGACTTCAAGACCACTGGTACGAAGGATGGCCTGACCGCTACCCAGATGGATATCAAGTGTGATGGTCTGTCATTCGACATTCTGGAGAAGGCATTGATGCAGGCTAAGGCCGGTCGTGAGCATATCTTGAAGTGCATCACTGATACTATCGCTGAGCCACGTCCTGAGCTGAAACCTCAGGTTCCTCGTATTGAGGCCTTCGAAATTCCGAAGGAGTTCATTGGTGCCGTCATTGGCCCGGGCGGAAAGATTATCCAGCAGATGCAGGAAGATACCGGTGCTACTATTACCATTGACGAAGAGGATGGCGTTGGCAAGATTCAGGTCAGCGGTCCTAACAAGGAAGCTATTGATGCCGCTATCGCAAAGATCAAGGCTATCGTTGCTATCCCTGAGGTCGGCGAGGTTTACGAGGGTACCGTTCGCAGCATTATGCCTTACGGCTGCTTTGTAGAGTTCATGCCTGGCAAGGACGGTCTGCTGCACATCTCTGAGATTGACTGGAAGCGCCTTGAGACTGTCGAGGAGGCTGGCATCAAAGAGGGTGACAAGATTCAGGTGAAGCTCCTGGAGATTGATCCTAAGACCGGTAAGTTCAAGCTCTCTCATCGTGTGCTCATTGAGAAACCTGAGGGCTATCAGGAGCGTCCAGCACGTCCCGAGCGTCGTGAGCGCCCTGAGCGTGGCGAACGTCGCGACCGTGGTGAGCGCCGTGATCGCGGTGACAGAGGCGAGCGTCGTCCTCGTCCGGATCGTGGCGAGCGTCGTGAGCGCACAGAGGAGTTCCACGAGCCCACTAACGAGCCCAAGGACTTCAGCGACGAGCTCGACAAGATGGATTTCTAAACGAACATTTAAACAAATGATAATTCCCGATAGGCATTGTGCTTATCGGGAATTTTTTTATGTACAATTATGTACTTTTATCAAGATTACTGTTCCTTAGGAAGCAGTTAATATGACCGTTTTGAACCAGTCTTTCAACACTCCCCGGTACTGATTCTGGGAATCGCAGACAAGGATAAGCAGTTGGCGCCCGTCGGCTAACTTAGGCCCAATACAAATGCCTTCGTAGTTGGCAAAACTCCTGCGCGTGAAATTGACCTTCGTGCGGAATTCTGTCAGGAGTGTTTTACTCAAGATTTCTCCCGGCTTATGCAGGCTGGGGTTGACCACATAGAGTTTCACGAGCGCAAACGAGCCGATTTGTTTCTTGGGGAAGTACATTTCACGTTCCAGTACCACGATACGTCCGTCGTCGAGAGCCGCTAACCCACTGACTCCCACAATGCTGCGTCCCTTTTGCTTTTTGATGATTGTCGAGTCGCTCTCATACCAGTATTGTTCTTTGGGTTGCAGGTCGTCGCCAAAACTCTGCAGTCGCAGACGGTTCTTGATTTTCCGTTCTATCGTTGGCTTTTCGCCATCGGCCTTTAGTGTAAACTCAGAAGTAGTCCAAAAGCAATGTGTCTTGGGCTGATAGGTGAGTGCCTCGAAACCACCATTCTTATATGCCGTCTTGAAGATTTCAGGAATGTTCAGTTTTCTGCCAGTCTGCTGACCTCGGAGATTGTATTCAATGATTTCCTGATCTGCCTCTCCGCTTACGAACACCGTCTGATTCTCTGGCACATAGCAGATACCTTCCTCGTCGCGGTTTGGTAGACCGCTGGTAAGAAAAGTATCCTCACGGACTGTCAGCAACTCTCCAGTAATGCTATCCGTTTCTATTGTCATCAGATAGAAACCGGCCGTTGGCGACTTGTCATTTGCAATAGCATAACGGGATGCTCCCAGCCACGTGATACCACTATAGTTTCCTGCAGAAACGGTCTTGGGAAACGCTTTCTGCTTAAGTACCGTAACCTCTTGTGCAATTACTGTAAGAGGCAGTAGCATCAAAGCAGTCCACAACAGCCTCATAGTTAAAGAGCTTTTAGGTATTCCGCACGGGCTTGTTTGATGAGTTGGCGGAAATCGGCATCGGCATGCATACGAGCCACGAGGGCTGCAGCCAATAGTCGTCCGGCTTCTACGTCTGAGGCCCAGTGGTAGCCTACTATCACGCGGTCGTAGCCGTAGTTGAAACCTATGCGCAGCACTTCATCCTGACATTCGGGAGCGACCTCTGCCATTACCATTGACAGCGCCCAGCCCAGATTTGAATGATGAGAAGCATAGCTGCTGCTCTTGCGTGAATCTTTCTCCCATTGTGGCACGGGAGTTGTTTCACCCAGCTGTACATAAGGGCGTTTACGGAAATATACCTTCTTCAAATTCTTGGCCGACTTATCGCTCTTTTTATCAACCAATTCTATCAGCGCAACAATACTGGGTGTTGCCTCTTTGGTAATCTTAATACCCATGGCCTTTCCGTAGATGTTCATCAGATAGTCTATCGTCAGGTTGTCGTTTTCTACAGCCACCTTGCCACGATAACCGTAGCGCAACTGCTTGGCTTTCCAGTAGCGGAACAGGTCGCCCTCATAGCGATAACTTGCAGTATCCACAGGAGGATTGAGAATTCTACTGCCTTGAGGCAGCCCGGCAAGGGCTGTGGGATCATAATCGGCAGGTAGACCCTTCAGTTTCTTATATTCTGCACGGGCAGCCTCGATGTCCTGTTGGAATTCTGGATGCAGGTGGGCACGGACATAAGCGGCCGAAGCACACAGATAGCCGGCTGTGACATCGCTCTGGTAGTGGGCACCAGTAATGATACGGTTCTCACCAAACTGGAATGCACGACGCATGATGGTATCCTGCAATTCTGGCCACATCTCAGCAAAAGCCAGTGCCGTACCCCATCCGAGCGAGGTGTGTCCGGAGGGATAGCTGCCGTTGGTGCGCAAGTACTCTGTGTCATACTCTGCCCACGTGTCTTCACCCATTTGGACAAACGGACGCGTCCTCATATACAGAGCCTTGGCGGCTGCCGTACTCTTGTTGCCAGTGTTGTAAGCGCGTTTCAGGAACCGAGCCAGTGCGGGAGTCTTCTCTGCACAGATGGTGTCCAACCCCAGACACTGCGACATGACAGATTCCATAATATATGGTTCCCAGGGCGACTCCATGTTGGCCTGGCGACCACGTGGTGTGTTACGCTGCGTCTTACCCCACTGCCATTGTATCATATCGTCGACAAAGTCCATGCTGGCAGTGTCTGGCGGAGCAGGCAGGTAATAACCGGCATTGGGCATCTCGTAAGGCTTTACATATACGGTGTCGTTGCTGACAACCTGACGACGGGTCTTTTGACGTGCTGATACGCTGGTGGCAACCAAGCAAACAGCCAGCAGCAAAAGGATTTTAGGATATGTTTTCATAATCATATATTTTTTTAAGTTCATTGTCTGGTACGCTGATAGGTGCGATAGCCGTAGGCGATGATGATGATAAAACAGATTAGCGGCAGAACGAACGAAACATTGACAGCTGGCATTCCGAACATTTCGTGCTGGTCAATAATGGTAGCCTGCAACGGGGGCAGTACGCTGCCTCCAAGAATGGCCATAATCAGACCTGCAGCTCCAAATTTCGCGTCGTCGCCCAAACCTTGCAGGGCGATACCATAGATGGTGGGGAACATCAGCGACATACAAGCTGAAATGGCTACCAGACAGTAGAGGCCCATGCGTCCGTCGATGAAGATGACACCCAACGTCAGACAGGCGCCCACGACTGCCAGAATACCCAGCAGCGCTCCTGCGTTGATGAATTTCAGGAAGTAGGTGCAGATGAATCGGCTCGACACGAAGATGGCCATCGCAATGATATTAAATGTCTGTGACGTTACCTCAGCTTCCTGTTCTGCCATTCCTTCGTTCATCAATACGCGCGTACCATATTGTATAATAAAGGTCCAACACATAATCTGCACACCCACGTAGAAGAACTGGGCAATGACGCCCTCGCGGTAGTAGTCAATAGAGAAGATGCGCTTCAGTGTGGGCAGGAAATTAATGTCGTGGTTCTGGTCGCCGTTCTTTGGCATACGTGTGAAGTAAATGACGGCAAACATAATGGCAATGACAGCTCCGATGGCCAGATAGGGGGCAATCAAAACACTGAGGTCGGAGTCACGCATAGCTGAGAACTCTGCATCCGACAACAGCGCACGCTCGTCCGTAGAGGCTGGATTCAACTTGGCCTGGATGAAGTTCATGGCGACATACATGCCACACAGCGAACCCATCGGATTGAAACACTGTGCCATATTCAGTCGGCGGGTGGCGGTTTCCTCACTACCCATCGTCAGGATATACGGATTACACGACGTCTCGAGGAACGACAGTCCGCATGTCAGGATGAAATATGCCACGAGGAAGGGATAGTACATACCCGTCCATGAGGCAGGCAGAAACAGTAGGGCACCAACGGCATATAGTCCGAGACCCATCAACACACCAGCCTTATAGGAATATTTGCGGATGAACATAGCGGCAGGGAAAGCCATAGCGAAATAACCGCCATAGAAGGCTACCTGCACCAGTGCACCGTCCGTCACACTCATGCGGAAAATTTTGGAAAACGCTTTCACCATGGGATTGGTGATGTCGTTGGCAAAGCCCCACAAGGCGAAGCACGACGTTACGAGGATGAATGGTATGAGATAGCTCACACCGTCACGAGAGATAATCGAGTCTTTTTTCTGATTGTCCATTACTTTTGGGTCTTCAATTGATAGTGACTGCAAAAATACTAAAAAGATTCGACTATGCGTGCGTTTTTACATATTTTAATGCTGTCCGACGTGACATCTGCCCCAGTAAAGCGTCTTATAGACAAAGAATAACACGTTTAATTAAACTTAGAAATAACGATGAAGCAATCATTATTGTTGGCAGTAGCACTGCTGTTTTCCATGACGGTCAGTGCTCAATACCCAGATTTGACAGACGAGGCAAAACAACTTATTGCCCAACAGAAGGCTCAGTGGAAGGCTCATAGCGATTCCGCTTGGGAGGTGGCATTTCCTATTGTGGTAGAAGAGGCCAAAGCCGGACGTCCTTACGTACCCTGGGCTTTTCGTCCCTACGACCTGCGTCAGGCTAAGATTCCTGCTTTCCCAGGCGCTGAGGGCGGTGGTATGTTTACCTTTGGCGGACGTGGCGGCAAGGTGCTGACGGTTACCAATCTGAATGACGATGGTCCTGGTTCGTTCCGTTGGGCCTGCGAGCAGGGCGGTGCGCGCATCGTTGTGTTCAATGTCAGCGGCATCATCCGTCTGAAGTCACCTATCTATGTTCGCGCACCTTATATTACCATTGCTGGACAGACCGCTCCTGGTGACGGTGTCTGCATTGCAGGTGAGTCGTTTCAGGTCGATACCCACGACGTCATTGTGCGTCACATGCGTTTCCGTCGTGGCGAGACGCTGGTTACCAACCGCGAGGACTCCTTTGGTGGCAATCCTGTGGGAAACATTATGATTGACCATTGTTCGTGCGAGTGGGGATTGGACGAAAACATCTCGTTCTATCGTCATATGTTCGACATGCATGACGGCAAGCCCAACCGCAAGGAGCCTACAGTCAACGTGACTATTCAGAATACCATTTCTGCCAAGGCGCTTGACACTTGGAACCACGCCTTCGGTTCTACCATCGGTGGTGAGAACACCACCTTCATGCGTAACCTGTGGGCCGACAATACTGGTCGTAATCCATCAATCGGTTGGGGTGGCGTGTTTAACTACATCAACAACGTAGTCTATAACTGGGTACACCGCACGGCTGATGGCGGTGAGTTCAGCACCATGTCGAACTTCATCAACAATTACTATAAACCAGGTCCGTTGACTCCGAAAGACAGTCCTATTGGTCATCGTATTGTGAAGTCTGAGAGCCGTTCGCAGGGATTGTTCCCTTACAAGCAGTTCGGACGTGTCTATGCTGTCGGCAATATCATGGAGGGTTATCCTGAAATTACGAAGGATAACTGGAACGGTGGCATACAGACTGCTGATAAGGATGGTGAGATGGATGCTACGGAGTTGGCTCTGATGCGCTCGAATGAGCCTTTCGAGATGCCTTACGTAAAGATTATGGG
This sequence comes from uncultured Prevotellaceae bacterium, assembly GCA_900318885.1. Taxonomy (GTDB): domain Bacteria; phylum Bacteroidota; class Bacteroidia; order Bacteroidales; family Bacteroidaceae; genus Prevotella. The sequence continues at coordinate 6,539 of ONMN01000054.1, read as the reverse complement.
TACTGAGCAGGCCTTCGACTGGGTACTTTCAAATGCTGGTGCCACAATCCCCTGCCGTGATATCGTTGACCAGCGTATATGTGAGGAAGTTCGTACAGGACAGGCTTACTACGTGAAGGACTATGAGAAGGAGTTGGCCAAGATAGAGAAGAAGACTGGTGTGAAGCAGAATCCTTATGGCGACATGTGGGGCCTGAACAAGAAATCGATGAACGAAGAGGGCTTCTTCAAGTATCGTCGTCTGCCTCAGGACTCCTACAAGCAGGGAGTCATTACCGACCCGCGTCAGATGGGTGGTTATCCTGAATATCAGGCTTGGGAGCCCTATGTTGATACTGATGGTGACGGTATGCCTGACGAATGGGAGAAACAATACGGATTGAATCCCAACGACGCCAGCGATGCTGTCAAGGACTGCAATGGTGACGGATATACCAATATCGAGAAGTATATCAATGGTATTAATCCTCAGACCAAGACCGATTGGCGCAATCTTAACAACAACTATGACACGCTGGCCGCAAAGGGCAAACTGATGTAAGCGTATGAGAAAGGTTTTGTATGTAGCCATGTTATGGTTGCTTTCCCTCACAGCAAGCGCACAACTTGTGGTGCTGGACGACGAAGGGCGTGATTCTGCCTACGTGGAGAACATCAAAGGCCGCGCACAGAAAATCGTTGACGGCCTTCAGCTTACTGACCAGAAACAAGCTCGTGCTGTTTGCAATATCATTGCCAATCGTTACTTTCTGCTGAACGACATTCATGCGAAATACGACAAGTCACAACAGGATGCCCTGCAAGCTGAGCTCTATAAACATCATTTCGAACTGGCCTCTGCCCTTGCGCTCTATCTCACTGACGAACAGATAGATGCCGTGAAGGATGGTATGACGTTCGGTCGCCTGAAGCGTGACTATCAGGCCACACAGGACATGATACCTACGCTCTCGGACTTTGAAAAACAGCAGATACTCATCTGGCTCAAGGAGGCTCGCGAATATGCGATGGATGCAGCCGATTCAAAAGGCAAGCACTTCTGGTTCGACAAGTATCGCGGACGCACCAACAATTGGCTCTCTGGCCGAGGTTATGACCTGAAGAAGGAGCGCGACGCCTGGATGAAACGAATAGAGGACGCAAAGAAACAGTAAAACATGCGACGACACTTATTTGCCCTATCAGTCTTACTGACGACCATTATCCCATCGGTAGCTCAAGAGGTGCCGATGGATTATTCCTATTGTGGATACCATCGCTCAGAAATGCCCATTCCATCGGCAAAAGTCGTCGTCTATGTACAACCCTCTGGCAATGACGATGCGGCACAACTGCAGGCGGCTATCGACTATGTCAGTCAACAGAAGGCCGACAAACTGACGGGGCTTCGCGGTGCCGTATTGCTGGGTGAGGGAACTTTTTCGCTCAGCGAACCCCTGCGCATTCGTACCAGTGGTGTCGTGTTGCGAGGCAGTGGCCGCGAAAAGACCATCCTGCGCAAAACAGGCTACGACCGTGGTGCTCTTATATATATAGAAGGTTCGCACGAAGTCGTCGTTAAAGATACCTTTGACGTCAACGATACCAAAGCCGGCTCCATAACATTGAACATTCAACGTTCAACATTGAACGACAATACTCCGATTGTAAATAATGTTCAACGTTCAACGTTCAGTGTTCAACGTATTATGATCTGGCGCCCTTCCACCCAGGAATGGATCGACCACCTCGGTTGCGCCTCCTTTGGCGGAGGCAAGCGCATGGGATATTGGGCTTGGCATCCTGGGGATATCGACCTCCGTTGGAATCGGCAAATTTTGGCGGTTCAGGGCCATGTGCTGACGCTTGATGCCCCTATCACCTGCGACATTGACAGTCGCTACGGTGGTGCGAAGGCCATCATCTACGAACAACCGGGCCTCATCAGCGAGTGTGGCATTGAAAACCTCTCTCTGGAATCTGATTACGACCGCGCCCGTCCTTTGGATGAAGACCATTGTTGGGACGGCGTCTATATGGCTGATGCTGAGAATTGCTGGGTGCGGATGGTCAATTTCCGTCATTTTGCCGGCTCCGCTGTTGTCATTCAGAAGTCAGCCCAACAGATTACCGTTGAGGACTGCCAGTCGTTGGACCCCATCTCTGAGATTGGTGGTTTCCGTCGTCGCACCTTCCTGACCTTCGGTGAAATGGTGCTTTTTCAGCGTTGCTATTCCGAACACGGCATCAACGATTTTGCCGTAGGTCACACGGCTCCTGGCCCTAATGCCTTCGTGCAATGCGAGAGTTTCGAGAGTTTTGGTCCCAGTGGCGCCATTTCGTCGTGGGCACCAGGCATCCTCTTTGATATTGTCAACATCGATGGCAACGACCTCGTCTTCAAAAACTGGGAACTGGAGAAGTTTGGTGCAGGTTGGAGCACGGCTAACAGCACGATGTGGCAGTCGACGGCCTCAGGCCTTTTCTGCTATTCGCCCGACTCGCTCAACAAAAACTATTCCATTGGCTGTTGGGGCCAGATTCAGGGCAATGGCGAGTATTCCGAAATGAACGAGCATGTACGTCCTTATTCGCTCTATGCTTCACAGTTGGAGAAACGTTTGGGTCGCGACGTCAGTACCCAGTGCCGTGTGTTGGAACGTAACACCAATGCCAGCAGTTCGCCGACTATTGAGGAGGCCATGCAGTTGGCTGAGGAGGCTTTAAAGCCCCGCCTAACCCTACAACAATGGATAGACAGTGCACGCCTTGATGCCGACATTAGCTATCAAGAGCGTAGAAAGGTAAAATTCACAAGGCCTATTCCCATTCGCTGTGGAGAAGTGAAACCTACTGAAGGAGATCAAGGGAACCGTCCCCGTAATCCAAAGCCCTTCGTCTATCAGGATGTTCCTTCGCGCGTGTACCAATCTAATCATTATAAGATAGTCAATGGCTGGCTGACGAAGAACAATAGTGTTCTCGTAGGTGGTAAACACCAGACGCCTTGGTGGAACGGACGCACGACAGCTGCCGCTATGGCGAAGGCGAAATATGCCTTGACACGTTTCGTGCCAGGCCAGGAGACGATAGGTGGTACTGATCGTGTTGATTCTGTCATCAGTCAGATGCAACGCGACCACACGCTGTTGTTCAGTCAGAACTACGGCCTTTGGACGGACCGTCGTCGTGACGACCACGAGCGCATCCGTCGCAAGAACGGCGATGCCTGGGCTCCCTTCTACGAACAGCCCTTTGCCCGCACAGGGACGTTGAACATTCAACATTCAACATTGAACGACGATACTTCAAACGCAAATAATGTTCAACGTTCAACGTTCAACGTTCAATGTAATTTGGCCTGGGACGGAATGACCAAATACGACCTGACGACCCTTAACAAATGGTACTTCTGGCGCTTGCAGCAATTTGCGAAAAAGTCCGAATCCATCGGCCTTTTGCTCAAAAACCAGCACTACTTCCAGCACAACATCCTGGAGGCTGGAGCCCATTGGGTTGACTGCCCTTGGCGCACAGCGAACAACGTCAACAATACGCCATTCCTCGAGCCCGTCAATTTCACTGGCGACAAGCGTATCTTTACGGCCACCTTGTTCTATGATATTGAAAATCCCGTCCTCCGCGAACTGCACCGTCAGTACATCCGCCAGTCTCTGGATGCCTTCAAGGGTCAGCCCAATGTCATCCATTCCATTGGCGAAGAGTTTACGGGTCCCTTGCATTTCGTGCAGTTCTGGCTCGATGTCATTGCCGAGTGGGAACAGGAGAATGGTCCCGTGCTCGTCGACCTTGCTGTTAACAAGGATGTGCAGGATGCCATCTTAAAAGACCCTGTACGTTCAAAAATCGTCGATATCATCGATATCGAACAGTGGTTCTACCACAACAAAGGCGAGTATGCGCCTCCAGGAGGCGTCAACATGGCACAACGTCAGTATATGCGCAAGATCCGCACGGGTAGTGCCCGTTTCGAGGATGTCTATCGTGCCGTCAGCGAATACCGTAAGCAATATCCTGACAAGGCCGTCATCTATTCTGCCCAGAAGGCACCCGAACTGTGCTGGGCCGCATTGATGGCTGGTGGTTCCTGTGCTGCAATCCCTGTGACGGATAAAGCTTTCCTCGCTGAATTGTCACAGATGGTTCCCCGTCCGTCTTTTGTGGATGATTTCTATATGTTGTCTGGCGATAACGGTTACCTGTTCTATCGCGCATCAGGAGGGGCGTCCAACATAGATTTGGGACAAGGCAAATACACCATATATTCCATCGATGAAAAAACGGGTACAATGACCCGATTGCGCGATACGTCTTCCACTGTAACGTTGGAGTCGAAAGGCATTTATTGGTTGAAAAAGAAGTAACAATTTAATGGGAAAAGTGGCACAATTGTCAGTTTTCCCATTTTTTAACTTTTATTTTGCTTGTAGTTTGGCTTTTTTCCTTAACTTTGCACCGAAATACAAACTACTACATAATATACTAATCGACTATGGTGCCAAGTAAATTAAGAATTCGCACCCAGCAATTGGTGGCACAATTCTGCTCAGGCGACGACCGGGCATACGCTGAACTCTACGACATGTACGTTCAGATGCTCTACAACTACGGCCTGAAGATGACCAGCGACCAAGAGCTCTTGAAGGACTGCATTCACGATGTTTTCGTGAAGGTGTACATGAAACGCAACGACAAGAATGCCATCAACAACCTGTGTTCTTATCTGTTGATTTCGTTGAAAAACCGTCTGCTTGACGAGTTCCGTCGTCAGACATTCACCAACCCCAACGAGGTGGAAACCTATGAATACCGCCATGCTGCTGAGGATGTCGAACGCGACTACCTCTGTCAGGAGCGTGAAGTCATGCAATCTGCCCAGGTAGCCCATCTGATGAAGCATCTGACTCGTCGTCAGCGTCAAGCCATCACGCTCTACTATCTCGAAGAGCGTAAGTATGACGAGATTTGCGGCATCATGCACATGAACTACCACTCGGTTCGCAACCTGATGCATCGGGGTATGTTGAAACTCAGAGAAGCGGCGATGTAATTGATGACATTTTTCGCGATGGTTCGTCTTTATAGTAGCAAATGATAATGCTAGCTAACGACGAATCAAATGAAACGAGCCATCTATACCAAGGTTGAGCAATTTCTGCGTGACGACGACTTCATTCGTTACGTGATGGATTGTGCACCAGATAGAGAGTCCTATTGGGCAACTTATTTATCTGCTGCACCACCCATTCGTTCTGCCTATCTGAAGGCTTACGACATCCTTTTGCATCTGGACGAATGCGACCTGCTGACACCTGAACAGGCAGAGCGTCTCAAGCAACGCATCTTCAATACCCTTCATTCCAAGGTCAACTAATCCTCGAAGTTGAGACTTAGCTGTCCGTCGCCCAGCAGATTATAGCTCTTGCGGTGATAGGGCGTAATGCCATATTGCTTGATGGCCTCACGGTGCTTCTTCGTGGGGTAGCCCTTGTTCGATAGCCAGTCGTACTGCGGATATTCCTCAGCCAACTGGTTCATATAGTCGTCACGATAGGTCTTGGCCAATATCGAGGCAGCAGCTATCGAGAGATACTTTCCGTCACCCTTGACTATTGTGGTATGGGGTAATTTCTCACCTCTCACCTCTGACCCCTTACCTCTTTCATAATAGGGCTTAAAGCGATTGCCGTCCACGATAATCGCCTCCGGACGCACCTGCAACTGATCCAGCGCCCTGTGCATAGCCAGGATCGACGCATTCAGAATGTTGATTTTGTCAATCTCCTCAGGTGTCACAACACCCACGGCCCACGCCACCGCGTCACGTTCGATGATCTTCCGCAACTCATAGCGACGCTTCTCCGTCAACTGCTTCGAATCGTTCAGCAACTCGTTCTGATACCCCTCGGGCAATATCACCGCAGCAGCATACACGCTCCCTGCCAGACATCCGCGTCCGGCCTCGTCGCACCCCGCCTCAATCTTTCCTTTATAATAACAGCTTTCTAACATAATCTATCTCTCTGGAGTCATCCCTTTCTCCATATCCTCCGCAAAGATAAGCATTATTTTTGAAAGTAACAACATCGAAAGCCGTTTTTTACCAATCAAGTTGGCCTGAAAATATCTCCATCTCTCCCATCATCGCTGGAATCCCCTTTGTAGAAAGGCGATTCGGCATGGTGGAGATTATTTTTATCCCTCCCATTTCTCTCCTTCATCTCTCCCGTCACTGTACTCATATCCGGAGAGTCGACGGGGGGATATGGGAGAGATTTGGGAGAGAAATGGGAGAGATGACGGGAGAGATGAAAAAGGCGAAATCCCTTTATTTAAAGGCCTTTTCACCGTCCGATAGGAGAGATGGAAACGATTTCGTTAATACTCTCCGTCGTTATCTGCCAATAACCCACGCTTATTTCTCGATAATGTTGCCTTATTGTAAGCGTCTCCGTTTTTCCGCATTGTAGCATTGCTCGAAAGTTGCTACCTTTGCACCCATGTATCAAAAGTATAAATTATGGATGCAAAGAAAGATT
>ONMN01000009.1 GCA_900318885.1 uncultured Prevotellaceae bacterium | reverse complement strand
TTGGATACGCGTTACTCACCCGTGCGCCGGTCGCCGACAAGGAAAGCAAGCTTTCCTCTCGCTGCCCCTCGACTTGCATGTGTTAAGCCTGTAGCTAGCATTCATCCTGAGCCAGGATCAAACTCTACATTGTAAAATTTTTATTTCTCCGAAAGAAAAATTTTACAGCTTCCGTCGTCACTCGGCACAGCTCAAGCAAGCTTGGCTCTGCACTCGCTCCTAGGAACCTTGTAAAAATCATTCCTTCGATCTTGTCTCTGTCTCAGAACGCTCTATCCGGTAGTATTGATGGTGAAGGTTGCCTGAAAGGCTACCTTCCAAGAAATTGAAACGGTTTGTTCTTGTTACCCAATACATATATAATAATATATACGTACTGCTTCTCGTACTACTTCTTCTCTGTCTATGTAAGTCTTTCAAAGAACTCTCTCTTTTTGCCCTCGGCACCAAATTTTAGCGCGAAAGCGGATGCAAAGGTACGACTTTTTTCCGAACTAACAAACTTTTCAGAAGAAAAAAAATAAAATAAAAGCAAAAAAAATTAGAGACTTGATGCGCATCAATCCATTACCATATTACACATTATTATATATTAATTGTGCACGCGAACAATAACGAACACATTCGCCCGATCAGAGATATCGAAACAGCAATGCAACTGCAATAGCCTAAAACAACGACAAATAACAAAAATGCAAAAAAAGATGCATATTTGTTTGGTTATATGCAGAAAAATGTATAATTTTGCAGCCGATTTGAATAAATATACCGGCATGAAAGTTAAAAACGACCGCTTAGAAGCCCTACGGATGATTATTTCAAGCCAAGAACTTGGTAGTCAGGACGAGTTGCTGGATGCCCTGAAGAAAGAGGGCTTCCAATTGACTCAGGCCACACTCAGTCGTGATTTGAAACAGCTGAAGGTTGCCAAAGCAGCCTCCATGCGAGGCAATTATGTATACGTATTGCCTAACGACACCATGTACAAACGTGTGAGCACGCCTTCGTCTGTTCGCGAGATGATGCAAGTGCCAGGCTTCCTTAGCATTCATTTCTCTGGCAATATGGGCGTCATTAAGACGCGTCCAGGCTATGCCAGTTCGATAGCTTACAACATAGACAACAGTCATATTAACGAGATATTAGGTACGATAGCTGGTGACGATACCATTTTTATCGTTATCAAACAAGGGGTAACGATGGAAGAAGTGGTCGAGGCCTTAAGCGAAGTAGTGCCGAATATGAGGTGATTTTTCCAGTTCATAGTTCATAGTTAAGAGTTCATAGTTAAAATGGAACAGAATAAGAATATAGAGGTATTTGTGGCAGGTCCTGAACACGAAGTATATGTAGACACCATCCTGCAGACCATTGCTGATGCAGCCAAGGTACGTGGAACGGGTATTGCTAAGCGTACACACGAGTACCTGGCAACGAAGATGAAAGAGGCCAAAGCCGTGATTGCTTTGAGTGGCAATACGTTTGCAGGCTTTAGTTATATTGAAACATGGGGTAACAAACAATATGTGACGACCTCCGGTTTGATTGTGCACCCCGACTTCCGAGGATTGGGTGTAGCCAAGAAAATCAAGGACATGACATTCTCGCTGGCCCGTACCCGTTGGCCACACGCCAAGATTTTCTCATTGACCAGCGGTGCTGCTGTGATGAAGATGAACACAGAGCTAGGTTATCAGCCCGTTACCTTTGCCGATCTGACGGACGATGAAGCCTTCTGGCGTGGTTGTGAGGGATGCGTCAACGTAGATGTACTACACCGTACAGGCCGTAAATACTGTATCTGCACGGCCATGCTCTACGATCCTGAGGAGCACCTTCCCGCCAAGATTCCCGAAGAAGTCTTAGAACGCATCAAGACACTGGATGAGAAGTAAAAAGGTAAAAGGGTAAAAAGTAAAAAGGTAAAAAATAAAAAATATGAGCAAGAAAAAAGTAGTAGTAGCCTTCAGTGGTGGATTGGACACCAGCTACAATGTGATGTATTTGACCAAAGAGTTAGGTTATGAGGTATATGCCGCTTGTGCCAATACGGGTGGATTCTCAGCAGAGCAATTAAAGAGGAACGAAGAGAACGCCTACAAACTGGGCGCCGTGAAATATGTGACTCTTGACGTAACGCAGGAGTATTACGAGAAGTCGCTGAAATACATGATTTTCGGCAACGTATTGCGTAACAACTGCTACCCTATCAGCGTGTCGAGCGAACGCATCTTCCAAGCCATCGCCATTGCACGCTATGCCAAGGAGATTGGTGCTGACGCTATTGCCCACGGAAGCACGGGTGCCGGCAACGACCAGATTCGTTTCGATATGACGTTCCTCGTAATGGCTCCCGGCGTTGAGATTATCACGCTGACCCGCGACAGGAACCTGACCCGTAAAGAGGAGGTTGACTATTTGAATGCCAATGGCTACTTCGCTGACTTCACCAAGTTGAAATATTCTTATAATGTTGGCATCTGGGGCACCTCGATTTGTGGTGGCGAACTGCTCGATCCCACGCAGGGACTGCCCGAGGAGGCCTATTTGAAGCACGTCACGAACCCCGAGAAAGAGTCGCTGCTGAAGATTCAGTTCGATAAGGGCGAGATTGTGGCTGTCAATGGCGAGCAGTTCGACGACCACATCAAGGCCATCCAGAAGATTGAAGAGATTGGTGCCTCGTATGCCATTGGTCGTGACGCCAACGTCGGCGACACCATCATCGGCATCAAGGGCCGTGTAGGTTTCGAGGCAGCTGCACCCAAACTGATTATCGAGGCGCACCGTCTGCTGGAGAAGTCAACACTTTCGAAGTGGCAGCAGTACTGGAAAGACCAGGTAGCCAACTGGTATGGCATGTTCCTGCACGAGAGTCAGTATCTGGAGCCAGTTATGCCAGACATCGAGGCTATGCTCACAAGCAGCCAGCGCAACGTCACAGGTACTGCCATTCTGAAACTCCGTCCCTATGGCTTCGAGACAGTGGGCATCGATTCCGTCAATGACCTGACGAAGAGCAAACTCGGCGAGTATGGTGAGACCCAGACAGGTTGGACAGCCGACGAGGCCAAGGGTTTCATCAAAGTCAGCTCTACCCCACTCCGCGTTTACTACGGCATACATAAGGACGAGAAACGCTAATTTTTCGACCACGAATTTCACGAATAACACGAATAAATTTCGACCACGGATTTAACGGATTACACGGATGATAAAAGTTGGAATATTAGGTGCGGCAGGCTATACAGGCGGAGAACTGATTCGCCTGCTGCTGAACCATCCAGAGGCAGAGATCGTCTTTGCCAATTCAGAGAGTAATGCAGGTAATCTGGTATCAGACGTGCATGAAGGACTCATCGGGGAAACCGATCTGAAATTTACCGACGCGATGCCATTTGGCAAGGTCGACGTCGTCTTCTTCTGTTTCGGTCATGGTAAGAGTGAACAGTTCCTCAAGGAGCATACCATCCCTGCAAACGTCAAGATTATCGACCTCGCACAGGACTTTCGCATCAAGGGCAACCACGACTATGTCTACGGCCTGCCAGAAATCAACAAAGAGGACATCCAGAAAGCGCAGCATGTGGCCAACCCCGGCTGTTTTGCCACCTGCATCCAACTCGGTTTGCTGCCTGCCGCCAACCGCAACCTGCTGAAATACGACGTCTCGGTGAACGCCATCACGGGATCTACGGGAGCCGGACAGAAACCCGGTACCACGACCCACTTCTCATGGCGTAACAACAACCTCAGCATCTACAAGCCCTTTACCCACCAGCATCTGGCCGAGATACGTCAGTCGCTGGCGCAAGTACAGGGCCATTTGGACGTCGACATCGACTTCATCCCCTATCGCGGCGATTTCGCCCGCGGCATCTTCTGCACGGAGGTCATCCGCACGAAGGCCCCTGCCGACGAAGTCATTCAGGCCTACAAAGACTTTTATGCCGACGCCGCCTTCACCCACTACTCCGACAAACCGTTAGACCTCAAGCAAGTGGTGAACACCAACAAGTGTCTCGTCCACATCGACGCCTTCGACAACAAGTTGCTCGTCACCTCCTGCATCGACAACCTCTTGAAGGGTGCCGTGGGCCAAGCCGTTCAGAATATGAACCTGATGTTCGGCATCGACGAAACCTCCGGTCTACGTCTGAAAGCCTCCGCATTCTAAGAAAAGTCACCGTGCAAAGCCCGGCTGAGGACACCCAAAAGCTGAAATCGTCCGACAAATTCCGAATTTGTCGGGCTTTTTTTCGCTATTGCTTGTTTATCTGGCGTCTTTTGCCTACCTTTGTAGCCAACAAACGAGAAATGCCCAAAAAGTATGAGACAGCGCATTTACCTTATTCTATTATTCATAGCCCTGCTGATGACTTCAAAGTCGGCAGCCGATGGCGTTGATAAGGTGAATTGTCCTGTCATCAGGATTGAGGCAGAACGGTTGCCCGACATGAACGTTCCCCGCAGTGGCCACTCGGCCATTCTGGTAAATGGCGAAGTGACGGTAGTGGGCGGTCATACCTCTGGTTTTGTGCTGACCCCTACGGCAGAGTATCTGAAAGACGGCGAATGGCACCAGTTGCAAACCGTCTATAACCACGACGGCGGTATTTCAATCGTGATGAAGTCCGGCAAGGTGCTGTTGGCAGGTGGTTTCAAAGATAATCTCGGCATCGGCCAGAGTTACGAGGTGGAGCTATACGACCCCGTAACCCATCAGTTCAATGGTTTTGGTTGTCTCGACAAGAAGCGCGTTTCCGGCGCCGCTGTAGAACTCGACAGCGGACGCGTGATGATTGCCGGCAACTGGTATGCCGACGACGCCATCGAGATGTTCGACGGCAAGGCGACGTTCTCGCATGTCAAGTATGTCGCCCAGTCGCGCAGCCTGCCTCATGTGTTCCGGACCTCAAATGGCAACGCATTGATAGTGGCAGGCTACGATTTCCACGGCAACCCCATCGACACCATCGTCATCGACAGACTGTACGGCGAGCCGTTCCGCAACGAATTGTTTGACAATTGGAAACCTCTACGATACGACCTCGTACAACATAGCGACGACAGTTTCATCGGAGACGAGGCGAAGGGCCTGTTCCGTTACCTGATGCCCGTAGAAAATAAGGACGGCCAGCTGGCCATCATTGATGTACGCGACACCATATTCACTCCCTTGCCCACTTCAACGCCCGTCCCGATGAAGAGCCAGTGGGGAACCATCAGATACATCACTCCCGTCTATGCCGACCGCCAGCACCAGCGCGGCTACGTAGTCGGTTTCGACGCGACTAGCCGTCTGTACGTGCTCTGCATTGATTATTCCAAGACGCCAGCGCCCCTTACCCTCTATCATACCGACCCACTACCCGAGGCCGGCATGCTGACCATCCCCGTACTGACCACCGAAGGCAATCTGATGTTGACAGGCGGTGTGGGTGTAGAACCGAACAGCAATTTCTCGCCATCGGCCTCCGTTTGGCTCCTGCGTTTCAACGACGACGGTTCAACGGCGTCTTCAGTTCTCAACGGCTGGCTCTTGTGGTCGTTGGCTGTTGTGTTGCTCGTGGCCGTTGCTTTTGCCTATGTATTGAGGCACAGAAGACCGCATCCGCAGTCCGAACCAGAAGAGCAATCAGATTCGGCTGCAAAGGAGATTACAACGCCACACTCCCAAAGAGAAAACGAACAGTTAATGCACCGCATCTGCGACCTGATGGATGGTCAGCAACTCTACCTTCAACAAGGCCTCAAAGTCTCCGACATTGCGTCAGCCCTCGACACCAACATCCGCTACATTTCCGATTGCATAAGAGCGGAACGAGGCTGTTCCTTGACGCAGTTCGTCAACGAATATCGCCTGGAGCATGCCAAGCGTCTGTTGCTCGAACATCCAGAAATGAAAATCTCCTCCGTAGCAATCGAGTCCGGCTTTACCAACGACAAAGCCATGACCCGCTACTTCAAGGAACATACCGGCATGACCCCCACTGAATGGAAGGCCACCCCACAAAACAACACATAACAAACCAATTATACAATACTATTATGACTAAAAGATTCCTTTTTTTATTTTTTTATGTAGCGATTGCTATTGGAGCTTGGGCAGATAAAGCCGAGAACACGCTAGTCGTGAAAACGAAGAATGGCGCTGAGACCGCTTTCATCCTAAAAGATAAGCCCAACGTCACGTTTGAAGGCACCGATTTAAAGGTTGTCACCGAGAAAGAGACTGTTACGTTTGCCCTCAGCGATGTACTCCGTTTTACTTATATCAAAAAGGATCCCTCAGGTATCGATGAAAAGGCTGTCGACCCTACAGAAGTCGGCTACAAAGACGGAGTTCTAGTAATCAGTCAGTTGAAGCAGGGTGCCTCTGTAGACATCTACTCCCTCGATGGAAAACTGCTTCGTCAGCTCACTGCCCATCGTTCAGGAACCTATCGCCTGAATCTCTCTGAACTGCCCAAAGGGGTGTATCTGGTAAAAGCCGACAATGTAACTTATAAAATCATTAAGCCATGAAACGCTATTTCCTTTATCTATTAACGGCAATATTGGGCATGCTCAATATCCAGCCCGCCAGCGCCCAGCAGACGCAGGATGCACTGTATATTTTCCGTAATGATGGCGCCTTCAACGGTTTTTTCTACGATGATATCGACCACATCAGCTACAGCAAGGTAGACACGCTGGGCGTAGAGCACGACGACTATGTCGTGCAAGAGGTATATGCGATGGACTCTGTATTCCGCATCCCCATTTCGGCCATCGACAGCATAACCTTTGTCACACCTGAGACGGTATATAAAGAAGACGTAAAAGCCACTACGGAAAGTGATTTGTGGAGTTACGTCATAGGTAGCGACAGTGTTAAGACACTTTTGCTTTCACCTTCAACACCGGCAGGACTTATTCCTTCCCCCGGCGACAAACTGGTGACGACAGAAAGCCGTGACTACCTGCCAGGTGGTTTTTATTGCAAGGTACTGAGTATCAGCAACGGAGCCGACGGCATCACCGTCAACTGCGAGCAGGCTGACCTGACGGAACTCTTCGACCACTATGTCTGCAAGGTTGGTGTCGAAGGTGACATGGTAGATGCTGCGACGGCACACGCGATTCATCGGGCCAAGAACGGGCAAAGCGGTATACTGGAATTGACGGTTCCCGTGGAGATTTTTCACCTTGAAGTTCCTGAACTCGGTTATGATGGAAGCGATTTCTCTGGTGAAGGATATGTCGATTTTGGTGTCCTTGGCAAGCTAAGTGCCCGCGGTTTCTTAAATGTCGGTTCCATTGCTGGCTATATATACTGCGATGCCACGGTACGCATGGAGATGCGCACATGGTTTGACATGAAATTGACTGCCAAAGGATCCACCGACTATAAGAGTGAGCCTTTCCTCCAAAAGACATGGTGGATTCCCGACTCCCCCTTCTGCATCGATTTTGAGGCAGGAGCAAAGGCTGGTATCGGTGGGGAGGTGACTGCCGAAGCCCATAAACTGGTTTCTTATATGGCTTATGCTAATTCACAGTATAATTGCGACTGGAAGAACGACGAGAGTCAGAGTATGTGTACCACAATGTCCAAAATGCTAAAGAATGAGTTCACATATAAAGTCAGCGGAAAGGCTACTCTTACCGCCGGTCCGTACGTAGAACTGAACATGGCAACGCCTGGTATTTTGATTTCAAAAAAAACAGGGAAAGTGGGTTTAAGTGTCGAAGCAGGGGCAAAGGCTGAAATCGAAGCCGAACTGGTATCAAACGAGACTTCGCTCGATTTTACGACCATCAATGGTGAGTCAACCTACGCTTATGACCTTCTGAACCGTGACGGGGCGCTCAAATTTGGTTTTTACATGGCAGGCAATGCCGAGGCACAATTTGGCAACTGGAAATACAAGGAGTCACTGTTCGACTGGGATCTTGGCAGCGATTTCGAGGGCGGACTGGTGCCCCGGTTCAGCGATGTCGCTGTCAACTACAATCCCAACCTCAAGGCTGACATCGCATCAGCAGCAGTTAGCCGTAATACACTGATGCCCAATCCCATCGGCTTTGCCGTCTACGACAGCCAGAACAAGCGTGTGGGTAACAACCTGTGGTTCTCAAGTTCCTACTACAACGAGACGCCCATGAGATATTCCATCAAGCTCAAGGGGCTAAATCATGGCCAGCAGTATAAACTCTTCCCCATTACGAAAGTCTTCGACTACGAGTTGTTGGCCAAACCATTCATAGAATTCACTGCGCAGGCAGAGAGTGGACAAGTGACGGTTACGCCTGACTATCTGAACTTCGAGTTCCAAGGTGGCACGAGCACGTTTACGGCCAGCACCAACGTCAGATATCAAGACATAGGTGGATGCTCAGCGCAATGATACTGGTGAGACACGCTCCGACTCTATTATTGTCTGCGTGAAGACACTTGAAGGCGAAGAACTTAGAGATACGGTAACAGTTGTTCAGTATGCAGAGAATGTCATCTTGCCTGTGCTTGAAGTGTCAAAGACGATGGTGTCATTGCCCGCTGTTGTCGAAGAAATGACAACCGTCAGTATAGATACCAATTGTGAATCGCTGACCTTCTCCAAGTCAGGAGGTTCATGGCTGTTCTACAACTATGATAAAGACAACGGAATACTCCATATCGGCGCCGAAGAAAACAAGTCTGCAACTACGCGTTCGGGTGTCATATCCATCAAGGCAACAAACACATATGGCTCTGTAGAGCGTACTATCAATGTTGAACAGGATGCCAGCAGAGTAACCTATACGGGGCTCTTTGTTGATTTGAGTGCTATGACAACTTTCTATAACAAGGATACTCGTCAAACGGAGTCTGAAGGCATCATCAGTTATTTCCCACGTCTTTACGCAAACCATCAGCCTGTTTATTGCACCTCACAGGTTACGGAAACCGGTGCTACTTTGCATGCCAGCGGGTCAGAGACAGCAACTATTGACATGGGCAATGAGGGTTCTATTGGATTCGATGTTGATGGTAATCCTGTCTATTCCGTTTTGACTATCTATACAGACGGCAATTGGAATATCAATCTAACTATTCAGCGCAATGGAGAAGAGGATGAAGACGATGTCGTCAGCGGAACAGTAAGTTATACCGTAACGAGAGAAAGTGAACATACGTATGAAACGACAGGCAAAGTCTGGCATAGGGCTACTGTCACCGACACCTACTCATTCAATATCATAAATGTTCCTTTCTATAACTGGAGCACTCCTGTACCTGGCGGTTATTATGTTTGCGAAGGCTATAAAGCATCTTCAGAAACGACGCCCAACGACCTCGCCAGCAAATACATTACAGGATTCAGAAGGACTTCTGTTACCAAGGTTGATGGCAATAACGAGGTAAAGACCATAGAGTATTCTTTAGACGAAACACAGGGCTACTCCATCACCATTGGTGTCTGGGATCCTGCGCGAGGCAGCCTAAAGCCCTACGGCCAACCGTAGATTTCAACAGAGCTCGATTTGCAAAAAGTGTTAGTCGATATATCGCTCCTTTTCCGTATCTTTGCGGAAAATAATCGATAATTAATAACCCAAATACAATGAAAAAGATACTACTAACCCTTCTTGGCCTGGTGATGGTTACATCACTATGGGCAGATAAATGTCTACACGACCATAACTGTCTGCTCTGGCGAGATCGATGGCGATAACATCAAGAACCTGTATTTCGCCGATGTAGAACTGAGCGAGACGGGAGAAATTGAGCACATCGTCATTGTGAAAGATGAAGATGGCATCAGTACGCCTACCTCTTGGGAGCCAGGAGAAGACCCCTGGGAGGACGAAGACTGGGGCGATGACGATGATTGGGAAATCCGCAAACGAGCAGCCCGTGCAAACAGGGGGAGAGTGCCGTGCAAACAGGTTTTTTGCAGGGATGTAGCAGGGAGCGAATGCCTAGGTAATCGGATTCGGGCGGCCGCCCGCATTAATGTGGGCGGCCGTGCTTATTATTGCGGGCGGGAGGCCGAATTGATGCGGGCGGCCGCCCGCAACCGATTTTTATACCTTTAGAAAGAGCCGGAAAAATGGCGCCGTCCATTACTTCCGGAGTATTTGAAAATACTTCCGGAGTATCTGAAAATAGTCCCGGAATAATTCAAATTACTCTTAGAGTAATTGAAAATACTAAAACTATCTGCAAAAAAACGGGGAAAGATGCCGATTTCTCGTTTTTTTGCACTATCTTTGCAGGCTGTAATGTATTACCCAGAACAATTATGAGTATAAGAAAGAGCATTTTCACCCTGGCCGTGATGATAGCAACGGCACTGTTTGTAACCACGTCTTGCGGAAACAAGAGTCAGAAACAGGCTCAAGAGGAGACTCAGGCAGGACAAGTGAATAACTTCCGCATCAAGCGCGGCACGAACATCAGCCACTGGCTGTCGCAGTCGGAGCAGCGCGGTGAGGCACGTCGTCTGCACATACAGGAGGATGACTTTGCCCGCTTGAAGGAGCTGGGCTTCGACTTTGTACGCATTCCCATCGACGAGGTGCAGTTCTGGGACGAGGACGGCAAGCAACTGCCTGAGGCTTGGGGACTGCTGAACAATGCACTCGACTGGGCTCGCAAGTACGACCTGAGAGCCATTGTGGATTTGCACATCATCCGTTCTCACTACTTCAATGCAGTGAACGAGGCCGGTCAGACTGCCAACACGCTGTTCACGTCAGAGGAAGCGCAGGAAGGTCTGCTGAATCTGTGGCGTCAGTTGTCGGACACACTGAAGAACCGCAGCAACGACTGGGTGGCCTACGAATTCATGAACGAGCCCGTAGCCGACGAGCATGAGCAGTGGAACGCCCTCGTAGCAAAGGTACACAAGGCTCTGCGCGAACTGGAGCCTCAGCGTACGCTCGTCATCGGTTCGAACCGTTGGCAGGGACATGAGACGATGAAGTATCTGAAGGTGCCCGAGGGCGACAAGAACATCATCCTGTCGTTCCACTACTACAACCCCATGCTGCTGACGCACTACGGTGCATGGTGGTCGCCACTGTGTGCTGCCTACAAGGGTAAGGTAAACTATCCCGGCGTGCTTGTGTCGAAGGAAGACTACGATGCTGCTCCCGATGCCATCAAGGCTGAGCTGAAGCCATATACCGAAGAAGTGTGGAACATCGACAAGATTCGCGAGCAGTTCAAGGATGCCATCGAGGCTGCCAAGAAGTACGACCTGCAGTTGTTCTGCGGCGAGTGGGGCGTCTATGAGCCCGTTGACCGCGAACTGGCCTACAAGTGGTATCGCGACGTGCTGACTGTTTTCGACGAGTTCAACATTGCCTGGACCACATGGTGTTACGACGCCGACTTTGGCTTCTGGGACCAGCAGCGTCACACATTCAAGGACCGCCCGTTGGTTGAACTCCTGATGAGCGGCAAGAAACTGGGAGAATAAAAAGAAAATAGAACTAGACTGAATATGAAACTATTTGACGTATATCCCCTGTTCGACGTGAACATCGTTAAAGGCAGGGGCTGTAAGGTTTGGGACGACAAAGGTCAGGAGTATCTTGACCTCTATGGCGGACACGCCGTGATTTCCATCGGCCATTCGCATCCGCACTATATTAATAAGGTGACGGAGCAACTGGGGAAGATTGGGTTTTACTCAAACTCGGTGATTAACAAATTGCAGGCAGAACTGGCAGAGCGCCTGGGCAAGATCAGCGGTTATGACGACTACCAGCTGTTCTTAATCAACAGCGGTGCAGAGGCCAACGAGAATGCACTGAAGCTGGCATCGTTTAAGAATCCGCAGGCCACGCGCATTTTGTCGTGTGAACACTCGTTCCATGGACGTACGTCCTTGGCCGTTGAGGTAACCAATAATCCGAAGATTGTGGCTCCGCTGAACGACAACCACCACGTGCGGTTCCTGCCATTGAACGACATTGAGCCGTGGGTGCGCGAGATGTCGCGTGGAGGCGTCGTTGCCGTCATCCTCGAGTGTATTCAGGGCGTCGGTGGCATCCAAATGGCCACGCCGAAGTTTGCTCAGGACTTGGCATACGCCTGCAAACGCTTCGGTGTGACGCTGATTTGCGACGAGATACAATGCGGCTACGGACGTTCGGGTAAGTTCTTCGCCCACCAGTGGCTCGGCATCAAGCCCGACATCATTACCGTGGCGAAAGGTATTGCCAACGGATTCCCCATGGGTGCTGTACTTATCTCACCCGACTTCGAGCCCGTCTACGGACAGTTGGGCACGACGTTCGGTGGCAACCATTTGGCTTGTGCTGCAGCTCTCGCCGTGCTCGACGTGTACGAACAGGAACACATCGTAGAGAATGCCCACGAAACTGGTGAATACCTTATTGCACAGCTGAAGGAACTCCAAAAGACGCAACCCCATATCAAGGACGTGCGTGGTCGCGGCCTGATGATTGGTATCGACCTCGACATCCCTCACAAAGACGTGCGCCAGCCGCTGATTTATCAGGAGCACTGCTTCACGGGATGTGCCGGACAGAACATTCTGCGCCTATTGCCACCGCTGTGTCTGACGAAGGCCGAGACCGACGAGTTTATAGAGAAACTAAAGAAGGTTTTTAATTCGCTATAACGTAATAACGGTAAAGGAAATGAAGATATCAGTAATCGGAGCCGGTGCCATGGGTGGTGCCATCGTTGAAGGGCTCATCAAGGGAGACTATATCCAGAACGAGGACATCTGCGTGAGCGACCCCGTGCGTGCAACACGCGACAAGTTCGCTGACTTGGGCGTGACGGCGACGCCGAGCAACCAGTTGGCAGCACAGGGTGCCGATATCGTATGCGTGGTTGTCAAGCCCTGGCTCGTGGAGCAGGTGCTGACTGGCATTCGCGACGTGATGGATTACGACCAGCAGACACTCGTCGTGGTGGCTGCAGGCGTCAAATCGGAGAGCATCAAACAGTGGATGACAAAAGAAGGGAAGATGATTCCGACGTATCTCGTCATTCCGAACATCGCCATTGCACAACTGGCGTCGATGACGTTCATCGTGCCGGCTATTGCTGCGACACAGCAATATACGGACCAGGTGGTGAAGTTGTTCGAGAGCATGGGCAAGACCATTATCACCGACGAGCAGCATCTGGGTGCTGGCACGACACTGGCATCGTGCGGCATCGCCTATGCCATGCGCTATATCCGTGCTGCGGCAGAGGGTGGCGTAGAGTTAGGCTTTAAGGCTGACGACGCGAAGGCCATCGTAATGCAGACGATGAAGGGTGCCGTAGAGTTGCTAGAGGCAACGGGGTTGCACCCCGAGGCCGCCATCGACTTGGTGACGACGCCTGGCGGTGTGACCATCAAGGGACTGAACGAGATGGAGCATGCCGGTTTTACGTCAAGTGTAATTAGAGGATTAAAAGCAGGAGCGAAATAATTATGGACGAACAATTGAAACAAATAGGCGAGCGACTGCGCGGACTGCGCGACGTGCTCGACATCCCCGTGAGCGAGATGGCTGAAACCATCGGTATCAGCACTGAGAAGTATGAAAAAATTGAGCAGGGCGAGCTGGACATCACCATCTCAAACCTGATGAAAATTGCGAAGAAGTACGGCGTATCGACGGAGGAACTTATATTCGCTGAGGCACCGCACATGAAGTCGTACTATGTGACGCGCAAGGGTCAGGGCATGAGCATCGAACGCACGAAGGCCTACAAATACCAGAGCCTTGTGGGTGGTTTCGTCAACCACAAGGCCGACGTATTCATCGTTACCGTCGAGCCGAAGCCCGGTGCCCGCACCATCTACAAGAATACCCACCCCGGACAGGAGTTCAACATGGTGCTGGAAGGCAGCATGGAGCTTTACATCGGTGGCAAGACCATCATCCTTGAGGAAGGTGACAGCATCTATTTCGACTCCACCAAGCCCCACGGCATGCTGGCCGTCGGCGACAAGGCCGTCAAGTTTTTAGCGTTTACTGTAGAATAGTCGACATAACGGAATAACGATATAACGTTATAACGAAAGAAGAAAGAAATGATAGAAAGATTTTTGAAACAGACGACGTTCACGTCTGTTGAAGATTACAACAAGAACCTGGAGTTTATCATCCCCGAGAACTTCAACTTCGCCTACGACGTGATGGATGTCTGGGCCGAAGAGAAACCCGAGGGACTGGCCATTCTGTGGACCAACGACCAGGGGGAGGAAATACGCACGACATTTGCCGAACTGAAGGAGCAAACCGATCAGGCAGCATCGTATCTGCAGACGCTGGGCATCGGCAAGAACGACCCCGTGATGCTCATCCTGAAGCGTCATTACGAGTGGTGGGTCATCATGCTTGCACTGTGTAAGATCGGCGCCATCGTCATTCCCGCAACACACATGCTCACGAAGCACGACTACGTCTATCGCAATACGCGGGCATCGGTGAAGGCCATCATCTGCGCCGACGACGATTATATCATCGGTCAGATTAAGTTGGCCATGCCCGAGAGTCCGACAGTGAAACAATATATCACTTTGCGCGACGAAGAAGGTTTCCGCAATTGGAGAAAGGAATGGAGGGAGGCGCCGAAATTCCAGCGTCCTGCCTTCGTCAACGAGAACGACGACACGATGCTGATGTACTTCACCAGTGGTACCAGCGGTGAACCGAAGATGGTGGCGCACGACTACCTATATGCCATGGGCCATCTGTCGACAGGCGTCTTCTGGCACAACCTGCACGAGGGTTCGCTGCACCTCACCGTGGCCGACACGGGCTGGGGTAAGGCCGTCTGGGGCAAGTTCTACGGACAGTGGTTTGCCGGCGCAACGGTGTTCGTTTACGACCACGAGAAGTTCAATGCCGACAATCTCCTGCGTCAGATTGAGAAATACCGCGTGACGTCGTTCTGCGCGCCCCCGACCATCTATCGCTTTATGATTCGCGAGGACCTTTCAAAATACGACCTGTCGTCACTCGAGTACTGCTGCACGGCCGGTGAGGCACTGAATCCCGCCGTGTTCGACAAACTGAAGGAAAAGACCGGTCTCAACATCATGGAAGGTTTCGGACAGACCGAGACCACGATGACCCTCGGCACCTTCCCTTGGATGACGCCGAAGCCCGGTTCGATGGGTATTCCCAATGCCCAATACAACATCGACCTGCTGCGTGCCGACGGCACGTCGTGCGAGGACGGTGAGAAGGGAGAAATCGTCATCCGCGTGGGTGACCGTAAGCCCATCGGACTCTTCAAGGGTTACTATCGTGACCCCGAGAAGACCCGCGAGGCGTGGCACGACGGCATCTACCATACAGGTGATATGGCTTGGCGCGACGAGGACGGCTACTACTGGTTTGAGGGTCGTATCGACGACGTCATCAAGTCGTCAGGCTACCGTATTGGCCCGTTCGAGGTCGAGAGTGCGCTGATGACCCACCCTGCTGTCGTGGAGTGCGCTATTACCGGTGTTCCCGACGATATTCGCGGTATGGTAGTGAAGGCTACCGTCGTACTCGGCAAGGAGTGGAAGGACAAGGCTGGCGAAGATCTCATCAAGGAACTGCAGCAGCACGTCAAGAAGGAGACGGCTCCTTACAAATATCCTCGTATCGTCGAGTTCGTCGACGAACTGCCGAAGACCATCTCCGGAAAGATCCGCCGTGTGGAAATCCGCAACAAGGACGCCGAGAAGTAATTCAAAATTGACAATTGATAATTGACAATTGATAATTAGATATGGCGGCGCATAACGAGTTAGGCAAGTGGGGTGAAGACACGGCGGCAGACTATCTGCAGCGCAACGGTTACACCATCGTTGAGCGCGACTGGAAATCAGGTCACCGCGACCTCGACATCATTGCCCGAGACGAAGACGGCACCTTCGTGTTCGTCGAAGTGAAGACCCGTCGCAACCGCTTGTTCGGCGACCCCGAGGAAGCCGTGGACTACAGGAAACTGCGAAGTCTGCAGATGGCCATCAATCACTACATCAAGTATCGCCACATCAACGGCGACTCCCGACTGGACATCATCACCGTTGTCGGCACCGTCGGAGAAGAACCGGAAATAGAACATATCAAGGACGTATCACTGATATAAAATGAAGAAAAGAATTGTCATCAAGATAGGCTCAAACGTGCTGACACGTACGGACGGAAAACTGGACGTCACACGCGTGTCGTCACTCGTCGACCAGGTGGCCTCCCTCCGTCGTCACGACTACGAGATTATCCTCGTGTCGTCGGGTGCAGTTGCCTGCGGACGTCGTGAACTGACCGTCGACCATTCGCTCGACAGCGTCGAACAGCGCCAGTTGTTCTCCGCCGTGGGTCAGGTGAAACTCGTCGGACTTTACTACGACCTGTTCCGCGAGTTCGGCATCCACGTCGGACAAGTGCTCACGATGAAGGAAAACTTCGAGCCCGGCGAACAATACCGCAACCAGCAGGCCTGTATGACGGTGATGCTTGAGAACGACGTATTGCCTATCGTCAACGAAAACGACACCGTCAGCGTCACCGAGCTGATGTTCACCGATAACGACGAGCTCTCCGGCCTCATCGCACAGATGATGAAGGCCGATACGCTCATCCTGCTCTCCAATATCGACGGCATCTACGACGGTCATCCTGACGACCCTGCGTCAAACATCATCCCCACCGTCGAACCCGGTCGCGACCTCTCACAATACATCAAGGAAGAGAAAAGCGCCTTCGGTCGTGGCGGCATGCATTCGAAGTACACCACCGCCCAGAAGCTCCAGAAGGACGGTGTCCGCGTCGTCATTGCCAACGGTAAGCGCGAAGACATCCTCCTCGACATCCTTTTAAACAATCAAAACGTACCACATACAGAATTCATTCCAAATGCAATTGACTGAAACATTCCAGCGGGTTAAGAAAGCCAGCCGCTCACTGGCCCTGCTCTCCGACGAACAGCGCAACACCATCCTCAATGCGGTGGCCGACGCCATCATCGACTTCAAGGAGCGCATCCTCGTAGCCAACAGCCAGGACTTGGCAAAGATGGACCCCAAAAATCCCTTATACGACCGTTTGCAACTCACCGAGAAACGCCTCGACGACATTGCCGGCGACATGCGCAACGTGGCCTCGTTGCCCTCGCCGCTTGGTTACGTCACCAAGGAGAAGACGTTGCCCAACGGTCTGCGCCTGCATCGTGTCAGCGTACCCTTCGGCGTCATCGGCATGATCTACGAGGCCCGTCCTAACGTCACCTACGACGTATTCTCGCTCTGCTTCAAGAGCGGCAATGCCTGCGTGTTGAAGGGCGGTAGCGATGCCGACCTCTCCAATCAGGCTTCCGTCGAACTCATCCACGAGGTGCTCGAGCGCTTCGGTGTCAATCCCGACGTCGTCAGCCTGCTGCCGGCAACCCATGAGGCCACGGGCGAGATGCTCAATGCCGTGGGTTACATCGACCTCTGCATTCCCCGTGGCGGACGTCGCCTCATCGACTTCGTGCGCGACACCGCCCGCATCCCCGTCATCGAGACTGGTGCTGGCGTCGTCAACACCTATTTCGACAAGGACGGCGACGTGGAGATGGGCAAGAAAATCATCTGCAATGCCAAGACACGCCGCGTATCGGTGTGTAACGCCCTCGACTGCCTCATCATCCACGAGAGCCGTCTGGGCGACCTCGTCGAACTCGTAAAACCCCTGCTCGACCACAAAGTGACGCTCTACGTCGACGGGCCTGCTTACCAACTGCTGCGAGGAAATTATCCGACCATTCTGTTGCAGTCCGCCACCGACGAGTCGTTCGGCACAGAATTCATGGACTACAAGATGTCTATCCGCACCGTAGCATCACTGGACGAGGCACTGGCACACATCGACCAGTACGGCTCCGGACATAGCGAGGCCATCATCACCAACGACGAGGCTACGGCTCGCAAGTTCCAGTCGCACGTCGATGCCGCCTGCGTCTATTGGAATGCCCCCACGTCGTTCACCGACGGCGCGCAGTTCGGTCTCGGTGCCGAGATTGGCATCTCCACCCAGAAACTCGGTCCCCGCGGTCCCATGGCCCTTGAGGAAATCACCACCTACAAGTGGATCATCGAAGGCGAAGGCCAAACCCGCCCGTAAACACGAAGTCACGGAATCCCGCAATACCGGAATTCCGAAATAACGTAATAACGTAATAACGAAAATAAAAATGAAAAGTTTTATCAACGTACAGGATATCGGCCCGCTGGAAAAAGCGATGGCCGAAGCATTTGAGATCAAGAACGACCGTTACAAGTATCAGCATCTGGGCAAGAACAAGACCCTCATGATGATCTTCTTTAACAACTCCCTGCGCACGCGTCTCTCCACCCAGAAGGCCGCCATGAACCTCAGCATGAATGTCATCGTGCTCGACGTCAATGCCGGTGCCTGGAAACTCGAGACCGAGCGTGGCGTCATCATGGATGGCGACAAGAGCGAACACCTGCTCGAGGCCATTCCCGTCATGGGTTGCTATTGCGACCTCATCGGCGTGCGTTCTTTTGCCGGACTCACCGACCGCGAGTACGACTATGCAGAAACCGTGCTGCAGCAGTTTATCAAATATTCAGGCCGCCCCGTCTTCGCTATGGAGACCGCCACGGTGCATCCCCTGCAGGCCTTCGCCGACCTCATCACCATCGAGGAGCATAAGACGGTTGAGCGCCCGAAGGTCGTCCTCACATGGGCACCCCATTGCCGCGCACTGCCGCAGGCCGTGCCCAACAGCTTCGCTCAGTGGATGAATGCCGCCCCCGACGTGGACCTCGTCATCACCCACCCCAAAGGCTACGAGCTCGACCCGCAGTTCGTCGGTAATGCCCACGTGGAATACGACCAACGCAAAGCCTTCGAAGGCGCCGATTTCATCTACGCCAAGAACTGGTCGAACCCAGGTGTGACGAATCCTGCCGACTATGGCAAAATCACCTGTGAGGACCGCTCATGGACTGTCGATACCGAGCATATGTCGTGGACTAATAACGGTAAGTTCATGCACTGTCTGCCCGTCCGCCGTAACCTCATCGTCACCGACGACGTCATCGAGTCGCCCAACAGCCTCGTCATCCCTGAGGCTGCCAACCGCGAAATATCTTGCTCCGTGGTCATCAAGCGCATGCTCGAAGCACTATAATGGTCAATGGTTAATGGTCAATGATTAATGGTTCATGATTTCCTTCGAATGCGATTATAACAACGGCGCACACCCCAAGGTGCTCGAGAACCTCATTAAATACAATAATGAGCGACCGACACCCTATGGTTTCGACGCCTTCTCCGAGCGTGCCAAGGACCGCATCCGCGAGGCCATCGGCATGCCCGACGCACAGATATTCTTTCTGACGGGCGGCACGCAGACCAACGCCACCACCATCGACTCCATGCTCTACCAGTACGAGGGCGTCATCTGCGTCGGCTCTGGTCATATCAACGTCCACGAGGCCGGTGCCGTCGAGTTTACGGAACACAAAATCATCACCATTCCCGACGCGGAGGGCAAGATGGAGGCCAAGACGCTCAACCGGTATCTCGACGATTTCTATCACGACGGCAATCGCGACCACGCCGTACATCCGGGTTTGGTCTATATCACCTTTCCCACGGAATTGGGAACGCTCTATACCGCTCGCGAATTGGACGACATCTATCAGGTCTGTAAGCAGTACGACATACCCCTCTACATCGACGGAGCACGGCTGGGCTACGGACTCATGGCCGAAGGCTGCGACGTCACCCTACCCTATCTCGCACGCCACTGCGACGTCTTCTACATCGGTGGCACGAAGATTGGCGCTCTCTGTGGCGAGGCTGTTGTCTTCACCAACCGTCAGGCTCACAAGCATTTCTTCTCCATCCAGAAACAGCACGGAGCCGTCATTGCCAAGGGTGCCCTCATCGGCCTGCAGTTCGACGCCCTGTTCACCGACAATCTTTATTTCAAACTGTCGCGCCATGCCATCGACATGGCCATGCAGATGAAACGCATCTTCCAGGAGCAGGGCTACGAGTTCTGGCTTGACTCACCCACCAACCAGCAGTTCATCATCCTGCCCGACGCCAAGGTCGAGGAGTTGTCTGCCAAGATGGACTTTACACATTGGGGACAGACCGAGGGCCATCGCACCATCTGCCGGTTCGTCACCTCATGGGCAACGACACAAGAAGAACTAAACGAAATGAAGCGCCTGCTATAGGCGCTTCATCAGTTTCTTGACCTTCCGTTCCGTCTGTTCGATAATCTTGTCGGGTCGCCAGTCGCCAAACACATTTTCTACGGTATATCTGGCCGCCTCACCCTCCGTCATCACCGTCTCTACCTGACAGTTCTCTGTCGTCGTCACATTCGCGCCCTCCTTGCTCTTCTTCGTCATCGTAAACGTCACCACATTCGTCTGTGGCATGATGTCGCGACCTGCAGCGTCCACCGTGCCATACTCCCTGAAGTCGTTCCGCACCGTGTTCATGCCACGATAGTCGAAACGTGTCGGGTTCAGCCGCTCGGGCGTTAACAGCGTCGTATGCAACCAGATGCAGTGGGGCGTACCATTCCATCCGCGCGCATATTCAAAATTCGACACGATATTCTCCACCGTACAACGGTTAAAGATGTAGCCCCACCTCGTCTTCGTCGTCTTCGGAGCCGCTATCACATTACGTCCGCTACCGTCTGTCGTACGTTTCTCAGTGACAATCTTACAACGCTCAAACCACACGTCGCCATCGCCGCAGATAAAGTCCACCGTACCGTGAATCTCCGAATCCTGTAGATAATGCACGCCTTGGTCGTTGTCCGAATAGTACGTATCCTGATACGACAACATGCGCACACGGTTACAGATGGTTCGCGTACCCTTGTCCTGTAGCGTCACCGCACGACCGGCAGCACCCGCACCATAGTAATCCAACGCATTCTTCAGCGTCATATCCTGAAAGTAGTTCCCCGTGC
The DNA here is from genome assembly GCA_900318885.1 of uncultured Prevotellaceae bacterium. Classification (GTDB taxonomy): domain Bacteria; phylum Bacteroidota; class Bacteroidia; order Bacteroidales; family Bacteroidaceae; genus Prevotella. Next base: position 33,406 of record ONMN01000009.1, on the reverse strand, counting down.
CGCGGTTCTGGAAGATGGCCGTCTTCGAGATGCCTTCGTTCTTCACATCGGGCTGGTTCTGGAGGATGGTGCCTTCCATACTCTGCCCTGTCAACGCAATATTATGCCCTGTTATCTTCGTTAAAACCCTTTTGTCGAAATTATACATCCCGTCAGGAATCAGGATAAACAACCGCTCGGCATCCCGCTCGGCGTTCATTTTGTTAGCCTGTTCCACTGCCTTCAGCAGACTCTCCACACTACCCTTCTCAACGGTTATCACCCGCTGAGCCATAACCGTCGTCAAGCCCAACAGGCATAATGCCAGTAGTAAACCTTTTCTCATCTTTTTACAAATGTTTTTTCTTTAGTTTTCGTGCTTGCTGCTCCATCTTCTTCAGCTGCTTGTCCGGGCGCCAGTCGCCGAACACGCGCTTTACCGTATATTGCTTGGCTTCCTCCTTCGTCATGATGGTCTCGGCCGTATAGGGCTGCGTATGGTCTCTCAGCGTAAACCTCACCACGTTCGACTTTGGCGTGATGTCGCGACCCGCACCGTCCATCGTACCATATTCCTTGAAGTAGTTGCCCGACGTCTTCATACCCTCGTCGTCAAACCGCGTTGCCTCCAGCTTCTCCGGCGTCAGCAGCGTGGTATAGAGCCACACGCAATGCGGATTCGTATGCCACGAACGACCGTAGTTGAATGCCGACACATCGTTCTCTATCGTACAGTGGTTGAACACGTAGCCCCACTCCGTCTCCGACGTACGCGTTGCTGTGATGATGTCCACCCCGCTGCCGTCCGGTGTACGTTTCTCGGTCACTATCCTGCAACGCTCAAACCACACGTCACCCGCCCCGCAGATAAAGTCGATGGTGCCGTGGATCTCCGTGTCCAGCATGTAGCTCTGACACTGCTCGTTGTCCGAATAATACGTATCCTGATACGACAGCATGCGCACACGGTTACAGATGGTCCGCGTACCTTTGTCCTGCAGCGTCACCGCACGGCCGTCCGGCTCCACGTGATAGTAGTCCAGCGCATTCTTCAGCGTCAGGTCCTGAAAGTAGTTCCCCGTACCGCGGTTCTGCAGCACCGCCGTCTTGCTGATGCTCTCCGTCTTCACGTCCGGCTTGTTCTGAATCACCGTACCCGCCATGCTCTCACCCACCAGCGCGATATTATGCCCGCTGATGCGCGTCAGCGTCGTCTCGCCGAGGTCGTACACCCCGTCGGGAATCATTATAAACAGCCTCTCGGCCGTCACCGTATCGTTCCTTTGGTTTGCCTCACTGATAGCCGCCAACAAACTCTCGACGCTGTTCTTCTCGACAACGATCACCCGCTGGCTTTTCATCGCCAACGGCATCATCAAACAGGCTACTATCAGCAATATTTGTTTCATTTCGGTTAGTTTCAAATAGCTTTTGCGTGCAAAAGTACAAAAAAATTTTGAGAATTCAAAAAAAATTCGTACTTTTGCACCCGCTTACGAAAAATCACTGCCTTTCCGGGCCTAGCGATGTCGTAGCAAGCGGGATGTAGCGCAGTTGGTAGCGCACTACGTTCGGGACGTAGGGGTCGGGCGTTCGAGTCGCCTCATCCCGACAGAAAAGGAGACTTGTCATCGCGACAAATCTCCTTTTTCTAACTTATATAATAATACACGTATATATTGTGAACCAAAAAATTCGGGGTTATTCCTCCGGATACATGCTGTGGTAAGCGTCCTCCAAGAACTCGGCATTCTTGGTATGGTTAATCCACACGTTTCTTACACCGTCCAGCTCCAGCAGACCCTGCGGGTGCTTGCCAGCCTTGGGAACAATCGTCTCATAGCCTGCGTGGCTGAAGAACTCATACCAGCTGACGTCCTCGCTCTCGGGAGCCATCGGATTCCAGTACTCGTCGCCCTCACCGGCCATATCGTTGTGAGCATGGTCACCGGCAATAGACATCAGGGCGTGCAGATACATCTTGCCACTGGTGAGACCAGCTTCTTGCATGCGCTCCAATACATTCTCTTTGTAGTTGTCGGGCATATCGACAGTACCTACGAAGTAGTTGGGGCTGAACTTCTGCAGTTCTTCCTCGAGCTGGCTGTAGCGGACGTTAGCCTTGAAGGTGTCGTAGCTGTCGGGATTACCGTGACCCATGAAAGCGACAACACCCTGTTTAGCCTCCTCCTTATACAATGCGTGCAGTTGCTGGGCAACATCGTGAATATCTTTCTCAGGATCGTTCAGCAGAGGCATGCCGAGGAAGATGGATTCTGTCTCGGACAGCTTAGCCAAATAGGCGTCGTCAAGGTGAGCATCGGCAATGTAACCGTTGTTCATGAACTTCTTGACCGAAGCCACGACGGCAGCAAACTCCTCACCGGGAATCACCTGCAGCGACTGCACATAGATCTTGCTGTACTTTGCCTTACCGATGGCGTGCAACAGATAGCGGGGCTCGTAATAGTCGCGCTTCACGATGTTGCCGTTGTCGTCGACATTCTCACCGGCACTGGCGCGGTTGATACAGATGTCGCTCGAGAAACTCATGTAGACATCAGCCTGAGGGAATGCAGCCTCATAGGCGGCAACGGTCTTGTCGAATGCCTTGAAAGCATTGTCCCAAGTAGAGCCGAATGCCACCAACAGTACGGCAACGTCCTTCTTGGTTTGAGCCTTCTTGGCAGCTACCAAATTGTCGTTGATGGTGTACTCAGAAACAATGTTTTCCTTCTTGTTGTCGTCGTCACTGCTACTACAAGCGGTGAATGCGGGGGCTACCAGTGCGAAAGCCACTGCAGCCAGAATGAATGATTTAATTCTCTTCATAGTTGTTGTTTTGTTTTGTGGATAAAATATTGTTTTGTTTAACTCTCTTGCCGCCACTGAATTTGATGCTGAAAGTCCCATACACCGTCGTACCCGACGTGTTGGTACCCAGATGGTAGGGATGCATGGTGCGGTCGACGTAGTTGAAGATGTTGTCGACGCCAAACTCCAGCCTTATGCTTTGAATTTTGAAACTTGAAACCTTGAACGGAAAATCGTGCGTCGTGCTGATGCGCCATATCTGATAGCCCTTGCCGTCGCCGTTGTTCTGGTAGTAGCGCTTGCTGCTACCACGCGTCGACAGGCTTACACCCAACTTGTACGCGCGAGTGAACGCATGGCTGTACAGTGCCGAAGCACTCCATTTATGGTGAGCCGTGCCGTCGATGACAACCGTCGTCATGCGGTCCTCCTTCTCGTCATACAGATGGGCCTTCGTGTCGAGATAGCTGTAGGCGCCGTTCAGCGTCAGTTCAGGCAACACCCTATACGACAGCGTGACGTCGACACCACTCGTGCGCGCGTCATCCATATTCTTATACATGCGCGCCTGAACCTTCGTACTGCCGTCGCCCATATAGGCTTGCGTCACGCCCGGCGGAATCTCGCTTTCCGACACGTTCACCAGTGCTATCATCCGGTCGAGCTTGTTCAGATACCCCGTCACGGCAGCCGTAAAGCGCCGTCCGCGATACTCCACGTTGGCAGAGTAATAGTTGCTTGTCTGGGGGTCGAGGTTCACGTTGCCGATATTGAAGAACGTGCTGCTGCCCATAATGTGGAGATAGCGGTAGTGCAGCTCCTTGACGGTAGGCGTCTTAAAGCCCTGACTCCACCCCAGTCGGAAGCGGAAGTCGCCGACGGAGGCCATCGTACTGACCTTCGGCGTCAGGCGGAATCCGAAGTTATGGTTGTCCACCAGTCGCAGACCCGCAGTGATGTTCAGCCACTTCAGGTGGTTCCACTCGTCCTGCACATACACGGCACCCGTCCAGTCGTCGGCCGTTCCCGTCTCCGTGCGCTCGAGGGCTTTCAGGTAGTCGTAGCGATATTCCGCACCGGCATTCAGCATATTGTCGTAAGGCAGATTGAAGATGCCCTTCAACTGTGCCATCACGCGCTGCTGGTCGCTCTGCAACTTGCTCTGACCGGGCATCATCGCCACCGAGAACCACTCGCCGTTCTGGTCGCCATACTCCTCGCCCTGCAACAACACGTAGTCGTAGTGCTTCGCCGTATAGTCGTAATAGTAGGCGTGCTTGTTCCAGTCCACGTCCAGCGTGATGTTGTTCCATTTACCGCCCACCGATGCCGACGCATTGTTGTAGCGCAGGTCGTAAGTATAGACGTCGCAACTGGGGTGACGGCCGTTCTGTGGGCGCAGGATGTTCTTCTTATAATATGAACCCTCGGCATACAGCTCCAACCCCTTCATCGGCTGATACGTCAGTCGTTCGGCCACCTGCCAGTTACGGTATTCGTTCACCGTCTTGTTCCTACTGTCCGTCAGCACGATACCCTCGGCCCATTCCTCGGCAGTATTCTGCCATCCGTCGTTGCGTTGCAGCTGGAAGTTCGTCTGGCTGTTGAATTTGCCCACGGTGAATGCTACGGTGTTATGCTGGCGCAGGTCGTTATGCGTGCCGTAGCGCGTGCTGTTGTCCACATAGAACCCCGCCTCGGTATGCTTCTTCGTGATGATGTTGATGACACCGGCCATTGCGTCACTACCGTACAGCGCACTCTGCGCACCCTTCACAATCTCAATCTTCTCGATGTTCTGCGGGTCGATGAGTCCAAGGTCGTTCTCACCGCCCACGTCGCCGTGGATGCGCTTGCCGTCCACCAATATCAGGATATAGCTGTTGCCCAGTCCGTTCAGCTGCATCTGACTGCCCATGTCGCCCTCGTTGAAGGCAAACGACGCCGTCAGGCCTGCGAGGATCTCCTCCAGACTCTTGCCGCCATACTGACTCAGCATCTGTTGTGTGATGACCTCCGTCTGCACTGGCGCATCCTTCAGCAGGTGACGCGTACCAGTACCCGTCACTACCACCTCCTCGATGCTGTCCTGACGCCAGATGTCCGTCTGCGCCATAGCGCACGACGCCAACAGCCAAAGGCCAATAGCCATTACCTTTCTCATCATCTCTACTCTTTCCGCACCGCTAACTCCTGAGCGGACGTACTTTCCAGTTATAGGCAGGTCTTCTGACTTTCCCCAGTCTGCCTTACCTTCCCGACTCATGTCAGTGGCGTTATACAAGCAGACCCTTTCTACGGGGGATTACAGCTGCAGGAACAGTCCCGGACTCTCACCGGATTCCCTTACATCAGGCGGCATCAGCCACCAGATTGCCATATTCGCCGGCAAAGATACGAAAAAAAAATAGACAGACAAAATATCTGTCCACTTTTTTTCATATTTCCCCGTAAGGTTACAAATAATCGAGCGAAAAACCGGGATCAATCCAACTTTCCGCCACCACCTTATGGAAGTCGCACTTCTGGGCGTTTGCGAGAATCGTGGAGGCTTTTGTTTACTCGTTTATTTCATGACAACCTTGATACCTTTATTTATATACACACCTTTTTGAGAAGGCTTGCCTAACAGGCGACGGCCGTCGAGCGTGTACCCGGAGGCCCCCCGCCAAACGGGGGGCTGGCTTCCGCCAGGGGGCATTGTAGTTATGTCAACAATTCCCGTAGCATGATCCTGGATGTACTCCAGTCCCCGCTTGGCATTGACCTTGCCATAGCCCCAACGGATAGGATTCTTGGCGGTGAACTCGTCGTTGTCGCACGAATTGGCCAGAACGTCCTTCACGTCTGCCAGCGTGAGCTCGGGGTGAGCCTGCAGCCACAGGGCTACGATGCCTGCCACAGCGGGACAGGCCATCGACGTGCCAGTCGTGCTGCCATAGGGGAAGCCCTGCCACGTCATGGTGTCGATGTAGGATGTGGGGCCGCCATTCGCGGCGTCGTAGTAGCGGTTCCACGCCGATACCACATTGACACCTGGCGCGCAGACCATAGGCTGTGTGACACCGTTGAACATCTGGCCATAGCTGCTGAACGAACCGATGTCGCCCAAGGTCTCCTCTGGCGACTGGGTATCCTGCTGCCCCTGCGTGTTAGTGCGTTGGGTGGTGTTGGCACACCATGCCCCCACGCTGATGACATCGGGGGTGCTGGTCCAGTCGCTGCCCGAAATGATATCGTCGCCAGCGATATAGCCCTCACCAACGTATGGAACGAACCTGAAGCCGCTCTGCCACAGGTCAACGGCAGCACCCGGTGAGCCGGTCACGGTAATCGACAGTGCGTAGTGTTTCACATCTCTGACCTCCTTGCAGAGTGCACTGGGAATGACATTCAGCTCCAGGCGTCCATTCTCCGCCGTACGGAGACCCACGTACACCTTGCCTCTGAAATATTCCTGAGCGTCAGGATAGTCGGCCGAATTGATGGTCATCATTTGAGCAGGTCCGCCCACAGTGGCTGAAATCAGCGGCGACGACCAGGCACATTCCACGACATTCATATTGTCGTCGCGGGCAATTACGTTGATGCGTACGCCTATCTCGCCGCCCTGCCCGGGGCGTGTATAGCCTCTTACCGAATTAGAGAAAAACCACAGGAAAGAATGGTCAGGATCTTCCTCCTCATCCAATCCTCCTAAAAACGCCGCGAGGCCAGTGGTGAACGACGGCTTATCGGCATCGAACTGGTATTGTACGTGAAAGCCTTTTCCACCCTCGTTGCCACAGGAGAACACGGGAATGGCGTGCTTGGAGAGGGCCGAGATGGCTTCGGGTACGGTGCCGGTACCATCGTGAGGTCCCATGTGACTGCCAAGGCTGGCACTGAACACCATGGGCTGGTCGTTCTGCTGGGCATAGGCACTGGCAAAGGCCAGATATTGTTCTATCAGCTGATTCGATTCTTCATTCGCGTTGGGATCGGGTTCGGTTAGACTGCTGCCTGAATCGCTGCTGCCGGTATCGGAGGCTACGTCGTCCTCCGTGAAGAGCGTATGCATAGGCAAAAAGACGATGTCGGCATCGGGAGCCATACCGCCAAAGCCTTGAGGCGACAGGGATCCTGCCGCGATGCCTACGGTATGACTGCCGTGATACAACATCTTGGTGTCATAGACGAGCTTCGCGATGAGCTCGGGTGTGTCGAACACGCTACCCGGAAACTCTATGGTGCCTGCCACGGGGTCGTCGTACACAAATTTACGGCCTTTATCCGACATCATGTTGTAAACGCACTTGATGCGAGAACGGCCCTGGGCATCCTTGAAGGCAGGGTGGCTGAAGTCCACACCTAAATCCAGCACGCACACCGTCACGCCTTTGCCTGTTAAGGGTAAGGGCACCGAGGGATGGTTGCCGTTGATGGTGTTGACGCCCGTCACCTCACGTGTCACATCGGTCTTCAGCTCCCCCCGATGGCCTACGTCCACGCGGAGTATGCCGTCCATCCGAGCTATCGTCTCCACCTTGTCGATGGGCACCTGTACAATGGCCTGCTGGCCAATGCGACCCCTGATAGTCACACCCAGTTCCCTCAGGCGGGCATAGGTGTCGGCAGCCTGTTCGTCTGCCACTTTTACTACGAGCGTCAGCGCAGATTGCTGTGCCGGCGACAGGTACTTTCCGTCTGCCGCCATACGCTCACATTGGGTTTTCTGCTCCGCCACACGAATCATTGCATCGGTGGTCAGCACACTTTGCGCCGTAATTCCCAGCGCATACACCATCAAAATGGTCAAAAGGAAGATAGTTTTGGGTTTCATATTAGCAAAATATTTATTTCTTTGGCAAAGGTACAAATAAAAACCGAAAAAATGCATAAAAGTAAGAAAAAAAGTGTATCTTTGCAAGCAAATTCGTGTTGTTATGAAACTGTTCTCCAAGAAAAAAAATATCACCGGCTATCCGCGTTCGTTTGCGAAACGACTGACGTGGCGTATCATGCTCAGGATGATTATCATCATGATCATCCCCGTGTTACTACTGTTCTGGATAACCTATGGCATCGTGGCCTTGGGCGTCACGGGCATCAGCGACCGTGTATTGAAGGGTGAGAAGGAGGAGGTGCGGCGCATCGCCTCCGACCTCTACATGGCGTCCATCAATACGGCGGCGTTCATAGAGGACGACCTGAGCAATCCCGACCGCATGCATGACATCATCAACAGGATGGTGAAACTGAACCCATACATGCGCAGCTGTGGCATCTACTTCATCGAGAACTACTACCCCAAGAAGGGACGCCTGTTTGCGCCCTACGCCACACGGCGCGACAGCACGACCATCATCGAGTCGCAGAACGCCATCGACCAGGGGAACAACTATGTGAAGGACGAGTGGTTTAAGAATGCCATTGCGAGCGAAAAAGGCTACTGGACCAAGCCCTTCTTCGACAACGACAGTGCACGGTCGCCACTGGTGTCGTATCTGTTGCCCATCCGCGACAAGAGCCAGCGCACGGTGGCCGTACTGGGTGTGGACCTGTCGCTGGCGTGGCTGAACGAGAAGATACAGCCTATGGAGACCCATCATGCAACGGACGAGAAGGAATGGGATCCGGAGTACAAGCTCTACTACTTCATGACGGACAGCACGGGTACCATTCTGGTGCACCCGGACGCCACACGCATCGTCAGCAAAAACATATACGACTACATCACCAAGGGTACCTACGATAGGTATGTCCAAATGTCTATCGAAGAAAAGCTGGACGACGATTTAACAATCGACGGGGAAAAAGTCCTTGTCTGCGCGCAGAAAGTGAAACATACCGACTGGACCATCGCCATCGCGGTTCCCTCTGTGGTAATCGATATCATTGGCTATATTGCCGCGGGCTTCGCCATCACGGGCATCCTGATAGGCATGCTGGTGGTGTATTTCTTCGGACGACGGACCATCAAGAAAAATGTCAAACCGCTCACGCTGTTGGCGGCATCGGCCGACGAGGTGGCGAAGGGTAACTTTCAGACGTCGCTGCCCACCATCAACAGTCACGACGAGATACACCGTCTGCGCGACTCGTTCGGGAACATGCAGCGTTCGCTGGTGAACTACACGGAGGATCTGCGTGCCACTACGGCGCAGAAGGCGTCGATGGAGAGCGAGCTGAAGATTGCCCACGACATCCAGATGTCGATGTTGCCCAAGACGTTCCCACCCTACCCCGAGCGCAACGATATCGACATCTATGGTTCGCTGAAACCGGCGAAGGGTGTCGGCGGCGACCTCTTCGATTTCTACATCCGCGACGAGAAGCTGATATTCTGTATTGGCGACGTGTCGGGCAAGGGTGTTCCTGCCTCGTTGTTTATGGCCGTCACGCGTTCGTTGTTCCGCAACATCTCGGCCCACGTGGCGATTCCGTCGGAGATTATGCGAACACTGAACAATGCCATGTCGGAAGGCAACGAGACAAATATGTTCGTCACCGTATTTATCGGTGTGCTCGACCTGCAGACGGGTTTGTTGCGTTACTGCAATGCCGGTCACGATGCTCCGCTGCTCGTGGGGCGCGACGTCGGCGCCCTGTCGTGTGAGCCCAACCTGCCTATTGGCGTTGTGGCAGGCTACGAATACACACAGCAGGAGGTGAGCATCGACCCGAAGACCACCATTTTCCTCTTTACCGACGGACTGAACGAGGCCGAGAACTATGAGCATGCACAGTTTGGCGACTTGCGTATCTGGAATATGGCCAAACTGTTGCTGGACGAACAGCGTCACCAGCCGAAGCACATGATTGATGCGATGGCCAATGCCGTACATACATTCGTGGGCGACGCTGAACAGAGCGACGACCTGACGATGTTGGCCATTCAGTATATGCCTTTCGGCGACGTGTCTTAGTCGTTAACGATGCGGATGCGGCCCTGAGGCTGGGCGTAGGCAGTGCCGGTGGTACCGCCGAGGACTTTGCCGAGGTAGTCGGCAAGGGCTTCGTAGTAGCGCAGGGTGCTCTCGTAGAGTACGGGACACGGTTTGAAACAATCGAAGAAACCGCCACCTATGTGGTTGTAGTCCGTGACGGCCACGCTATAGGTATGATGGGGGTCGATGGGTTTGTAGGTGCCGTTGGCCTGCAACACTTCGACGTCGGTGACACAGTGGCGCTTGGTGTGGAGGGTGAAGCGCAATCCGGATACTTGTGGGAAGTTGCCGTCGAGCACGGGAGCCATCGCCGTACAGCGCGTGAGCATAGCCTGTATCTGCTGACCACTGACGGCAATGCGTCGCAGGGTGTTGTCGTAGGGCAGCATGCCGATGACGTCGCCATAGGTGATGTTGCCAGCGCGGATGTCGTTACGGATGCCACCACCGTTCTCCATACCGATGTCAGCCTTCATGGCATGGCGGTAGGCATCGGCCACGATGTCGCCGGCATTGGTCTCCACGCCACGGACCTTCATCTGGTCGTTCTCGTCGGTCACCTCGAGGGCATAGTCGCTATGAGCTACCTGCTTCGACGTGACGGCTTTCACCAATTGGCGGATGCTGTCGGTGACGGCGCTTACACGGGCGTTTTCGTAGGGGATTTCCTTGGTTTTGAGAAGGTGTGTCGTCATACGACCGTCAGGAGTGATGAGCAGTTTACCGATGTTGGCAAACTGGGTACCGGTCTGTGTGACAATAATGTCGCGACCGTCGAGATTCTTGACGGGCACACCCTCGAAAATTTCGTGGGAATGGCCATCGAGCACGACATCGATGCCACGCGTATTGTTGACGAGCAGGTGGGAATTGAAGCCCAGCGACTGGGTGGTCTCACCGACGTGGGAGAGCAGTACCACGTAGTCGGCACCCTCGCTACGGGCTTTATCGACGGCCTGCTGGATGAGCTGGTAGAAGGTCTTCGGCTTGAGGTCGTAGAGCAGGATGCCGTTGGTATCGTAGAAGGAATAGCCCTCGAGGATCATCGTTTCGGGCGTGCAGGCTCCGACGAAGGCAATCTTCTTGTCGCCATACTGATGGATGACATAAGGTGCATAGTAAGGTTCGGGGGCGCCGGCATCGAAGAAATTGACGCACGTCACGGAAGCACCAATCTGTTCCAACAACTGACGCATGCGGGGCACGCCATAATCGAACTCATGGTTGCCCAGCGTCAGGGCGTCGTAGTCCATCAAGTGCATGATGTCGGCAATATACTGTCCCTTCGAGATGGCTCCGGTGGTGTTGCCCTGCAGGAAGTCGCCCACGCAGACAGCACCGGCATAGGCCGTATCCGAACGGTTGATGGCGTCACGCAGTCCGGCCATTGTCTTGTAGCCGTCGATGCCGCAATGGACGTCATTCTCGTAGAGTATCACGATGCTCTTCTGAGCAACATTGTTCTGGCAGCCCAACAAGAGGACCACGGCAAAGAATAAGGTATTCTTGATTATCTTCATGACGGGTATATCGTTGAATTACGTTTTCTGCGGCAAAAGTACGAAAAAAAAGCGGACCTACCAAACGTCGAAGCGATTTTTTTATGCGGCAGGACTAAACCTTTCGGAGATTGCGACGTCAAAGGAATAAACAAAAACTAAATGCAGGGTTTACGTCATATATTTTTATTGATGGCGTGCGTCTGGGGAATACTCGGTATGAGTGGTCAGACGCGCAAGGACAGCGTGACGAATGTGAAGACGCTGGAGGGTGATACCATTGCCGAGGTAGTGGTGACGAGAAACGTGAAGAAGATGGTCATCAAGAACGACACGGTGGTGTATAACGCCGACGCCTACCAGGTGCCCGAGGGTTCGGTGATTGAGGCGCTGGTGGAAGCCTTGCCGGGCGCAAAGATTGACGAGGACGGCAAGATCAGCATCAACGGCAAGGACGTGAAACGCTTCAAGATGGACGGTCGCGACTTTATGACGGGCAATAACGACGCGGTGATGAAGAACCTGCCGTCGTACGTGGTGGACCAGGTGAAGGCCTACGATGAGAAGAGCGACCTGAGCCGGATGACGGGTATCGACGACGGTAACGACGACTTTGTGCTGGAGTTTGTGACGAAGCGCAGTGCCCGTCGCGGCCTGCAGGCCAATCCCGACGTGGGCTATGGCACGCATAACCGCTATGGCATCCGCCTGACAGCTATGAAACCTTTCGGCGACGTGCGTTACACATTTATGGGTAATGCGAATAACGTGAACGACCGCAACTTCACTGGTCGCGGCGGTCGCGGACGCGGCAACGGCCAGGGTCAGCGTGAGACGAAGACTGCCGCACTTGACGTGAGCTATGAGAAGCAGAACAAGTTGAAGTTGAGCGGTCGCGTGACGTGGAACCACAACGACGCCGACAACTGGAATAAGACGGGTTCCGAGAGTTTTGTCATCACGCGCGGCGGGGCTTTCTCGAACAGTGTCAACCAGAGTTACTCACGTGCCAACAACTGGACGGGCAACATGAACCTGCAATGGACCATCGACTCGCTGACCACCCTGTCGTGGCGCCCGGACGTCAGTTTCAATACCAACGACAGCCGCAGCCACAACACGTCGGCATCGTTCAATGCCGATCCATACAAATATGTCAGTGACCCGCTGAGCATCGAGGGTCTGCGGACGCTGGACGAAGACTCGCTGGTGGTGAACAGCAGGCAGAACAAGTCGCTGGGTTATGGCGACGGCAACAACATCAACTCGCAACTGCAATTGTTCCGCCGCATCGGACGCAAGGGGCGCAACGTGGCGCTGAGCTTCGGATTCAGCTATCGCGACGGTGACAACCAGAATGCCAGCCTCTCGGCGGTACACCTCTATCAGCAGAAGAACAGTCAGGGACTGGACTCCCTCTATCAAACCAACCGCTATAGCGTGTCGCCCAACAAGAACCTGAACTATTCACTGGGCATCACCTACACCGAACCTCTGTTGACGTGGCGCTCGGAGCGGCAAGCAAACGCTGGCGAAGGGTCGCGTTCTTCCAACACTGGTGAAGGGTCGCGCGCTGCGGTTTCCCCGCAGAGAGGAGGTGGTCGCGGGCCCTTCGGAAGGGGTAACGGCCCACGCGGATTCGGACAGCAGGGACTCTTCCTACAGCTGAACTACCGCTACCAATACAGCCATCAGAAGAGCGACCCACTGACCTACGACTTCCCAGACTATACAGAGGAAGCCTTTGCCCAGGTATTGAACGAATACCGCGACTGGGCGACACTCTTCGGTTTTCTGGACAATCCCTATGAGAGCTATCTCAGTCGCGAACTGAGCCGCTATTCCGAGCGTACGGAGTACAGCCATACTGCCGAGGTACAGTTCCGCTATGTACGTGACAAGATGAACATGAACGTAGGCGTGTCGCTACTGCCTGAACGTTCACACTTCGTCCAAAACTACCTGAACACTCTTGTGGATACCGTCCGCACCGTGACCAACATATCGCCAACGCTCAACATGCGCTACCGATTCAACCAGCAGACGAATCTGCAGGTCACCATGCGCGGTCAGACGCAACAGCCCAGTATTACGCAACTGCTTGAAATATACGACGATACGAACCCGTTGAACATCAACGTCGGTAATTCCGGACTGAAGCCTTCGTTCAACACCAACCTGCGTGTAAACTTCCTGATGATGCGCCGTCCGAAGACCGTTATCGACGCTGATGGTTTCGAGGTCCCCAAGAATCAGCGCAACTGGAGTTTCAACAGCAATGCCGGATGGCAGATAACCACCAACGCGATAGGCAATGTCGTGACCTACAATGAGACGACAGGCGGACGCATCTCGCGACCGGAGAACATCAACGGCAACTGGAATGCCAACTTCGGCATGGGCTTCACCTTCAGCCTCGATACGCTGAACCTATGGGATATCACCGGTTCACTGAATGCAAGGTACGATCACCGCGTGGGCTACGTGAACCTCAACCACACGGCCATCGCCGAACGTAACGTGACGCATACCTACAACATCAATCCAGCCCTCTCGCTGAACTACCGCAACAAATGGTTCAGTTTCTCGCTAGACGGACGTACCACCTACGCACGCACTGACAACCGGCTGCAGTCGTCGAACAACCTGACGACGTGGAACTTCCAGTATGGTGGCAGTACGAAGGTAACATTCCCCTGGGGTTCGAACCTGTCGACCGATATGCACATGTTCAGCAAACGCGGCTATAGCGACGAGAGCCTGAACACCAACGAACTGCTGTGGAACGCGCAGCTGTCGCACAGCTTTTTGCGCGGAAAGGTGCTTACCGTCATGTTGCAGTGGTATGACATCCTGAACCAGCAGACAAACTTCACACGTATCGTCAATGCCAATGGCATTCGCGACAACGAGGTGAACGCCATCAATTCGTACGCCATGCTACACGTCAGTTACCGACTGAACCTGTTTGGCGGCAGAAACGGTGGTCGTGGCGAAGGACGCAGAGGTCGCGGAGACTGGGGCGGCGACCGTCCTCCCGGTGGTTTCCCGGGCGGTGATTTCCCCGGCGGCGGCTTCCCTGGAGGCGGCTTCGGCGGTGGTGACCGGCCATTTTGAAACCGTTTTGAAACAATAAAAAAGCTAAAAAGGATGGGGTGATATTTGGTCAGTCCATCTTTTTTTTGTACTTTTGCAGTCTATTATGTACAAAAGAAACGAAAAAATGGGAAAGATTATCGCATTAGCAAACCAAAAAGGTGGCGTTGGAAAGACTACAACGACCATCAATCTGGCTGCTTCACTGGCAACTCTGGAGAAGAACGTCCTCGTGGTGGACGCCGACCCGCAGGCTAACGCCTCGAGCGGTCTTGGTGTCAACATCCAGGAGGTGGAATGTTCACTCTATGAGTGCATTGTCAACAAGTCTGACGTGCGTGACGCTATCTATACAACCGATATTGAACGACTGGACATCATCCCCAGCCATATTGACCTGGTAGGTGCCGAGATTGAGATGTTGAACATGGAAAACCGTGAGAACATCATCAAGGAAACACTGGAGCCGATACGCAAGGAGTACGATTTCATCCTGATAGACTGTTCGCCCTCGCTGGGCCTCATCACGGTAAATGCGCTGACAGCCGCCGACAGCATCATCATCCCCGTACAGTGTGAATACTTCGCACTGGAGGGTATCACGAAGTTGCTGAGCACCATCAAGATTGTGAAGAAGCGTCTGAACCCGCAGTTGGAGATTGAGGGCTTCCTGCTGACGATGTACGACCAGCGTCTGCGTCTGGCAAACCAGATATACGACGAGGTGAAGCGCCACTTCCAGGAGTTGGTATTCAAGACCGTCATCCAGCGTAACGTGAAGTTGTCGGAGAGTCCTTCGCACGGACTGCCCGTCATCCTGTATGACGCCGATTCGACGGGTGCCAAGAACCACCTGGCTCTGGCGAAAGAAATAATCAACAAGAATAGTTGAAAGTTGAAAGTTGAGAGTTGAAAGTTAAGAATATGGCAGTAAAGAAGAAATTCGACAGGAGCGTTCTGGGACGCGGGCTGGATGACATCAGCACCGGTCGTGGACTAGACGCACTGATAGACACCCACAGCGAGGTGCACACCGAAGGTTCGTCGAATCTGAACGAAGTGGAAATCGCACTGATAGACCCCAATCCCAACCAGCCTCGTAGGGAATTTGACCAAGAGGCACTGCAGGAGTTAGCAACGAGCATTCGCGAACTGGGCATCATCCAGCCTATCACACTGAGAAAGATGGAGGGCGGACGCTACCAGATTATTGCCGGTGAGCGTCGTTGGAGAGCTTCGCAACTGGCAGGATTGACAAAGATTCCCGCCTATATCGTGACGGTGGAAGACCAGAATGCGATGGAAATGGCGCTGGTGGAAAATATCCAGCGTGAGGACCTGAACGCCATCGAGATAGCGTTGGCCTACCAGCATCTGGCTGAGGCGACGGGTATGACGCAGGCAAAGATTTCGGAGCGCGTAGGTAAGAGCCGCGCCGCCGTGACGAACTACATGCGACTGCTGAAGTTGCCCGCACAGGTGCAGATGGCGTTGAAGAACCACGAGATCGAGATGGGCCACGCCCGTGCGTTGTTGGCCATCGACAGTCCGTCGCAGCAGATCAAGCTTTTCCGCGAGGTCCAGCAGCAACAGTATTCCGTTCGCAAGGTCGAAGACCTGATCAACGCGCTGAAGAGCGGTGACGACGTAAAAACCGCCAAGGGTAAGATTGCCGCTAAGTCGCAGTTGCCCGAGGAGTTTAACATCCTGAGAGACCGTCTGGCACAGTTCTTCCAGACGAAGGTGCAGATGACCTGTTCGCCTAAGGGCAAGGGAAAAATCACCGTGCACTTCGACAACGAGGAGCAGCTGGAGCAAATCATGAATGCACTGGACAGTGTAAACAATTGAAAATTAAAAATTGAAAATTGAAAGTTATATACGCAGAGTGTTGTTTGTGGTTGTGCTGTTGACGGCAGGCCTGAACGCCTAT
The DNA here is from genome assembly GCA_900318885.1 of uncultured Prevotellaceae bacterium. Lineage (GTDB taxonomy): Bacteria > Bacteroidota > Bacteroidia > Bacteroidales > Bacteroidaceae > Prevotella. The sequence goes on along the minus strand of ONMN01000009.1, from coordinate 17,156 downwards.
GCGCAGCAGGAGGACGAGATTATTGCCGACTCCGCGGCGATGCAGACCGTACAGGCCACAGACAGCATCACGTCGGTCGTCGTCGAGAAAGCCAAAAAGCTGCGTCCGAAGCGTGACTGGAACACATGGAAGCCGAATCCCCAGCGGGCACTATGGCTAGCAATGGTCTTACCGGGTGCAGGACAGATATACAACCGCAAATTCTGGAAGCTGCCCATCATCTACGGTGGATTCATGGGGTGTATCTACGCACTGACGTGGAACAATATGATGTATAAGGACTACTCGCAGGCTTATCTGGATCTCATGGACGACGACCCGGGAACGTGCTCGTACAACAAGTTCCTGCATTTGGGTAAACAGATTCAGACAAAGGCCGACGAGGAACGGTATAAAAAGATTTTCAAGAGCCGTAAGGACAAGTATCGCCGTTGGCGCGACATGAGTTTCTTCGTCATGCTGGGCGTCTATGCGTTCTCTGTCATCGATGCTTACGTGGACGCTGAACTCTCGCAGTTTGACATCTCGAAGGACCTGAGTCTGACGGTGGAGCCCACGGTCATGCCGAACCACAATGGTGGTGATTGGTTGGACAGCCAGTCGCTGGGCGTAAGTTGTAAGTTGAATTTTTAAAGAAGATATATGAAAAAGAAGGTATTATTGATGATATATGCCCTGATGATGGCCAGTATGGCATCGATGGGTCAGGTAGTGACGGAGGTTGACGCAGAGGACGATGACGACATCGACGAAGCGGACGAGCTGGTGGTGACCGACCAGAGCGGCAACGAGGAAATCATTGAGTTCCCCGAGGCTATGACCTACGACCTGGACTCGCTGCTGAGCCTCTATATGTCGCAGACCTATCTGGGCGAGGCGGACGACTGCAACATGCAGGACGTGAATCCCACGTACACCCGTGAGGAATATATCGAACGTCTGAGCCGTATGCCGACCGTCATGGAGATGGCTTACAACGACGTCGTGCAGAAATTCATCGACCGTTACAGCGGCCGTCTGCGCCACAGCATCAGTTATATGTTGGGCGCATCGAACTTCTACATGCCCATCTTCGAGGAAGCATTGGAGATGTATCAGTTGCCGTTGGAACTGAAATATCTGCCCATCATTGAATCAGCATTGAACCCCAAGGCCGTAAGCCGCGTGGGAGCAACGGGACTGTGGCAGTTTATGATTGGTACGGGTAAACAGTATGGCCTGCAGGTGAACTCGCTGGTAGACGAACGCCGCGACCCCGTGAAGTCGTCGTATGCCGCTGCACGCTATCTGAAAGACCTCTACAAGATTTTCGGCGACTGGAATCTCGTCATCGCCGCCTATAACTGCGGACCCGAGAATATCAACAAAGCCATTCGCCGCGCCAATGCCACCACAACGAAGAACGAGGACGGCGAGGCTGCTCCGATGAACAAGGACTACTGGCACATCTATCCCTATCTGCCACGCGAGACACGAGGCTACGTGCCGGCATTCATCGCTGCCAACTATATCATGACCTACTATTCGTTGCATAATATCTGTTCCATGACAACACGTCTGCCGGCCAAGAGCGACACCGTAATGGTGAAGCGTAACGTACACTTGGAACAGGTGGCCGAAGTGCTGGGACTGAACATCGACCTGCTGCGCTCGCTGAATCCACAATACCGTCGCGACGTGGTGCCCGGAACTACAGAACCCAGCGCGCTGCGTCTGCCGCTGACAGACACGGGACGATTCATCGATTTGGAGGATTCCGTATATAACTACAAGGCCGACGAGCTGTTGACCAAGCGCATGGAGGTGGAAGTAAGGGACGACGTACCGACTTATTATCATAAGAGCAAACGCTACGCCCGTGGCAAGAAGGGACGTGCCGCCAAACGCGGCAAGGGACGTGTCAGCAAGCGTAGCAGAGCAACAGCCAAGCGCGGCAAGGCTGCCAAGACCAGCAAGCGTCGTGCTGCAGCACCGAAGAAGCGCAAAGCAACAAGCAGAAAGAGAAGGAGATAAGACTATGGATGAGGACATGATTCGTGAAGGAGCCGACGAGAAGTTGGTCAATGACGCATTCCAGCGACTGCTGGACAGCTATTCTGCATCACGTCACAGGCAAAAGGTGGATATCATCACCAAGGCATTCAACTTTGCCAAGCAAGCCCACAAAGGCGTCAGACGATTGAGTGGAGAACCATACATCATGCACCCCATCGCCGTCGCCCAGATAGCCTGCGAAGAAGTGGGACTGGGTTCTACCAGCATCTGTGCCGCACTGTTGCACGATGTTGTGGAGGATACCGACTATACCGTTGACGACCTGTCGAACATCTTCGGCCCGAAGATAGCACAGATTGTGGACGGACTGACGAAGATTTCTGGAGGAATCTTCGGTGAGCAGGCTTCAGCACAGGCCGAGAACTTCAAGAAACTGCTGCTGACCATGAGCGAGGATATCCGTGTCATCCTCATCAAGATTTGCGACCGTCTGCACAACATGCGCACATTGGAGTCGCAACCTGCCAACAAACAGTACAAGATTGCCGGTGAGACGCTGTACATATATGCTCCACTGGCCCACCGCCTTGGACTCAACAAGGTGAAGTCGGAATTGGAAAACCTCTCATTCCAATACGAGCATCCGGAGGAATATGCCGCCATCAAGGACAAGCTGAAGAACACCGAGACTCAGCGCCGTGAACTGTTCGACCAGTTTACGGAACCCATCGAGGCCTCGCTGAAGGAGATGGGTATCAAATATGAAATCCGCGAGCGTGTAAAAACGCCCTACTCCATTTGGACGAAGATGCAGAACAAGCACGTGTCATTCGAGGAAATCTACGACATCCTCGCCGTGCGTATCATCTTCACACCCGATCAGAGAGAGGAGGAAATCAACGAGTGCTTCAAGATCTACGTTGCCATCTCAAAGATTTACAAGAGTCATCCCGACCGTCTGCGCGACTGGTTGTCACACCCCAAGGCAAACGGCTATCAGGCTTTGCACGTCACACTGATGTCGAAGCAGGGACAATGGATTGAGGTGCAGATACGCTCTGACCGCATGAACGAGGTGGCAGAGCAGGGATTTGCCGCCCACTGGAAATACAAGGACGGCGAGCAGGCCGAATTCTCGGAGGACGAGAACGAACTGAACGACTGGCTCCGCACCATCAAGGAAATCCTGGACGACCCGCAGCCTGACGCAATGGACTTCCTCGACGCCATCAAGCTGAACCTCTTTGCCTCGGAGATATTCGTCTTTACCCCCAAGGGTGAAATCAAGACGATGCCCACAGGATGTACGGCGCTCGACTTTGCCTTCTCCATCCACACCTTCTTAGGCTCTCACTGCATCGGTGCCAAGGTGAACCACAAGCTGGTACCGCTGAGTCATAAGCTGGAAAGCGGTGACCAGATAGAGATCCTGACCTCCAAGTCGCAACACGTACAGCCCGCATGGATCAACTTCGTATCGTCGGCAAAGGCCAAGGCAAAGATTCAGGCCATCCTGCGCCGTAACAGTCGCGAGATACAAAAGAAAGGCGAGCAGCTGTTGAAGGAATTCCTGGAAAAGAACCAGATAGAATACACGTTGAACATCGTTGACCAGCTGGCGTCGTTTCATGAGGTATATACCCGCGAGAAGTTCTACCAGGCAGTGGGCGAGAAAACCATCCTGCTGGGTGAGAAAGACCTCGACGAATTGCTGGGCAAGAATTCCGGCAAGAAAGGCTGGCGCAAACTCGTACCCTTCCTCGGACGTAGCAAGCAGAAGGCTCCGGCAGAGCAGGAAAAACAGGAATTGTTCACCGTACCTGAGAAGTTCAACCGCAAGAAGCCCATCTTCATTAGCGAGGAGACTATCGGACAATATCGGTTCAAGCACTGCTGTCACCCCATTCCCGGTGACGATATTCTGGGATATATCGACAACAAGAATCAAATAGAAATCCACAAGCGCGCCTGTCCTGTGGCCGACAAGCTGAAGAGCGGTTTCGGCAACCGCATCCTCGATGCTAAGTGGGACATGCACAAGAAGCTGTTTTTCGACGCCACCGTCCGCATTCAGGGTATCGACCGTATGGGTATCCTCGTTGATGTCTCGCGAGTCATCACCTCGCAGATGAACGTCAACATCCACAAACTCACCATCGGCAGCGACGACGGTCTGTTCGACGGCAGCATCGAGTTGCGCGTCCACGACCGTGAAGACACGAAATCTATCATGGATGAGCTGAAGAAGATAGAGGGCATTCAGGAAGTCACGCAAATCATGTAACAACAAAACTACTACAACAATGAAAAAACTAATCTGCTTTATCTGTGCAATCTGTGGGGTTATCATTGCACAGGCTAAAAGTTACGACAACCCCGACACGCTCTTTGTGGCTCGCGACGGCACGGGCGAATTCCGCAACATCAACGAGGCCATCGAAGTGTGCCGTGCGTTTATGGAGTACCACAAGGTCATCTTCGTCAAGAAAGGCACGTACAAGGAGAAACTCGTCATCCCGCAGTGGCTCACCAACATTGAGATTTGCGGCGAAGACCGCGACAACACCATTATCACGTGGGACGACCATGCGAATATCTTCTATGCCCCGACGGGTAAAGGCATGGGGACCTTCCGCACTTTCACGCTGAAAATCCAAGGCAGCAAGATTACGCTCAAGAACATCACCGTCGAGAACAACTCCGCACGCTTGGGACAAGCTGTGGCACTGCATACCGAGGGAGACCGGCTGACATTCATCAATTGCCGCTTCCTCGGCCATCAGGACACCATCTATACGGGTAACGCCAAGACGCGGCTGTTCTTCAAGGACTGCTACATCGAGGGCACTACTGATTTTATCTTCGGCCCCTCGACGGCGTGGTTTGAGGGTTGCGACATCTTCTGTAAGGCCAACTCATATATCACGGCGGCATCGACACCGCAAGATGTGCCATTTGGCTACATCTTCAACAACTGCCGCATCACCTGCGACAAAGGCGTCGACAAAGTATATCTCGGACGCCCTTGGCGCGACTACGGCTATACGCTGTTCATGAACTGCGAACTGCCCCGCGAGATTCGTCCTGAGGGCTGGCATCAGTGGCGTCCCGAGGCCGTCAAGACTGCCCGCTACATGGAATACGACAATCGCGGCGAGGGTGCTGCCACCGACCAGCGTGTTCCCTGGAGTCGTCAGCTCACGAAGAAGGAGGCGCAGCAGATTACGCTGGAACGCGTGTTCACCATCAACGACAACTGGAATCCGCCCTACGCAAAGTAAATGGTTACAGAGAATCCATATATCAAGCAATTCCCCGATCTGATGGCGGGCAAGACGGTGCTTTACGTTCACGGCTTTGCCTCCAGCGGACAGTCGGGTACCGTGCGCCGCCTGCAGGAGGTACTGCCTGAGGCTCGCGTCATTGCGCCCGACCTGCCCATACATCCCCATGAGGCACTGGCATTGTTACACGACGTATGCCAGCAGGAAAAGCCTGACCTCATCGTAGGCACATCGATGGGAGGTATGTTTGCCGAGCAGCTGCGCGGCTACGACCGCATCTGCGTCAATCCTGCCCTCGACATTGCCGAAACAATGCGTGCTCACGGGCTGACGGGTACACAACAATTTCAGAATCCTCGTCAGGACGGCATACAAGAGTTCTATGTCGACAAAGCCCTCGTCAAGGAATACCGCGAAGTGTCGGAACAGCGCTTCCAGAATATGACCGACGACGACCGCCAGCGTATCTACGGACTCTTTGGCGACGAAGACGAGCTGGTGGATACCTACGACATGTTCCACGAACACTATCCGCAGGCTCTTTATTTTCATGGCGAACACCGCATGAACGACCGTTCGTTTATGCATTCCGTCCTGCCCGTCATCCGATGGATTGACGACCGCCAGCAACAGCGCGAGCGCCCTATTATATATATAGGTATAGAGACAATGATGGACAGCTACCGCAAACCCGTGTCGTCCGTTCAGAAGGCTGTACGACAGCTCATCGAACGCTATCAGGTGCTCTTCGTGGCACCAGCGGAAGACACATCCACGACGGAATCGTGGCTCACCGAGCATATCGGTGTACCCGCCTGGCGACATACCGTCTACACCTACCGTCGTGACCTGCTCTACGGCGACTACCTGATAGCCGTCCCTAAACAGGGGAGGTCGGAAGGGTCTTTAGCCACTGTGCTGGAATACGGTTCGGAGACGTTCAAGACGTGGGAGGATGTCATTGAATACTTTTCGCGTCTGGGCGGACAATAACGCTGGCGCCCAACAGCCGTCAGAAAAGAAATAGGGGAATCCCTAAGCGCTTTTGGGGATTATCCCCATTGAGATATCAAAAAGAATGTGTACCTTTGCAGCGTAAATCATTAACAATGTGACGCGTATGAAGAAGATGTTGTTTGTTTTAGCTGTCTCAACCATGTTGCTGAGCAGCTGTAGCACCTACACAGGACAGGGTGCTTACACAGGAGCAACGTTAGGCTCTATTCTGGGTTCCGCCATCGGAGGCATCTCGGGTGGTTGGCATGGTAGTCATGTTGGCGAGATTGTCGGTATGGCAGGCGGTGCAGCCGTAGGTGCGGCCATTGGTTCTGCTGCCGACAAAAAGGAGGCTGAGCGTTACGAGAACTATCGCCGTCAGCGCGAAGCCAACCGTTCTTCCCGTTACACAGATGATAACGACTATAGCGGCGCTGATGATTCGGGCTTCGACGCCAACAACAGGGGCGACGACCGCATTGAGTTCGATGCTCCCGGGCCTCGCACTCAGGCACAATCGGATACAACCAAGCAAAGTATAAAGGAAATCCGGATTACTTCTTCTTCGCCGCAGAATGGTGGTCAGCAGAAGCCTTCCTTTTCGCTTCAGCCTCTTCAGCCATAAGTTGCCACAGGGGTTTCATCTCTGTTGACCCCTCGTTGGTTTCCATCTCAAGCTCCGGAAGGTCAATGTCTTCATCTGGCGGCATGAAAGGCACGATGATGTCAGTGGCCTTCTGAACGGTAACCACCGCAACACCTTGTGAAATAATGCCCAGCTCTTTGGCAGCACGCCACGAGAGATCGATGATGCGCCCGCGAACAAACGGTCCACGGTCGGTGACGCGTACAAGCACACTCTTTCCGTTGGCAGGATTATACACCCTCAGCAACGTGCCGAAAGGATAGGAGCGGTGGGCACACGTCAGACTGTCCTTATGCAGACGTTCACCACTAGCCGTCTTGCGCCCATGGAACTTCTGGGCATAGAACGAGGCTTTACCCTGCTGCACGTCCTGAGCATTTATAATAGAAGTGTGAGGTAAGAGGTAAGAGGTAAGAGGTAAGAGTATAGTGACAATCATCACTATAACTCTTTGTTTCCATCTATGATGTACTCCTTGCCTATAATCTATTCTCTTACTTCTCACTTCTCACCTCTTACCTCTCACCTCTAAAAATCACACTATTCCCTGTGCGAGCATAGCTTTGGCGACCTTCATGAAACCAGCCACGTTTGCACCCTTGACATAGTTCACATAGTCACCTTCCTTGCCATACTTCACACACTGTTCATGAATACCGGCCATGATCTGATGCAGGCGCATATCGACCTCATCGGCCGTCCAAGCCATACGCATCGAGTTCTGTGTCATCTCCAGACCGCTGGTAGCCACACCACCGGCATTCACAGCCTTACCGGGTGCAAACAGCTGATGGGCAGCCGTAAACTTGTTCACAGCCTCAGCCGTACAGCCCATATTCGACACCTCGGCAACACACAGCGGCTTCTGAGCCAGTATCTTGTCGGCATCGTCGCCGTTCAGCTCGTTCTGCGTAGCACAGGGCAGATAGATGTCGGCCTTCTGCTCCCATGGCTTCTTGCCGGCAAAGAACTTCGAACCGGGGAACTCCTCCTCGTACGGCTGGCAGACGTCGTTACCGCTGGCACGCAACTCCAGCATATACTCTATCTTCTCGTCGTCCAAGCCATCGGGGTCGTAGATGTATCCGTCAGGACCGCTGATGGTAATGACCTTCGCACCCAGCTCGGTAGCCTTCTTCGCAGCACCCCACGCCACATTGCCGAAGCCCGACAGTGCAACGGTCTTGCCTTTGATGTCGAGACCGTGGGTCTCCATCATGTGGTGAACGAAATACAGTGCACCGTAACCCGTGGCCTCTGGACGCAGGATACTACCACCCCACTCTATGCCTTTACCGGTCAGCGTAGCACCGTGGAACTGCGACGTCAGACGCTTGTATTGTCCGAAGAGATAACCAATCTCACGGGCGCCCACGCCGATGTCACCAGCGGGCACGTCCATATCCGGACCGATAATCTTATATAATTCCGTCATAAACGACTGACAGAACTTCATCACTTCGTTGTCGCTCTTGCCGCGAATAGAGAAGTCCGAGCCGCCCTTGCCACCGCCCATCGGCAGTGTTGTCAGCGCATTCTTGAAAGTCTGCTCGAAACCGAGGAACTTCAGGATGCTCAGGTTCACCGACGGGTGGAAACGCAAACCGCCCTTATACGGACCAATGGCGCTGTTGAACTGCACACGGTAACCGATGTTCACCTGCACCTCACCCTTGTCGTCCACCCAGGGCACACGGAATGTCGTGATGCGCTCGGGCTCAACGATGCGCTCGATGATCTTTGCCTTCTCAAATTCGGGATGCTGGTTGTACACGTCCTTGATGGAATCCAACACTTCTCGCACTGCCTGCAGAAACTCCACTTCGCCGGGGTGTTTCTGCTCCAAGCCTTGCATGATTTTCTCTACGTTCATAGTAAAAGTCTTTAAGTTCTTTATTGAGTTTATTAGTTAGTGACTTGTCATATTGATAGTTTCACAACGCAAAAATAGGGAATTTCCTTCAAACGGCAAAGGAAATTCCCAATTATTTTTGTTTTTAAGTTACTTTTTGTTAAATTAGGCGTAATGTGCCCATCAGATAAACCAGTCCGAAACCGAAAATCATCGAGATAATACCCATGATGATACCCAATACCGACATATCCTTCTGCTTCACGTAACCCGTAGCGAAAGCCAGCGCGTTCGGCGGCGTAGAAATCGGCAGAATCATAGCCGACGATGCTGCGATGGCCACACCGATGAGTACGGTCGGAGTACCGCCGATGGGATCGAGTTTGTCACCCATAGCACCACAGACTACTGCGAGGATAGGCATCAGCAGCGCTGCCGTTGCCGAGTTCGAGATGAAGTTCGACAGCAGGTAACAGATGAGTCCACCCATCAACAGGATGAGCAGCGGCGAGAATTCACCGAACGGAATGCTCTTCACAGCGTTGGCAGCCAGTCCCGAGGCGTTCAGTCCGTAACCCAGTGCAAAACCACCGGCCACCATCCAGATGACACTCCAGTTAATCTGCTCCAGATCACGCTTGGTGATGACTCCCGTCAGGGCGAATACCATAAACGGAATCATGGCGACGGTATAGGAATTGATGCCGGTCACGCGATCCAGCAACCACAATGCCACCGTGATAAAGAAGGTGATAATGACAATCCACGAGTGGGGGCCTTCCTTCATGCCGTCTTCAATTTTCAGCTCGATGGTCTTCTGAGTGAAGGGGAAGAACTTCAGCAACAGGCGCCAGCTGATGAACAGCAGGACGATAACCAGCGGGAACATAAACATCATCCACTGACCGAAGCCCAGGCCAAGGTTCAATCCCTCGGGGTCGTTCAGGTATTTCAGCGCGATGGTATTCGGAGGCGTACCAATAGGCGTTCCCATACCGCCGAGGTTGGCAGCAATGGGAATCGACATAGCAAGCGCGATACGGCCCTTGCCCTCGGGCGGCAACTGGCGGAACACCGGCGTCAGGAATGTCAGCATCATAGCGGCTGTGGCAGTGTTCGACACGAACATCGAGAACAGTCCCGTAATCAGCAGGAATCCCAGCAACACCATCTCACTCCGCGTGCCGAAAGGCTTCAGCAAAACCTTTGCCAACTGCGCGTCCAGTCCGGTCTTCGTGGCGGCGATGGCCAACACGAAACCGCCGATGAACAGCATGATGACGGGGTCGGCAAACGTCGCCATCACTCCCTTATACGACAACAGCGGGCCCACCTTATCCTCAACGACCATCGGCGCAATACCGCTGTCCGTACAGAACAAAAGCATCAGCACGATGATAGATACCGACGTAGCCCACGACGACACGACCGACATGATCCACATCAGCGTGGCGAAGGCGAAAATGGCGATGATGCGTTGTTGGATGACCGTCAGTCCGTCGATGCCGAACCATTCAGTCGGTGCATTCCACAACAGCAGAGTAACGATAGCGACAATGATGGCCTGCGAGGTCTTCTTGAAGGCTCCGCTTGGATGAAAGCGACGCCCCATTCGCATTTGATGGTAAGCTTCTACAAGCTCATAACCTTTGTAAATATGAAACATACTACCTTATATAAATAATTGATGAATAATTAGTCATTCCTATCCGCGCTGAAAATTCAACGGCGTCATACCCGTATGCTGGCGGAACACCTCGTGGAAGTATTTACGGTCGTTGAAACCGCAGTGGTCGGCAACGGTCTCTATCGACCAGTCGGGATGGTCTTTCAACACGCGCTGGGCCTCTTCTATGCGCAGCGACGCCACCAGTTCGGCCAGTTTGCCGTATTCCGACTGACGCAGCCACTCCTGCAATTGCCGCTGGGGCACACCCATCTGTCGGAAGCCGAACGTATGTTGCAGCAGAAACTGCAGGGCGATGAGACCCGTTCCCGCAGCCATCATCCACCGCGCCCGGCCGAAGCTGCCACCGCTTTTCGAGCGATGAGGCACACACAGCGCCAGCATCACCGCCAGCACGATCATCGTCAGCATTCCGCTAATCTGCATCTCACCTAACGTAATCATCGCTCTCTCGAATTTCTCCGCAAAGGTACAAAAAAAATTGATAATTGACAATTGGCAATTGATAATTATGCATAAATATGAGGCAAAATTGTCAGAAAAACGCGATTTTCTGACACCTATACCCCGTTTTTCTGACACCTAACGCGTTTTTTGGACACCTAGTTTCGATTTTTTTTCATAACTTTGGCCCCAGAAAATAATTAAAACCATAGTATTATGACCAACTTAATCAACGACTTCCTGTCACAACCCTTGTGGCTTACCGTTCCACTCGTCATGGTATATCTGGCTTTGTTAGCCTACTTCCTCTACATCCTCTGGCACTACCGCCGGAAGAACACCCTCGCACTAGTGCTGACGATAGCGGCGTTGGCGACGGGGCAAAAGGCTGCTGGACTACCTTCTATTGTGGCGATGCGGGCTATCGTATTGCTGATGACGAGAATGCCTGTGCCTATACCGCTGAGGTGGGCAATGACGTGATCACATTGCACAAGCTGGGTAAGATGATTCCAAAGGATAAAGCCGTTATCATTGTCGGTGAGGACAACAGCATCAGCATGACTCGCGATGATGTTTCGGCTGCTGAGTATAGCGTTAAAAATGACCTTCACGGTGTGGACGTGCCTACAGCTCGCACCACCCTCACCTCCGACGACACCAAGACGCTCTATATGCTGAGCAACAAGAACAACCACTTCGGTTTCCACAAGTATGGCGGTAATAATGTCCCTGCTCGCAAGGCCTACTTCACCGTTTCGTCATCGGCTAATGCTCCGGAATACCTCGGATTCGACGGCGAAACCACGGGAATTATTTCGAACACGGATTTCACGGATTCAACGAATATGGATGGCACGTGGTATTCGCTCGATGGTCGGAAGCTGCAAGGCATGCCGACACAGAAGGGAATATATATATAAAGGTAAAAAAAGAGTATTATGAAAAAAGAATATATAAAACCAACGATGTGCGTGGTAAAACTGATGAATGGCTGCTCTCTGCTTGCTGGCAGCGCGAAAAGTCCTAACGGTCTTGGCGACTTTCCTTTCGGGACATACTCGGATGATGAAGACATTATCGACGATGGTGATGTGATATAATATAGTATCATTAAATCATAACTTCACAGTCTCACCGTCCTCTACGGCTGGTGGGGCTTTTTCATATACAAAATTTTGCAAAACACTATTCATCCATTCATTATCCAAGATAAAATACTCATTATCAAGCGGTTGCTGAATGAATAGTGGGTATGAACAGTGCTTTGACTATTCATTATTTCGTGGTTTTAGCCGAAATTCTACTGTTTTCGCTGAATGACGCAAAGGTGTTTCGCAGTCGTAAATACGTCGGAAACACTTTGTCACAAAGGCGGTGACACATTGTTACGCAGGCAGTTACAAAGTGTTACGATTACTTTTGTTATTGCGTAACTTGCAATAATTCAAGCGATAAGCGACTTTTCAAACCGCAAATGGACGATTTTAAACGTAAATAATGAATAGTCAATGAATAGATAAGCACAACCATTCATTATATAACTATCTATAAATAAGCAAATTAGCTAATATAATGAATAAATGAATAGTGTTATCAAATATTTCTATGAATGAAATTTTTAGTATCACATTTTTAGACACGCATGTTGGTCTTCCCACAAAAACATCGCCCCACGGCCTTTACGGATCAAGGCTGTGGGGCGAGGGGTGTTTATTTTGTTAGTCTGCCCGACAGGGCACTCATTATTTTATAACTACTTTACGACCATTCACGATATATAGGCCTTTGGCGGTAGGCTTGCCGAAGAGACGGCGGCCATTGAGGTCGTACCATGCGCCAGCCTCATTGTCAATTGTAAATTGTCCATCATCAATTGAACGAATACTTGTTGGGGGCGTGACGGTAAGCGGACCGGCAGCAAAGACGAAGTAGTCGTTGGGTATACGGCTGTGGAAGTCGTTAGCGATGAGCAGGTTGACTCCGTACTCGCCAGGCTCAAGGGCTTCGGTCAGGCGGATGGAGAGGTCTTTCCGCATGTTACTACCTAGTTGGAAATTTTCATAGATGTAGGGCTGCGCGGGGAATACCACGGGGTCGTAGCCACCCCCGGCGTTGAGTTTGTAGAACTCGGCCAGCACCACGGCATCGTAGTCCATCGGTGTGTCGTTGGCAATGATGAGGTCGAGGTAGTAGGCAGGATTACCCTGATCGTCATTGCGCTCGGCGTACTGCATATCCAACAAGTAGAAGTTCAGGTTGTCGAAGGTTACGCTTTTGTGGCCTATGTAGCCCGGAGCCTGAGTGATGTCGGCGACTTTACTGCCCGAAATGTCCTTACCGACGCCGCCCCTGGTCAGTAGGAATAAGAATTCGCCAGCATGCGGTACGGAGAGGCCGTAGAAGATGTCTGACGTGCCGCCTGCCTCCACCATGAGGCCTGTCTGGAAGACTCTTTTAAGGACTTTCAGTACGCCGTCCTCCACATAATAGATGCCGCAATCTACATAGCCGATAAAGTCTTCGGAGCCGGTATTCTGGATGGTGGCGGTGACGGTCTGGGCGATGCCCCACTGCCTCAGACCTTCAATCTTGATGTCTGCGGCAGCGGCAGCGAGCTGCGGCTGCATTGGATGGATAATGGTTTCCGTCACTTCGCCTGCCTCCCCGATATTGACCTCTATGTAGCTGCTGGGACCGAATACGGGTCGCCAAGAGGCGCTGGTTCCTGCCTCGCGGTTGACAAACATCAGTTTGTGACGGCCTGACGTGAGATTGCCGAAGAGGTCATTGGAGAGCGGGAGGACAAGTGTTCCGCAGTTCTCGCCTGTTGCGATGTTGGCGTTGCTGTAACTGGTAAAATCATAGTCCTTGGAGTTGCTGATGCGGTCGAGGTCAGGTGTGCCGTCATCGTTGCGCTCGGCCAGTGCGACGGTGAAGGTGCCGGGGCGGTATGAGGTATTGATCATTGCGAACGCATGCTCAATATCGCCGTCAGCGGCATCCCACATGACACTGCTAAGGTAGCGGCAGTTCCCCTCTGACGAGCCTTTTTGCGGCTGTAGTCCGATGAGGGCAGCCTGCTTGTAGTTGTATCCATCCTTGGTGGTGCTACCGCCCGAGCCGGACGTGTCGGGATTGAGCAGGTTGATTCTGAAGAAGCCGTTGCCCCTACCGGTCCAGCCCCAGTTTACGTCATAGTAGCCTGCACCGTCGCGCACCTCGTAGCCGTCGACGACAAAGGCATGACCGCCACCGGTGGACTGTCCGATATATACCATGGGGCGTCCTTCGTGTAGTTCATTGTATATCAGTTCGTCCCAGCCACTCACGGTGTATTCGTCGGCTCTGGCGAGATAGAGACCGGGGTCGTAGCCGAAGCTGTTGACGAGGAGGTCTGTGTCGTAAAAACGTCCGTTGGAGAGTTGTGGCCCATAGTCCATCTGTATCACTTGCCCGCAGTAGCGCATCAGCGTGGCAACAGCAGCCTGCTGGGCCTCGGTAGTGGTCTTGGTGTAGTCGTCCGCCATGTTGTCCCAGTCAAACGACGTCACGGGCAGACCGTCAATCACGCGACCGTTGGCCATCGTATATGCAGGCAGTTCCTCGGCAATCGGCCCTTGTGGCCAACGGTAATAGTACATTACCTGACTTAGTGCCGTAGCCATACAGCCCGTGATGCATTGTTTGCCGTCAGTCATCGGGCAGAAGGCGTTATAAGGAACCCCCTGGTCCCAGCGGGCAGTCACCATGGGGGCGATATCGTTGTGGATCGCCACCGTCCTGGCTTTTACGCCGAGACGGCTGAGCGTGCTAATCTGGGTAGCTGTCATGTCGAGCCACCACTGCAGGTTGTCGGGGATAGCCTCTGCGTCGAAGCTGCCCTGCGACGTATAGCCCAGCACGAGATTGCCGCCTACGCAGTCGTCACCGCTCACCACGACAAAGCCCTGTGAGGCTGTGGCATTGAACACATAGTAAGGGCTGGTCTCCGTCTGCTCTCCGCTGTCCGAATGGCCCATGGCACGGTTCTTGGCCCTCATGGCCTCACTCTTCAGTGATACACCTTTCTTGTTCAGGAATTTGGCGGCAGCCTGTCGTGCGGTCTCAGGCGACACGGGTTCTGCCATCATCGTTGTTGTCATTGCGCAGCAAAGGATAGCTGTCATCAAAATCTTTTTCATACTTACTTGTTATTATTTGGTTTATCTTTCTTCTGATAGTGTACGGGGGGCATGTCAGCCTCGGTGAGTTCGAGGCGGGTGCCAGTGCGGTCGAGGTTGGTAGCCTGTGGCACGCGGTTGTTGGTGTTGACTCGCTTGAAAGAGCCTGTTAACCTGTCCATCATGCCTTGTCTCACTGCCGGGAGCTGTTGCTCGCGCTCCTCTTTGGAGCAGGTTATGTGGCTTTCGTCGTTGTCAATCTTGAGGGTCTTCATGTCGAAGGTCTTTACCAGCGTGTCGCCCACGATTTCCCAATGGCCGGACAGGGTGACTTGGGTTGTGATTTTCCCACGGAAGCAGTAGTGGTTCCATTTTATAGTCCGGAGGGAGGTGAAGGTGTGGTCTTTGCGGAAGGTGTATTCGGTGCTGTCGTTGACGCTGGTCAGCACGGCGTCCCAGGTGCCCACGAGGTCGGCCTCCTTGGCGCGGCTTACGACCATCAGGCTCTGGTTGCGGAACTCCTCCAGTTCCTTCTCGGTGATGCCCATGAGGAACTTGTTCTCCTCGTTGACGTTGATGTACTGCAACAGATCGTTATACAGGGCCATCCGTTGGCCCCTCCAGCCGATGTAGTTCTGCACGCGAGGAGTATTGAGCAGACGGCGGCAGGTGGCCAGGATGGCTTCGTAGCTTTTCATGTCGTCCGACTCCATGATGAGGTTGTATTCCTCCTCGCGGCTTACCGGTTTCCGGAAGAAGACGCTCTCCTTGCGTTGCTGTTCCATGAAGTTGCGGGCGTTGTAGAAGTTCTGCACGTTGCTGAGGAATCGCTTGTCGCTCAGCGTGCGCCACGAGTCCTGGCTACTGTTGAAGATGTGCTCGTTGCTGGTCTCCATCTCGAGTTCTCTGGGGAATCCGAAATCGGTCACGTAATTGAGGAAGGCGTCAATTGAGTCGGAGCCAATCTCCTCTAACCGGTGCTGGTTCCACATCAGGTAATAGGAGATGCCACTGCATTCATCTTCGTATTTTAGGCGGTTTTTGACGACTTCGAGGCTCTTGTCGATGTCGCTGACGATGGTCATGGCCAGCAGGCGGCGGGCATCTTCGGCCTCCTTTTTCTCTATCCATGTGGCTGAGCCGAACGTCAACATGATGGAGATGGTAGTGCCGAGGAAGGTCATCAGCAGTTCCTTGAACCATCCCTTTACTGACAGGTCGCGCCCGAACTTGGGCATCTTGAATTTCACGTTCATTTTTTTATCATCATATTTTTTAGTTCATAATTATTTATCTCATCCTTGGTGCCAGTGGCTGGAGCGGTCGTCCTTCATCCCATCTTCTTTTTCTTACAACCCGGTCGCGGATGTCCCCCAAGAGGTTGACCGTCTTCGTGTAATCGGGGCGTGCCTTGTAATGATATTGCGTCGTGGAATTATGTTCCTGATGACGAAACATAACAGATTCGATTTTGACGGTGTCCTGTTTCTGGGTGCTTCCCAGAGGCATCTGTAGCCAGTTCGGCTGGGAATGGGTGAACAAGGCATAATCAAAATCGGCCCTCAACGGCGGTAACTTTGGAAATCTGTCAGCATACCTCCATGAAACATCGGAGGGCGTCTGTGCCACTGCTGTTGCCGTTATGCAGAGTAATGCCACAGACATGCCCGCTTGCCGTATCTTTTGGCGTAACTCCAGGTTCTCGTTGATAAACTCTTTGAGATGGGCATTGCTGTCGCTGATGCGCCAACGCTGGAACACGATGACGGCAACCAATGCCAACACAATCACGATGATGGCGGCGGCGAGGGCGACGGTGAAAATCATTTCGTAATTCATAATTCACAAATGTATTATTGGTTATTCGCAATTTCGATTGCAAAATTACGAACCTCCAGCGAAACTAATGTCTCACTGGAGGAAAAATATGTCTCAAATCAGGAAAAACTACTTTTTTCCCCATTTCATCGGGGAAAAAACTTAGATCTTACGATATTGCGTTCCGCGATTTCGGTCACGACTCGGCAGACTTCGAGCAAGCTCAGTCTGCACTCGCTGCTCGCCGAAATTCACTGGGCGTCATGCCGTA
>ONMN01000105.1 GCA_900318885.1 uncultured Prevotellaceae bacterium | reverse complement strand
ACGGCATCGTCAATCTGCTGTGTCGTGCCGTCGTGGTTGGCGTTGCTCAGCGCTGCCAGCCAGTTGGTAGGTAATGTCGGGTTCTCCATAATCCTTACTTTTTTTTTGAAAGTTTGACATAAAGTGAATGGGTCACGAATTGTTATTTGAGTTTATTTGTTATCGTTGAATATCTCTTTGAGTTTCTTATCGATGTCCTTACCACGTAGTCCTCGGGCGAGGATGGTGCCATCCAGTCGGTAATGGATTTGCGCCTGCCCCGCCACTGCGACGAGGACGAACAGAAGGGTGATGATGGTTTTTCTTGTTCATTATTCGAGTCTTGCTTTCATTTCCTCCAGCATCAGAATGAATCTATCGAACCCTGCTTCGGCGGCACGTAGAAGGAGCCCGTCTCGGACAATCCGGCCATCGGGCGTGAGGGTAACATTGAATGGAATAGCGTTGAAGCCGAATAATTCTTGGAGCTGATGGAAACGGTTGTCATCAATGATTGCGCTCATTGGCCAGAAACACAAATTTGACATCCGAACGTTCCTGCAGACGATGCCGGAATTCCTTTGTCGCCCTAATCTCAGCCTTACAGGGTGCACACCACATTGCCCAGAAATCCAGAACAATATAGCGACCAGGGTATAGGGCAAGGATGTCTTTCACAAAGTGTGCGGCATCGCCTTCTGGCAAGGGAAGTGTGGAATCCATATTGGCCTGCTCATCAAAAATCTGTTGTGCCTTTCTTTGAAGAGTCGGATGTGTGAGGAATGATCGCGTCGAACGGAAATTTTCTTCTGCCGTATCTGTTTCCAACCATTCGCCAATAGCCTCGTTGATGCAATGGAGCTGCAACAACTGTATTGGCAACCCGTCGTTCTCCAAAGCAAACAACCTCCGTCCTGTGTCGCGAAGCAATGACAGCTGCTCCATTACCTCATCTCTGCTGTTTCCCCATGCCATCCCACGTTTGACAAACAAGGGATAGCGGAAAGGTGCAGAAAACTCGAGAGCGTTCAAATACCATTGAAAGAATTTGGTGGCGAGCATGAGCGAATCATTATTAGGCAAGCGACTCAGCAGAGGATACATCTCGGGGAGACTGAGCCGTTCCATCATGGCATTGCCTGCGGTATATGGAGCCGCAGGGTCATCTTGCGCCATCTTGTCCTGTATCTGGCTGAAATAGCTGAGATAGGCGGTTCCGAAGACTGCTGCCATGTCGCATTCTGCCAACCGACGTTCGAAAGAGGTGAAGTGGTGCGCATCTGCTATTGCGCCGATTTTACGTTGCCAAGTAGTATATAAAGAGTCGGCAAAATGGTTGTAGGCTTCGATGTCACCTTCAAAGAAACGACAGTGTTTTTGCAGGCTAAGATAGTCGTTTCTGACTTTTAGCAGTCGTGCGACTTCTGCGGAGTGTCCGCCTCTGTATCTCGTGTCACCTGGACAGAGGTAGAAAGGCACTTGTTGTTTGCTGATATGTATTTCGCTCGTGTAAAACCAGTTGAGGATTGGATGATGCAACAACAGCCGTTTCTCAAACGTCCCATCTTCCCGTATCTCTGCAGTCGCCGTCTTCAGCTCTCCCGTGAAGATGTCCGTCACCTGTACCGTCAGATTCTGAAAGCCCATCGCCGGTGAATAGTCAACAATACGCCCACGGACAACTGCCGAATCTGTGCAGAAGAACGGCTCTTGTCCCTGCCCCGCCACTGCGGCGAGGGCGAGCAGAATGGTGATGATGGATTTCTTGTTCATGTTCATTTCGGTTTGTCCGCATTATTGTTTTTATTGCAACACCTGATTGATTTCCTTCATCATGTCGTCAACATTCCTCCAGCCTGTGAAAGTGTGGTGGATGGTGCCGTCGGCATTGATGAGAACCCAAATGGGTACGCCGCTTGTATTACATGGAAGTTGGCTGTGCAGAGACTGAAGTTGCTGCTTGGTCAAGCGGTAGTGGTCGCCGATGTAGTTGGGAATAAGACGCTGCCATGTGGCGAGGTCTGAGTTTTCGCTGGCGATGTTGACGAAGTGGATGCGGTCGGCAAGTTCTTTCTTTTTATCGTGCATATCCTTGAAGGCTAATCGGCACGGGCCACAGGTGGTTTCCCAGAGGTCCAACAATACGGGCTTCCCATTATAAGGCTTCAGAATAGCGGCAAGAATATCATCTGCATTGTCAGACAAGGTACAAACGCGGGACATCCCCTGCTCGCTGACGAACAAGAGTTCCCGCTCCATCCGCTCGTTATAGTCCAACACATCCTGAGCCAGTTCTGGCAAGAATGTCAGCACGCTGTCTTTCTGTGCCTCAGTAAGCAGAAATCTCTGCGCTCCCATTTGTTCCAGGAACTTTGAGGCCAGACGACACTGCTGGTACTCTGCCGGTAGCTTTACGGGCTGACTGACATACGAATCAACGAAAGTGTCGGGCATACTCCACATAACATAGCAGAGCACGGGATTGGCCCAAGGGTCATCCTTCATATAAACCTCCAAACGCTGTTTCAGTCGTGCTTCGAAAGCATCATACGCCTCGTCCGTATCAATGCCCGCATATTGGATGGACTGGCCACAGAAGGGCATCATCGCTCCCCATTCATAGCGGTTGACGGCCTTTGCAAACTCACGATAGGCTTGGCCTATTTCCAAGTCGTTGTCTATCAGTTCATTAACACGTTGGTAAGTAGAGTCCAGATAATGGAAGTACCCCTGCTCGCTCTTCTCGGGCAATTCGTTTGCCAGTTGCCCCATGTTGCGTTTCGCTTCTATGTCGCGATAGATGGTCTCTGGATCGATTCCCTGTTCTGTGGCATAGACCAAATCGTGATTGAAGTCTGCCAATTGCCCGCCGAACGTCAGCGCATTGGCCAGCCCCTGCGTTTCCAACTTATTAAGGTCGAACGTAAACGTAACCGTCTGCCCAGGCACTACGTAGCAGATGAAGCGACATTCCCCCACCGCCACATGGCAGTCCACCGTTGTACCCGTAGGCAGGTTCAGACTGAATCTTCCGTCGGTATCCACGGCAGCACTTGCTTGTCTGAGGGCATCTCCAGTTCCCGATGTGTACTTCAAGGCATAGCGGACATGCACACTTTCCGTTATCTGCTGGTTGTTTCCTATAATCTGTCCGCTTAACACCGCAGGTTCCTTCGAATACTGAAACGCAGGTAGATGCTTTTGCGCCAGTCCCGTCATTGCGACGAGGGCGAGCAGAATGGTGATGATGGTTTTCTTGTTCATTGTTCGCTTCGTTTTATTTGTTATCAGAAAATATCTCTTCGAGTTTCGCTTTCAGTTCTTCTACGCTGTTAGGCACGGCAATGATGGTGCCGTCGCGGTCAATGAGGATGAGGGCTGAGATACCTAACATGCTATAAAGGTCGAGTGCGCAACCCTTACGTGCAGGGCTGCGGAGAGTCGTCCACGGGAGTTTGAGCCTGTCGTTACCTCTGAGCCAATATGTGCGGTTCTGTTCGCATGAAACGCTGATGATGCGGAAGCCTTGTCTTTTGTAAGTTGCATAAAGATGTTTCATAAAATCGAAGGATGGAGTATAAGGACCACGACGCAATGCCCATAAGTCGAGCAGAACGTACTGGCCAGGCCCCACGAATTCCGACAAACGGCGTAAGGTGCTGTCGGGAGCCTCTGCCTCGAAGTCTATAAACGGCTTGCCAGTAATGTCTTTCTGCTTTAGTTTCGCCCAATATGCCCTCCAAGGCCATTCCATAGCGGGGTGGCGGGCGTAGGGTGCATCCTCACGAATGAACTCCTGCATCTCTTCGAGTGTGAAGGAAGGATAATCTGAATAGAGATAATATGCAGGAATGATATTATCCATGTTTTCACGGATGTTCTGCTGGATGACAGCATTCCTGTCGGTCTTATTATAAATGTCTCGTTCTCTCATCTGACAGCTGATAAACTTTTTTTGCAGTTCGCTACCTCTTACCTCATCTGTGGCAAGGTTAATGTATGTCGGCGTTTCCTCGGCAATGAAGCGGAGGCTGTTGCTCACATTGTCATCAATCTGAATAAATGTGTGGCGGCGCACACGACCTGTTACCGTGAACTTCCCATTGCGGATGGGGTATTTCTCACGTACTCCAAGCGGAGCGCAAGGAAACATTATCAAACTGTCTTGTGTGCTATTCGTCGTGCCTGTGATAATGAAGTCGATGCTATCCTCCACAAGAGGAGACCAGTTTTGTGCTAGCCCTGCCATTGAGACGAGGGCGAGCAGGATGGTGATGATGGTTTTCTTCATATTCATTTTTATTTTTAAATCACATGTTCGGCCTCTAGAAATGCCTTTAATCTGTGGTAACGCTCAAGTTTGAAATCCCATTCTCTATCGTCGTCACCTTCCGTGGTAGCCTTCTTCATACAATCAGCAATGAACTCTTGGCTTAACGGTTGGCTCGGCTCGTCAACATCCGTGAACTGAAGACTGATACTGTCACCGACATTCATTCTTCCTCCGTTCCAAGAGAGACTCTTGCCTTCAGGCATCGTCATTGCTCCTATACCCCAGACAACCTCTTCATTGCGTGAAATCGACAGCGCAGCGGTTGCAACCCCGTTTGGAATTGCCACCTTAATAATGTCATTCTTTCCCGCCACGCGGTTTTTTACAATTATACCTTTCATATCAAACCCTTGTGTTTTAGTTCCAATTGGAGTTTGTCATATTTCTCTTTTAAGCGTTCCAGACTCTCTTTTGTTGTTTTTAATGGAACTGATTCTTTTTCCTTGTCGACATCGACCACGCGGATATGGATCTCATCATTATGATGTATTTTCTCATCAAGCCAGACATATCTGTGGAAGTCGTCAAATCCTGCGATTACGACGCTGTTGGGGTTAACTGCCCCAACGCCGTATATAAAATCTGCAATCACATGATTATCCGCAGCAACTATCATAGGCGCAGAATTATTTATTCTTATCTCAAATGCTAACATACATATTAATTGTTTTTATTGTATATACGATTTTTACACGGAAATATCTCGTTCGGGGCATTCACGTCATGCTGTAACCGACTCCGAGAGTCATTCCGAGCCACAAAGTTACAAAAAGGCATAAAAATAGGCCCTTGGCTAAATCTGAAAAAGAAATGCCAAGGGCTAATGTCTCAACTTAGGTTGAGAGT
>ONMN01000026.1 GCA_900318885.1 uncultured Prevotellaceae bacterium | reverse complement strand
GTCAACCTCGGGATACCACTTGCCGAAATGCTCGGCTGCCTCATTCTTGTTCTGTCGCAAATTCACGACCATTGCAATCTTTCTTACTGCCATAATTTTTTTGGTATTAAATTATTAAGGTGAACTTTCTCGTGCGGGCCACCATTTTCCGCTGTTTCAGAGTTCCGATTG
Organism: uncultured Prevotellaceae bacterium; assembly: GCA_900318885.1. Classification (GTDB taxonomy): domain Bacteria; phylum Bacteroidota; class Bacteroidia; order Bacteroidales; family Bacteroidaceae; genus Prevotella. Next base: position 32,950 of record ONMN01000026.1, on the reverse strand, counting down.
AGCGCTCTTTTCGTCTTCTGAATTATATTGCAACTATGGTGCTAGGCGAATGCAGACTGAGCTTGCTCATGTATGCTGAGCCGACGCCCATAGTGCATCATCTTTGATGATGCAAAGTTACGAAAAATATTCCAAACTACCAAATATTTATGGAAATATTTTCTTAGAAAATGCCAAATATTAGGCAATGTTAACACTCTGCGCCGCAGCCTTCCAACACCCCATTTTACCGCCACTAAACCGCCACTCCGCCACCACGCGCCGCCGGCTTTACTTACACTAAACTCCGACCACCGCGCTGCACTCTCTTACAGATGACAGATGACAGTTCGAAAACAATGCCCATGCCTCATTGTAACCAACTTGTCTATTATGTTAATTTTATATAATATTATATTTATATATATTAACATAAGTATATGTATAGATATATAAATAGGTATTAGAATACGCCTGACTCCATCGTACCACCCACTTGTTTTATAACTGTCATCTGTCAACTGTCATAACCGTCAAATCCCCAAGACAATTCAAATAATGTTCCATTTATTTGTTTGTTTCCGATGTTTTTCGTATCTTTGCCTGCGGAAATAAAATTATACGTCTATGAATGCAGAGAAGTTGAAAAAAACAATATAATTGTTGAACCCTTAAAACCGCAGATGCCTATGGGCTGAGAGAGAAATATAAAAAGACAGAAGGACATATTGACATATAGGGTGTCATCGACCTCCGGGTCGCTTTGCACCTTCAGGTCAAAGAATATCCGCTTTTAGATTCTTGTTCTATCGAAATTCGCCAAATTTCAAGAACTATGTACAAGAACAGAAGTAGGAGTTCACGCTGAAAGGCGTGGGCAATACTCGTTTAAGTACATTAGGCGTTTGGCGATGCCCGGTAAGCGTAGACGAAGTACTTGTCCACGTTTTTTGTGTTTTTACAACAAAAAAGGTGAATATTATTTTGCGAATAGAAAATAATTCACTAATTTTGCATACGAAATAACTAAAACTATATAATTATGAAAAAACAATTACTCTTACTCGCAATGATTTTGCTACCGATGGTGGCGAGTGCGCATGACATTGAAGTAAAAAATGCTGATGGTGTGACTATCTATTACAATTATACTAATGATAACGCTGAATTGGCAGTCACCTATCGTGGTAGTTCTTATACTTCTTATAGCAATGAATATTCTGGGAATGTTGTTATACCAGAAGAAGTAACATACATGAATAGGACACGAAAGGTAACGAGCATTGAAAATGAAGCGTTCTATGATTGTACTGGATTAACTTCCGTCACTATTCCTAAGAGTGTGAAGAGAATTGGAGATTATGCGTTCCAGAATTGTAGTGGATTAACTTCTATTACTATTCCTAAGAGTGTGACGAGCATTGGATATAGTGCGTTCCAGAATTGTAGTGGATTAACTTCTGTCACTATTGGTAATGGTGTAACGAGCATTGGATATGGTGCTTTTTTTGGATGCAGTAAACTTGCCTCCGTTCACATTTCAAGCATAGAAGCATGGTGTAAAATATCATTTAGTGATGGAGATGCCAATCCATTGTGTTATGCCAAGCATCTTTATCTTGGAGAAGAGGAAATAAAAGATTTGGTGATTCCCAATAGTGTGACGAGCATTGGATATAGTGCGTTCCAGAATTGTAGTGGATTAACTTCTGTCACTATTCCAAATAGTGTGACGAGCATTGGATATTATGCGTTCTGCAACTGTAGTGGATTAACTTCTGTTACTATTCCTAACAGTGTGACAAGCATTGGAAATGGAGCGTTCGCTGGTTGTATTGGATTAACTTCTGTCACTATTCCTAACAGTGTGACGAGCATTGGAGATGATATGTTCTATAAGTGTAGTGGATTAACTTCTGTGACTATTCCAAATAGTGTGACGAGTATTGGATATAGAGCGTTCCGTGAGTGTAGTGGATTAACTTCTGTCACTATTCCTAACAGTGTGACGAGCATTGGAAATGGTGCGTTCGATGGTGCAGATATTCCAACTGTAATTTCTCTTATAGAGAACCCGTTTAAGATAAATGGTAAATCCTTGAACACCAGGATTTTTTCCCAAAATACATTTAATAACGCTACATTGTATGTGCCAAAGGGCACTATCAACAAGTATAAGGCAACAGAGGGATGGAAAGACTTCTTGTTTATTGAGGAAGGCACAGGTGGAGGAGAAACACCAACAGATCCTGTAGAAATCAATGGCATCAATTATAATTTGATTGCTGAAGGACATACTGCTGAAGTAACTAGCAATCCTCAAAAGTACTCAGGCGATATAGTCATCCCGCCATCAGTTACTTATCAGGGATTAGATTATAGTGTGACGAGCATCGGAAAGTATGCGTTCTATTACTGTAGTGGATTAACTTCTGTCACTATCCCTAATAGTGTGACGAAAATTGGACAATCTGCGTTCGGAGGCTGTGATGGATTAACTTCTGTTACTATCGGTAATAGTGTAACGAGCATAGGAGTTCATGCGTTCTCTGGCTGTAGTGGATTAACTTCTATCACTATTCCTAATAGTGTGACGAGTATTGAATTTGGTGCGTTCTTTGCTTGTATTGGATTAACTTCTGTCATTATTGGAAACGGTATAAAAGAGATCGGTTCGTCCTTTACATGTTGTACCAAGCTCACTGACGTTTATTGTTATGCAGAAAGTGTACCTACAACAAATAGCAATGCTTTTTCTGACTCTCCTGTAGGAAACGCGACCCTTCATGTTCCCGCAAGTGCTGTCGATGCCTATAAGGCTGCAACACCATGGCGTAATTTCAAAGAGATAGTAGCCCTTACAAACGATGATCCCCAGCCAATGGGAATTGTAGAAATCAATGGCGTCTATTACAAATTGATTACTAACAGTAATATTGCTAAAGTAACTAGCAATCCTCAAAAGTACTCAGGCGTTATAGTCATCCCGCCATCAGTTACTTATCAGGGATTAGATTATAGTGTGACGAGCATTGGAGATTGGGCGTTCTATGGTTGTATTGGATTAACTTCTGTGACTATTGGTAATAGTGTGACGAGTATAGGAAATTATGCGTTCTGGTACTGTTCTAGATTAACATCTGTCATTATTGGTAATGGTGTGACGAGCATTGGATATGCAGCGTTCTCGAGTTGCCCTGGCCTGACTTCTATTACGGTTGAAGAAGGTAATTCTAAATATGATTCACGTGATAATTGCAATGCCATTATAGAGACGGGTACCAACACACTGATTGCAGGATGTAAGAATACTGTTATCCCCAATAGTGTAACGAATATTGGAGAAAATGCGTTCTATAACTGTAGTGGATTAACTTCTGTTACTATTCCTAACAGTGTGACGAGCATTGGAAAAAGTGCGTTCTACGGCTGTAGCGGCTTAACTTCTGTTACTATTCCTAATAGTGTGACGAGCATTGGAAAAGCTGCGTTCGAGGGTTGTAGTAAATTAACTTCTATTACTATTCCTAACAGTGTGACGAGCATAGGATATGCAGCGTTCGAGGGTTGTAGTAAATTAACTTCTATTACTATTCCTAACAGTGTGGCGAGCATTGGAGATAGAGCGTTCTGGGGTTGTAGTGGATTAACTTCTGTCATTATTGGAAACGGTATAAAAGAGGTCAATGGTTGGGTCTTTGTAGATTGCACCAATCTGACTGACGTTTATTGTTATGCAGAAAGTGTGCCTACAACAGGTAGCAATGCTTTTTTTAACTCTCCTGTAGGAAATGCGACCCTTCATGTTCCCGCAAGTGCTGTCGATGCCTATAAGGCAGCTGACCCCTGGAGTAATTTCAAAGAGATTGTTGCCCTTACAAACGATGATCCTGGGCCAATGGGAATTGAAGAAATCAATGGCATCTATTACAATTTGATTACTAACGGTAATATTGCTGAAGTAACTCGCAATCCTCAAAAGTACTCAGGCGATATAGTCATCCCGCCATCAGTTACTTATCAGGGATTAGATTATAGTGTGACGAGCATTGGAAATGATGCGTTCTATAAATGTAGTGGCTTAACTTCTGTAACTATTCCTAATAGTGTGACGAGCATTGGAAATAATGCGTTCTATCAGTGTCGTGGATTAACTTCAGTTACCATTGGTAATAGTGTGACGAGGATTGGAGATTTTGCGTTCTCTGAGTGTATTGGATTAACTTCTGTTACTATACCTAATAGTGTGACGAGCATCGGAGAATATGCGTTCCATTACTGTCGTGGATTAACTTCTATTACTATTCCTAATAGTGTAACGAGAATTGAAAGTTCTGCGTTCCGTGATTGTAGTGGATTAACTTCTGTTACTATACCTAATAGTGTGACGAGCTTAGGGAATAGAGCATTCTATGGTGTAGATATTCCAACTGTAATATCTCTTATAGAGAATCCGTTTAAGATAGTTAGTAAATCCTCGGACCATAGAACTTTTTCCCAAAATACATTTAATAATGCTACATTGTATGTGCCAAAGGGTACTATCGACAAGTACAAAGCTAGATTGCAAGGCTGTTATTTACGACCTCAATGGTGTTCGTCAGTCCGAGCCCAAGAAGGGTATCAACATAATAAATGGTAAGAAATACGTAAAGAAATAATCTCCATATTTCATAACGATTGACAATTGACAAATGACAGTTGCAAAGGCAGACGAGCTGCCAGTAACTGTTGTATAACTTTTTTTAACTCAAATTCTTATCCCGTTTCTTGGAGGAGAGACGGGATTTGTGTATCTTTGCGGGCATGAAGCGCGAAGTCTACGAGAGCCAAAAAGCATTTGCAGGCGAGAAGAAGCCATCGATGCAACGGCGCTGTGTGGGTCATGACTACACAGAGCGCATGATGTATATGGTGACGATGGTTGTCGAAGGGCGCCGTCCGCTGTTTGGAACGGTGGTGGGACGTAGTGATGCTCCTGCCGGTAGTGGCTATGCTCCAAGGGTAGAGCTGACGGAGCTGGGGGAGCGGGTGGAAGCCTGTTGGTATGAGATTGCTGTTCGTCATCCAAAGATAAAAGTGTTGGCTCTACAAATGATGCCCGATCATTTTCATGGTATTCTTTTTGTCACAGAGCGCTTGGAGCTTCCTCTTGGCAAGGTCCTCCTTGGTTTTAAGCAAGGGTGCAACAAGGCGTACCGCGAAGTTCAGTCTGTTGCTGTAGTACAGCAACAAACGGGACCAGGACCGGCGACACAGAAGAAAGACCGGCGGGGCGAGGATCGCAGCCACGGACTGCTCTTTGGGCGCGGCTTCAACGACAAGCTACTATTGCGCGAGGGGCAGCTGCAGCGATGGCTGGACTACCTTCGTGATAACCCGCGCCGGCTCTTGATGAAACGCGAGCAGCCAGACTTCTTTCGTGTTCAGCGTAACATCATCGTGGCCGGACAACAGTTCTCGGCTATAGGCAACCGTTTCCTGTTGGAGCGCCCGGTACGACTGCAGGTGCAATGTTCGCGGAGCCTTACCGAGGAGCAGATAGCCGAGAAACAGGCGTGGTGGATTGCCCAGGCTCGTAGTGGGGCTGTGCTGGTATCGCCCTGTATTTCGAAGGGCGAAAAGACCGTTATGCGAGCAGCTTTCGACGAGGGGCTGCCCATTATCGTCCTTCAGGAGAACGGCTTTACCGACCTTGCCAAGCCTGGCGGCAGACGTATGGACGCTTGCGCCCGCGGTCAGCTGTTGCTACTTGCTCCGTGGGAACACCACAACGAGCGCCTCACCATTCGCCGTGACCAGTGTCTGGCACTGAACGACATGACAAAGTTGATATGTGATGACAAATGACAGTTGCAAAGGCAGATGACCTTTCGGAAACTGTTGTATAACCTTTTTTAACTCAAATTCTTATCCCGTTTCTTGGAGGAGAGACGGGATTTGTGTATCTTTGCAGTCAAATTTTAAATAAGCAAGCCTATGGCATATTCAACACCATATGATTATAATGAAGACTCAATCAGACAGTTGGACGAGAAGTTCAGCGAGATTGAGCACGACCGTTTTCTCTATTGCATTCAGGAGCAGCAGAAGTGGGATATTGAGAAGGTGAACAATTTTATTGCTCAGCTACGCACCAGTCATATGTATGCGTTAAAAGAGCTGGACCGACTGAAGAAGCTGGAGCCTACATACAACAAGGAATATCCCACCAACCACAAACGATATATTACCACGGCGCAGGAGGTGGTGAGCAGGATGAGCAGTACGTTGAGCGGACTGAAGAAGATTGTGGCTGAATTCCGCAACAAAGGCAAGAACAAGAAAGAGGTGTCTATCATGGACAATACGCCACTATATACAGGTCCATACATGCAGGATCTTTTTGGCTGGGACACCTATAAGGACCAGAGTGCTCAGGATCTTCTACAGGAGTTGAACTCGTTTCTGGAAGATGCCCAAAAATGTATCGACATTGCCGTGAAGATGATTGAAGACGAAATCGCCATCAGCCAAGATCCTGAGACGGCCTATCCAATCTATATAGACAATTACTACCGCTCGGTGAGTGATAGCAGACTGTTCATCAAGATGATTGAAAGCCAGCGTCCTGATTTGGACAACGACTTTGTCAAAGCTCTGGAAGAAGCGGAAGACAGCAAAAAGCTTATTGCCAGTTTGTTTCATAGCTTCAACCGTGAGCGGTTTAACCTCAATTGTGCCTGCGTGGCCATTCACGAGGGTAAGAAAGCCGAACTGACCAAAGAGGAATCGCTGATTTGGGGGCTAGATAACGAGACGAAGGTGAAAAGGCTTCGTCTGTTGTTAGATCACATCTTGGAATTATCTGAGGAGATAGATGGTGTCATTGGTTGGAAGGGCATGCTGAAAGGTTATTTCGTCATGCGACTACTGTACTGGTGCGGATGGAACGGCACCAAGAACGATGCCATACTAAATTACATCACCAAACGTTGTAAAGGTAAAATCGAGGTTGTCAAGATGAGTGCCGTGATGGCGGAAAAGAGGAAACTGGCTGCATTGACGGCATCAGAGGATGCAGCGCAACAACAGGCTTTTAACCGCCGAATTGATGCATTCATCGACGATTTGGAAGAAAAGGCTACGAAATAGAACGGAAATTTTGATTTTTTCCAGGTTATACAGGCTGGCGTCTTTAGGCGTCAGTCTTTTGTTTTGACCCCTGTTTTCCCGTCAAAGGGTCAAAAGTCTGTTATTAGTTTTGACCCCTAAAGACGCATAAAGGGTCAAAACTCGTTCGGTATTCTGAACCATTGGGTCAAAACGATGGTTAAGGGTCAAAACATGTTGTAGAAAGACCTGTTTAAGGGCATTTTCAAAACTAAAACTATTCATTTAGCTTTCATTTTTTTGCCTTACCTTTGCACCGTGAAGTTAAGGCTTCGAGGTGCATTTTCGTAGTTGTACCTGTCTGGAAGCAAACCTTCCCACATGACTCATGATAGTGTGGTTAACTCAATATGTTTAATGTCTAAAAAAGAAAAAAAATGAACAAGACATTAATTATCGGTGGTCAAGTAGCCGTAACACTTGACAACAACAGAGTTAGTGACATTCAGTTCCTGCCGGACGACGAGTTCGCACAGGTATTGGAACAAGGTAGCCTGACACATGGGCAGTTGCAGATGCTGCGTAACGTGGCATTCTACTATGTACCTAACAAGCCACGCGTCAGAGCGAAATCAGTCTTGCTGCGCAAGGCGGCTCACGGACGTATCTCGGCCACGAGGGACGAGGCTATTCAGCTGACGCTGAAGGTCTTTAAGCGCGAGGGACTGGACGTGAAGGAGACCATGATGCATGAGGCTCTGGAACTACTGAACAATGTGAAACTCTAACGGGGGGGACTGAACTATGGAAAAGAAGTTTGAAATGTCGTTTTTCTGTGCGCCGATTACGAACAAGGTGCCGCAGCGGATCGTTACACTCGCAGAGGTGGCGAACGCCATCAAGAGCCCTTGGCTGGAGACGCAGACATTGGCTCTGCGGCAGATTGCCGACGAGACTGAAGGACGCCGCTATAAGGGCAGTCATTTCCCTTACGTAACGCCTGCCGGGGTGTTCAGCTATTGCAACGACCAGTCGTTGGTCAAGCATTCTAGTGTACTCTGCATGGACTTAGATCACTTGGAGGATGTAGACGACTTGAAGCGCCGACTGATAGCCGACAGCTATTTTGAGACGCTAATGGCGTTCCGTTCTCCCTCGGGTGACGGTCTGAAATGGTTCATCAGAATTGACCTCGCGAAGTGTGGCCATCGCCAGTGGTTCGACGCTGTCAGAAACTACCTGATGTCACCCGCCTATGGTCTCGATCCCAAGCAGGCTGACCCGTCGGTCCGCAACGAGTCGCGCGCCTGTTTCCTCTGTTTCGATCCTGAGATCTACGTGAATCCAACCCTATTGACAGTTGACAAATGACAGTTAGAGAAATGGATACACATGGATTTGACCCTCTGGCTTGGGCAGGACAACAGGACGGTAGCAAGAACGCGCAGCCTGTAGCCACTCCCAGCCAACAGCCCACGGCCTGCCAGCCTCTCTCCCATGCGGAGGAGCTGGCCAAGGCCACGGCCGTAGCCCGCGCGCTGATTGACAGAAATGCCAACATTGCCGAGGACTACATCGACTACGTTCGTCTGGGCTTTGCCTTGGCCAACGGACTTGGCAGCGACGGTCGTGACCTCTACCACATGCTTTGTGCCCACTCGACGAAGTACCGCATGAGTGACTGCGAACGCAAGTGGCAGGAATGTCTGCGCAAGACTGACGGCCGTACCAGTATCGCCACGTTCTACCATATGGCCCGCGAGGCAGGCGTAGACATCAGTGCAGTCGCAAAGAAATATCATAGTAATCACTAAATAGTATTTAAAAAAATGAAGAAAGTAACCAAGAAGGTCGTTAAGACCACCAAGAAGAGCGCTGCCCTGAAGAAGCAGCCAGTAAAGAAATCGAAGCCGCTGTCGTGGGCAGAGGTATTTGCCAGCGAGCAGCTGCCGGCACTGCCAGCGGCGTTGCCCAAGTTGATTGAAGTAAGCATCTCGCGAACGCCTGACCTGCTGAAAGGCACTGTAGCTCAGGCTATTCCCGTGCCTTACTCGGTCTATCCGCGCAACCTGCGCTTCGTCTACATCGACGGTCGTACGCGTGAGCTCCGCATGAACACCCTGCTGGTGGCCACGGAGGGCGGCGGCAAAGAGTGTATCACACTGCCAACGAAGCGCATCATGGCCGAGATAAAGGCCAACGACAAGCGCAATCGCAAGCGGCTGAAGGATTTCAACGAGAAGTACAATAGTGCCCGCAACGACGCTGACAAGCCGCAACGTCCCAGCGACCTCATCATCCAGTGGTTGCATCCGGACATCACCCGTCCACGACTGGGTCAGGCCATGGAGGATGCCCAGGGTTCGTTCCTCTTCCTGAAATTGAACGAGCTTGAGGACTGGGACCGCGTAGAAGGTCAGAAGGGACGTTCCAACTCGTTCAGCATCATGAAACTGGTGGACGACGAGGAGAACGACTTCGGTCAGGACCGCGTGGGAGCCCAAAGTGTGAATGCCGACGGTTGTCTGCGCCTTAACTGGCTGGCCGACACTACCGAGCCTAAGTTGAAAAAGTACTTCCGCTACATCCACGGCGAAGGCCCCGTTTCGCGTATCACCATCGGCGGCATTCCTCAAGTGGAGATTGGCGCGCCCATCCCCGTTTTTGGCAGCTACGACAAGAAGTACGACGACTCCATCCAGCCCTTCATCGAGAATCTGAAGAAGGCTACGGGAACCGTCGTGTGTAAGCAGGCACAGAAGATGACCGAGAAGTTGAAGGCCGAGATAGACGAGTTCACGTCGAAGACACAGGACCGCGTTCTCGACACCCTCTCGCACAGAAGTCTTGTGGCAGCATTCAGACGTGCCTGCCTGATCTACGCCGCCAATGGCATGGTGTGGGAATCTGAGATAGAGGCATACTGTCGCTGGTCGATGCAGGTAGACCTCTACATGAAGTACAAACTGTTTGCCGACGACATCAACGATGCCACGCGGAGCGTCAAAATGGACAAGCCAGGTCCACAGCCTCTGCTGGACAAGGTGGTGGTCAACGAACAGGGCGTCTTCACCTTCGACGAAGTGCTGCGCGTCTATACCGAGAGCGGCAAGGAACCCGACGAGAAGAAGGTCAGGAACGTGCTGAGCCAGTGGAAATCGAGGGGCTACATCGAGGATTTTGAGAATGGTACTTATCGCAGAATTACTGACAAATGACAAATGACAGATGAAAAAGAAAGAGGATTATCAAGTGTCTGAACACTTCAAGTATTCGGAGTTTGTGAAGACCAATCACCGTGAATATGCCGATAAGAACTGGCTGGAGGGTGAAAAGTTTGAAGATAACATTGCCTATATGGCTCGCTGGCTGGAGGCTATCAGGAAAGTGTGGGGCAAACCCATTGTCATCAACAGCGGTTATCGCTGCTACGAGCTGAACAAAGCAGTGGGTGGAGCACCGTCGTCAAACCACCGTAAAGCCTGTGCCGTTGACATCCGTTGCAAGTCGCATGACGATGCCATGCAGATGGCTCAGACCATCCTTTATGTCTCGGCCATGGCCATGTGTAACCATCAATTGCATAATGGTGATTTTGACGAGCTGCTTGTGGAACATGTGAACAATGTTTGGTGGGTACACTTTGCCGCCCGCGACGCCTGGGATGCCAACCGCAAGAAGGTGCAGCTGATGAAAGGGTAGGCGAGTCCGTTAAATAAGCAAAATTCGGGCTCATCGTTTGGTGGACTCGAATTTTATTCTTGTGAGTGGTATGACAGGTACCAGTCCCTCCTATGTCAGGGGACAGTCCCCTGACACAAAGGATAAAAAAGTAGGGAAAAAATTGCTCTTTAGGCGAATTTTGTCGCGACTCAGCAAACGAAATGCAAGCATTTCTTTGCGTTCGCTGCTCCAAAATTTGGAAATCTGAAAAATAATTCCTAAATTTGCAGCGTGAAATGAAAAAACAGAAACCTATGAGCGAAGAAAAGAAGGACATAGAGCAATCTACAGATATGGCTGCAGAACCTGTTGGGGCTGCGATGCGTGCCGATGTATCTACCTTAGGATATGACATAGACAATTGGCCTGGAATGCCGCTTGTCGGTCCCAGCAATCTGGAGGAGATGAATGCTCGTATTGACCAGGCCGAGCAGGAAATCAACGAGGGCATAGGTTTCTCGTGGGAACAAGTGATGTCGGACGCTCAGTCTATCGTGAGTCGCTATGAAACTGCAGTTTACTAAGCAGGCTCGCGAAGAATTCCTAAGGATTGTGTCTGTCTTTGCAGAATATGCTGGACCACGATCAGCCGAAAAATTCATTAAGCGTGTTAACGACCGTGGCGAGACATTGCTTAAGCATCCTGAGGTAGGACACCCGGAAATGCTTTTGGCTGACCGCCAGTATAAGTATCGGTCTATCTCACTTAATACGAACTATAACCTTATCTATTACGTGACCAAGACAACGATATGGATAGTCGATATATGGGACCGCCGCAATGAACCGGCAAGATTGGTAAAACGTATTAGGTAACAATTATGAGAGCGGTATTGACCCTCCTAAAATAGTTGCTGAATCCATTGAAAATTATAAAAAAGAAGAGCCTTATTTTCAAGTAGCATATATTGCCGTACTTACCGAACGAACAGAAACATATGAAACGTATGAGTTATTTGAATACGAATATTTCAATACAACAGACAAGCATATAAAATCTCATATCAAAGGACTTGTGGAAAGGTCTGTTGAGTTTGATAAACTAAAAGCGTAATAATATGGAAGGATACAGCGTAAAGGAATATGGACAGGCGGTGAAACGCTATGTACAGACAATGGAGTTGAAGGACGACCCAAAGCTGATTGCAGAATATCAGCGCAGGCATAGCCGTAGTGAGGCGTGGCCGGAAATACTGGAAGGCATACGTCAGGTGGGTATACTGGATATGCAGATATTCATCCTGGGCACGCAACTGGTGATGATTGTGGAGACACCGTTGGACTTCGATTGGGACTCGGCAATGGCACGTCTGGCCACACTGCCGCGTCAACAGGAGTGGGAAGACTACATGGCTATGTTCCAGCAGTGCAAGCCCGGTGCCACCAGCGACGAGAAGTGGCAGGAGATGCAGCGCATGTTCTATTTATATGAATAAATGTCAGAGAATGACGGTAACGATGGCTGATGTCTGAAGGATATCCTACTTTCTTCGTTTCAGTACAAATCTTTTGGGCAGTTTCTGCCATTTGCCGTTCTTGGGAACCTTGAGAGTGCTACCTGCCTCCTGACGGAAGACATAGAGAGAATCGTTCACGCGCGTCAGTGTTGCCGTCAGGTCCTCGCTACCAAAGTCGTTGATGAGTTGCAGTTCGGCCTTCTCCTCGTTTTTCACCTTGCAGGAGGTGATGACCCAGCAGAACGAGTTGTGTTCCTTGCCCAGATATCCCGGCAACTTACCATAGAGCGACTGTCCGGGCACCTCGACGTCCTGATCGTATAAGTTGATGCGGAGGTAGACACTATATTCATTATTATATAGGTACGCGCGAAAAGACTTGTCTTCCTTCTGAGCAAAAAGCATTGTAAAGCACATTTGCAGTATAGTAAGTAGAATTATTTTCTTCATAACATTTTTTACATTTTGTCTTTTTTGTGCGCCAAAGTTACTAAATCTAAATCAATAAAATGCTGATTTATAGAAAAATAAATGCGAAAAGCCTATAGTTTTTAGTTTTTTTTAATTATCTTTGCCGCACAAATACATATATTAATATGGCAAAAGAATATTTTAAGCCTGATTACATCTTCGAATCGAGTTGGGAGGTTTGTAACAAAGTAGGTGGTATCTACACTGTACTTTCTTCTCGTGCGAAGACGTTACAGGAGGAAATGAAGGACCATATTATCTTTATTGGTCCTGACTGTTGGAAGGAAAAGGAATGTCCCTATTTCAAGGAGGACAACTCTATCTTTGCAGAGTGGCAATGGGCTGCAAAAGAAGGTAATAATGAGCAAGGATTACCAGCATTGAAGGTCAGGATAGGGCGTTGGACCGTTCCTGGCGAGCCGATAGCCATTTTGGTTGACTTTGTTCCTTTTTTCGAACAAAAGAACGATATTTACACTTGGTTGTGGGAACACTACAGGGTTGATTCGCTGCACGCATACGGCGACTACGACGAGGCTTCGATGTTCTCGTATGCTGCCGGACTGGTAGTAGAGAGCCTGTATACGTTCAATGTTCAACGTTCAACGTTCAACAAAGATACCAAGGTTATTTATCATGCCAACGAATGGATGTGCGGTCTGGGTGCACTCTACATCAACAACAAACTGCCTCAGATTGGTACCGTCTTTACGACCCACGCCACCAGCATCGGACGTTCGATAGCTGGCAACATGAAACCTCTCTACGACTATCTTTTCGCTTATAATGGTGATCAGATGGCCGGTGAGTTGAATATGGAGTCGAAACATTCCATTGAAAAGCAGACCGCTTGGCATGTGGATTGTTTTACTACCGTCAGTGATATTACCGCCAACGAGTGTAAGGAACTTTTAGATAAGCCCGTTGATGTGGTGTTACCCAATGGCTTCGACAATAGTTTTGTACCCAAGGGGGCTGTATTTAACAGCAAGCGCAAGGCTGCCCGCAAGCGTCTGTTAGAGGTTGCTAACGCTCTGTTGGGCGAACAGCTTGGCGACGACACATTGATTGTGTCGACCTCTGGCCGCTACGAGTTCCGCAACAAGGGTATCGACGTTTTCGTAGAGGCCATGAACCGCCTGTTGCGCGACCGCAACTTAAAGAAAAAGGTTGTCGCCTTCATCGAAGTTCCTGGTTGGGTCGGTGAACCTCGTAAGGATTTACAAGAACGTCTTCTTGAAAACAAGAAATACACAGAGCCCCTCGAAGTCCCCATGCTGACTCATTGGCTCCACAACATGAGTCACGATAACGTACTGGGTATGATGAAGTACTACGACATGCACAACCGCAAAGAGGACAACGTCAAGGTCATCTTCCTGCCGTGCTATCTCGACGGTACTGATGGCATTCTCAATATGACCTACTACGATGTGGTGCTGGGCAACGATCTCTGCATCTATCCTTCTTACTACGAGCCTTGGGGGTACACACCATTGGAGGCTGTTGCTTTCAAGGTGCCCTGCGTCACTACCGACCTTGCGGGCTTTGGACTTTGGGCCAACAAGGTGTTCGGTCACTATGGTGAGCTGAAGGACGGTGTGAAGGTCATCCATCGCACAGACTACAACTATTCTGAGGTAGCTGACGCCATCAAGGATACCGTTGCAGCCTTCTCGGCCATGTCGCAGAAGGAGGTCGACGAATGCCGCAAACATGCCGAGGCGCTGTCGAAGAAAGCCCTTTGGAGTGAGTTTATCGCTTACTATCATGAGGCTTACGACATTGCCCTGCGCAAAGCAAATGAGAGAATAAACAAATAAGATAAGAACAAAACTTTATAGTAACCGTTATGAAAATTAAAGCTGATTATGCAAATGCTCCTCAGTGGAAGATTCTGACTGTGAAGTCGAGCCTTCCCGAGCAACTGAAGTGTTTGGATGAGATTGCCCACAACATGTGGTGGGTATGGAATTTTGAGGCACGTGACCTGTTCCGTGACCTTGATCCTGAGATTTACCACGACGTAAAGCACAATCCCGTGATGCTGCTCGAGCGTCTGACCTTTGAACGCAAGGAGCAAATCCTGAAAGACAAGGCTCTGATGAAGCGTATCAAGGACGTTTATACCCAGTTCCGTAAGTATATGGACGTGAAGCCCGATACCAAGCGTCCGTCAGTCGCTTACTTCTGTATGGAATATGGCATTCACTCGGCCCTGAAAATCTATTCTGGTGGTCTGGGTATGTTGGCTGGTGACTATGTGAAGGAAGCTTCCGACTCTAACGTCGATATGTGTGCTGTTGGTTTCCTGTATCGTTTCGGCTATTTCACCCAAAGCCTGTCTATGGACGGACAGCAGATTGCCAACTACGAGACTCAGAACTTCGGTTCGCTGCCCATTGAGCGCCAGCTCGACAAGGACGGCAACCCACTGGTGATTGACGTGCCCTATACAAACTATATGGTTCACGCTTATGTATGGCGTGTCAACGTTGGTCGTGTGAAGCTCTATCTGCTGGACACTGACAACGAGATGAACTCTGAGTTCGACAAGCCTATCACTCACAGCCTCTATGGTGGTGACTGGGAGAACCGACTGAAGCAGGAAATTCTGCTCGGTATCGGTGGTATGCTGCTGCTGAAGAAGTTGGGCATCAAGAAGGATGTCTATCATTGCAACGAGGGCCATGCAGCACTCTGCAACCTGCAGCGTCTGTGCGACTACATCGAGGAGGAAGGACTGACCTTTAACCAGGCTCTGGAGCTGGTTCGTGCCAGTGGTCTCTATACCGTTCATACTCCGGTTCCAGCAGGTCACGACTACTTTGAAGAAGGTCTCTTCGGTAAGTACATGGGTGGCTATCCCGCTAAGCTCGGCATCACTTGGGACGAGTTTATCGGCATGGGTCGTACCAATCCCGACGATAAAGGTGAGAAGTTCTGTATGTCTACCTTCGCCTGCAACACTTGTCAGGAGGTCAATGGCGTAAGCTGGCTCCACGGTGAGGTTTCTAAAAAGATGTTTGCTAACATCTGGGCAGGTTACTATCCTGAGGAAAACCATGTCGGTTACGTCACCAACGGTGTTCACTTCCCCACATGGGCTGCTGCAGAGTGGCTCAGCGTATATGCCAAGTACTTCGACAAGAACTTCCTGCACGACCAGTCGAACGAGCAGATTTGGCACGGCATCTACGATTGTCCCGATGAGGAAATCTGGGCTACGCGCCAGGCTTTGAAGGCTAAGCTTTTCGAATATATCAAGGTACAATTCCAGGAGACGTGGCTCAAGAATCAGGGTGATCCTGCACGTGTTGTAAAATTGGTTGAACGCTTCAACCCCAACGCTTTGGTTATCGGCTTCTGCCGTCGTTTTGCTACTTACAAGCGTGCTCACCTGCTGTTTACTGATTTGGATCGTCTTTCACGTATTGTCAATAATCCCGAGCGTCCTGTTGTCTTCCTGTTCGCAGGTAAGGCTCACCCCGCCGATGGTGCTGGCCAGGGCTTGATTAAGAGAATCTTCGAAATCTCTCAGCGTGAGGAGTTCCAGGGCAAGGTGATCTTCCTCGAGGACTACGACTTCCTGCTGGCTCGCCGCCTCGTATCGGGTGTCGACATCTGGATGAACACTCCGACACGTCCTTTGGAAGCTTCAGGTACATCTGGCGAGAAGGCTGAGATGAACGGTGTTGTCAACCTCTCCGTCAAGGACGGTTGGTGGCTGGAAGGCTATCGCGAAGGTGCCGGCTGGGCACTCACCGAGAAGCGTACCTACCAGAACCAGGGCTATCAGGATCAGCTCGACGCCGCTACCATCTACAGCTTGCTGGAGAACGAGATCATTCCTCTCTATTATCATAAGGATAAGAAGACCGGCATCTCGAAGGGTTGGATCAAGGTCATCAAGAATTCGATAGCCACGATTGCTCCTCACTACACGATGAAGCGTCAGTTGGATGACTACTATTCGAAGTTCTACGAGAAACAGGCTAAACGTTTCAAGGAACTTGCGAAGAACGATTATCGTCTGGCCAAGGAGATTGCTCAGTGGAAAGAGGCCGTTGCCGAGCGTTGGGATGCCATCAATGTCGTCAGCTGCGAGTCAACCGCTCCTCAGTCTGGTCTCCATGAAACTGGCGTTGAGTATACGCTGCGCTATGTCATCAACGAGCAGGGTCTCGACGACGCCGTTGCTTTGGAGAAAGTTAATGTTGCTATAGACAAGGATGGCAACGAGCATATATTCTCTATCGAGCCGTTGAAGATGGTGGGTCACGAGGGTAACAATTACACCTTCGAGACTGTCCATTCGCCTAAGCAGTCTGGTCAGTATAAGTCGGCTGTCCGCATGTATCCGAAGAACAAGCACTTGCCTCATCGTCAGGATTTCTGCTATGTGAAGTGGTTAGCATTGCCTAACTTATAAGATAAGGTGTGGTCGAAAATTATATAATAAAGTTCCCTCATGTGTAATGGGGGAACTTATTTTTTTTATTAAATTTTCTTGGCAGTTCGCTCGATTTGCATTAAATTTGCACCAAAATTAGTTTATCAGATATGAGAAGAATCGGTTTTGCAGCATTGATGCTGTTGTTGGCAGTGATGGTTCCTGCAGCAAATCAGTTAGAGTTGAAGGACATTACGAAGGGTGAGTTTCGTGGTGAGTCAATGGCTGCCGTAAAGCCGCTGAGTGACGGAGAGACGTATGCCCAGTTGAGCAGTGACGGTCAGCGTATTGAGCAGTATTCGTTTAAGACGGGTAAGCAAGTTGGTGTGCTGTTTGACGCCAAGAATGCTAAAGGGGCGAAGATAGACAATGTAGAAGGTTATATTGTCAGTCCTGACGGTCAGCGCCTGTTGATTCAGACGGCAAGTGAGCGTATCTATCGTCGTTCGTTTACGGCCACCTATTATATCTATACGGTGAGGAACAACCGCATGGAACCTTTGTCGGAGAACGGTCCACAGCAGGCTCCGCTGTTCTCTCCTGATGGTTTGCAGATTGCTTTTGTCAGAGATAATAACATCTTCATAGTCAAGTTGTTATACGATAACGCAGAAGTACAGATTACGAAGGACGGCAAGCGTAATGAAGTCATCAACGGCATTCCCGACTGGGTGTATGAGGAGGAGTTCAGTCTTGCCCGTTCGATGGTATTCACTGCCGACAGCAAGCAGCTGGTTTGGGTGCGCTACGACGAGAAGAACGTGAAGGAATTCTCTATGCCAATGTTCAAGGGACTGAAGCCAGAGCGTCAGGAGTTTGCCGACTATCCTGGTTCATATACCTACAAGTATCCGATTGCAGGTGAGCAGAATTCAGCCTGTACTGTTTGGAGTTTCGACATCAGCAGCCGTCAGACGCGCCAGTTGCAGTTGCCGCTGGATGCCGACGACTATATCCCCCGTTTATTGCCGACCAGTCAGCCCCAGCAAGTTGCCGTCTATACGCTGAACCGCCATCAAGACTGTCTGCGTATCTTTATGTGTAACCCGCTGTCGACGGTGTGTAAGCAGGTCATTGAAGAGAAGGTCGATAAGTATGTCCGCGAAGAAGCGATGGATGGTATTCAGATTACTGAGCGCCACATCCTCGTACCCAGCGACCGCACGGGCTGGATGCACCTCTATCTGTATAATCATAATGGCCAGTTGCTGCGTCAGGTTGACGACGGCAACTACGAGGTCAGCGACGTCTATGGTTATGATGAGAAGACCGGCGACACCTACTTCGCCTCTCACGAGAATGGTGCTACCGACCAGCGCGTGTGGGTTGTTCACCAAAATGGTAAGCGTGAGTGTCTGACACCGAAGGCCGGTTGGAATACTGCCATCTTCAGTACCGATTACAAGTACTTTATCCATACGTGGAGCAATATCGACACCCCGCCAGTGTATTCGCTTTGCAGTAATACCGGCAAGGAGTTGATGACGCTGATTGATAATAAGGCGCTGTGTGAGAAACTGAAGGGTTATCAACTCGGCAAAACCGAGCTGCTCACGATTAAGACCAGCGAGGGCGTAGAACTGAATGCGTGGATGGTGAAGCCTGCCGATTTCAACGCTTCGAAGCGTTATCCCGTCATTATGTACCAGTATGGCGGCCCTGGTAACCAGCAGGTCGCTGACCGTTGGAATATTGGAATGAATGGTCAGGGTGCTATTCTAGAGCAGTATCTATGTCAGCAGGGGTTCGTCTGTGTCTGTGTCGACAATCGCGGCACAGGCGGACGCGGAGCAGCATTCGAGAAATGCACTTACCAGCAGTTAGGTCAGCTGGAGGCAAAGGACCAAGTAGAAGCGGCGCTGTGGTTGGGTCAGCAATCCTATGTCGACAAAGAGCGTATTGCCATTTGGGGCTGGAGCTTTGGCGGTTTCAACACGCTGATGGCTATGTCCGAAGGCCGTGAAGTGTTCCGTGCGGGAATTGCCATTGCCCCTCCGACCTCTTGGCGCTATTACGACACTATCTATACCGAGCGCTTTATGCGTACACCGAAGGAGAATCCGGTAGGTTATTACGACTGTCCTATTACCCGTGCTGAAAAACTGCACGGCACACTATTGCTGGTTCACGGAATGGCGGACGATAATGTGCACTTCCGCAATACTGCCGAATATACGGAGGCGCTGGTGCAGGCCGATAAGGATTTCCGCCAGCTGGTGTACACCAACCGTAATCACAGCATTTACGGAGGAAACACGCGGAACCATTTATTCCGGCAATGCATCACGTTCTTTGAAAAAGAATTGAAGTAATAAAAGAAGGGAGCCTTGATGATGGTTCCCTTCATTTTTCGTTAGACCGTTAGACCGTAATTCCGTGATAACGTTATTACGACTATTTTTTCTTGACGGGATCGCAGGTAAGGCCGCAACCGAGCTTCTTGAAAATTTTTCGGTCGACTTCAGAAAGCATTACCGTTGAGTGAACCTGACAACCTTTCAGACGAGGTAGCTGGGCTAACGCCTGACGGCATTGCTCATCGTCCTTCGACAGCACAGAGAGAGCAACCAATACCTCGTCAGTATGCAAGCGCGGATTCTTGCCACCCAGATATTCAATCTTCGTCTTCTGAATCGGTTCGATGAGACTCTGCGGAATGAGCTTTGCCTCGTGGTCAATGCCCGCCAGATGCTTCGTTGCATTCAACAACAATGCTGCCGAACAGCCGAGTAGGGGAGAACTCTTGGCGGTGATGATGGTGCCGTCCTCCAGTTCCATTGCCGACGACGTGTGGCCTGACAATTCCTGCTTGGCTTGCGCGGCAACCGTCACGCGACGATAGGCCGTCGATATTTTTGCCTGATTGAACAGCATCAGAATCTTGTTCACCTCGCGCTCGTTGTCAACGCCGTCAGCCATTTTGTTCGTTGCCGTGTAGTAGCGGCGGATGATTTCGTCGCGGCTGGCGTTGCAGCACACCTCGTCGTCCGAGATGCAGAATCCCACCATGTTGACACCCATATCCGTGGGGCTCTTATACGGATTCTCGCCGTAGATGCCTTCAAACAACGCATTAAGTACGGGGAATATCTCGATGTCACGATTGTAATTGATAGCTGTCTTGCCGTAGGCTTCAAGGTGGAACGGGTCAATCATGTTGACGTCGTTCAGATCGGCCGTAGCTGCCTCGTAAGCAATGTTTACAGGATGTTTCAGCGGCAGGTTCCACACGGGGAATGTCTCAAACTTCGCATAACCAGCACGGATACCGCGCTTGTTTTCGTTGTACAGCTGCGACAGACATACCGCCATCTTACCGCTTCCCGGTCCAGGTGCCGTGATGATAACCAACTGTCGCGATGTCTCTACGTAGTCATTCTTGCCGAAGCCCTCGTCGCTGGCAATGAGCTCGACGCTATGCGGATAGCCGTCAATCAGGTAATGCACATACGACTTGATGCCCATACGTTCCAGACGGTGACGGAACTGGTCAGCCGCGTGCTGGCCGTTGTAGTGCGTGATAACCACCGACCCCACCATGAAGTCGCGCTCCATAAACTCATCGCGCAATCGCAACACATCCTCGTCGTAGGTAATACCTAGGTCGGCACGAACCTTGTTCTTCTCAATATCCTCGGCGCTGACGACAATGACGATTTCCAGTTCGTCGCGCAGTTGTGCAAACATCCTCAGCTTCGAGTCGGGCTTGAATCCTGGCAGTACGCGTGACGCGTGATGGTCATCGAACAGTTTGCCGCCTAACTCCAGATACAGTTTTCCGTCGAACTGCGCAATACGCTCGCGAATGTGCTCCGACTGTATCTTCAGATACTTCTCGTTATCGAATCCAATCTTCATCTTTTCTTCTTCGTTATTACGATATAACGTTATTACGAACTATTTCTTGCGCTGCTGTTGCTGCTGGCGCATAGCGTCAGCCTGCTTCTGCATGGCCTCCAGGCGGGCAGCCAGTCCCGACTGCTTCTTGGGATTGTTCTTGTTGGCCTGATAGTTAGCCTCCAGAATGGCCAGCAACTTCGCGTCGTCTGTGGTCTTGCGCAATGTGTACATGATGGCTGCCGACATAAACAGCGAGATGAAATAGTAGAAGTTCAGGCCTGACGAGTAGTCGTTGAAGATGAAGAAGAACATCAGCGGCATGATGTACATCATCCACTGCATCATTTTCATCTGGTCGGCCTGTGCGCCTACCATCTGATCTTTTTGTTGCTGCATGGAGAACCACGTGTAGACCAGTTGTGCACCGCAGAACAGGATACACGTCAGCGACAAGTGGTCTCCAATGCCCCAAATGTTTTTGCCCCACTCAATGATGGGGTCGTACGTCGACAGGTCGCTCATCCAAAGGAAGCTCTCGCCGCGCAGTTGGATAGCGTTCGGCACGAAGAAGAACATGGCCAGCCAGATAGGCATTTGAATCAACATCGGCAGACAGCCGCTTAGGGGCGAAACGCCGTATTTTGAGTAGAGCGACATCATCTCCTGTTGTTTCTTCATCTGGTCCTCAGGCTTGTCGTACTGTTTGGTAGCCTCTTCGAATTTCGGCTTCAGCACGCGCATCTTTGCGCTGGACATATAGCTCTTCTTTACCATAGGGAACGTAATAACCTTCAGCAGTATTGTGATAAGAATCAGTACGATACCCATGTTCAGTCCGAATCCTGTCAGCCAGTCGAACACGTATAGCGTGAACCAGCGGTTGATATAGCGCAACAGCCACCAGCCTAAATCAACGAGCTGTTCCAGATCGAGGTCCTTGCCGAATGCACTCTGCTGCTCGACGTCCTGAATCAGTCGGAAATTGTTGGGGCCAATATACATCTCAAACTCCGAGGGCTTTGTGCCTGTGGGGTCGAAAGCCGTCTTCATGCGGGCGTCGAAATGCTTCAGATATCCCGAACCCTTCTCGTCCAATGTGCTTGTCAACTTGGCACCCGTCGCAAAATTGTCCTTTGAGATAAGTGCAACGCTGAAGAACTGGTTGCGGAAGGCAATCCAGTCTGTCTGCTCCTCCGTCTCCTCCTCACTGTCGCTACTGTCGCTGAGCTTGTCGGTACTGCCGCTTTTGCTCTCCTTATAATATATAGATGTATAGCGGTTTTCAAACGAGAAACCTTTTTCCTGCTGGCGGCAATGGTCTGTCCACGCAATTTCCATCTCCTTGTACGACGGGGCGAACACATTGGCTAGGCCTTTCGTTTCTATAGACATCGACAGCAGATAGTCCTTGCCCAAATGGTATTTCAAGGCAATCTTTCCACCGTTTTGAGCTTTTGCCGTCATTGTCACGCTGTTGTCCGTCTGCTCCGACGGAGTGAAGTATAGGTCGCTGGTCACGATGTTGTCCTGCTTGCCAGCCAGCATAAATACGAGGTTCTGGTCTTGCGCGTCAAACAGTGTGACGTTATTTGTACCGTCAATGCTGTTGAAGTCCTTGATGACAGCCTTGCGGATGACGCCGCCTTTCGTGTCGAGCGTCAGTTCCAGTTTGTCGTTCTTCAGCGTCACCTTCTCCGAAGTGCCTGTCAGGGCGGAGTAGAAGAGGGCAGTGGTGTCGGTGGGAGAACCACCGACCGCAGAACTGTCATTGGCGCTTTGCTGTTTGGCGGCAAGGGCTGCGGCTTTTTCGGCCTTGGCTGCCAGTTCCTGCTGGGCGGCAGCAATGCTGTCCTGAATACGTGCGGCCTCAATTTGCTCTGCCGAGGGCTGGTTCCACCAGCTGAATCCTATCAGTACGACGGCAATCAGCACGAAGCCGATAATGGTGTCTCTATTCATATTTTTTATTCGTTTTTGTTTCTATTTGACCCAATTAAGGCGCAAAATTACGAAAAAAAGCGCAAAATACCAAAAGTTTTTGCTTTTTTCCGAACTTTTATCTACCTTTGCACTCAGTTATGAAGTACAAGTATTATATTATTCTGTTGATGGTGCTGCTGACGACGGGTGCGTCAGCCCAGCGTGGGAAAAATATGAAAGCGGCCGTACCCGATACAGCCCAAGTGGTGAAAAGCTACCAAGACTCCTTGCGTGTTTTGCGACAACGGCTCGACTCCGTGCAACGTATTAATGAGGCCTTGCGCACCGAGAGCGATGACGGACGCTACTACCGTCTCTTCGCACCTGCGACATTCTATCATTCTGGTGCTAACAAGGTACTTTCGCTTACACCTCAGACAGGCGATGACGTGACAGACGCTGTCGATGCGACCTTGCTGTCACTTTATATGCGTCGTCCAGACCTCATCAGTGCCTACGAGAGTCAACTCAAGGAGGCTGGTTCCATTCGCTATGATGTCAACAAAAAGTTGAACCAGCATGTGGACATTGTCGAAAAGGCAGCTCCCGTTCCTGAGGAGGTTGGCATTGACACCCCCATTGCTGTAGAGATTAAGAAGCCTAATTGGTGGAAATTTATCTTCGACGGTTCTCTGCAATTCATGCAGAACTATGTCTCCGACAACTGGTATAAAGGTGGTGAGTCGAATTATTCGGCCATCGGTGCGCTGACTCTCGAACTGAACTACAATGACAAGGATCGTGTATTGTTCGAAAATAAACTTGAGACCAAGCTTGGCTTCCAGACCTCGCGCTCGGACACCGTCCATAAGTTCAAGACAAATAACGACCTGCTTCGTCTGACCAGTAAACTTGGTTTGCAGGCTCACAAGCGCTGGTACTACACGTTGCAACTTTTGGCTTATACCCAGTTCGCACAAGGTTACAAGGCCAACGATCCTTTTGTCTACTCCGACTTTATGTCCCCCTTCAAACTCAATGTCGGTATTGGTATGGAGTATAAAGTCGAGGCAATGAACAAACGCCTGACGGGTTCACTAAACTTCCTTCCCCTGTCGTTTAACTATATCTACGTCGGTCGTGAAGCGCTCGTCACACGTAACGGCATTAGCGAGGGACATCACTCGAAGGAAGACTTCGCTTCGCAATTTACTGCCGATCTCCAGTGGAAGATTTCCGATCAGGTGCTATGGAAGTCGCGTCTCTATGCCAACACGTCGTACAACCGTTCGCTGGTGGAGTGGGAGAATCAGTTTGAGTTAAAGGTGTCGAAGTATATTTCCGCAACCCTTTTCCTCTATCCACGCTTTGATGACTCCAATGTTTATGACGATGACTTGGGTTACTTCCAGTTCCAGGAGTATAGTTCATTGGGGCTTGCCTACAAATTTTAATCCGCTCTGCAAGTTAAAATAACTAAAAAACAAGTGCAAAACGATACATATATAATATAAAAGTCTTACTTTTGCACAGATTAACGCTTTAAACTGTAACGAAAAGATGAAGAAACTGATATTGACAACGATAGTGTTAGCCTTTACGCTGACAGTTGCGATGGCGCAGAAGCCCGCACAAATCAAGTTCGAAAAAACCACTCACGACTTCGGAAGTTTCTCTGAGTCCAACCCGAAGGTGACCTGCGTGTTTGCGTTCGAGAATGTTGGCGAACAGCCGTTGGTTATCAATCAGGCCATTGCTTCGTGCGGCTGTACCGTTCCTGAGTATACAAAGGAACCTGTGAAGCCTGGCGAGAAGGGCGAAATCAAAGTAACCTACAACGGTGCAGGTAAGTTTCCTGGTCATTTCAAGAAGTCTATCACCGTCCGCACCAATGGAGCCGTAGAAATGACACGTCTCTACATTGAGGGCGATATGACGGAAGCACAGAAATAATAAATTTCTGTTTTGTAAAGAAAACTTGCCTAAAAACGCTCCCGGATTTTAGTGCATTCTGGAGAAAGAAAGACGCGTTCTGCGGAAGTCGAATGAACCTAACTTAAAAAACTTATAACGTATGAAAAGACTAGTATTAATGCTCGTCGCAATGGTGGCTTTCGCAGTCACTGCTGACGCTCAGGGTTTTCTGAAGAGACTGAAAGATCGTGCTGTAAATGCCGCTGAGAATGCTGTCTCTAACAAAGTTGACAGCAAGGTAAGTGAAGAAACGAACAAAGCAATGGACGACGTCCTTGATGGCAAGAGTTCCGACCAGTCAAGTAATTCAAAGAATGCTGATGCTGAAGAGGCCGACCCCACTACTGCTACGTCCTCTGACTTCAAGCGTGGATCGGTTATTTTGTTCCAAGACGACGTGACTGCAGAGCAGGTAGGCGAGTTCCCATCTAAGTGGGATTTGTTCCAAGGTACTGTAGAGACTAAGACTCTGGGTGGTGTGAAGGCAATCAATCTGACTGACAATGCCCAGATACAGCCGTTCATTAAGGAAAAGGGAGCCTATCTGCCAGAGGAATTTACCATTGAGTATGACTTCTATTATTGGCCTACTAGTAGTGTTCCTGGCAATGATGGTATCGGTCTGAACGATATGAAGATGATTCTTGCCGTCACCAAGGACCGTTCCGAGTTTCCTGGCGAGGGATTTGATTCAGGTGACCTGACAGTCTTTGTTCTGAAACATGGTGTCTGTGATACCCAAGAACATAGTTATACGTTTAATGGAAACAAGAATGGTAGTTTCGACTATGCTTTCAAAAAAGGCTGGAACCATGTGGCACTGTCGTTCAACAAACGAGCTTTGAAGGTATATTTCAACGACAAGCGTGTGGTGAACCTACCACGTGTCAACCAACCCACATGGCTGTGCTTCCAAGTTCCATTTGATTATAAGAACATGACGTTTATCCGCAATGTCGTGATTGCCAAGGGTGCCGTTGCACTCTACGACCGTAATGAGCAGAGTATGACTGCTGTTGAGAAGGCCATTGCTGAGACGGGTAAGTTTGTGACCAACAACATCCTGTTTGAGACAGGTAAGGCCACGCTGAAGCCGGAGTCGATGGCGGAAATCCAGAAGGTGGCAGACTATATGAAGAAGAACGCGAGCGTGCGTTTCGAGGTGCAGGGCCATACTGACAATCAGGGTTCAGACGCCGTCAACGACCCCTTGTCGCAACAGCGTGCTGAGGCAGTGGTAAAAGCTCTCGAAGGTTTAGGTGTCGATGGTTTTAACCTCCGCGCCGTCGGTAAGGGCTCGCACGAACCCGTCGCTGACAACAAGACCGATGCAGGTCGCGCCAAGAACCGCCGCGTGGAGTTTATCAAGAAATAATTCCTTCGAATGTATAATTAATCCCTAAGCCGTCGGTTTAGGGATTTTTTGCAGACGAAATAATTAACAGGACATGAAGATGAAAAGACTGATGCAACGGGTGACGGTTGCTACCGTGATTTTCTGTAGCGTGATGATGCTACCGGTTTGTGCCAATGCCCAAGACGATAATTTCAACTATACCAATCCCAATGCTGACCAGGGTGCTACTAGCGAAGTGGACTGGGTCAGGCTGCTGGAACCTTACTGGCCTGAGTCAACCATCACGTTTTACATGGGTAATGTGAGGTTTCAAGGACATATTCACAATACCAATGGGTATCCGACGGTTAGGGAGATTACCAAGATAGCGCACGATGTGATGAACGATATGCACATTAGCGACGGTATGTTGGGCAATATCCAAGATGAAAAGTCGGAATATGAGCAGTTGTCTGCCACTCAGTGGCACGAAATTGCCCTGAAAGCCATTGAATTGGCAGGTCGCAGTGATGCTAATCCTTACGGAAGCTCCTATGCTTTTCTGAGCAATTTTATTCAAACTCTGAAAGCCAAACTGGGGAACGAAGACATGGAGTCGGTGATTCAGCAAGGCAGGGATGATATGTACAATTACTTGCTGGATGAAGGAAAGGGTAAACTCTTGGACAAGTTGGATGATTTTATTCCTGAAGCAGGTGTGAAATTTTCAAATGAAGCGATTGGAAACATCTTAATGGTTTATTCTGCTGCGAAACTAGGCTGGGACCTTGGCGAATTTACGAAAAAATACCATATCTTTGACCGCAAGGAATGGATGAATCAGATGTTGCAGCGACAGATTCTGAAGGAAACGTTCTATATAACAGTGAGTCAAAAGATTGCGGAATTGATGAAAGAACGGTTCAAGAACGGCAAATGGGTGCTGGAGGTTGACACCACGGTAGAACGCAAGGATGCCACGCTGTTCGGCGTTCCCATGAAGCAGAAGTGGTACATGCAGGCTGATTTGCAGAAAATAGACCGCAGTGAGATTAGTCGCAACGGCACGTATCAGGGCCACATGAAAGTGTGGGTAGATCACGAGAACGTTGGACAGTTTGACGCAGCATTCAAGCGGAAAGTGATGCTAAACGATCCGCTACCCTTCAAATACCTTGTACCTTACTGTGACGTCGAAGACATCAAGGAAGGTGATACGAGGATAGGCGAAAAGATGTATGAAAGTTACGATTTTCAAATAATAGTCGATAAAGATCACCTCAGGATGAGTTGGCCTTTCATCAATAGTCTGAAACAGAATGTTTTTGAGTTTACGACAAATCATACTGGTAAGTTCGGTCTTAACTATGGGCACTACGATGACAGCAGACTACAGGTTTCCGAGCTTACAGCCGTAGTGAAATACACTTTTGGATTCTATGGCAAGGCATTAGGCAATAGTCCGACCATCTATGTCAAAAGTCAAGAGAAAGTCAACCATTGGGATTTGCTGAGACAGCATGGTGATTATACTGAGACGATGTATGATTTTGTAAAGGGCGAGAATGTGAAGATTCTGCGTGATGATGTGCTTCTGAAGCCGCTCAAGCAGGATATGGGCTATAGCATCTCAACCGTCAACGATCCCTACCGCAAACTGAGGGAAGGCTCGCCCACCTACAAACCGCCCGTGCTGCCGATGATGAAGTCGGCACCAGTGAAGGCTGTCGGAAACGTGGAGGATGATAACGAACCAACTGGCGAGAACGGCCTCTGGGTATACGACTGGAAATCGTCGATGCCTAAGAATATCCGTGAAACGATAGACCGTGGCGAGGCTATCCTGGCCAGCGGACAATTGCCGTCGGCATACGCCAACCTGTTGCCTGAAGGTCTGAGCAAGGAAGATGATATCATCATCGTGACAGATACGATGCTTACGCTTAGTGTGATGAAGCGTGAGGGTATCGGTTTCGAAGAAATCGTGAGCCGGGTGAAGCGTAATGGCTTCATTGGCAAAACGACTCCAGGCAAATACTTTTTTGGAAGCAACGGCCAAGGCCAGAACTGTATGGTGACAAATATGTCTGCCAACGGCTATGTGACGGTCGTGATAGAGGATGCCAGTGAGGAGGATAATGGAAGTGATGTCGAATTAGAAAATATCGGTTCGAATATGGAGCGACTGCAAAAGCAGATGCAGGAAATCTCGAAAGAACTTATGGCACATCCGGAAAGAGCTGACGAACTGCGTGAGAAGATTCTGAAGCTCAGTCAAGAGATACAAAAAGAAACGCAGCGATTTCAAGAGAAAGTAAGGAAATGAGGCGATTCTCCGTGAAAAAGTAACGATAGGTCAAGAAAAACCAAGAAAGAGCAACAATTTGTTTGTTTTTTCTTGGTTTTTTGCTCAATTTGCACTACCTTTGCAGCTCGATTCGAAAGTTAATGCATTAAACTCAATAAATTATGGCAAAAATGAAAGGCGCCATTGTGGTGGATACTGAGCGTTGCAAGGGATGTCAGTTGTGCATCATTGCTTGCCCTCAGAAGGTCATCGCACTGGCCAACAAAGTGAATCTGCACGGTTATCCGTATGTGGAGGCAGTCAACGAGGAGGCCTGTGTAGGCTGTGCTTCGTGCGGCATTGTCTGCCCTGACGGCTGTATCACCGTGTATCGTAAAAAAATGGAGGAGTAAGATGATGGAAAAAGAAGTTGTATTGATGAAAGGCAACGAGGCAATTGCCCACGCTGCTATTCGTTGCGGATGCGACGGCTATTTCGGCTATCCTATTACTCCGCAGAGTGAAGTGATTGAGACGCTGGCTGAGTTGAAGCCTTGGGAAACCACTGGTATGCAGGTGGTGCAGGCTGAGAGTGAGCTAGCATCTATTTATATGGTCTATGGCGCTGCCGGAGCTGGTAAGCGTGCGATGACCTCTTCTTCGTCTCCTGGTGTCGCGCTGATGCAGGAGGGTATCACTTATATGGCTGGTGCCGAGGTGCCTGGTGTGTTTGTCAATGTTCAGCGTGGCGGTCCTGGTCTGGGAACTATCCAACCTTCGCAGGGTGACTATTTCCAGGCTACGCGCGGTGGTGGTAACGGCGACTATAAGGTTATCGTGCTGGCTCCATCATCTGTACAGGAGATGGCCGATTTCGTTGACCTGGCATTCGAACTGGCATTTAAGTATCGCAACCCTGCCATGATTCTGAGCGACGGTGTAATCGGTCAGATGATGGAGAAGGTGGTTCTGCCCCCATTCAAGCCCCGTCGTACGGACGAGGAGGTAATCAAGCAGTGTCCTTGGGCTTCTACTGGTAAGCCAAAGAACCGTGAGCGTGTGGTGATTACCTCGCTCGAGCTGAAGCCTGAGATTATGGAGCAACGTAATATCGCCCTCCAGGAGAAATATGCTAAGATTCAGGAGAACGAAGTTCGCTTTGAAGAGCAGCTGATGGACGATGCAGAGTATGCTATCGTAGCATTTGGTAGTGCCGCCCGTATCGCCGAGAAGTCTGTGGAGATTGCCCGCGAACAGGGTATCAAGGTTGGTTTGTTCCGTCCTATCACACTGTTCCCATTCCCTATCAAGCAGATTGAGGCATTGTCGAAGAAGGTGAAGGGTATCCTCGTGGCTGAGATCAATGCTGGTCAGATGGTACAGGATGTTCGCCTGGCTGTGAACGGTGCTGTGCCTGTAGAACAGTTCGGAAGACTCGGAGGTATCGTGCCTGATCCCGAGGAGATTGTTGAAGCTTTAAAGAAGGTCATGTAAGGTTATGGATAGAAATCAAATAGTTCAACCAGAGAACATCGTCTGCAAGAAGCCGACGCTGATGAACGACAACAATATGCACTATTGCCCAGGCTGTAGTCACGGTGTGGTGCATAAGCTCATTGCCGAAGTCATCGAAGAGATGGGTATGGAAGACAAGGCCGTAGGTGTATCGCCCGTAGGCTGTGCCGTCTTCGCGTACAATTATATAGATATAGACTGGCAGGAAGCTGCCCACGGTCGTGCGCCCGCACTGGCTACGGGTATCAAGCGCTGCTGGCCTGACCGCCTCGTGTTCACCTATCAGGGTGATGGTGACCTGGCTTGTATCGGTACCTGTGAGACCATCCACGCCCTGAACCGCGGCGAGAACATCGTGATTATCTTCGTCAACAATGCCATTTATGGTATGACGGGTGGTCAGATGGCTCCTACTACGCTGATTGGTCAGAAAACCTCTACTTGTCCTTACGGTCGTGATCCTCAGCTGCACGGCTATCCTCTGAAGATGGCTGATATCGCTGCTGGTTTGGAGGGAACTTGCTACGTCACTCGTCAGAGTGTGGAGAGCGTGGCTTCCATCAACAAGGCGAAGAAGGCCCTGCGTAAGGCTTTCGAGGCTTCGATGGCTGGCAAGGGTTCTAGTCTTGTGGAGTTCGTCTCTACTTGTAACAGCGGTTGGAAACTGACTCCCGCTAAGGCTAACGAATGGATGAAGGAGAACATGTTCCCCTTCTATCCCAAAGGCGACCTCAAAGATACAACGAATCAATAATTTTTAATCAAGAATTAAAGAATTAGAGAATACTTTCGCAAGCGAATGATCAGGTATCATAAATTCTTAAATTCTCAAATTCTTGATAATAAAAAAGAGAATATATGAAAAAAGAGATAATTATTTCTGGATTCGGAGGTCAGGGCGTGCTCTCAATGGGTAAGATTCTGGCCTATAGTGGACTGATGGAGGATAAAGAGGTGACTTGGATGCCTGCCTACGGTCCTGAGCAGCGTGGTGGTACAGCCAATGTGACGGTTATCGTCAGCGACGAGCGTATCTCTTCGCCCATCCTCAGCAAGTATGACATTGCTGTGGTGCTGAATCAGCCTTCGCTCGAGAAGTTTGAACCGAAAATCAAGCCCGGTGGCATTCTCATCTACGACGGTTTCGGTATCATCAACAAGCCCACCCGTAAGGACATCACCATTTACGAAATCAACGCAATGGACAAGGCTGCCGAGATGAAAAACGGCAAGGTGTTCAACATGATTGTGCTCGGTGGTTTGCTGAAGGTGGCTCCCGTCGTTAGTGACAAGGGTGTCGAGAAGGCGCTCAAAAAGACGCTGCCCGAACGTCACCACGACCTCATCCCTCTGAATATGGAGGCTCTGAAGGAAGGCGCTAAGATTATCGAACAGATTTAACAATACTAACGGATGCCTGTCAGTGGGCAGTAGACTTATGTGGATGCTTGTTTTCACGCTATTGCCTTTGTCGGCATTGGCCTATGTCAGTTGGCACATCTGGTGTCTGCTGCCATTAGGATGGATATGGAAGGTACTCGTCATCTTGCTGATGACAGGTGCCTTTCTGCTTATGTTTGCTGGCATCTTCCGTTCTACTGACCGTATGCCCATGCCGTTGGCTGTAGGCATCTACGAGGTCGGCACGTCGAGCATCATCGTATTGCTCTATCTGTTTATGCTGTTCCTGTTGCTTGATTTAGGCCGTCTGATTCGCCTTGTGCCACGTAGTGTGCTTTACGATAACTGGTGGACAGCGGGCGGAATCACGCTCTTCATGGTGGCTTTGTTCGTTTACGGCTACCTCCACTATCAGTATAAGTATCGCGAAGAACTGCATCTGACCACCAACAAACCGATGGCGAAACCTATGAAACTGGTGCTGATAAGCGATTTGCACATAGGCTATCACAACCGTCGTGACGATCTGGCGCGTTGGGTGGATTTGGTGAATGCCGAAGAGCCCGACCTAATTCTCATTGGCGGGGATATCATCGACGGCAGTATGCGTCCGCTCATTGACCAGCGGATGCACGAAGAGTTCCGTCGTCTGAAAGCTCCGGTCTATGCGTGTATCGGCAATCACGAATACTATAGCGGTGAGCCGCGTGCCCGCCAGTTCTACAAGGATGCTGGCATCCGGCTGTTGCAGGACTCGTGTGCCGTCGTTGGCGACTTATGCCTCATCGGACGTGACGACCGCACCAATATGCACCGCCTGCCGATAGGAAAACTGATGCAGCAGGCCGACTGCTCGAAATATTGCATCCTGCTTGTCCATCAGCCTCACCATTTGGAACAGGCTGAGCAGCAGCATGTCGATTTCCAGTTCAGTGGCCACACTCATCACGGGCAGGTATGGCCCATTTCGTGGATTACGGAACATGTCTACGAATGTGCTTTCGGTCGTCATCAACGCGGCAATACGCAGTATTACGTCACCAGCGGCATAGGTCTCTGGGGCGGTAAGTTCCGCATTGGCACTCGCTCGGAATATGTTGTCGCTTATGTGCAGAGCGACGCTCAGAATAATAATAACTAACTATTAATAGATTGACTATGAAACGAGTATTTAATTTGGTATTGTTGGCGCTGCTCGCTGGTGTAACAAGCGTGCAGGCCCAGACAGCAAGAAAGTTTACGTTGCCGCTGACGGACGACGGAAAGGCAGAAATGGTATGTTTCCTGCCCCAGAACCCCTCGGGCAAAGCCATTGTCGGTGTGCCGGGAGGTGGCTATTCCGTCTTGTCGAACAGTCATGAGGGAATGATGGCTTCCGACTGGTTGAACAAGCAGGGCATTGCCTATTTCGTGGTGAACTACCGTCTGCCTCAGGGCGACCGCACAAAACCCATTAGTGACGTTGAGAACGGGTTCCGAACGGTACGTGACTCTGCTGCCGT
>ONMN01000012.1 GCA_900318885.1 uncultured Prevotellaceae bacterium | reverse complement strand
TGAGGTAACTGTTGAGGGTATCAACGCTGCCATGAAGGCTGCTACCAACGAGAGCTTCGGTTACACTGAGGAGAAGCTGGTTTCTAGCGACATCATCGGCATGAAGTTCGGTTCACTGTTCGATGCTAACCAGACCATGGTTTCTAAGATCGGTGATGGCAACTCTCTCGTACAGGTTGTTGCTTGGTACGACAATGAGAACTCTTACACTTCTCAGATGGTTCGCACCATTAAGTACCTCGCTGAACTCAAATAAGCAGCGAGAGCAAACGAAAGCTTGCTTTCAGTTTGCCGAGTCGCGTTTTTGAGTCGACGAAGTCAACTGAAATAAAATAGCTTTTAGCTATTAGCGAAAAGAATTGCCACTCGACTTTGTCGGGTGGCATTTTTTTTGTATCTTATTTGGTTTTTCGCTCGAGTTTTCGTAACTTTTCGCTTCGCGAGAAGTTACTTTCACTCGAAAATGAAAAGAAAAACTTGTTTTCCTTTTGCATTTTCCTCGTTTATTCGTAACTTTGCAGGCGAAAATGCAATAATTATAAACTTAACCAAGATGAAAAGGTTTTTATTTTCAATGATGTTGGTTCTCTGTGCGCTGTGTGGCGTGCAGGCTCAGACCATTCAGAATGCCTCCAATTGGTGGGACGGTTCAGTGCTTTATACTGCTAAAGTCGTTGGCAACAACGTCACGATGAGTGGCATCGGTGAACACGAGGGTGGCTTCCGTTTCCACCTGACGAAGGTCGCAGGTAAGCAGGGTGAGTACATCCTTACGGGTGATGAAGTAGAGGCTGAGGCCCTGCGTGCGAAGATTGGCTGGCGCGTACAGTATGTCCGTCAGGACGGCATGTATTTCCTTGCCGTACGCAAACCCAATGGCGACGCTGTGTGGAAGATGACGCTGACGCCAGATAATCTCGAGAACTGCCTGGGTCAGGAGCGCTCTGCAGAACAGCGGAATCCCAGCGAACTGTTGTCTCACTGGCTGATGAACACCACCTATCTGGCCAATTTCTCGAAGGATGAACTGCGCCTGATGCGTAACGAGATTCTCGCACGTCACGGCTGGAAGTTTCAGTCGAAGGACCTGCAGGACTATTTCGGTCGTCAGCCGTGGTACAAGGCTGGCACCAACAACAATGCCATCAAACTCAGCGTCATCGAACAGTTGAACATCCAGCTCATCAAGAGCGAGGAGACCGTTCCTGACGAGGTGCGCGGCTATCGCAATTATGCGAGTGGACCAGCCTATAACAGCGACCTGCGTAAGCTCAACGAAGGCCACTTCCCTGGTGGTCTTGATGACGACGGACGCGGCCCTGACGAAGTGGATGGTACTGATTACTATAGCGTTACTAACGAGCAGGAATTCCTCAACGCGTTGGGCAACAACCGTACCGTTGTCATTGCTGCCGGAGTGCATCTGAACCTCTCGCGCGTCCTCGAACGTGAAGAGTACTTCCGCAATGTTAACGGTCGTCGCTGGATGACGATAGCCTCCGACTATACGGGGCTTGCGCCGTTGGTGGTCAGCGAGAGCGAGACCGACGGTCGTCAGCTGGCATTGCTCAACATGAAGGGCCTGATCATCAAGGGTGAGCGGAATTCCAGTATCGAGGTCGATCCCCGTTACTCCTACTGCATCTATTTCATCAATTGCGAGAACTGTGAAGTCCACAACCTCACCATCGGACATACTGAGGGCGGCTACTGCTCTGGTGGCGTCATCGGTGTGAAGGGTGGTCGTCAGACGCTCATCAAGGACTGCGACCTCTACGGTTGTGGCACCTATGGCCTCGACCTGATGGGAACGACGGACTTCACGCTGATGAATTCCAACATCCACGATTGCACCTATGGCATCATCCAAATGCGCAATTGCATCGCTACGTATTTCACGCATTGCGACTTCTTCAACAACCGCCAATACGAGCTCATCGAGGGTTGGAACAACGAGGGCCTGACGTTCACCGACTGCCGCATGTTTGCCAACTGGGGCGACGCACCGCTGTTCCATCTCGACCAGGCGTTCTACATGAACAATTGTAAGATTTATCATCCTACTGAGAAGCTGGGTACTATCAACATGGCGGCCAAGCAGAACTGCGAGTTCTTTGCCAACCCCTTCGACACCAGTATCCAAAGCCGTAACCTCGGTCCCGACCAGAAAAAATAAAAGATATGGATACAAATGACGTTAAACAAGGAGCAGGCAAACTGCTGAAAGGCTGTGGATGCCTCAGCATCGGCTTTGTCATTCTGATGGTCATCGTGGGCATCTTCGTCGACGACGAGGAAGTGAAGGATGACGACCAGCCCCAGACCGCACAGACGGAGCAGACGGAAAAGAAAGACTCCGTCGTCGTCAACGAACCCCTCGAGGGCGACCCCTATCAGGAACTCGACGAGCTCATCGGACTGAACAGCGTGAAGAAAGAGGTGCGCTCGCTGGCCAACTTCGTCAAACTGCAGAAGCAGCGCGAGGCACAAGGTCTGAAAACCGCCAAGGTCTCCTATCACCTCGTGTTCTACGGCTCGCCAGGTACTGGTAAGACCACCGTTGCACGTATCGTAGGCCGCATCTACAAGGACCTCGGTGTCTTGAAGAAAGGTCATACTGTCGAGACCGATCGTAGCGGACTCGTCGCCAAATACATGGGTCAGACGGCGCTCAAGACCGATACCGTTGTCCAGCAAGCCCTCGACGGCGTGTTGTTCATCGACGAGGCCTACGCGCTGGTTCCTGAGGGCGATAACGGTCAGGACTACGGTCCGGAGGCTATCGCGACGTTGCTGAAACGCATGGAGGACTACCGCGATCGCTTGGTGGTCATCATTGCAGGTTATAAGGACGAGATGCAGCGTTTCATCGACTCCAACCCTGGACTCCAGTCGCGCTTCAACCGCTATAT
Source organism: uncultured Prevotellaceae bacterium (assembly GCA_900318885.1). Lineage (GTDB taxonomy): Bacteria > Bacteroidota > Bacteroidia > Bacteroidales > Bacteroidaceae > Prevotella. The sequence goes on along the minus strand of ONMN01000012.1, from coordinate 71,301 downwards.
CGACTTCCCTGACTATTCACCTGCGGAACTGACCGATATCTTCAAGATGTATATGAAGAAAAATCAGTACACTTTGGCTCCCGATGCTGAGGACTTCCTGAAGGAGCAGTTCGACAATGCCGTAGCACATAAAGACCGCAACTTCGGTAATGCCCGCTATGCACGTAACGTCTTTGAGAAAGCCATCCAGCAACAGGCAAACCGCTTGGCAGGCCGCTCGAATCTCAGCAAGCAGGAACTGACGGAACTCACCGTCGACGACCTCCGCGGAGGCTTCTCGGCAAGAACGAATATCAGAAATTAAGAGAGGTAAGAGGTAAGATGTAAGAGGTAAGATGTAAGATGTAAGAAGTATGAAAAAGCATCTGTATTTTTTATTACTATTTGTGATGGCCGTTATCAGTGCCAGCGCACAGGACCGTGAGTTCGAAAGCTGTCCGCTCGACGTGATTGACAAAGGGTGGGGCACCAAGACCATCACCAACGTCATCAACGGCAGTCTTGGCATTATGCTCGAGAGTTTCAACCGCACGTGGCCCACATGGATGGGCGGCGCCATCTGCGAGACGATGGAACAGGGCCTCGCCAAGCGCGTGCTCGACAAAGAGACGGCACTCACCGTTACCGTCGACACCAAGAACGGCTATACGGAGGTGAACGATGGTGGAACCGATGGCGCTTACATGTCGGCCTGTTTCTGGAACCGTAGCAATGGTCACAAGCTCTTCGCTGTCCGCATAGGCAAGCCCACCGACCCCTGCCTGGAGTTCGTCTGCTTCTACGACTACGATGCCGCGAAGAAGACGCTCACCCCTGAGCCCGACATCCTGACAGGTTTCCGTTGGGGCGACCGTGGCGAGTTCACCCAGATATTCTGTCACCTGCCGCGCAAGGGCAAGACGCTGCTCATCGACGAGTGGGGCAATGACGGTCCCAAGCAGCACTCGTTTACGTGGGATGGCATGCGTCCCGTCTATGCCAAGACCGTGAAGCTCGACGAAAACGGCAAACCCATAAATGATAATGGCCTGTCAAAATATTCAGAATAACGATATGAAGAAACTCGCCCTTTTTGCCATCTGCGCGATGGCCGTATTCGTCGGTTGTAAGAACAAGGGTCAGACGGCCCCTGCCGACACCAACGACACCCTTGCTGCCGTCATCGACAGCATCATCGAGGAGAACGACACCACGCCGCTGCCCATGTATATCATCGGTGGCGACAGCAAGTATATGCACATGCTCTACTGGGCCAATCTGGACGAGCCCAACGCGGATAAATACAAGGAGGATTGTGGCACGCTCGACGGCTTTGAGTCGTTGCACAAGCGTTGGGAACTTCAGGAGATGTTCCGTCGCAATGCCGCTCAGTACACCAATTTCATCGTTGGCGACAAAATCAAGAAGGTGCGCTTTGTTGATGAGGTGCTGAAGGATCCTGACGGCTATACGCCCAGCATCGGCGAGATTCATCCCCTCGAGGGGATTCCTGCGCTCTGCGGCCGTTTCGAATTCGTCAATCCGAAGGATAAGAATGCCGAAGACCCGCAGTGGGGCCCCGTCCTCGTCACCGACAGCTATCTGAAGTCGCGCAAACAGCTCGCCCTGAAGTCGTGTGCCGTGGGCTACGACTCCATTCCCCCGCTTCCTGCCGACATCGTCAAGAAGATGGAGAAGGAGTATGGCATGAAGGCGGCACGTACGACGAAGCTTACCGTCATTGGCGACCGCTACATTCATGGCACCATCGAGTTCCAGGGCGAATACAAGAACGCCCCCAAGGATCCATACGATGAGGACCGTAAGTTTGCCCTCGCTCTGGAACTGGTCATCGATAGCGCCAAGGTCTATAAAGTTGAAAAGCTGGGCTACTACGACCCAGCGTATGGCGCTACGTGGAATGCCGATGCCGACGGCTACATCCCCAACGACATCGTTGCTGCCTTCGAGGGTCCTAAGGGCCTCGAGCTCTGCTACGTCCACGGCGCCCCCGAGAGTTTCTGCGTCGGCATGATCTATCTGCGCGACGGGCGTCTCATCGAATACGAGTATGAATGTTTCCATTCGCTGGTCGACGAGGAGCTGCCCGTCTGGAATAGCGACATTGCCGAGATGCGCAAGCTGTATGCTGCCGACGATATGGGCGACAAGGACGTCGAGCTCGTCAAGTGGGCTCATTGCTTCATCGACTACGACAACGAGTGGATATGGATGCGCGACAAGGACGACCAGAACGGCGCCTTCTTCATCCGCACTGACGGCAAGTTCCAGTTGATAGCCATCGAGAACCGCAACTATCGGCCTTCGCGTGGCGAAAAGGACGGCACCTACTACCTCATCCTCGGTGGTCCTGCCGGCGGTCCTGCGTGGGTACAGGAGATTATCGCCTTCAAGGGTGGCAAACAGGTGGCGAAGTTCAACTGCTTGCAGGTCGAGGGCGAAATCGACGAGTGCTCGCTCAACGGCCGCAACCTGAGCAAGACCGAAGGTCAGGCTTGGCTCGACCGTGTTCCTGAGGGCAAGGAGATTACCGCCTTCTTCAAGGATGTCGTCGCTAAGAAAGAATAACCACCGTGACGCAAGGACTATGCAGCAGATGATTACCATCCTCGGACCTACTGCCAGCGGCAAGACACCGTTGGCGGCAGCCCTTGCGGCAGCGTTGCCGCAGGTCGATGGTCACATTGGGGCGGAAATCATCTCTGCCGACTCCCGTCAGGTCTATCGCCGCATGGACATCGGCACGGGCAAGGACCTCGCGGATTACCGCGTAGAAGCCGGCGGCCAAACCGCCAGCCACAATACCGCCGCTCCTGTGGTCGGCGGTTTGGCCGCCGACACCACGGCCGCCGACACCTCCCTCGCCGTCCCCTACCACCTCATCGACATCTGCGAGCCTGGCACGAAGTACAACCTCTTCCAGTATCAGCAGGACTTCTTCGACGCCTACGAGGCTATACAGGGTAGGGGAGCCGTGCCCATTCTCTGTGGCGGCACGGGCCTTTACATCGAGGCCGTGCTCAAGGGCTATCACCTCTCGCCTGTTCCTCAGAATCCTGAGCTCCGCGCACGCCTCGAGGGCCGCTCGCTGGACGAACTCACCCAGATGCTCGTGACGCTGAAAGCCCAGAATGGTTCGAACATGCACAACAAGACCGATGTCGACTCCTGCCAGCGCGCCATCCGCGCCATTGAGATTGAGACGTACAACCTTGAACATCCCGTGCCGCGTCGTGAACTGCCGCCCGTCCCGTCGCTGATCATTGGCGTTGATATCGACCGCGACGAGCGTCGTGCGAAGATTACGCGCCGTCTGAAAGCCCGCCTCGACGAAGGCATGATAGACGAAGTCCGCGGCCTTCTCGCCGAGGGAATCCCTGCCGACGACCTCATCTATTACGGTCTCGAATACAAGTTCGTCACTGAATACATCACGGGCCGTCTCACCTACGACGAGATGTTCCAGCGCCTCGAGATTGCCATCCATCAGTTTGCCAAGCGCCAGATGACGTGGTTCCGCGGCATGGAGCGCCGAGGTTTTACCATTCACTGGATTGACGCCCTTCAACCCATGGATGTCAAAGTCCGCCAAATCCTCGACCTCCGCTCCTCTGCTAAATAAATTATTGTTTGTCCTCCCTGATTACCAGTTCCCGTGGTAATTTGATAATCTTCAGCCGCTCGTACCATATTTTCGCAGAACCCGCAAAGTGTTTCTGCGTGTGGCCGCTGATGATGTAATAGCTCGCCACGTAGGGGTCCATCATGTCGAAGAACACCTTCTTGATGCGCGAACATTTCTCGTTGATGGCGTTGTCCAGCGGATTCACCAAATGGTCCACGCCCTCAACGATTTTCTCCTTGTCCAGCAACTTCGCCGTGGCCATGTAGTATCGCGTCAGTTCGTCGCGATAGTCGCCCAACCGCTTGAACTCGATACCCTCCGGATGCGCCAGAAACAGCAGATACACCGCCTTATGCACTGGCTGCAGTTCCACCTCCTTCCCGTAGTCCACCAACACGAATCGGTAGTCCTTCGTAATCAGCAGACGGCTCAGCTTCGCCCGTGCAGCCTCGATGCGCAGTTCCTCCAGCAGCGGCGCACCGATAGCCCTCAGCAGCAAGTCCTTCCGACCTGCCGCCTGGAGCTGTTCAGACAATCGTCTGACCTCCAGCGCCATCTCTTCCGCAGTCAGCTCTACCTCTGCTATTTCCATGACTTATAAATCATCACTGGCTATCTCTGCCAACTTCCCGTTCAGCCATCTCTTCCAACGGCTCAATGTGCTGACAGGCTCCGCTTCCTGCACCGCTTTCACGCTTTCCGCCGGCTCCTGAGGACGCTCCGCCGGTTCAGGCTCCTGCGCCACCTCCACCGTAAAGTCCGGCTCAGGCTTGGGCTCCGTCTCTGCCTTCTCACTATTTTTTTTCGCATACAGGGTGTCCATCAGTTGTCGGTAGTATTCCTCGTCGTGCACCTCGTTCTTCGTCTCCGCCATCTCGCTGCTCATGTCGGCAGCCAGTATGATGACCTTCGCATCCTCGCCCAGCGAGTCGTCCGTCGATGTACCCCAGATGACGTCGATGTCAGGATCCAGCTGGTCGAAGAATTCCGATATCTCCTCCATCTCCTGCACCAGTATCGGCATCTCGTCGCTGGCATAGATGTTAAACAGGATACGCTTCGCATGATTGATGTCACTGCCGTGCAGCAACGGCGAGTCCAGTGCATCCAGAATGGCCCGTTCCACACGATGGTCACCGCTTGCCCGGCCAATAGCCATGATGGCACCACCGCCATTACGCATCGTCGTCTCCACGTCGCGGAAGTCCAGATTGATGTTACCCGCCGAACTGATGGTAATCAACTCCGAGATACCCTTCACCGCATTCTTCAGCACGTTGTCAGCCTCGCCCAGCGCGTCTTTGAACGACATCCGCGTGTCACTATACACGTCGCACAGCTTCTCGTTGTTCACGATGAGCATCGCGTCCACATTCCTGCTCAGCTCGTCCACGCCTTTCAAGGCCTTCACTATCTTACGCCTGTGCTCGAAATAAAACGGAATGGTCACCACGCCAATCGTCAGCAGCCCACGCTCCTTCGCTACCCGCGCCACCACGGGAGCAGCACCAGTGCCCGTGCCGCCACCCATCGTCGCCGTCACAAACACCATCTTCGTCTGCGGGTTTATCAGCTTCTCTATCATGTCCAGACTGCTCTCCGCCTCTTCGCGGCCCTTCTCAGGATCACCGCCTGCACCAAGACCTTCGCCCAACTGCAACTTCACGGCCACTGGCGAGTGTTTCAGCGACGCGCTATCCGTGTTACACACTGCGAAAGCCACACCCTGAATACCCTCGTTATCCATTCGGCTCACGGCATTACATCCGCCGCCACCCACGCCAATCACCTGGATGATATTCTGCATTTTGTCCTCGATGGGAGCCACAAAATCTAACATGTTCTCTGCCATAACCTATCAATCTGAATTCCGCTGCAAAGTTACGAAATAAAATCCGTTTCTCCAAACCCTCACAAGCCTTGCGAAAAAGTGAATTTACCTATTTAGATGCAGAAAAAGCAGGAAAAACTTGTTTTTTTGCAATAATATCCTTATCTTTGCTGCCGTAATTAATAGATATATAGACAGATATGGGTATTTCGATTGAGAGTGTTTGGAGCAAGGCACAGCGTCTATCCGCAAGTGACAGGTTGGCATTGTCGCGCCCACTGAAAACACCTATCCAAAGCTCTGATTATGACCACTTTCAAGTATCTTTTGGAAACATCAACCTGCATAGAGTTATTGCGGGGTAATGAGATTGTACGCCAGAAATGTATTGAGCAAAATCAATATTGTTGCATTTCGAAAAAATAATTGCTTATGTCAGATAAGGAAATAAAGGATTTAACCGCAAAACTGGAAAAGGGACTGCGAATTGCAGAGAAGCGAATGCTGGAAGAAAAGGCATTGCACAATGAAACCATTGTCGTTTCCAATTCCGAGGGCAAGATAGAATACATCCCTGCCAAGGAAGTCTTGGCTTCGTATTAATATCACTCACCTTTCCCCTGCCATCCTGATTTTTAGAAGAACACTTTGCCTACGATGTTCTTCTAACAATAAAACGCATTACTCACCAAGTTTCTACGTCCCTTACCATTTCGGCACCCTGTCGTAATTCTTTTGCAATCTCCATAGGACTTTTGTCACCTCCCCAATCTTTGTGGAATCGCGCAAGGGCAGCATCTAGTCGTGCATCAGACTCTTCTTTCCATGTGGGAGTGCTTTCTGGAATTTTACCTATCATTGTCATACCTTGCCTTTTATTGATTCACGCTGCAAAAATAAGAATAAATAATGAAATAACCAAATAAAAAAACCAAAACCTTATTTATTCACATTGACTCGAATTTGCTACATTTTGTCTTGCGATGCGACGCAATGCAAAAAAATTGTGTACCAAGACGTAACAATCCTGTTTTTATTGTACTATTATAATAAAATAGGTAAAGCTTTATGAAACACGACGATGAATTGTTGATTAAAATTTTAAAATTAAGCCACGAACAAATAATGGCAGGTAAGAGCTATTCTCAAGAAGAAGCAGAACGTTCATTAGAGGACTTCGACTGGGACAAAATCCCCAGCTTTGGTCCTTTCTCCGATGAGGAACTCAATGCTCGCATAGATGAGGCTGAAGAAGAAATTGAACGAGGCGAAGGAAAGTCTTTTGACGAAATGATGGCTGGTTTCAGGAAAGAACTGTTATGGCTAAAATAAAATGGCAGAGAAGACCATTAAACCTATAGAGAAATGGCTGTAAGTACTGTGTCTCAAAGGGAAATCGTCGTTTATGACACGTACCAGTCCCTAGACATATCCAAATTTTATTTCAGAAAGTTCCTAAATTTTCCCGATTTATTTTCATTTTTCGCTTCGAAATGCTGACTTCATTTTCCAAATGTGACCGCGTGGCCGCGTGGTCGCGTTACCGCGACTGTACTTCCCTAAAATCACAAGGCTTGTGAAAAACAACTTTTTTGTTTAAAATCTTTTTTCTTTCAAAAAAATGTTGTATCTTTGCAATGTCCTAAACGTTATGAGTATGCCTACTAAGAATATCTTTGCCGGATTTGGACTAAGGTCAGAGTTTGTGAATCTGATATACAATGAATTGATGAAACGTGATTTCGTCAGCTATGCAGATGTCCTTGCGTTGTATTATAAAAGGCCTAAAGGCTATTACGATAGTTATGCATGTAATAGTGAACCTGGCTATGGCGAATTGAAAAAAGCCTTTCCTGAGGTGTTGAAGGCTTTGAACAAGGCTTGTCCTGGTTGTATTGAGGATAATGGGCAGAGCAAAGGTAAAGCATATAGATACATTGGCCCAAACAACGACCCATTATCGGAAGAGCGTAAGGCCGTAGTTCAGAAGTCCGTGGAGGATTATGTGGCATTCTGCAAAGCCTCAGCGGGAATTATGCCTGCAAGTTGGTTTTCTGCCTTCTTTGAAAACACGCAACTTCTGCTTGATACGAATAGGGAATCAAAAGATGGAGATATGCACATCAGTTCAAGTATGGAGCAGAATCTTACTAATATACATCTTCTGCCATTATTCTATAAGGCCATTTCTGACAAACAAGTTCTTCGATTCGCCTATCAGCCATTTGGACAAGAAACGTTTACGCTGATATTCCATCCTCAGTTTCTCAAAGAATATAATGGACGTTGGTTCGTTTTTGGCGAGGCAGATCGAGAACCATACCACGCCTATAATATACCTTTAGACAGAATTGTAAGTGAAGTTAGCGAGTTGAATGACGTGGAGTACATTTCTGCTCCTAAAGGCTTCTATCAGGATTTCTTTAATAATATAATAGGTGTGACTCATGAGAAAGGTGCTAAGGTTGAAGAAGTCATTATTCGTACTAAGACTGAGTACCAGCATGGCCTTTTGCAGACGAAACCCTTACATCATTCTCAGATAGAAACACTGTCTTTTGGAGAGCATAATGGCCAATGGTATGGTGAAGTTCGTCTAACGATAGAGCCTAATCGCGAACTACGGGGGCGTATTCTCCTTTATGGCGAGAACGTCGAAGTCATCAGCCCTCATTCATTGCGGGAGCAGATTAAAGAAATAATAAAACAACAAATGCTGCAATATTTTGATAATAAATAGCAAGTTTTTCTTGAAATCTTTTGGTTATTCCAAAAAATGTTGTAACTTTGCATCCAGAAATAAGTCCTTTGCAACTGAAAGGTTACGTTGACGTAGCTCACTCGTGTAGGTTGTACGGGGCTGTTTCTTTTTTATGATGTTTAGTAAACCCGTCTTTTTTCGTGAAATACTTCGGAACGAAGTTCCAATGTAAATATGGAAGTTTCCATAAATCAGCTTTCTGGTAGATTGGAGTTGTCATCCCAATATTGAAACCTGGATATAATTTCCAAATCCTCTTTCGGATATGTATGTAAAGTTTCTCTTTTGCGATATTGCGCTTGGCACGTTTCCCGTCGATTCCACGCTCCTTATGCTTATCATTCAAGCGAAAGCACATAGAACCAAGAACTACATCCATCACCTGAAGTGGCAGATGTTTCTTTGAGTTGACTTCCGCCACGTCACCATCGTTAATATGTATATTGGCTTTTTGGAAAGTTCTCAATTCATTTAAATGATAGATGGCTTTGAGGAATATTTCTCTATCTGGGCCCTTCAGCGGCATATCGTCAATAAGCAACCTTACATTGATGTTCTTGCTCGTTGGGTTACTATAAATCAGTCCAAAGTCATTCTTGATAAACTGATAGTAAAGTATCTGATATTCATGTCTTTTTTGCTCATTATCCAAGCTATAAGCCTCAAACTGACGGTGTCGGAAAAAGATTCTAATCTTGGCTTTTCCTTCACTTAGCAAATCAAATAGACAGTCCATAATTTTCTCATAGCGCTCTTCTGTATAGTCGTTCACTTTTTGCCACTTGATCTCCTCGCCTTTTAGTCCAACTTCCTCAATAACAGTCGACAATCTGTGGAGCACCTCTTCGTAATGCTCCGACTTTATAAGTATGCCTCCATAAAAGTTTGCATAAAACTTACCAGTTGAATCGCTTTCGTCTGTCCAAAGGTAATACATGTTTTCTTTAATTTATCTGCAAAGGTACAAATAAAAAAGCAAAGAACCAAATATATGCGTTAACTTTTGAGTATAAAAACTTGGAGGGCTTTGATAACCCTCCTTGAGTTTTTACTCTTCTACTATCTTTTCCTCGATAGCAAAGGCTTCTGCCATTTCTGCCTTTCCTGCATCGTCTATTTGTCGGGCGATGCTTTCAAGACATGATTCTACTTGCTCGTCATGAGCGTTCTCATTGTACGACCATGCATTTTCAGTAAATTCTAGCGGGCCATACTTCGCTGTTACTACCAGCTTTTCTTCTTTTTCCATAATCTTTAATTAAATTTAGTTGGAATGAGCACTATTGCCCACCCCGTTTTATTGATTATGGCTCAATGGCTCGCTTCGATAATCATTAAAACTGGTACAAAGTTATGCACTTTTCCTGATAATTCCAAGCTTTTGAGTCAAAATTTGAATAAAAAACGAGAAAAATGATTATAAACGGTATTTCAATTAGCTCTTTTCCAATATAATTTGTATCTTTGCACTATCTAAAGAGTATGAATATGACAAGACTAAATACCTTTATAGTGGCCACTACATTATCAAAAATCGGTTCCAGGGAGAACGGAACCGTCCATAATGGTGATTTCCTTGCAGCAATCAAAAATAGGTTGTATCTTTGCAGCGCATTTGAGACACAAGTGCAGAACTTAGAGTACTAACCAACAAAAACACAAAAGATATGCAGAACGTACAGAACGCAGCAGATATCCAGCAGAGAGTGATTAACCTCGTAGAGCTTTACCGTACTAAGGTCGGTAAGGAGAGCCAGATAGCTAAGGATGCAAAGGCAGATTGCGAGTATTGGGATAAGGAGTCTGTTGACATGATGATGGAAGAAGGCTTGGCAGTAGGAGGTGGCATGTATGGCGAAGGTCCCCATACCGAAGTCTGGATTAAGCATTTGATGGTCAACGAACAGTTGCTTGGCTATTTCTATGCTCTTGTTGCTGGAGAGAATGCTGAGAAAGAGATATTAGACCAGTTATTGCCAGATGTCTATGATAAAACTATCTTTACCAAAGAAGAGGAATTGTTCCTTACAACTCACTTTAAGGAGATGGTGAATTACATCATCCTTACTCCATGTGATGATAGTCTTGAGTGGGTGCATCGTCATGATGGCAAGGATGCATACACCATTCCAAAAGATGTTCTTGAATTAGTCAAAGGCCGGGTAGAGATTCCTGCCGGTTCTACAGTGTATTATCCTAATACAGCATTTGCCCAACTAGCGAATCTCTTCAACGGCTGTAAGTATTATTGCGACACTATGTTTTATGCGTGGACGAAAGTCGCCGTCTATGCCAACAACATAGATGCAGAGGACAATGCAACGCCTTCATCATATGATGCGATTGTATCGTATCTACCCAAGGATGATGATGACAGCAAGGCAATTGCTCATTTATATGATGCATATAAGAATTTGCCTGTTAGTGGCAAGTTAGTGCTGATTTGTCCGCCAAGTGTATTGGTGGGCAAGGATAATACTTCGTATAGAAGGGTTCTTTCTGAAACATTGAAATACAAAGAACTCCCTTCTGTCAAGGAAAAACTTGATGAGGAAGAGGCATCTGCAGATATTAATGCCCAGTTCAGACGAATACTAGTTGAAGATAAATCCATTAAGGAGATTATCCAAATGCCTCAGATAATGAGTAATAATGCGTCTTTTGATACATATTGCTTGCTGATAGCGGAGAAAGGACGTACTGAAAATGATGCTCTTCTTGTTGATGCAAGGACTGCAAGTAATGACTTTGATACAAAGCATTATATGCTGTCTTTTGACAATGCTAAGTTCAATGCTATCATACATAATGGTGGCGTGGATCCTATTACAGGATTACGTAAGACGGTAACTGTCTCTGCGGATTGTTTGTCACAAGAGCTATTAGTGCCGCAGGTTTATACTATCGAAAGACCCTCAGAAGCAGAGCTTCCTGTGCCCCTTTCAACTCTTTGTACGTTGGAAACGACTTCTGTTCGTGATGTACAATACGATTTGCCAGAAGACACTCCATGGATATCTATGAGCGACCTTACTCCTTTGTTCACTGGAGATATGGACATGTCAACCATAAGGAAGGCTGATTGTCCCAACAATCCTACCTTTGTTGAGGGAAGTAAAGACTATACCTTTAACAAAGAAGGGAAGTTCGTTGATTCTATCTGGGTTCAAATGAACACCAAGAAAGGACCTCATGTTCTGGAATACCGTCATTGTACATTTATAAATGGGAATAGCGATGCTGTTCTTTATGAGCGTTCGGTTGAGCATGGAGTCCGTGTGGCTATTGTCCGGTCAACGAGTAAGCCATATGCCGTTAGTAAAGGCATCTTTGTTTTCCGTCCGAAAGACGGTATTGATGCCAAAACACTTGCTGCATTATTAAGGCTGCCAATTGTTTACAGACAACTGATTGCCTACGAGCAGTATGGCATAGGATTTCATCTTGATAGTATTCTTGTCCCGACAGATAAGCGTGTCATAGGAGATGAGCTTTATAGAATGAAGAAGGAAGAGACTGTTACCAATGAACTCGGAGATAAAGTGCAGGCTATGAAAACCGACTATATTAATGAGGTGCGAATGAGAAAGCATGATATGCGTCCGCATTTACGCCAATTGGCATCATCTGAGCGCCTCATGTTTCACTATATTGAGGAAAGTAGTGACTTGGAAGAGCTAAAAAAGCATATGCGTAGTCAACTCGTGTATACTCACGAAGCTTTAACGAGTCTTTCCACCATAGTAGACCATCTGAGCAATGAAGATAAGTTCGGAAAGCCAGAACTTTTAAACCTTGATAAACTACTTGAGGAAATAGAAGTGAATCATGATGATAGTGAAGGATTCGCTATCGAATATGATTGTGATCGAGAATCATTCAATAGGGCAGGATTCGTATTGCCTGACTTAATTGAGCAATGGGAAAAGAACAATGAGCAAGGGGTTGACATGAAACAGTTCATACAGTCTCTCACAAAAGAGAATTTGCCTCTTTTAGTTGAAATAGCCCTAGTAGATTTTCAGCGCTTGGTGACGAACATCATTGACAATGCCCGTAATCACGGATTTACAGACAATACTCGCACAGACTATTATATAGGCATTGACCTGTCATATGATGCCGAGCGTGAGATGTATCAAATCGACTTCTCCAACAATGGGAATCCATTACCTAACGGTATGACTAAAGAGCGTTATGGAATACGTGGGGAAAAGGCCGGAGAACATGGTGGTACTGGCAATGGTGGTTACATCATAAAATCCATTGTTTCTCACTATGGTGGCGATTTCGATGTATTGACTAAGGATGGAATCACAATAATACGTATATATTTACCAATAAGCAAATGAATATGAAACCAAAGTATGAGGTCATTTGGATAGATGACGAATGGGACAAGATGACGCAGTTCAAAAATGAATGTGAAGTCATACATAATATCTATTTGCATCCATTTCGGACTCAAAAGGCTGGAATGGAGGCACTTGATAGCAACATAAGCAAATGGGATGCGGTCTTGCTTGACGCCAAGATGTTTGACCAATCAGAAGAAAATGAAGTGGCCAAACTTGAAGGCTTAAGAAAGGCTATTAGGCATATAGATCAACTTCCTGCACGACATCGAGTACCATATTTCATTTCTACAGGTCAACCCGACTTGATGGATAATGAGACTTTTGAGCAGAGCTTTGGCAACTTCTATATCAAGGAGAAAGATGACTTACTGTTGATACATGACATAAAAGAGACCGTTGACAATTCGACTAGGTTCCAAATACGGAAAATGTATTGTGACCATTATGAGCAGTTATTACAGCTGAACTCTGAGGTTTGTGATGATATTTTAACCATTCTTGAAACAATGCATTTTCCGGATTCACACCCTGATTTTAAACCTCGATATTTCTTCAACCCTTTAAGAAAGGCATTGGAGTATGTTTTTAGGGAGGCCCAAAAAGTAGATATAATACCCGAGGACTTCTTTAGGGGTGGTATTGTCAACATAAACCAATGCTTTATGTTTGTAATTGGTAGAGAGGCAGAAAAGTTAGGTTATAAGCATCGAGATGGCGGAATTACACCAAGGCACATTCAAGATATGATGTCTTTGATTATAAACCTGGGCAATGCTAACTCTCATTCATTTGAGCATTCTCATAATACAGAATTGACTGAGGAAGAAATACTGAATTACGAAGATCAAATAAAATCTGTTGGAGGTAATTCAAAACAATTGGTATTCAGTATTGCACTTCAATTCTGTGAGATTCTTACATGGATGAATAACTATATTGCTACAAATTCTGACAAGGAGGATAACCGTAAAAAATGTGTAAAACTTGAAGCTAAGGATTCAAAAGACGAGAAGGACAAAATTGATTTAACCGGTGTTATCGAATTAGATAAAGGAATCTATCATATAGGCACTAAAGTGTGTGTGAATCCTGTTTTTGTTAAACAGCGAGAATGGCTTGGAAAGAAAGTGAAAATTGTTAAGTATGGTGAGAACAACAACGACAAGACCAAAGAACAATATCCCTTTTTTGCTTCCAACATCCAACTTATAGAAGAAACGGAAATCGGTTCTAAGTAGAACGGAACCGTTCACAAGGTTGTTTTCCTTGTAAGATTGTGAAAATCGCCTTAACTTTGCAGCGTCAATCATCGATACCACCTCGAGATTGATGCTGCAAATGCTTAGTGGTGGGAACTTAAAATCTAAACGAGTATGACGAACACAGCCCTCCAGACAATCGTGGCGAAAAGCCTTCCTGCCCTCTCAGGCGAGTCAATCACCTATAACGCCGCCAAGAACATATTCCTGACACAGGGATACACGAGTGTAGCAGGTAACATGTACTACAAGGCCATCCGTATATCAGACCGACTGGTCGTTTACTATGACCTTGGGCAAGGATATAAGTACACCTTCCTAAACGGTATCAAGCTGTTCTGCTGGGATGGACAAAAAGCAAAAGTTATCGCCCAGAAGTACTGGGGAGGCTGTGACTACCGAGTGTTTAGCGAGCAGTTTGCCAAGGAGCAGAGCATCCTGATGCTAAGCAACTTCCTTGCTGGACAGCTCAAGGCTCAAGGAGCTCAGGTTAGCAATCAAGAGATTTTCTCCTTTGCATATAACATGATTGAGGAGACTCAGCGTAAACAGTTGGCGTAAGTCAACTGACAGAGAGATAGATAATAAGAAGTTTAACCAACCAAAATCAACAAAGCCATGGCTACACTAACCAAAGCTATCAACAAGAACTTGTTCGACAGCATCCTGCCATCTTTTGGCAATCCGCGTGTTCATATTCCTGTCTGGGATGATAGTCGGAAGATGTTCATCTGCGACGAATATGAGAGTGGTAACGGACACCGTTACTATCGCGGTATCCGTTTCTGCGAGCGCATCGTCATCTTGGAAAAGGTGGGATTGTACCACAGTTGGACTTACATTGATGGTATTGAGCTTTATGCCTTCAACGGGCAGAAAATGGAACTTATCCAGAAGCGTGACTACGACAAGGTGTTCCGCAACGAGGAGTTTATCCGTCAGGAATCGGAGCAGATGGTTAAGGACTATCTGACAGGTGTCATGAAAACTCAGCGGATCTGCACTCCAGTAGAGCAGATCGCAGCGCAGGCCTCTGAACTAATTAACGGATGCTACAAGAGCTTCCTTGATCCAGACTTCAACACGCGTTTAACACAAATACTTCCAAAACTTGAACAACACTAAGACTATGGAGAACATGATCGACCAAGAGAACAAGCAGCAGTTGCAGGCATACGACCTGATTGCCAACACAAACAGTAGTTTCTTCCTCACAGGACGTGCAGGAACAGGTAAAACCACATTCCTCCGCAATGTGCAGAAGATGGTGGATAAGCAGTTTATCACACTGGCCCCTACCGGCGTGGCCGCCATTCTGGCAGGTGGTGATACTATTCACTCGTTCTTCGGACTGCCTATGGATGTCTGCACACCAGGCACTATGGGCAAGATGAACGAAGCGAGAATACTGACGCTGATTCATACAGACACCATTATTATAGATGAGGTCTCGATGGTTCGCTGCGACATCATTGATGCCATCGACTACACAATGCGCAAGACATTGCGTTCCTCACTACCATTCGGTGGTAAGCAAGTGATCTTCGTAGGTGACATGTTCCAGTTACCGCCAGTGCTGAAGAAAGGCGTAGAAAGCGACCTGATGCACGATCTTTATCATGCGGATGATTGCTTCTTCTACAAAGCTGACGTCATCAAGCGCATGCGAATGGTGAAGATTGAGTTCCAGAAGGTGTATCGTCAGGAAGATGAGGCTTTCCTTAAGATTCTTGAGAGCATTCGCCTGAACAAGACAACTCCAGAGATTTTGATGCGACTGAATGAGCGCGTGTGCCAACCTACGAAGGAGGATGGTACGGTAATTACACTGGCATCGCTCAATAGAACAGCAGATGACATCAACCAGAAAAAACTTGCTGAGATTAAGGCTGAGGAGTACACCTACGAGGGTACTGTGACTGGCAGGTTCGAAGAGAAGCGTTTCCCTGTGGATATGACGCTGAAACTGAAGGTAGGTGCTCAGGTGATGTTCACTCGCAACGACCCCAAGAAACGTTGGGTCAATGGCACCATCGGAACCATAAGCAAACTCTCAAAGGATGAGATAAAGGTAACAACGGATAGTGGCGACACATACGTTGTACCCAATTGCTCGTGGGAATCATATAGCTACGAGTATGACAAAGAGGCTCGTAAGATGAAGAAGGAACTGATGGGTACCTTCACCCAGTATCCGCTTCGTCTGGCTTGGGCCATCACAGTACACAAGAGTCAGGGTATGACCTTCGACAAGTTGTATCTTGACCTGAGTAGAGGCATGTTCGCTGCTGGACAACTCTATGTGGCTCTGAGCCGTGTGCGTTCGTTGGGTGGACTGTTCCTTTCTCGTTGCATTATTCCTCAGTATGCTCATACGAGTCGTGAGGTATTGTCATACGCCAGCAGCTATAACGATGAGAAAGTCATCAATAGCGAGATTGAGAGTGGTAAGGCCGTCTATCAGTTGTTAGCTCATAACGACTATGATGAAGCAGCTAAGCAGTATCTGATGCTGGTGCAGAAGAAAGCTGTGGCTGGGGACATCAAGGAGGCTATGCAGCAAGCAAAGAGATTTCTCGACACCGTTATCAGTGACGACAATCTTTTTGGAAGCATAGATGAAGTGCCGGCAGAGTTGATGGCTGCAAATCATTGGGCACCAAAGTTCCTTGTGGCCCTGCTGAGTCTGTATGCAGGTGAATACGAGCAGGCATTAGCCTATGTTGACAGTGTACTGTCGCTACATCAGTGTCAGGAGGCACTATATGTGAAGTCACGTTGTCTTGCAAAGCTCGAACGCTACGAGGAGGCTGATGCTGTGAATGTGCTGATGGGTGATGTATTTGATATGTCGACACCTGATGCCAAGGTTCTCTACATGATAGCTATGCTCAACGAGATGCATATTGGCGATCCTGGCCTGAACCTGATGCAGGAACTGATCAAAGCAAGACCCAAGTATGACAAGGGAATTCTATCGCTCCGCTACCTGATGAAGCGAAAGGGATTGTCGCTGGTAAAGACATCAGATGACCCTCGTGAACTGGTGGATGACTTCAACTCGGACATCGCTAATGAGGAGTTCGCTCGGAAGTTGGCGACAGCACGAGAAAAGGCTCCAAAGGCAGTTGAATACCTGCTTCGACTCATTAGAAGGCAGGTATTCGAATGAGCCAAGTACCAACAATGAGAACCACATTAACCAGGATAACAACCATAATGCTTAACTACTATGACAAACACAGAAATCAACAACGACGAAAAGCAGAAACTCTACAACATTCTTGTGGAAGAGGTAAAAGAGAAAGTACAGAAACTGAAGGAGTATGGTATGAGCGAGAAGGAAATTACCTCTCTTTTACATACTGAAGAGCCTCTGCTCAAACTTACTATTAGTAAGAACTACAGAATCTTCCTTGGAGATAACCGTGTCGAAGTTCACATGGAGCCACTCGTCAAGGCAGTCTATTTGTTGTTTCTTTCGCATCCTGAAGGTATCGTCTTTAAGGATCTTCCAGACTACAGAAGAGAACTGACCAAGATATACTCTGAGGTAAGACCATGGGGGTTAAGTGAGCGAGCACTGCAAAGTATTGAGGATGTGACAAACCCCTTGCTTAACTCCATCAATGAAAAGTGTGCCAGAATTAGGAAAGCGTTCACAACGATTATTGATAATAGCATTGCAGGGCATTATTATATAAAAGGTAAGAGGGGAAGTGTTAAAGGCATCACTCTTCCTCGCGAACTAGTTACTTGGAAATAAAAAATACAAGGCTTGCGAAAACAACTTTTTTGTTTAAAATCTTTTTTCTTTCAAAAAAATGTTGTATCTTTGCAGTATTAATCGAAGAATTTTGTATAATTTTGCAGTGAGTTTGGTAAGTAGGTATTTGTGTGACAGGCAAAGAGGTTCGACTCCTCTCAGACTTAGGGAATTTTAAGTTTAATGTAATAACGAAACATGATGAGAGCATTTGATTACATTTCGTCGGCTTCGTTTATCAAAAACGTACAGCCGTCCAGGGGAAGGGTTGCTGTGTTTGTGCGGAAACACTTTTGGAATATCCTTCTGTTAGTTGGCCTGATTTCAAGAGGCATCGAAATTGAACATTTGGGAGCCTTATTACCAGTCTATTTCTATACAGACTTTTTCAAAGATTTTCGTGAACTGTTACGGAGTTTACTTTGCACAAATGAAAATCCTTTTAGCGCAGATAAACCGTCTGCGCTGTTTGAGTATAAACCTTCTTGCGCATTTTAGTTATGATAGTTTTCAACGGTACTGAAGCATTTGAGACTTCCTCTATTGTGAATATTGAAGAAATATTTAGAAGTCACTCCATAGAATCTCAACAATTACCTTATGTGCAGTTACAAAGAGGGAAAGACGGATCTCTCTATTGCGAAATCGGTTATGTCGGCCTTGATGGAATTCATAAAGAAGAAGAGAATGAAGAGATACGAATAGGACATGTCCTGATTGACTGGATTGATGTGAGCGAAGAGATTCACAAGGAAAACATGTGGATTGGTAATGAATACTATATCGATTATCATTATTCAATTAAAATATGTCTCGAATGTAACTATCATAATAGGTATGACTTCTATTCTACGGATAGAGTGACTTATGAAAATGGGGCAATTATATCTAAAAGTAATAATTCCATTATATCCTTTTTTACATACATCGTTCCACAAATAAATAATGCTATCGATTCGGGGATACCGCCTTCTGAGTTAAATATAGAGTATTACTATCAAAAGTATAAGGATGGAGGACGGGATTATGAATCTTACGAAACTTCCCCTTATAGTATAAGTCTTGATTATGCATTGGATTTGATTTATAGCCTACAAGTTCGAATTGAAAACCACAAACCTCATGCGTATAGCGATGATGATGTAACTTGCTATGCAACATTTGAGGGAAGAGAAGGAATAATATATAACGTTTATATAGCTCACCTGTTTGCAAAAATCATTAAAGCATCTATAAGCAAACAACGTGGAAATAATCAAAATGTAATATATTCTGCAAAGTTTTATGGGCTGCCAAACTACTTAAAGTATGATGCGGAATCACTAAGAAGGTATATACTAAGGAAACTCTATATTGGAATTCTACTGAACTATGAACAAGAAAAAGCGGAGGAAGGTTTCTGCCATTGTGGTAGTATAAAAGATTGCAAAGATATTGAACAAGATGAAATCATACGTTCTATATTGAACTTTATTCTTGGCATTAAAGCTACGTGTTTTGAAGATGGAGAAAATAGGGTTGGTCGTGATGATATAGGTTGGACAGAATATACGGTACTTTTTCCTACAGAATATGGATTTGCGCCCTCGAAATTCTTGTTGGAACTGATTAATAACACTTTGGATGTCAATCTAGAAAGGCAAGATGAAAACCTTTGCTATTATCATCGTTATACAACAGAGTCCGAGTATATTGCAGGAAGGGCAAGAAGACAAGATTTCGGCTCTTATGAATTGCAGCGGAATTATCTTCATCGGTTATTAAAGAAGATTGTGCCAATGATCTCTTCCAAGGATGATTTGGATAAACTTGTTGAAAAACAATAAGAATGATTGACTACTCTACTATGGACAGACGTTTTTATTTGCTAAGGGAATCCGTGCTTCTTGTAAATCGTTAATCTACAGATAGATTTTATTTGCAAAGTAAATGCAAAATATGGAATGCCATTCATTCATGAAGAGTAAGATTAAAGATAAAACCAGTTAATATGACCATCTGGCAAATCATACTTATTCTCTGTGGGGCTATTACTGCGATAGCTTTCATCTTTGTGCTGATTGGACTGCTGTTTCTGGACGACAAGAAGTTCAAGGATAGGGAATGGTGGATGTTGCCAGTGATGCTTTTCTTCATTCCAATAATGATCTTATGGGGAGTTATGGAAGTATGGGACTATTTGTCTGAAATCTGGCATTATGGAGGATTCCGAAGACACTATCAGTTAATTAGGGAAAGGAAAGCAGAGGCAGAGGCAAACAGATTGAAACGGGAAGCAGAGAAGAAAGAATATGAACGGATAAAGGCTGCTCATCTGGCAGGTGAAATAACGAAGCAAGAACTGCCTCGTAAGGATGATGGTGTACATTGTATTCAGTTTGATGATGAGATGGCATTATCAGTAGACTTTTGGGCAGAGGTTCGTGAGCTAGTGTATGTGGAGAATGAATACAACGACGTACTGAATGACTTCTTTCTCCGTCATAAGGATTTGAGACTTTATCATAAGTATAAATTCATCTATCTTCCTAACTACAACGAAGACATTAAAGATACCGAACTGCTGCATTATCTCGCGCCTAATTACCAAGAAGGAATGGAAGAGGATATAAAGATAGATTCGACATATCCGATTAAATACGTGTGGTATCCAGAGGACGCAGCAAAGATCAAGCATGGGATGATGTTCTTCCTTGGTGGCAACGAATTCTTTGACTACAAGTACATCAAAGGCTTTTACTATCCGCTAACAGAGGGTACTGATGAGGAAATAATAGCGCAGTTGGATGCTATTGTCAAGAGAGTTCATGATAAGCATAGTCAGGCAGGTTTATATAGCATGCAGCGATGGGAAAAGCCTGAAATCGAAGAAGGTTCTACCGATGAGTATGCTGACGCATTGTGTCCATGGGTTGTCACAGATGATGAAGTAGCAGGTATCGCAGAAGAAATTCGTGAAAGAGTGGCAAAGCTCAGGGAAATGGGAATAGGCAAGAAATTCATTGCAAGCCTGTTCGAAGAGAAACCAAAGTTGAGCAGGCTTGTTGTGACAAAAGATCTGCGCATCATTTTACCTGACTATCATAACATGGAAATAAGGATGGAGCCCATCAACAAGGCCGTCTATCTCCTGTTTCTTCGTCATCCTGAAGGAATTATCTTTAAACACTTGCCTGACTATAGAAAAGAACTGGCAGAGATATACCAGATGATTAAACCACTGGGACTAAACGACAGGGCTATCAGAAGTATTGAAGATGTTACGAACCCTTGCTTGAACTCGATCAATGAGAAGTGTGCTAGAATTCGAGGAGCCTTTGTCTCTCAATTCGATGAAAAACTCGCCAACAAATATTATATATTAGGTTTAAGAGGTGAGGCGAAGAAAATAGAACTGCCTCGCGATTTGGTGGTCTGGGAATAAAATCACAATTCCACAAGCCTTGTGGAGCGAAATTGTTTGGTTGCGTAGTTAGAAATGGCTAACTTCGCAACCAAATTTAATTTTGTTGAGTTATGGAAGGATTTATTGTAATGGCTGCATTGCTTGGGGTGTACATGTTTTATAAGATGTACAAGAATGACCAGAAGGCGGATGTGGAGGTTGGTACAACTGCTACGTCTTCTGAAGGTTTTATCAATGAGACGAGGGACTTGGTGCTTGAAACGCTAAGGGAAATGGGGTGTGAGTATGAGTATGGAACGGAAGAGGATGATGTCAGGATTTATTTCTCCTATCAAGGTGAGCGCTTTATGATAGAGGCAGATAATGATTGTTACTTCATCAATGTGTACGATCTTTGGTGGCACCACATGTCAACGTATTGTGATATAGAAGAGTTTGCTGCGGTGCAGAAAACTATTAATGCAACCAATGCCCATGCCAATTGTACGGTTTTGTATACGATTAACAAGGAGGCAGAGGAGATTGGAGTACATTCGAAGAAGAACATGTTGTTTGTTCGTCAGATTCCAGACTTGAAAGGATATTTGGCCAGCACGCTTGATGACTTCTTCAAGATTCAAAGGACTGTATTGACGGAGATTGAAAAGTGTAAAGTAGTAGAAGAACAACAATAAAAACAATACTGCTATGGAAAAAGTAAAGATTGACAAATTGGAGTGTCGGTATCCGACATTATTCAAAGTAATATGGTTGTCGACGATTATATGGTTTGTTGTAGGAATTGCCAACTATTTCGGCCAATGGTTAGTGCAAGACAAGTTAGACGGATTTGGAGAGAGTATTCTTCTCCTGTTTGGAATTTCACTCTTTTTCTGTTTTGGAAAGGGAATCTTGGATCTGTTATCTCAACATGAGATAAAGACAATTGATATAACAAAGAAAGTAGCTTCATATGTCTTTATGGCATCATTTGCAGTGTTGCTAGTTATTTCCATTTGGGAACTCTGTCAAACCATGAATAGCACCCCTAATTTTACAAGGAGCCGGGGTATTCTGCCTATATCTGTAGATGCGATTGGTGATATTTTTGAAAATCTGTTTAGAGCTGCTATTTTTTCTATTGGCATTGTAATTGTCTACTGGTATGTAAGGATATGCTTCTTTTTGTTTTCTGGGCGAATTAGGAGACTGGGGATAGAGGGCGTTTTGGCATTGTTGATGTTAGGATATCTGTCAGTATCTCCAAAAGACCAAATATTGGTGAATGTGATGGTTGTGCTGATAGCAGGAGCTTTCCTGTATGACATCTGGCGTTACGCTGATTTTCAGGAAACAAAGATTTCAATGTCTCAGATTAAGGACTTAATATGTGAAGAGGATTAAAAGACTAATGGATATGACAGATTTCGAGTACATTTTGCAACAGGCAAGGAAGGCGCATTATTCTGGATGGGATGATGCGGAGTTAAGAAAGTGTATGGGTATGTTGGAAGGGCTATCGAGGCTGGAGCTGACATCTCTTTATTATAGCAGATGGGTGAAGGAAGAAAAGGTTTTCAGAATGTCTGTTTTCAACACCTTGTTTAAGGATAAAGTGGGGAAGCGCGAGGAGCGTATCAAGAATGCTGATATTGATACGCTGATTGAGGAGTTCCAAGACAAACAGAGTGGCAACGTGTCGCTAATCCGCAAGGAGATGAGAGAACGCTACAAGGTTGGCAAGGATAGGCAAAAGATTGCTATGGTTTTTAATAGTGCTACAAAAAGCGATCAATCATGGCTGAAGTGGCAGATTCGTAAGGAACGATATAGCAAAACTAATGGTAGTGGTAGTAGTTTTCAGGGGAATAAACAATCATGGAGATAAATGTGTATTGAAGAAGTGATTGATAGGGCTATTATGTCTCGCCAGACAATTGAAATTGAATACTGTACGAGAAATGGAAAGGTATTTAGTTGTCGGATAGCAGACCTTGAATATTCCCGTTGTTATGGAGGCAGATATATTCAAGCATATCGTATAGATATTGGCGAAGAACGGACGTTTAAAGTCAGTAGAATCCAAAAGGTAAATGGACATTGCTTTACGCATATCTATTGGAATCAGGTAGGGGATTATTTCACACAGTTATAATAAAGGCGACGTGGGGAATTATAAAATAAGAAAGCATAATAAGCCTATCTCTATAGCCATCAAAGGCTATTTAGATAAAAGTGGAGGGAAAGTAACTGCTTCTCGTAACGAAATCGAATGGCGCTTTAATGCCTTGGATTGGAAATACCAGAAGCAAATACTCTTTGCTTTTCTTCAATCAGGTATGTCTGACAGGAAATGGGCATATAAGAAACTGTATACTTTCTGGGATGACTGCTTTATCCCCTTTTTAAAAGACATATGGGAATTATATCATGAAAGAGAATTATCATGGCTTATTATCCAATTCTTTCCTTCTGACTGTTTAAAGAAAAAAATGAAAGAACTCAGTGAGGGCAGAAACTATTACTTCTTATATCAGCGATTACGTGAAGATCCAGATTTCGTTTTAGACAAGACGAGACTGAACGAGGCGGACTTGCTGAGCGTTATGGCGGAAACTGGCGAAATCATAACTGACGACGACATAAGGGATATGTTCTATATTATCATATACAAGCTTTGTAAAGGTGTGTATAAATTTGGGGCGTATAGAGTAATGCCTGACGATAAGGAACCTCCATTGCTCCCTATGTTTGAAAGCTCTATAGTCAGGCTGATGATAGGAGTAATAGCAGGCAAATTGGAGAGGTATGAATTAGTCGAAGAATTGAGAAAATGGCTGGTGTCTGTTTCAAGTGACTTGTGGAAAGAATATGGATACTCATATAACTATGGTAGCAATGAAGAAAGACACGAAATATTGTCTAATCATTGCATGAAGTATATTCCCCAAGAATACAAAGACGTGTGGGATACATTTGATAACGACAATCAACAACAGTTCTTAGAGTATCTGAAGGAAAGGAATAAAATACATCTTCAGAATGCTGATTCTGACGAAATAGTGAGAAAGGTCTTAAGAGACCTGGCAGACGAACCCTCTATTTGCAAATCAAAGTAAGAAATAAGTAAATGACTCGAAAAGAATATATTGCTATTGGAATAACGATAATATTGATATGCTCAGTAGTGTTTGTTGAGCATAGAGTAGCGATATGAACATTAGGCAGTTTCAGAAAGTAGGTGAAGAATGGAATGAAGTGATTCCTGTTACACCTAGCTATATCATCAATAAAGACCTTTATCCCCGCAAGCATGAATGGCTGAGGGACTGGTGAGCGACACAAATGTTGGCTGATGGAAGAAGGAAGCTGAAAGTTATCACTTGTGCGATTTCATAAAACCTTCTTTGAGTGATTTCTCGAAATTCTTATGGAATTCAATGAGTTCTGGCTCGTTGCTGGTCAATGAGGCCACATAGCGGGCTTCTTTTGTCACTTTATTCTTTGTTGCAAATTCTCAGGGTTCATCAACATATCCCAAATATCAACAACATGTACAATCTCTGATAATTTTGCGTAGTAGTAGACTATCTTAAACCTTCCCAGTATTTGACAACTGCGATACATGCGTTTTCTGTCTGACAACAATGGTTCCGGTGTGTAGGATTCTGGATGTCTGGCAACTCGATCCGCAAAGGCGATACGTTCTGTCATCCATTTCTTGGAAGTTTTTTGACCATATTCCAAGAATGCGTTAAACACGTATTTGTCAAAAAGACGGTCAGCCTTTA
This sequence comes from uncultured Prevotellaceae bacterium, assembly GCA_900318885.1. Taxonomy (GTDB): domain Bacteria; phylum Bacteroidota; class Bacteroidia; order Bacteroidales; family Bacteroidaceae; genus Prevotella. The sequence goes on along the minus strand of ONMN01000012.1, from coordinate 46,525 downwards.
CCGTCCATTTTACTTTAGCCATGGGTACTTACTGTATAGATTAGCTCGAGACTGAGCCTCTGTCACCCAGTCACTCCAATCTCCTTGTTCTGCTTTTTCGATAAAGGTCTCTGCCTCATCTATACGAGCATTTAATTCTTCCATGTTGTATGGGCCGATGCCAGGATCCCAAGTATCTGCCACATCAACAACATCTTCGTTGAATGCCTCAAGGGTATTGGCATAGCCACTACCTGTAGCACCATACTCTACAGATGGCTCACAGCACATACCAATGCCTTCTTCCTCTTCAATCTCTGGATACCTATTATCTTTCATATAGTACTTATTAACGCCGCAAAGATAAGAATAAAAACTGAAAGTTCCAAATAATTAGACGAAAAAATACTCCGATAGTATTTGAGATTTCTTTCGGAGTATTGCATTTTAATGCGGGTAAACTCGGAGTTTAGCGGTGCCGAACATGAAGTCTAATGGTCTGTGACGTTTCCTGATTTTGGTTGACTATCGCGTGACTACCCCTCACCCCTCACTCAAATCTTCGGGAATGCCTTTGCAGAAAGGGACTGAGAGGCAGTGAGGGGTAGGGTTGACCCTTCACTCACCCTACACTGACCCCTCACTCAACAGTTACCTCGATGCCAGCAAGGAACACAAAAGAAGCTAACGGGCTGGCAGTTTCTTGCTCGTCGTTATTCCGCAGGGAGCAAACTTCGAGTCCGCAAGGAGCGGACTGGCAGTCCGTCGGGCTCGGACTGAGAGTTTGCTTTAATTGGATTGCCTGCGGGCTTTAATAAGGAAAACGGCCAGAATAGGGAAGACAATTTAAAAATGCAGAAAGGGAACTGTTAAATTACATATTTTAACAGGAAAAACTCTGGGAAAACTTGCAAACCGCAATTTTTTTTCGTACCTTTGCAGTGGCATTCTAAGGTAGGGTGCTATAGGCTATGAAGAACACCAGCCTATCTAGTATTAACTTTTTAGATTCTTTGTTATTATCATGAGTAAGTCATTGCTTTTGAATGGCGAGGCTATGAATGCTTCGCTGACCGGAATGCTCGCTGCAGAGCAGTTTCTTGCAGACAATTACCTCTTCCGTCGCAACGTGCTGAACGGCAAGGTGGAATTTTCAGTCCAGCCTCCTGAAGGCCAGGAACCAGAATGGCGTACACTGACACAGCAGGCGCTGAACAGCATCATCCTGCGAGCCAGGCGCGAGGACATCTGTGAGGGGAAGGATCCGAAGACGGACATCCAGACGTACATCAATTCTGAGGATGTCACGACGTTCGACCCCGTCAAGGAGTTTCTGGAGCACCTGCCTCAGTGGGACGGACAGAACCATGTGGCACGTGTATTCAGTCGCCTGCCTGGTGTCAGCTCCGAAGTGCTGTCGTATTTGAGCATCTGGCTCCGTTCGGCTGTGGCCCATTGGTTGCAGATGGATACGCTGCATGGCAATGAGTGTGTGCCAACACTGATTGGTCCTCAGGGTTGTGGCAAGACGACTTTCGTGAAACGACTGTTGCCTGAACACCTGCGCCAGTACTATCTGGACCATCTGAACCTGTCGAACAAGTTCGATAAGGAGATGGCCCTGACGAACAACCTGCTGGTGAATCTGGACGAACTTGAGGCCATCCGTCCCAGCCAGCACGCGAACCTGAAGCAGACGCTGTCGAAAAGCAAGGTCAACGGTCGTCCCATCTATGGCGCCTCGCAGGAAGACCGTCCTCGCTATGCGTCGTTCGTGGCAACGACCAACAATCCGCATCCCTTGACGGACGCAACGGGCTCGCGTCGCTACATCTGCGTGAACATCCCCAACGGACAGTTGATTGACAACACGGGTGAGATTGACTATGGGCAGTTGTATGCTCAGGTGTTGTATGAGGTGAACGAGCTGAAGGCTCCGTATTGGTTCAACAACGACGAGGTCAGGCGCATTCAGGAACTGAATGTTGGCTTCCAGGAGCAGAAGGACATTGTGGAAATCATCAAGGTCTGTTTCCGCAAGCCGGAAGAGGGCGAGCACGTGAAGTCGATGAACACCACGGAATTGCTGGGCATCATCCAGAGCAAGTACCCTCAGCTTCCTGACAACATGAGCACGAGGGTTCGTCTGGGTCAGGCCATGAAACTGTTGGAGTTCGACAGCACCTGTCGAGGCCATGTGTCCTACTACAAGGCTGTGCCCCTGAAAGCAGCATGAGTGAGGGGTGAGTGAAGGGCCAGTGAGGGGTCAGAAGTACCCCTCACTCGTCCTCAAGCCCTTTCTACAAAGGTATTCCCAACGATTGGAGTGAAGGGTGAGGGGAGAATTGAAATTGACAATTGAGAATTGACAATTGATAATTCACAATTCATAATTCATAATTGATAATTGAAATTGAAAATAATGAAAGAACAAGAGATATTCAAGGAGAAAGCCGTTAGCGGCTATACCGTTTGTTTTGCAGCGCAGTGTCCATTGAAGGATCGCTGTCTGCGTTGGAAGGTTGGTCAGCAGATGCCTGACACCAAAAGTTCCTATCATTGCGTCAATCCGCACTATCAGGATGTGGCGACGGAACATTGTCCGCTATTCCGCCAGTCGGAGAAGGTGCAGTTTGCGCAGGGAATGATGCATATCTTCAATGCCGATATGCCCCGTCGCGTAGAACCGTACGTGCGCAGCCATTTTATTGCTAGCCACTGCAAGACCTACTACTATGAGTACCGCAATGGCGAGCGACTTATTTCTCCTGCCATTCAGGAGGAAATACGCGACCTCTTCCGCGAGACCGGCTGGAACCAAGAAGTCCACTTCGATAGTTACGTGGAAGATTACGAATGGTAGTCTTTTTAGTATTCGGCGGGCATTATAGTTTTTCGCCGCAGTGGGAGCAGTAACGGTCGTTGTCGCGCACCTCGTCGCCACATCGTGGACAACGGCCGTCTTTCGGCTTTTCTTTCGTCTCGTCGATGATGTTGGCTGTGACAATGCCGGTAGGAACGGCAATGATGGTGTAGCCAAGGAGCATGATGAATGCCGAAAGCAAGCGTCCTATGGGGGTTACTGGTGTGATGTCGCCATAGCCGACGGTGGTCATCGTGACGATAGCCCAATAGACGGACGTCGCCAAATCAGTGAATTTCGTGTCAGGATGGCCGCTCTCAACCATATACATCAGCGTACCCAGACAAGTGACGAGTATGAGTACGAACAGGAAATAGACGGATATCTTGTTGATACTCTTCCTGAGCGAGTTCATCAGGATGTAGCCCTCGTTGATCAGCGAGAACAATTTGAAAATGCGGAAGATGCGGATGAAGCGGAACGTACGGAACAGGATCATGTAGCGCGCGTTTGGCAGGAAATAGGACAGATAAGGCGGCAATGTGGCCAAGAGGTCAATAACGCCAAAGAAGCTCAGCACATAGTCTCTGGGTCGTGGTGAGCAGTAGACGCGGGCAATGTACTCGAGGGTAAAGAAGAAGGTGAACAGGTATTCCGATATCTCCAGCAAGAGCCGGAAAGTATGTGCCAGCGACGGAATGGTCTCGATAAAGGATACGAGAATGCTGAGCGAGATTACCACCATCAAGACAATGTCGAAGGCACGTCCACGAGGCGTGTCCGACTCAAACAGTATTTTATAAAGCTGTTCTTTTTCAAGCCATTCGGGTTTCTTCATCATATCATATTTTGCAATCCGGTTGCAAAGATACGAAAAATTTGGCGAAAATTTGCGTGTTTCTTGAAAAAATGTTATCTTTGCAACGACTAACAATTTAACTATGACCAATGAGGGAAGGTGGGGCATCCTGTATTGCCCCAAGGGACGCGGTTCGAAGCAGCGCGAGAAGCTGCAGAAGGCGTTGGACGACCGGCAGGTGCAGTACGACTTTGTGCAGAGCGAGTCGGCTGACAGCGTGGAGCGTCTGATGACGATGCTTATCCATAACGGCTATAAGACGATTATCATCGTGGGTGGCGACTCGGCACTGAACGATGCGGTGAACTGCCTGATGAAGGAGGAGCAGCAGGTGCGCAGCGAGATTGCGCTGGGCGTGATTCCGAACGGTGTGATGAACGACTTTGCGCGCTACTGGGGTTTCAGCGAGGGCGACGTGGAACAGACGGTGGACTGGCTGAAGGCGCACCGCGTGAGGACGATAGACCTGGGCTGTGTGCGTTATGAGAACAAGCAGGGTGAACGCTGTCACCGCTACTTCCTGAATTGCGTGAACGTAGGACTGATAGCCGACGTGATGAACCTGCGCAGACAGACGCGTTCGTTGTTGGGTTCGAGGACGCTGTCGTTCATCGTATCCATCTTCCTGATGATTTTCCACCGTATGGATTATAAGATGCGCGTGAAGATCAACAGCGATACCGTCGACCGTAAGGTGATGACGATGTGCGTGGGCAGCGGTCCGGGCTATGGCCAGACGCCGAGTGCGGTACCGTATAACGGCATGCTGGACGTGTCGTTGGTTTATCATACCGAGTTGCTGCAGGTGTTTGCGGGATTGTGGCTGTTGATTACAGGTCGTTTCCTGAACCACAAAAGCGTGCATCCATACCGCACGCGAGAGGTGAGGGTAGAGGAGGCGAAACACGCATTGGTGGGTGTTGACGGGCGTCTGCTCGGCGTGCCTGTGGGCGCATACACCATCACCGTAGAACAGGAGGTTATCAACTTCCTGATACCCGTATAAAGTTAACAAACTGAAATAAGGAACTATGAGTTATTTACGATTTGAAAAAGCGGTAATGACCAATTTGGAGGAGTCGCTCCGTCGTGAATTGCTTCGGACAAACCGTTCTGGCGCATACAGTGCATCGACGCTGGTGGACTGTAACACGCGCAAGTATCACGGTCTGCTCGTTGTTCCCGTACCTGAGCTTGACGACGACAACCACGTGTTGCTATCGTCACTCGACTGTACGGTGATTCAGCACGGTGCTGAGTTCAATCTCGGACTCCACAAGTATTCGGGCAACAACTTCAGCCCGAAGGGTCATAAGTACATCCGCGAGTTTAGCTGTGACGTAGTGCCTACCACGATTTATCGCGTGGGTGGCGTAGTATTGAAGAAGGAAGTGGTGTTCCAGCACTATGAGGACCGCATCCTCATCCGCTATACGCTGGAGGATGCCCATTCGGCCACCACGCTGCGGTTCCGTCCGTTCCTTGCCTTCCGTTCGGTCCGTCAGTTCACGCATGAGAACGCGACGGCCTCGCGCGAGTACCATCCCGTGGACAATGGTATCAAGACGTGTATGTATGCCGGCTATCCCGACCTCTTCATGCAGTTCTCGAAGAAGAACGAGTTTGTTTTCCAGCCCGACTGGTATCGTGGCGTGGAGTATCCGAAGGAGCAGGAGCGCGGCTATGCCTCGAACGAGGACCTGTACGTGCCTGGCTATTTCGAGATGAGCATCAAGAAGGGCGAGAGCATCATCTTCGCCGGTTCTACGTCGGCCGCGAAGCCCAGTCAGCTGAAGAAGATGTTTGACGAGGAGATGGAAGACCGCGTGCCTCGCGACAATTTCTATCACTGTCTGGTGACGGCTGCCCACCAGTTCCACTTCCGCGATCGCCGCAGTGGTACGATGGAAAAGATTGACAAGAAAGACGACCGTTATCTGCTGGCCGGCTATCCTTGGTTCAAGGCCCGCGCCCGCGATACGTTCATCGCACTGCCTGGTCTGACGCTGGGTATCGGCGAGATAGACTATTTCGAGATGGTGATGAAGACCTCGGAGAGAGCCCTCCGCGAGTTTATGGCCGACAAACCCGTTTCCGGCAAGATCTACGAGATAGAGCATCCCGATGTGCCGCTGTGGGCTGTTTGGGCTGTTCAGCAGTATGTGAAGGAAGTCGGCAAGGAGCAGGGCTACAAGATGTATGGCAAACTGGTGAAGGACATCGTGAAGTATGTTCTTGCCGGCGGTCATCCCAACCTGCGACTGGACGACAACGGACTGCTGTATGCCAACGGTCGCGACAAGGCCATTACATGGATGAACTCGACGGCTAACGGACGCCCCGTAGTGCCGCGCTCAGGATATATCGTAGAGTTCAACGCCCTGTGGTATAACGCCCTGAAGTTCTGCGCTTCGCTGGAGGCTGAATTCGGCGACAAGAAACTGGCCGAGAAGCTGGAGGCTCAGTCGGAGGTGTGCAAGACATCGTTCGTCGATACCTTCATGAACGAGTACGGCTATCTGTTGGACTACGTGGACGGTTCGATGATGGACTGGAGCGTTCGCCCCAACATGATATTCCCTGTGGCCTTCGACTATTCGCCACTGAATCAGGAGCAGAAGAAGAGCGTATTAGATATATGTACGCGCGAACTGTTGACACCCAAGGGCCTGCGTTCGCTGTCACCGAAGAGCGGCGGCTACAATCCGATGTATGTCGGTCCGCAGACGCAGCGCGACTATGCTTATCATCAGGGTACAGCATGGCCTTGGCTGGGCGGTTTCTATATCGAGGCCTGCCTGAAACTCTACAAGCGCACCCGCCTGTCGTTCCTTGAGCGTCACATGGTGGGCTATGAGGAAGAGATGGACTACCACGCACTGGGCACCATCAGCGAACTGTTCGACGGAAACCCGCCCTTCCACGGACGCGGTGCTATGGCTTTCGCCATGAACGTTGCTGAAATACTGCGCTCGGTGAAGCTTATGGAGAAATATTCGTATCAAAAATAAATAAGGAGGACGCACTATGAAAGTTTTAATGTTTGGATGGGAGTATCCTCCTCACGTATTCGGTGGACTGGCCACCGCTAACTACGGTATTTCGCAGGGTCTGCATGCGCAGGGCGATATGGATATCACGCTCTGTCTGCCCAAGCCCTTCGGCGATGAAGACCGTTCCGCCTGTCAGATTGTGGCTATGAATGCTGTGCCCATTGCCTATCGCGACGTGTCGGCTGACTACGTTCGCGAGCGTGTGGGTAACATCATGGATCCCGACCTCTATTTCCGTCTGCGCGACCACCTGTATGCCGACTTCAACTACATGCACGTCAACGACCTGGGTGCTATGGAGTTTGCGGGCGGTTATCCAGGCAATCTGCACGAGGAAATCAATAACTATTCGATTATCGCAGGTGTCGTGGCCCGCACGTTGGACTACGACATCATCCATGCTCACGACTGGTTAACCTATCCTGCAGGCATTCATGCTAAACAGGTGAGTGGTAAGCCGTTATGCATTCATGTGCATGCTACGGATTTCGACCGTTCGCGTGGTAAGGTGAACCCCACGGTTTACTCTATCGAGAAGAATGGTATGGACAATGCCGACTGCATCATGTGTGTGTCGGAGCTGACGCGTCAGACCGTCATCCATCAGTATCATCAGGATCCGCGCAAGTGCTTCACGGTACATAATGCGGTGTATCCATTGCCCGACGAGTATCAGGCCATTCCTCGTCCAGACCACACGGGTAAGGACAAGGTGGTGACGTTCCTCGGACGTATCACCATGCAGAAGGGTCCTGAGTATTTCGTTGAGGCTGCCAACATGGTTATCCGCCGCACACGTAACGTACGCTTCTGTATGGCAGGTTCCGGCGACATGATGGACGCCATGATTCATCTGGCTGCAGAGCGCGGCATTGCAGACCGTTTCCACTTCCCAGGCTTTATGCGAGGAAAGCAGGTGTACGAATGCTTGAAAGACTCTGATGTCTATGTCATGCCTTCCGTCTCTGAGCCCTTCGGCATCTCGCCGTTGGAGGCTATGCAATGCGGAACGCCCTCTATCATCTCGAAGCAGTCGGGCTGTGCTGAGATTCTGACCAACTGTATCAAGGTGGACTATTGGGACATCCACGCATTGGCTGACGCCATCTACTCCATCTGTGCCAACGAGTCGCTCTTCAAGTACCTCAAGGAGGAAGGCAAGAACGAGGTTGACCAGATTACGTGGGAGAAAGTCGGTGCATGGATTGCAACGCTCTATAAACGTACTTTAGGATGGGAGCAGTAATATAGTGAAGAATGAAGAGTGAAGAGTGAAGAATTTGCTACCGCAAAGGTAGATTTAAGTTTTCATCTTCAGTCAGAGTTCTTCCAATAGAGAGATAATTTATTTAATTAATAACCGAGTGAACGATTGAAGCAAAGAAAGAAAATGCGGTAGCAAATTCTTCACTCTTCACTCTTCACTCTTCACTTAAAAAATTATGAAAACAATTTGTTTATATTTCGAGATACATCAGATTATCCATCTGAAGCGTTACCGTTTCTTCGATATCGGTACCGATCATTATTACTATGATGACTACGAGAACGAGCGTAGCATTACCGACATTGCTAATAGAAGCTACATGCCTGCCCTGACCGCTATCGGCGATATGATCAAGGAGCACGGCGACTACTTCAAGGTGGCATTCTCGCTGTCGGGAACAGGTATTGAACAGCTGGAGTTCCACGCTCCGCAGGTCATTGCCAAGTTGCAGGAATTGAACCAGACCGGTTGCGTAGAGTTCCTGGCAGAGCCTTACTCTCACGGCCTCAGTTCGCTGGCAAACGAAGAGACCTTCGCCCTCGACGTGAAGAAGCAGTGTGAGAAGATTGAGGAGCTGTTCGGCAAGAAGCCTACTGTAGCCCGCAACTCGTCGCTCATCTACTCTGACGACATCGGCGGACAGATTGCCGCCATGGGCTTCAAGGGTATGTTGACTGAGGGTGCTAAGCACGTGCTGGGTTGGAAGTCGCCGCACTACGTTTACAACTGTAACATCGCTCCGAACCTGAAGCTGTTGCTTCGCGACGTAGAGCTGTCTGACGACATCTCGCTGCGCTTCAACAATCCTGACTGGGAGGGCTATCCCTTGTTTGCAGACTCGTACATCGACCGTATTGCACGTCTGCCGGAGGAAGAGCAGATTATCGGTATCTTCATGGAACTCTCGGCACTGGGTATCGCTCAGCCGCTGAGCTCCAATATCCTCGACTTCCTGAAAGCGCTGCCCGCATGTGCTAAGGAGAAGGGCATTACCTTCGCTACGCCTACCGAGATTTGCATGAGGACCAAGAGCGTGGGTGCCATCGACGTGCCCGATACCTTGTCGTGGGTTGACGAGGAGCGCGACTGCTCGTGCTGGCTGGGTAACGCCATGCAGCGCGAGGCCTTCAACAAGCTGTACAGCGTTGCAGACCGTCTGCGCATTGCCGACGATCCACGCATCAATCAGGACTGGGACTATCTGCAGGCCAGCAACAACTTCCGCTTCATGACCACCAAGCCCTCTAACGTAGGTCTGGACCGTGGCATCTACAGCGGACCGTTCGATGCCTTTACCAACTATATGAATATTCTTGGTGACTTCATCAACAGGGTGAACGCCCTGTATCCTCCCGAAATCGAGAACGACGAGCTGAACGCCCTGCTCACCACCATCCGTAATCAGGGTGATGAGATTGAGATGAAGGACAAGGAGATTACCCGTCTGAAGGCTCGTCTGGAGAAGTTGGAACCCAAGGAGGCGAAGAAGCCTGCTGCCAAGAAACCAGCGGCCAAGAAGGCTCCCGCAAAGAAGCCCGCTGCTCCCAAGGCTGCTCCGGCTCCCAAGGCAGAAGCTGCTCCTGCTTCGGCTCCTGAGGCTGAGGAAAAGAAGTAAAAAACCCCAATTATCCGATAAAAGCTCCCGTTCTGAGCGTTCAGAACGGGGGTTTTCATTTCTATGTAACACAGCCTATATTTTTTGTTACATTTTATGGAAGGGTAGGTGCGGAATATTTTGTAATTTTGCACGTGGTTTATAATGTAAAGTTTATGAAAATAAAAACGATGATGATGATGGGAGCAACGGCAATGCTGACAGCATGTCAGACGACAGTCAGCGAGCAGGAGTTGGAACAGATGGTTGACGAGTTGTATCAACGCATGCCGCAAGAGGAGCGTATAGCCCAGTTGCAGAGCATGTATATGGACGACCTGTTCGACGAACAGGGGAAATTGGATACCGTCAAGTGTAAGGAACTGATACCTTATGGCATCGGCCATTTCTCGCAGTTCTGCATGCAGAAGCCTCGCGACCCCAATGAGTTGCGCGACCGAGTAGCTGCCGTGCAGGAGTGGCTGATGACGAAGACGCCGAACGGCATCCCTGCTTTGTTCCACGAAGAGGTATTGTCAGGTATCAATACCCGTGGTGCAACGATATATCCACAGCAGATTGGTCAGGCGTGTTCGTTTAATACCGAACTGGCAGAACTGAAAACCCGCCAGACGAGTACTGCCCTGAGAAAGATGGGTGGTTTGCTGTCATTGTCGCCTATGGTGGATGTTTGTCGCACGCCGAGTTTCAATCGTCTGGAGGAGTCGTACGGCGAGGACGGATATCTGTCTGCTGCGATGGGTGTGGCTTTCGTGCGTGGCTTGCAGCAGGGCGATCTGCGCGAGGGCGTGGGAGCCTGTTCGAAACACTACCTCGGTTATGGCGGAGGTGGTGATGCCGACGAGAAGGTGTTGATGGAAGACATCCTGATGCCTCACGAGGCCATGATTCGCTTGGCAGGCAGCAAGGCTGTGATGCCTGGCTATCATGCGATGGCAGGTAATAAGCAGCAGTGTGTGGCTGACAGCATGATACTGAACAACATCCTGCGCGGCTATCTTGGTTTCGACGGCATGGTCGTCAGCGACTATACGGCTATCGACCAGCTGGTTGCGCCCTCAGACTTCCCTAAGGATAAGGAGTGGTCGACTGTCGAGAAAGCAGCCTCAGCTATCAATGGCGGTAATGACGTTGATTTCCCGTTTGGTGCCAACTACCGTTTCCTGCAGGAAGCTATCGACAGCGGTCTTGTGGCGCCAGCGACGCTGGAGCGTGCCGTGAAGGACGTGCTGCGTTACAAGTTCCGTGCCGGAATGTTCGACAGCAAGCCCAACCTCTATGCCAAGGGCGATATCAAGCTCGATACTCCTGAGGAGCGTCAGACGTCCTACGAGATAGCTACCCAGAGCATCGTCTTGTTGCAGAATGACAGTAATTTGCTGCCGCTGAAGGGCGACTCGCTGCGCATCCTGTTGACGGGTCCTAACGCCCATACGATGTGGGCTATGTGTGGCGACTATTCGTTCCCCGCTATGACGTTCTTCTGGAAACGGGTGGAGGAAGACCTCGATCACCCTCATGTGATAACGCTGTTGGAGGGCATGCGTGACCGTCTGCCCGAGGGCGACACGCTGATGTATAGTCGCGGCTGTGACTGGACGGAGGAGATTGAGACCAAGTTCTCGCATGTGGGCGATCAGCGTTCGTGGGAGTATCCTATCCTCCATCGCAAGGTGGATGCCGGTGAAGAGGCTAATCGCGAGGAAGCACTGGCAATGGCAGATTCTGCTGATGTCATCATTGCTGCCGTAGGCGAGAATGTGATGCTGTGTGGCGAGAATCGCGACCGTCAGGGATTGCGACTGCCAGGCAAGCAGGAGGAATATGTAGAAGCACTGCTGGCAACAGGGAAACCCGTTGTTTTGGTGGTCTTCGGAGGTCGTGCACAGGTCATTGCCGGACTTGCCGAGCGTTGTGCTGCCGTCATCCAGGCGTGGTATCCTGGTGAGGAGGGTGGTCATGCCGTGGCAGACATTCTCTATGGTAATGTATCACCATCGGCAAAACTCGCTGTCAGCTATCCCAATACGGAACTTTACGAGCCCGTGTGCTACAGCTATCCTCAGGATTCTGTGTCGCTCTCGAAGATTCAGTGGCCTTTTGGCTATGGTCTGACATATACCACCTTCGAGTATAAGCATTTGGCGTTGGATGAGGAGGCGAAGACCACCGATGAGTTCATCGACCTGTCGTTTGAGGTAAAGAATACGGGAAAGGTCAGCGCGACGGAAATCGCACAGCTGTATATCTCGCCTGCCGACAATGCCATCAACATCAGTCCTCTCAAGCTACAGGCTTTTGCCCGTGCGGAAGTTGACCCGCGTCAGAGCAAAACCGTCAAGGTCCGTCTGTATATGGAGCAGTTGGGCTTTTACAGTCGTGAAAACGGCGAACGTTCGTGGAACGTCCAGCCTGGTAAATATGTTGTGAAGATAGGTGCCTCGTCGGCTGATATCCGTTTGGAGGGCACGCTGACGCTGGTGGGTGAACCAGTCCGCAAGCCTATTCGCGAGCATTATCTTGCAGATGTGAAAGTAGAATAATCATAATCATAATCGTTATGTCAATGAATCGGATATTAAGTGTTATCTCCCTATGCTTCTGTGCCGTCGTCGTGATGGCGCAGGAAGCTTTTGGCGACGGACAATTGTCAGTACAGAAGGTAGCTGACAACGCCGTGCGCATCCAATATACGGAAGGAGATGTTGAGAATGACCTGCCGGATTGGCTTTATGTGAAGCACGAAACGGTAGACAATTGTGCCCTGAAAGTCACGGTGGATGCCAAGAAGCGACAGCTGGTCATCAAGGACCGAAAGGGGAAGACCGTCTTTACCGCCACGCGGCATCAGCTGAAGAACGGTGAAGCCATGCTGACCTTTTCTTCGCCCAAGGACGAGTGCCTGTTTGGTTTAGGACAGTTTCAGGACGGCTATAGTAATTTGCGTGGTCTCTCGCGTCGTCTGACGCAGGTCAATACGCAGATTTCCATCCCGATGCTCATTTCGAGCAAGGGCTACGGCATCCTGTGGAACAACTACGGCATGACGGAATACAACCCGTGTCACAACAGCGTGCGCCTGACGGTTCGTCAGTCAGAAACATCCTCAGCTTCCGATGTCGTCGACGTCACTACCACCGAGGGAAACAAGCGTGAGGTGCGTCAGCGTCACGTCTTCGAAGCGACTGTCGATATCCCTGAAACGGGCGATTATTCCCTGCTGTTGGATGTTGGTCAGAAGATGGCCCGTCGTCATAACCTTGCCATTGATGGTGAGAATGTCATCGAGATGCAGAACTTGTGGTTGCCGCCTACGGCCTCGAAGATTGTCCATTTGGAAAAAGGTCGTCACACGTTGACGGCCGAACTGACGAAGGACGACAAGCCTGTGCTGTATTATGACCGTGTGCAGGACCAGACGACGTTCCGTTCGCCTGTCGCTACTGCCGTCGATTATACTGTGTTCGTGGGTTCTCCAGATGAAATCATCGCCACCTACCGTTCGTTGACGGGCGAATGTCCTGAGATGCCGAAATGGGCGCTGGGCTATATCCATTGCCGCGAACGTTTCCATAGCTCGCAGGAAATTCTAGAGACGGCCAACCGCTTCCGCAAGGAGGATATGCCGTTGAGTCTCATCGTTCAGGACTGGCAGTACTGGGGCAAGTATGGTTGGAACTCCATGAAGTTCGACGAGGACTTTTATCCAGACCCCAAAGCGCTTACCGACAGTCTCCATCAGATGGGTGTCCGACTGATGCTCAGCGTGTGGTCGAAGATTGACAAGAACTCTGATGTTGGTCGTCAGATGGAGCGTGACCAGTATTACATTCCTGGTACTGATTGGATAGATTTCTTCAATCCACAGGCCGCTGCATCGTATTGGCATAACTTCCGCGAACGCCTCCTCCCGCTCGGCATCGATGCTTGGTGGCAGGATGCTACTGAACCTGAGAACGATGACCTTGTAGGTCGTCGTGTCAACAACGGACGGTGGAGTGGGGAACAGGTACGAAATGTCTATCCCTTGCTCGTCAACAAGACCGTTTACGAAGGTCTCCGTGAGGCTGGTCGTGAAGCCATGATCCTTACTCGTTGCGGTTTCCCAGGCATCCAGCGTTACGGCTCTGCCCTGTGGAGCGGCGACGTTGGTAACGATTGGGAGACGTTCCGTCGTCAGATTACTGCAGGCTTGGGTGTTCAGGCTGCAGGCATTCCTTGGTGGACGTACGACGCAGGAGGCTTCTTTCGTCCAGGTGACCAGTACACCAATCAGGACTACATCGACCGCATGCTGCGTTGGATAGAACTCAGCGTCTATCTGCCGCTGATGCGCGTTCACGGATATATGAGCAATACCGAGCCGTGGAACTACGGTGACGAGGCCAAGCAGATCATCGCTGAATGCCTGAAGGAGCGTGAACAGCTTCGACCTTATATCGAGCAGTGTGCCCATCGTATTGCCAAGGAGGGCTATACGTTGATGCGTCCGTTGGTGTTCGACTTTGCCGACGATGCCGAGGCCCTGCAACAGAAGTATGAATACATGTTCGGACCTTCGCTGCTCATCAGTCCTGTGACGGAACCCAATGTCACCGAGTGGCGCACTTATCTGCCAAAGAACAAGGAAGGTTGGACGGACTACCGCACGGGTCGTCACTATCATGGTGGACAGTATGTTACTACCCCTGTCGACAAAGCCCACATCCCCGTCTTCGTCCGCGGCGATGTTCAAACGATTCAATTAGATAACAAATAAACGACTAACAACTAAAAAGTATCAATTATTAAACACTATGAAGAAAATTCTTATCGTAGTATGTGCGCTGTGCTGTCAATTGCTGTCACAGGCACAACCCGCTGGAGGCTTTGGCGGTTTCCAGGCTCCGAAAGTAGACCTCCCCACCTCTCAGGAGTGGAAGGATGTAAACTATGCAGGTGATGACCAAGCTTATCACACCTGCGACATCTACCTGCCTAAGAAGGAGGCTGCCAGCTATCCTGTCGTTATCCATGTCTACGGCAGCGCGTGGTTCAGCAACAGCAGCAAGGGCATGGCCGACCTCGGCACCATCGGCAAGTCGCTGCTCGAAGCAGGCTATGCCGTCGTTTGTCCTAACCACCGTAGCAGTATGGATGCCAAGTGGCCTGCACAGATTCACGACATCCGTGCCGTCATCCGTTTCGTGCGTGGTGAGGCTGCAAAGTATAAGTTTGACACGTCGTTCATCGCCACCAGCGGATTCTCTAGCGGTGGTCATCTGGCATCAATCGCCGCTACCACTACCGGTCTGAAGCAGACGAAGGTAGGCGATTATGACATCGACCTTGAAGGCAACCTCGGTAATTTCCTCGGCGAGAGCAGCAGTGTCAATGCTGCCTGCGACTGGTCTGGTCCTGTGGATCTCACCAATATGGACTGTGGCGAAGGTATGAAGATGGGCGAGAATAGTCCTGAGGACGTGCTGCTCAACTCGAAGCTGGCCAAAGAGCCCGATAAGTATCGCAGTCTCAGTGCTACCTATTATGTCAACAAAAACAATCCTCCCGTCATCATCTTCCATGGTGATAAGGATAATGTTGTGCCCAACTGTCAGGGTAAGGAGTTCTACGAGCTGCTGAAGGCTGCTGGCGTTAAGACAGAGGCCACGTTCCCCGCTGAGGGCGGTCACGGTGGTCCTCAGATGTACACTGAGGAGAACCTCAAGAAGATGGTGTGCTTCCTGGATTGTGTCCGCAAGGGCGGCAATATGAGTTGCTGTGACAAGCCTTGCTGCAAGAAGGAAGCCAAGACGCGCGTCCTCGAAGAAGGCGGTACGGGTGTATACAAGGCTATCATGCGTGAAGAGCCCACACTGTCTGAGCATACCATTTTCGTGCCTCAGGACCTCTCTGCCTTCGGACCTGCCAAGTTGCTGCCTGTGCTCGTATGGGGCAATGGTGCTTGCGCCAACTCTCCCTTCGAACACATGAACTTCCTCAACGAGATTGCCTCCAACGGCTTCATCGTTCTTGCTACGGGTGACATCCCCATGACCGACGAGTGGTACAAGGGCCCCATGTCACGTGCTGAGCAGCAGATAGAGTCCATCGACTGGATTATTGCCCAGAATGCCGACCCCAAGTCGCCCTACTATCAGAAGATTGACACCAAGGCCATCTGTGTTGCCGGCATGTCGTGTGGTGGTCTGCAGACGCTCTTCAACTGTGCCGACCCACGTATCAAGGCGCTCATGATTTGCAATAGCGGACTCTTCAACGAACAGAATGCCGGTCAGGCAGTCGGTGGCATGCCTATGCCTAAGAAGGAGAAGCTCAACGACATCCACACGCCTATCATGTATATGCTTGGTGGTAAGGAGGATATTGCCTACGGCAACGGTATGGACGACTTCAAGCGCATCCAGCACGTTCCCTGCTGTGCCATCAACTTCCCAGTGGGTCACGGAGGCACCTATCGTCAGCCTCATGGTGGCGAGTTCACCATTCCTGCCCTTGCCTGGCTCCAGTGGCAGTTGCAGGGCAACAAAGAGGCCGCCAAGATGTTCATCGGCAAGAATCCTCAGCTCCTCCAGCGCAAGGATTGGACCCTCGAGTCTAACAAACTCTTCAAAAAGCTGAAGTAATATGAAGACTAACACCTTTTTCCTGAGAATGGCAGTTGCCGCCATGTTGCTGGTAGCTGCACAGAGTGAAGCACAGGCACAGTTCAGCAGCTTGCTGAATCGTGCAAAGTCGAAAGTCACACAGAAGGCTGAGCAGGTAGTGCAAGAAAAGGCTGACGAGGTGTTGAATGGCAACGAACAGCCTGAGCAGAAGGCTCCAGAGCAAGTGAAGCAGACCGAGGTGGATCAGACGACATCGGCAACGGTGAAGGCCGCGCCGGAAACTACTGAGAAGCCAGCAACTGCGACTACTCGTCCTGTTACTACGACGACAACCCGTACGACGGTGTCGACCGCCCGTCCGGCTCAGCAGACCAATACCAGCCGTAACACAAAGCAGAACCTGTGGTGGGGTGGCAGCGTTTTCGGTGAGCTGCGTCCAGACGGTAACCTCATCATCCATGGTTCCTCGCAGGGTAAGATTCAGAATGGCAACATCTGGGTCGGTGGCAGCATTGAAGGCAAAATCGAGAGTAATGGCAGCATCCGCAAGGGTGGTTCCATTGTTGGTAAGGTAGAAGACAACGGCAATATCCGTCTCGGTGGTTCTATCGTCGGAAAGATAGAGGACAACGGCAAGGTCTGGAGAGGCGGTAGTGTCGTCGGCAAGGTCGACAATATGACCGATAAACGCAAAATTGCCGTCATCTATTTCTTCGGCTTCTACCGCTTCTGAACATGCTGCATGGTATGACAAGAAGATACAAACGGATTGTCTTTTACCTGTTGTGCGCACTGGTTTGGACGAGCAACGTGAAGGGACAGAACATAGAGGCGGAGGCACTGGTGAACCGTGCTGACAGCCTCTATGGCGTACAACAGTATCAGGAGGCGTTGCAGACGGCCAAGCAGGCTCTGCCACTGACGAAAGGGCAGGAGATAGAAGCCGACTGTCTGAACCTGCTGGCTATTATCAACATCCGACTCTCCGACTACGACGAGGCGGCAAAGTATGCCAAGGAGTGTTACCTGTTGGATGAAAAGACCGGTGACCCTGACGTGATGTCGTCGAGTCTGAATACGCTGGCAGCTATCTATATGGGTGCCAATCGTCTGAAGGAGGCTGAGGAGTATGTCCTGCGCGGCATTGAGCAGGCTAAGAAGGCAAACAATCCCGGACGCATGGCTGTGTTGCAGGCAATGGCTTCTGAGGTATATCATGCCCAGGGTAACGACCAAAAGGCGCTGACGCACATCGATGAGGCTTACCGCATTGACAGCACGTCGGGCAATGAGCCGCGCGCCATGATTCGCATGGCGCAGAAAGGCTCTGTGCTCATCGGACTGCACCGCTACGCAGAGGCTGAACAGACGCTGAAAAAGGTTATCCCCTTCCTGCAACAGATGGGTGACCGCCAGTCGCTGGGTATTGCTTGCAACAAGTTGGGAATGGCGCTGTTATCGCAGAAGCGCGAGCAGGATGCCATCCCTTACTATCAGCAGGCTTGTGACATTTTTGTCGAACTGGGCGACATTTATAATGAGGTACACGCACGACGCGGACTCTATGAGAGCCTGTGGAAATCGAACCCCGACGAGGCCAAGAAGCATTTGGATCGTTTCAACGACTTGAAAGACTCCATCTACACCCATACGTCGGCCGACAAATTGGCGAAATACAGTGCAGAATTCGGCAACGACTGGCTTCAAATTGAGAATCACGCACAGCGTAAGGCTAAGATGTGGGCCATTGCTATTGCTGTATTCGCGCTGCTATTAGCCGTTGGCATCTGGCTGTTCATGCGTTACCGCCAGCGTCAGCAGCAGCGCCAGAACCAGGAACTGCAGCAGCGCATACAGGAGTTGCTTGAGAAATACAACCAACTCAGTGACAGCATCAACACCACTGAGAGTACCGCTGTCGACAACGAAAAAATGACGCAGGGCGATCGCGAATTCCTGGAGCGGACCATCAACACCATCAACGAACTTATCATGAAGGGTCAAATAGATGCACAACATGTGGCTGAAGAAATGGGCATGAGTCTCTTCCAACTCCGTCAGCGGCTGGGTGCGCTGATTGACGAAACACCGCAGTCGTTTATACAGTCCATTCGAATGCAACGCGCCCGTCATCTGCTGGAAACCCATCCGGAGATGACCGTCTCTGAGATTGCTACGCTCTGTGCCTACAACGACACGCCCAACTTCACCCGCGCCTTCAAGAAGATGTTCGGAGTTACTCCGACACAATTTTCGGATTCGGGCGCCCGCCCGCAATAATAAGCACGGCCGCCCGCATGAATAAGGCCTCCCGCCCGAATCAATTCGGGCGGGAGGCCGACTCTTACTACTCCGTATCTTGCTCCCTCCTACATAGGCACTAAAACCCTGTTAGGACGGCACTCTTTCCTTGTGAGCATTACTTGAAGTATTTCTTCGCAATGTCAGCAGGAATCTCGATAGGCTCTTCGAGACCAGGGTTGTAGTCGGCAATAGGCTTTGAAGACATACCGGGGTCGCTCTGGAGATAACCCTTACGGAAACCACCCTTCACATAGTAGTATTTGTTGCCTTTCATGTAGTAAGCCTTCATAGGAATCTCCTGTACGTTGCCGTAGTCCTTGTACTGAGGATAGTTCGGCTTGTAGAGTCCCTGCCAGAAACCATTCACCAAATAAACGGCAATCATTTTAGTCGGCTTCAGCTGAGCCTTCACCTTTGCTTCGAACTGGGGCTTGTACTTGTTGGCGTTTGGACCCTTGTCGGCCAGATTGTTCAAACCATACTTGAAAGCAGCACGTCCAGCCTGACGCTGAGTCAGATAGGCAGAAACATCTTTACCAACCATCTTCGGCTCGTTGGGCAGGTTTTTGTCGTGGAACAAAGCCTTCACGCGCTCCAACTCGGCATCAAACAGGTCGGCAATCTCAGCGGGCTCGGTTCCGTATGACGCAGCGTTGTCAATCTTCTTGGGCAACTCTTCGTTCGCCTTCTTCATCCAACCCTCCGGAGTCATGCCGCTCAAATGACCTTCCACGTCGTGAATATCCCAAAGCATTGAAATAAGTTCACCGGCAACACTCTCGTAGTCACTCTTGGCAGGAGCATTAATAGTCTCGTTGCTGGGGAGATCATAGTAGGCATAAACCTTCTGCTGCTCGGGAGTCTGGTCAACCTCCAGGAATTTCAGTACTTCAGCGCGCTCAACAGGTACGAACTTGTGTACCTTACCACCATGATAGCGCCAACCATTAGGGGCCACGTCCACCCCTGCAGCCTGAGCGTTGCCGTTAGAACTATTCGGATCAACCTTCTCCTTTACGGCCTTCTTGGCCATATTCTTCAACTTGCCGAATTGGGCACTTGCTGTTGCACTTACCCCGAACATCAGGGTCAAGGTCATCATGACCTTTACAATCATCTGATTCTTTTTCATAAATTTGTTAATGATTAACTGATTAATGTTTATTGTTTAATGTTTATTATTTCTTATGGCTCTACAGTCCACGACTCACCAACTCGCTGGATATTGCCGTCACGTTGCCAATAAAAGGCCGAATAGACGCGGGTCTTACCGTCACGGGCAATATAGTGGCTTAGAATACGCGTTTCCTCACGGTCCACCTCTGGATTGATAATCTCGCGGAAAGTGTCAGGACAGTAGAATTTACCGTCGTCGGGGTTATACAGCCACGCATCGTAGCGCACGAAATGCTGGTCGCTGACGGGTTCAAAGCCCAGACAGATAAGCACGTCGGTATATCCGTCGAAATCGACATCTGTCTGCCATACGTTGCCAAAGGGCTCCAGCATATCGCGAGGATAGCCTAACGTGCGTCCCTCGACAACTTGTAGCGTCTTGCCGTCCTTGTTGCGAATGATGCACTCGTAGCCCGGGCCAGGGTCCTGACTATCGAGGTCGAACGTACGCACACTGACATCATACTCCTCAGCGTTCGAGGTACTTATTCCTAATGCCAATGCGGCGATAAATAGAATGATTGTTCGTTTCATTATTTTTTCAGTTTGATGCTTTCAATCAGTTTCTTCAGATCAGCGTCGTCTGGCGTTACCTTGAATGTGGCCAGCACCATTGCCTTCTCGGGTTCACTCTTCAAGTCTGCAATGATGTTATAGAGCTTCGAACGCTCGTTACCATACACAATCCAAGTTGTTCCGTTCACGGTCATCTCCGTCTTCGACTCAAACTTCGGGTCATTCTGCTCCTGCAGCTTCTCGAATGAAACGGTAGAGCAGAAGCAGCGGATGCTCTGGTCGTCCTTCTTCATGTTGAGGTTGCTTGCACTGCTTTCCTGACGCCAACCATCGAGTGTCGTCAGCGTGTAATAGTCGCAGTCGAACTCCTTGGCGGCAAACATATCCTCCATGCCGGCCGGCATACTAGCTGTTTCCTTGATGACCACATTGTCCAGAATCTCCTTTACGGCCTCATTTTCCAAATCGGTATTGGTAATGACGACGCGCAGTACGGCATTGTCAGCCAAATCGGTTAGGAGCGTAATCTTCTCGTACTTCTCGTCGTAGTAGCCATAATACTTGTGATTATTGAAAGTCATCTCGCCCTTGTCCACGTAGCCGTTCATACTGATACGTGCATCCTTCTTCTCTGCGGCACTTTGCGCCTTCATGTTTGGGTTGAGTTCCTCGGCTGTGAAGGCTATAGAAGGCTGCTTGCCAGTACCTTCTGTGTGAATCATACAACTCAGGTCGGGCTGCGAGGCACCGCCCTGCTCCCAGCCCTGAGGCATGGTCACGGTGAAGTACTTCGTCTCAATCTGCTCACCTTCGAGTTTCTTCTTACCACAACTCACTACCATAGTGGCTACCATAGCCACGCAAGCAAATAATAATACTTTTTTCATGATTTTTGTTAATGTTTAATCGATTGATGTTTATTGTTTGGTTTTATTTCTTTTTAAAACTGTTGATAATGGCTTGGATTTCAGGGTCGTCGGGAGTGGTGCGAGCCATCATGAAGCTGATTACCTGTTTGTCATCAGTAGTGACAAGGATGCGTCCATCGACACCATCTTCTGTATAGCTCAGCTGCTTGTAGGTTGTACCGTTGAAGGTCACGTCGTCCAATTGCTTGGCAGCCATATTATCTACCGCTTCCTTGATGCCGTCTTCGATGGTCTTACCATCCGAGGGCTGGAACTGCATGATAATAAACGTACCATTCACAGCCTCCGAAGGCTTCTTGCCATCACCCTTGTACACGTAGCATCCCTTGTCGTTTGCCGATAATGTTGACCAACCTTCGGGCAATCCAATGGTGTAGGTTCCCTTTTCAATGGTTGTTGCTAGGGCAACTGCAGGAGCTGCCTCTGCAGGCTGAGCCTCTGTGCTCTGTTCTGAAGTTGCGGCATCTTGACCTTCGATGGGCTGTGCCGACTTGTTTCCACATGCAGTCATTGTGGCAACCACTGCCAAAACTGCAATACTGAATAATACTTTCTTCATTGTTGTTAATGTTTAATTGATTAATGGTTATTGTTACCTTATTATATATTATATGTTATGCTTTTTTCGATTCCATATATTTGCGGACGGCTCGGTCGATACGCAAGTCGAGTTCACGATCCAGAATGTCCTCTATCTTGAGCAGCCGCTCCAGATAGTTCATGGCGTAATCCGTTGCCTGTGTCTGTTGTGTCGTCTTTGTCATTCTTGTGATGAACTGTTTACGGCTGCAAAATTACAAAGTTTTAGCCAAACTCCCGTTATCATTTCATCAAATTGTGTTATCATTTCGTGCAATGTTACATAAAACAAAGAATAAAAAACAAACGAAACTCATAAACAGCATTATATATGTTACAAACGGCATAGTTTATGTTACAAGCAGGTGTGGAAATGTAAAGAATTCTTTGTAACTTTGCAGCCATGTTAAATAAACATATGCAAAAACAAGTGCAAGACAATGCTCAGGCCAAGGGTCAGGGCATGATGGGAATGATTAGGAACCACCCCTCCATTGCGGTGTGGCTTGTGGCGTTATTTGCAGTAGCCGTGGTGCTACTGACGTACGAACGCCATGTGTTGTGGAAAATCCAAGAGCAGAGCTTATGGTTGGATACTCCACTGTTTTTCAAACAAATGATGGTAGTGCCCGGAGGATTGCTGATGTATGTCGGAACCTTCCTGATGCAGTTGTTGTACTATCCGTTGCTGGGTGTGCTGGTGCTGTGTGGGCTGTGGTGGTTAATGATGTGGCTGATGAAGCGTGCGTTCAACGTCAGCGAGCAGTGGGCTCCGTTGTTGCTGGTGCCAGTGGCAATGCTGCTGATAGCGAATACGGAGATGGGCTACTGGATTTACACCATTAAGTTAAGGGGCTGGTATTTTGTCGCAACAGTAGGCGTGACGGTGATTGCCGCATTGTTATGGGCCTTCCGCGCGGTGTCGGCGTCGAGGTTTTGGCGCCGTGTGCTGATAGTGGTTGTGGCTGTTGTCGGTTATCCGCTGTTTGGCAGCTATGGTCTGGCAGCCGTGGTGCTGATGGCGATAGGAATTTGGCGACTGGATGGTGACAAGTGGCAGGCGCTGGTAGACACTGTTATCGGCGCGTTGGTCGTAGTAGCCGTCCCGCTGTTATGCTACCAATACGTATATTACCAAACGAACATGGTAAACTTATGGTGGACGGCTCTGCCCATCTTCAAGATAGTGGAAGAGAATACTGAGTATTATATCCCGTATGCCTTGCTGGGCGTTTGCCTATTGCTGCTGGTAATCGTAAAATGGACGAAAGAAGGCACAAAAGGCAAGAAATTGCGGACGGCTGTTGTTGTGGTAGTGCTTGCTGCGACGGTTTATGGCGTGTGGTATGGCTGGATGAAGGACGAGAACTTCCATCGCGAGGCCGCCATGTATCACTATGCGGAGCAGTGCAGCTGGGAGGATGTTTTAAAGGAAGCCGACAAGCAGAAGGATGTGACGACGAGAGCGGTGGCGCTGATGAGAAATCTGGCTCTGGCGCGACTGGGGCGTCAGAGTACGGAGATGTACCGCTATCCCAACGGTTCGAAGAAGCCTGCGTCCCCCTTTGCCCCTCCGGCATCGATGGTAATTGGCGACTTGATATACTATCATTACGGCATGCTGAACGACAGTCACCACATGTGTATTGAAGCTGGTGTGGAGTTTGGCTGGCGCCCTGAGCACCTGAAGTATCTGGCGCGCTGCGGCTTAATGGCCAACGAGGTAAATGTCATGTATAAGTACACCGAAATATTGAAACACACGCTATTTCACGGCGCGTGGGCAGAACATCTTGAGACGTTGCAACAGAATCCGAAGATGATGGAGGAGGACAAGGAGACCGGTCCCGTCATGCACATGCTGCATTATCCGGATATGGTCGGTGCTGACCGCGGTTATGCGGAGAGATACCTGATGAACCATCTGGCCACGCTGGATAGCGATGACCCGTATTTCCAGGAGCAGTGTCTGCTGGCAACATTGTGGACCAAGGATGTCGAACAGTTCTGGAGACGATTCATGGTTTATCTGAAACAGCATCCCAACAAGCCAATCCCCCGATACTATCAGGAGGCCGCCTATCTCTATAACGACATTGCAGGTGGTGCGCCTGTGAAGATTCCATACGACAATGGCGTGAAAGAAACTTATAAACAATTTGTGGAGTTAGTGAAAAAATATGATGGCAGAGACCTGCCCGAGGTGCGTGCGGCATTGTATCCGTTGTTTGGCGACACGTTCTTTTTTGAATATTATCTGACAGGTGATGTGGCATATCTGTAAGATGTCAGATGTAAGAAGCAAGATGTAAGAAGTATGAAAAGACAGATATTTTTCATTGCAGTGGCGGTGCTGATGACCGCTTGTGGGGTGAGGGTGCCTGAGGAATATACGGCATCCAACAAACAACCAGAAATCTACCCCGACTACAAGGACGTGACGGTGCCCATTAATATAGCACCGCTGACTTTTGAGATGCAAAATATGGCTGACAACATGGTGGCGCGTCTGACTGTGGACGGCGAAGAACTGTTGTTGGGAGGTGATAGGATACAGCCAGAGCGTGACGACTGGCAGCGATTGGTACAGAAGGCCCTAGGCAAGAACATCGGCGTGGAGGTGTATGCCGAATATGACGGTCAGTGGACGAAATACAAGCCGTTCAATATTTATGTGTCAAAGGACAGCATCGACTCCTACTTGAGCTATCGTCTGATTTATCCGTCGTATGTCAGCTACGAGGAACTGACTATCAGTCAGCGTTGTCTGGAGAACTACGACGAGAGCGTGATTTATGACAACATTCTGTGTTGTACAGAAGGTGACAAGGGCGGACAGTGTATCAACTGTCACAACTACCAGCAATATAACCCTGAGCGCATGCAGTTCCACGCCCGTCAGAACTATGGCGGTACGTTGATTGCTTACGACGGCAAGATGAAGAAGATTAATATGAGAAATGACTCCATCCTGTCGGCAGGTGTGTATCCCGCATGGCATCCGTGGCTGAATCTGATAGTATATTCGACGAACAACACAAGTCAGACGTTCCAGTTGACAGACCCGAACAAGATTGAAGTGTTTGACGCGGAAAGCGACCTGATAGCCTACGATGTAGAACGAAATGAGGTGACGAACATTGAGAACGACACGACGGAGTTGGAAGTGTTTCCATGCTGGGCGCCAGACGGCAAAGCGCTGTATTACTGTAGTGCGCATTTTGAATTTATAGATTCGATAGATCATGGAGCGCAGATTATCAGACACCGGCGTGAGGTTAAATACAATATTTATAAAAAGTCGTTCGATCCTGAAACCATGACGTTTGGAGAGCGTCAACTGGTGTTCGATGCTACGGGGATGGGGATGAGTGCCACGCTGCCACGCGTGTCGCCCGACGGCCGTTTCCTAGTATTTACGATGGCACCGTATGGCGTGTTCCACATTTGGCATCGTGACGCAGACTTGTGGGCGATAGACCTCATAAGTGGTTCCCCCCGCATGTTGCAGGAAATCAATTCGAAGGATACGGAGAGTTACCATTCATGGTCGAGCAACGGTCGTTGGCTGGTGTTCAGCAGCCGTCGCTATGACGGCGAGTACACGCGTCCGTTTTTTGCCCATGTCGACGAGAAAGGCAATTGGTCGAAACCCTTTGAACTTCCTTGCGCTGATCCGGACTATCACCGTCAGTTCATGAAGTGCTATAATGTGCCGGAATTTATGAAAAATGCTGTGACGATTAAACCTCGGGAGTTTGCAGACGTCTTAAAAGGAGAGGCAGACCCCGTGAAGTATGTCTCCAGACTTAACCAGAAGAAGTAAAAGATGAGAAGAATAGTTGCAATATGTGCACTGATGCTGGGTGTGATGACGACAGTCGTCGCAGCCCCAAAGGTGTCGTCTCCTAATGGTAAGCTGACCGCAGATGTTCAGGATAACCAGTTGGTAATCAGTTATAACGGTCAGCAGGCACTGGCTATGACGGTGCAGGGAATCGCCGGACAGACGATGATAGGTACGGGAACGGTGAAGGCTGACTACCAGATGCTGGCGGGTAAGAAACGGCATTGCACGAATGAGGCTAATGAATACCAGTGTGGTGACGTGACATTGCGGATGTATAACGATGGTATTGCCGTTCGCACATCCGACATCAGCCCTCAGCCCTCTGACATCGCCTATCGTATTCCAGAGGGTACACGGCGCTGGATGCAGCAGTGGTGTGACTCCTACGAGGGTTTCTTCCCGCTCGATACTACTTATAAGGTGCTGCCCGTGCCGTCATATAGCGGTACATTCAAATCGGCAGAAGGCTGGAACAATCGCTGGGGCTATCCTGCGCTAATAGAGCCTGCCGACGGTGTGTTCGTGCTGATTACGGAGGCGAACATCGAGAAAGGGCAGAGTGCGTCGTGCCTTTATAACGACGGGGAGACGTATCGCGTGGTGGAGGCGGAGCGTATGGATGTCGCTGGGGAAACCAGTGACCACAAGACCGCCAACGGAAAGACGCCTTGGCGCGTGGCGATTATCGGTACGCTGGCTAACGTGGTGGAATCGACACTGGTGACCGACGTCAGCGAGCCGTGCAAGATTGCTGATACGAGCTGGATTCAGCCTGGCACTGTGTCGTGGATTTACTGGGCATACAACCACGGTTCGAACGACTACGACATCATCAAGAAATATGTCGATATGGCTGTCACACTGGGCTTGCCATACGTGCTGATAGATGCTGAGTGGGACGAAATGAAGAACGGCAAGACCATTGAGGATGCCCTCAATTATGCCAAGGAGAAAGGTATTAAGCCACTTATTTGGTATAATTCCAGTGTAGGATGGGTGGATGGTGCACCTACGCCGAAGTTCCGCCTGAATAAGCCCGAGGATCGCGAGCGCGAATTTGCGTGGTGCGAGAAAATGGGTGTTGCTGGTGTAAAGATTGATTTCTTCTCGGGTGACAATCAGAAGAATATGGACTATTGTCAGGATTTGCTGGAGTGTGCAGCACGCCATCATCTACTGGTAAATTTCCACGGGGCTACCGTTCCCCGCGGCTGGCAACGCACTTGGCCGAACCTGATGTCAACGGAAGGCGTCTACGGTGCCGAGTGGTATAACAATGTACCGACTTTTACGGCTAAGGCCGCACGCCATAATGCCACGCTGCCTTTTACGCGAAATGTCATTGGTCCGATGGACTATACCCCCTGCACGTTCAGCGACTCGCAACATCCGCACATCACTACCAATGGTCATGAACTGGCGTTGACGGTGCTCTTTGAGAGTGCACTGCAGCACTTGGCCGACCGTCCGGAGAGCTATCTGGCGCAACCGCAGGCCGTGCAGGACTTCTTCGGCTATCTGCCTACGACATGGGACGAGACACGACTAGTCTGCGGCTACCCCGGCGAATATGTGGTAATGGCCCGCAGGAGTGGTACGACGTGGTATGTGGCAGGCATCAACGGGAGCGATGAACAGCAGACGTTGAAGTTCTCCCTGGACTTCATTAAAGGTGATGTCAGCGAGATGACGCTATTTGGCGACAGTGGCGACAAGAAAAGTCCATGGATCATTGTTCCGATGTTCTCGCTGCCTTCAAGCCTTGACCTTGCGCCACGCGGAGGATTTGTGCTTTGCATAGAAACATAATACTATAACGATATGAAACGCAACTTATTATCAATGTTCGTAGTGTGCTGTGTCGGCCTGTATGTGTCGGCACAGACACTACCTTACCAGAATCCCAATCTGAGTGCTAAAGAACGTGCCAAGGACCTGTGCTCGCGACTGACGCTGGAGGAGAAGGCTATGTTGATGTTGGACGAGAGTCCGGCCATTCCGCGTCTGGGTATCAAGAAGTTCTTTTGGTGGAGTGAGGCTCTGCATGGCGCTGCTAATCAGGGTAATGTGACGGTGTTCCCTGAACCAGTGGCGATGGCAGCGTCGTTTAATCCCGGTCTGCTCTACAAGTGTTTTGACGTGGCCTCGACGGAGTTCCGTGCTCAGTACAATGAGCGCATGCAGCGCGGTTCTGGTGAGGACGAGAAGTTCCATAGTCTGTCGGTTTGGACGCCCAACGTAAATATCTTCCGCGACCCGCGATGGGGCAGGGGACAGGAGACTTATGGCGAGGATCCCTATTTGACGAGTGTGATGGGTGTGCAGGTCGTAAAAGGCCTGCAGGGTCCTGAGACAGCCAAATACCGTAAATTATGGGCTTGTGCCAAGCATTATGCCGTTCATAGCGGGCCGGAATATACCCGTCACTCGGCTAACTTGACGAATGTGTCGCCGCGTGATATGTGGGAAACTTATATGCCTGCCTTCAAGACGCTGGTGCAGGATGCTAAGGTGCGTGAGGTGATGTGTGCCTACCAACGTCTGGACGATGACCCCTGCTGTGGCAGTCAGCGCCTATTACAAACAATCCTTCGCGATGAGTGGGGCTTCCAGTATTTGGTAGTGAGTGACTGTGGTGCTGTCAGTGATTTCTATGAGTCTCACAAGTCTTCGTCAGACCCTGTTCATGCGTCTGCAAAGGCTACTATTGCCGGTACTGACGTGGAGTGTGGCTATGGTTATGCCTACAAGAGCATTCCTGAGGCGGTACAACGTGGTTTTATTACTGAGGCTGAGGTTGACAAGCATGTTATCCGCCTGCTCGAGGGCCGTTTCGATCTAGGTGAGATGGACGACCCCTCATTGGTGGAATGGTCAAAGATTCCGTATTCAGCTATGTCAACCAAGGAGTCTGCCAATATCTCGCTTGACATGGCGCGCCAGAGCATTGTGCTGCTTCAGAATAACAACAATATTCTTCCTTTGCAGAAAGGCAAGGAAAAGATTGCCGTTATCGGACCTAATGCTGACAATACGCCTATGATGTGGGGCAACTATAACGGTCAGCCCAATCATACTGTTACTATCCTTGATGGCATCAAGGCCAAACAGAAGAAGTTGTTTTATGCTGCAGGCTGCGACCTTACCTATGACAAGGTGATGGAGTGCCTCATGGCCTCGCAGTGCAGTTTCGAAGGCAAGAAGGGTATGAAGGGCACGTTCTGGAACAACCGTAGGATGGAGGGTAAGCCTGTTACTACGCAGTATTACACGACGCCGCTGGCTGTCACCACCTTTGGTATGCACAACTTCGCCCCTGGCGTTCAGCTCGAGGACTTCTCTGCAAAATACGAGACCACTTTCACTCCCAACGAATCTGGTGAATACGTGGTGAATGTAGATGGTTGCGGACATTTTGAACTCTATATCGATGGAGTCCAGAAGTTCCGTCATCACATCTGGCGCACCACACCCAACCGCGTGGCCATCCAGGCTGAGAAGGGTAAGAGCTATAATATAGAGATACGCTTTGCACATATCCATACTTATAATGCCAATTTGGCCATCAACATTGCCAAAGAACACCCTATCAACTATCAAGAAACCATTGCTCAACTAAAAGGTATTGACAAGGTCATTTTCGTAGGTGGTATCTCACCAGCCCTCGAAGGCGAGGAGATGCCTGTGGATATTGATGGTTTCAAGGGTGGTGATCGCACACATATTGAATTGCCAAAGGTGCAGCGTGAATTCCTGAAGGCACTGAAGGCTGCTGGCAAGCAGGTCATCTTCGTCAATTGCTCAGGTTCGTGTATCGCTTTGCAACCAGAGACTGAGACCTGTGAAGCTATCGTACAGGCTTGGTATCCTGGTCAGGAGGGTGGAACTGCTGTTGCTGATGTGCTCTTCGGAGATGTGAATCCCTCAGGAAAACTTCCTGTTACGTTCTACAAGAACAGCAACCAGCTGCCGGACTATGAGGACTACTCGATGAAGGGCCGCACGTATCGTTATTTCACTGATGCCTTGTTCCCATTCGGCTATGGCTTGTCGTACACCACTTTCGAGGTAGGCGCAGCCACCAGTCATGTGGATGGCGATTTGGTCGCCATCACCGTTCCCGTCAAGAATACAGGTGCGAAGAACGGCACAGAGGTTCTGCAACTCTATGTCCGTAACCAGCAGGATCCTGATGGTCCGCTGAAGTCGCTCCGTGCTTTCGAACGTGTTGACGTGAAGGCAGGACAGACAGTTAACACCAAGTTGACACTCGACCGCAAGAGCTTTGAATTCTGGGATCCCGAGACCAACACTATGCGTGTGAAACCTGGCAAGTATGAGATTCTTGTTGGCAGCAGTTCGGCAGACAAGGACCTCAAGAAACTTACTATCGAAATCAAATAATCATTATTTATAATTCCTAAAAATCAACACAATGAGACAAACATTAAAAACCGCCCTTACCCTCGTGCTGGCTATGACCGCCACGAGCCTTTGGGCACAGTGGGGAGCACCCCAAGACCCAAATCCAACGGTGAAACTGAAAGACGCTTACAAGGACTATTTCATGATTGGTGTAGCCCTCAACCAGCGTAATGTGAGCAATGACGACCAGATTAATCTGGTGAAGGCTGAGTTCAACAGCATCACTGCTGAGAACGACATGAAGCCTGGTGAACTACATCCCAAGGAAGGTGAGTGGAACTGGGAGAAAGCCGACAAGATTGCCAATTTCTGCCGTCAAAACGGCATCAAACTGCGCGGTCACTGCCTCTGCTGGCACTCACAGTTTGCCGACTGGATGTTTACCGACAAGAAGGGTAAGCCCGTCAAGAAAGAGGTGTTCTATGAGCGTCTGCGCGACCACATCCACACCGTTGTCAATCGTTACAAGGATGTAGTCTATTGCTGGGACGTTGTGAACGAAGCCATCTCCGATGGTGGCGGTTTTGGTGGCTTTGGCGGCTTCGGACGTCGTGGTCAGGCCCCCAGTCCCTATCGTGACAGCCGTCACTACCAGCTCTGTGGCGACGAATTCATTGCCAAGGCTTTCGAGTTTGCCCGTGAGGCCGATCCCAATGCGCTGTTGTTCTATAACGACTACAACGAGTGCGACCCAGGCAAGCGCGACCGTATATATAATATGGTGAAGAAGATGAAGGATGCCGGTGTGCCCATCGACGGAATCGGTATGCAGGGCCACTACAATGTCTATGGCCCCTCTGAGGAGGACATCGACGCTGCCATCACGAAATATAAGGAACTGGTGAAGCACATCCACGTCACCGAGCTCGACATCCGTATGAACACCGAGATGGGTGGTCAGTTGCGCTTCTCACGTGGTGAGAACAAACCTGTGGCTGGTTATATGAACACGCTGCTCACCGACCAATATGCTCGCATCTTCAAGATATTCCGCAAGCATAAGGATGTCATCGATTGTGTGACCTTCTGGAACCTTGGTGACCGCGACTCATGGCTCGGCGTGAACAACCACCCACTGCCTTTCGACGAGAACTACAAGCCCAAGCAGGCTTACTATGCCATCAAGAACTTTAATCCTGCTCTCGATAATGCTGTTCCCAAGGAGGACTTCGTTCCCAATCCTATGAACCAGCCCGGACAGGAATGGCCGCAGGTTAATAGCGAGGGTTACGCCCGCTTCCGTGTGGAGGCTCCCGATGCTAAGTCGGTCATTGTTAGCCTCGGTCTTGGTGGTCGTGGCGGTACGGTACTGCGTAAGGATAAGGATGGTGTGTGGGTAGGAACTACCGAAGGTCCGATGGATCCTGGTTTCCACTACTATCACCTGACTATCGATGGCGGCACGTTCAACGATCCTGGTACACATAACTATTTCGGTTCTTGCCGTTGGGAGAGCGGTATCGAGATTCCCGCTCCCGATCAGGATTTCTACGCTTGGCGCAAGGACATTCCTCATGGCAACATCCAGCAGGTGAACTTCTGGTCTGAGAGTACTGGTAAGATGCAGACTGCCAATGTCTATCTGCCTTATGGCTATGGTAAGCTCGTGAAGGGAAAGCAGGAGCGTTATCCCGTTCTGTACCTCCAGCATGGTTGGGGTGAGAATGAGACCAGTTGGCCCGTACAGGGTAAGGCCGGCATCATCATGGATAACCTGATTGCTGACGGCAAGATCAAGCCCTTCATCGTTGTTATGGCCTATGGTCTTACCAACGATTTCAAGTTCGGTACCATTGGTCAGTTCACCGCTAAGGAGTTCGAAACGCTGCTTATTGACGAGCTCATCCCTGTCATCGAAAAGCAATTCTTGACGAAGGAAGGCAAGTGGAACCGTGCCTTGGCAGGTCTTTCGATGGGTGGTATGGAGACGAAGCTCATCACTCTGCGTCGTCCTGAGGTCTTCGGTTACTGGGGCTTGCTCTCTGGTGGTCAGTATGCTCCCGATGAGATCAAGGATCCGAAAGTCGTGAAGTATATCTTCGAGGGCTGTGGTGACAAGGAGAATCCCGCAGGCATCAACAAGAGCGTTGCTGACCTCAAGGCTGCAGGCTACAATGCAGAGGGTCTTATCTCCGAGGGTACAGCTCACGAATTCCTTACCTGGCGCCGTTGCCTCTACCAGATGGCTCAGAGCTTGTTCAAGTAAACGAAGTTAGAATATATAAAAAAGGTGGGCAGACCAATTTGGTTTGCCCACTCTTTTTATTTTGATATCTTTTGTTGTGTTAGAATTTGTAGTCGACGCCGACACCAATAACGTGGTTGGTGCGTGAATAGGTCTTGTCTACCGTATATGGCGTGCTGTAGGCATTGTTAAGCGTCTTATTGTAATCGCTGTAGAGCGAGCAGAAATAGCTTGCATTGAGGCGAATCTTCTCGTTGATGTTCCATGCTCCGCCAAGCCCCAGAGACCAGCTGTCGCAGGCGAAGGAAGTGTTCTGTTGGTAGTCATCGGTAAGTCCGTAGTCAGTACGCTGTCCGCCACAGCTGACGGTAAACTTCTTGTTGATATCCCATTCCACTCCGGCAAGTACCTCGTATGTGCCATGAGAGAGCTTCTCCTGACGCTGGCCACCCATCTTGGCGTTTTTGTCGTCGAAGAAATGGAACTCGGTGGCGGCACGTAGGCTAGGGGTGAACTCGTACCCTACGGCAGCCACGAAAAGTGAAGGCATATCGTAGCGGGTATGTTCGTTAGGCAGATAGTCTGCCACCTTCCCTGCCATATCGCCTAGTTTATCAGGGGCTGAAAGGGCTGTTATAACGGCAGCATTACCATATTGTTCAGCCATAGCTTTGACATCAGTAACACTATATCCGTTGGTGCCCGTTGTACCGACGGTCAGCGTACGGGTGTCGTTTTCTGTGTTAATCTTTGTACGGAACTCATAACGCATGGCAACGGTCCATTTATTCATATGGAAGTCGGCGCTGATGATAGGAGTAAAGCCCCATCCGCGCTGTACGCAGTCCAATTGAAGGTCCATCAGAGGATTGTTGCCAACCATCGCGGCAATATTCTGACCCGGCATGGCTGTTACATGTCCCTTGTAGTATCCGTCATAATAGTTGGTGCGGAAACCAACGGCAGCTGACAGGCAATCAATAATCCTATAGGTAAAGTTGACCTGACCGCCATAGATATACTGCTTGCCCTTCATGGAAGAGTCAAGGATGAAATCACGAGCGAGAGCATCTGCCTGAGCTGCATAAGGAGTGGCGGCGATAGTTTGGAAGAGCGTTGAATATATCTTTGCCGTAATAGGAACGTTGAACATGGGTACACCTTCATCATATTCAACGAAGCCACCGCTACCCACAATACCTATCATGGCTGAAACAGCCCAGCGGTCTTTCTTGTAAGAAGCAAACAGGGCCGGTACGATGGGGGCTGACGCCTCACCATTATACTTTTTGTGGAATGTCTCGCCAGGATTTCCTACTGCGGGGTTGGCAAGGAAATTGTTGATGTTGATTTCAACGTCACGGTTCTGCCAGGGCTTTTGGAAGTTGAGCGATAGTTGCCATCCCTCGTGTCCCCATGCAAGACCTGCAGGATTGGAGAATACGGCGTCAATTTCTGTCGTAGCACCACGTGCAAACATGCGGTCGAAGGCAATGTGGTAATTTGTGTTGGTCATCAGTCCGCCAGCGAAGGCGCTGACTGTCACGAGGGCTGCAATAGCAGCGGAAACAATAATTCTTTTCATGTAAAAAAATGTAATTGGTTGACATTTCGTCGGCAAAGGTACAAAGAAAAAACGAATTCTCGCTTGACATACATTATATTTTTTATTTTAAACCGTTTTTTTTCGTAAAATCTTTGCTAAGAGTGCAAACTTTTTTGTAATTTTGCAGGCTCAAAGGATAATAATTAATAACGCGTTATATTATTTTTATGGCAGACAACAAGAAAATTAAGACTGCGCTCATCTCCGTGTTTCATAAGGATGGGCTTGAAGAGTTGCTGAAGAAACTGAACGACGAGGGCGTGAAGTTCCTGTCGACAGGCGGTACTCAGACGTTTATTGAATCGCTGGGCTACCAGTGTGAGAAGGTGGAGAACGTGACGACGTATCCCTCTATCCTCGGTGGCCGTGTGAAGACATTGCATCCGAAGGTGTTCGGAGGTGTTCTGGGCAGACGTGAGCTGGAGAGCGACCGTCAGCAGATGGCTCAGTACGAGATTCCCGAGATTGACCTCGTTGTGGTCGACCTGTATCCCTTTGAACAGACCGTTGCAAGCGGTGCCAGCGAAGAGGATATCATCGAGAAGATTGACATTGGCGGCATCTCGCTGATTCGTGCAGCAGCAAAAAATTTCAATGACGTGGTGATAGTTCCGTCTAAGGCTGAGTACTCTGTATTATTAGACATTCTCAATAAGCAGGGTGCTGAGACCACGAAGGCTCAGCGTCGTATGCTTGCTACATGTGCCTTTGGCGTCAGCTCGCACTACGACACAGCCATTCACGCTTGGTTCGAGAAATAAAGAAGAAAAGAAGTTAGAGAAGTTAAAGAAGTTAAGTTTTTATGGGATTTTTTAGTTTTGTTCAGGAGATAGCAATGGACCTGGGAACGGCTAACACCATCATTATCAGTGATGATAAGATTGTGGTTGACGAGCCGTCAGTAGTTGCGCTGGACCGCCACACCGACAAGATGATTGCTGTGGGTGAGAAGGCTAAGATGATGTATGAGAAGACACATGACAATATACGTACCGTACGTCCGTTGAGAGACGGTGTAATTGCCGATTTCTCTGCATGTGAGCAGATGATGCGCGGACTGATTAAGATGGTACACACGGGTCACCGTCTGTTTTCGCCCTCACTGCGTATGGTGATTGGTGTCCCCTCAGGTTCTACTGAGGTTGAATTACGTGCCGTACGCGACTCTGCAGAACATGCAGATGGTCGTGACGTATATCTGATTTTTGAGCCGATGGCTGCTGCTATCGGTATTGGTATCGACGTAGAGGCCCCCGAAGGTAACATGATTGTTGATATCGGTGGCGGTTCTACTGAGATTGCCGTTATTTCACTGGGTGGTATCGTATCGAACAACTCTATTCGTACCGCTGGTGACGATTTGACCGCTGATATTCAGGAATATATGTCGCGTCAGCACAACGTGAAGGTATCGGAGCGTATGGCTGAGCGTATCAAGATTGCCGTAGGTTCGGCACTGACCGATCTGGGCGATGAGGCTCCCGAGGACTATGTTGTTCATGGTCCTAACCGTATCACGGCCCTGCCTATGGAGGTTCCCGTATGCTATCAGGAGATTGCCCACTGTCTGGACAAGACCGTTGCGAAGATAGAGAATGCCGTGCTCTCCGCTTTGGAGAATACGCCTCCCGAATTGTATGCTGATATCGTGAAGAATGGTATCTGGTTGGCAGGTGGTGGTGCACTGCTTCGTGGTCTGGACCGTCGTCTGGAGAACAAGATCAATATTCCGTTCCACATTGCTGAAGACCCATTGCACTCAGTGGCAAAGGGTGCCGGCATTGCACTGAAGAATGTTGATCGTTTCTCGTTCTTGATGAGATAATTACGGTTAATGGTTAAAGCTCTTTGACCGTAAATGAGAAACCTGCTGGAGTTTCTGAGAAACCATTTCCACTGGTTTCTGTTCGTACTGCTCGAGGCGTTGTGTGCCGTACTGCTGTTTCAGTATAACAACTATCAGAACAGCGTATGGTTTACGTCTGCCAATTGGGTTACGGGTAAGGTGTACGAATGGACATCGTGGATGGAATCGTTCTTCTCGATGACCAAAGTTAATGAGGACTTGACGCTTCGCAATTTCTATCTGGAGCGTCAGGTCACTCAGTTGCGTCGTCTCTATGCGGAGGCGACCACCGAGACGGACGTCAAAGAACAGCAGGAACTGGAGAAACTGCAGCAATACAAACTGATACCCGCCAAGGTAGTGACCAACGAACTGCATCTGGCAAACAACCTGATAACCATCGATAAAGGTGAGAAGGACGGTGTCGAAGTCGGTATGGGTGTAGCCTGCGGAAAGGGTGTCGTTGGTGTGGTTTACTTAACCAATGCCCATTACAGCATTGTTATCCCCGTGCTGAACATGAAATCGTCGCGCATCAGCTGTGCCATCCGCAACAGAGGCTATTTCGGTGTGTTACGATGGGATGGTAGGGATGCAGGAATTGCTTATGTGGAGGATATCCCCCGTCACGCCCGATTCAACAAGGGTGACTGGGTTGAGACGAACGGTTTCTCGACCATTTTCCCACCAGGGATACTCGTAGGTCAAATAAAGCAGGTATACAACTCACGCGACGGACTGTCGTATCGTCTCCAGGTGCGCTTGTCGACGGATTTCGGCAATTTGCGTGATGTAGTGGTCATCAGTGATAAGACGATTGCTGAACGGATGCGATTGATGCAAGCCGCAAGGGACTCGCTGAAGCTAAACGTGTCGGAGTAATATAAGATGTAAGAGGTAAAGTTTATGACGGCAGATTTATTGAAACGTGGATTGGTATTTGTCCTTTTCGTACTGGCACAGGCTATTGTGTTGGGACGTATCCATCTATTCCACTATGCCACACCGCTGCTCTACATCTATTTCGTGCTTGGCTTCGAGCAGAACCAACCCAAATGGGCCATTCTGCTGTGGAGTTTCTTCCTCGGACTATTTATCGACATCTTTGCAAACACACCAGGCGTGGCGGCAGCGTCACTGACATTCATTGCCACCATACAGCCATATTTCGTACAATTGTTCCTCCCGCGCGATTCGGCTGACAATCTGAAACCGTCATTAACCACACTCGGCCCCAGCAAGTATTCTATATACATGATAACGCTGGTGTTGCTCTATTGTATATTGTTCTATTCGCTCGAGTTCTTCAACTTCTTCAACTGGCTGCAATGGGCTATGTGCATCGTTGGCAGTACGGTAATAACGGTGCTGCTCATCTACTCCTTTGAAATCTTCAAAAACAAGCAGTAAATGAAGGATTACGGGGCGGAATACAGGCACTATGTCATTGGCGGAGTGGCCATACTCATCGTGGTGGTATACATCATCCGCCTGTTTCAGTTGCAGATATCCAGCGACGACTACAAGAAGAGTGCCGACTCGAATGCGTTTCTGAAAAAGATAGAATACCCCTCGCGCGGAGTCATCACTGACCGTAACGGCAAGTTGCTGGTGTACAATCAGCCTGCCTACGACATCATGGTGGTGATGAACGAAGCCAAAGACCACCTCGATACGCTCGACTTCTGCGAGGCGCTGAACATCAGTCGCGAGGAGTTCGACCGCAGGATGGAAACTATCAAGGACCGCAACAAGAACCCCGGCTATTCGCGTTTTACGCAGCAGATCTTCATGAGTCAGCTGTCGGACAAGGACTTCTCCGTCTTTCAGGAGAAGATGTTCCGCTTCCCTGGTTTCTACGTCCAGCGACGTACCATCCGACAATATCAATACCCCTTTGCCGCCCATGTTCTTGGTGACGTGGCAGAAGTCTCTCCTGCCGATATCGAGGAGGACGACTACTATCAGGCTGGCGACTACATTGGTAAACTCGGTATCGAGCGCAGTTACGAGAAACAGCTGCGAGGGGAAAAGGGTATTCAGATTCTGTTGCGTGATGCACATGGTCGCATACAAGGACGCTATCAGAACGGAAAGTTCGACCGCCGTCCTGTGGCAGGAAAGAACCTGACATTAAGCCTTGATGCCGATCTCCAAGCATTGGGCGAGCGCCTGATGGAAGGAAAAATCGGCTCTATCGTTGCCATAGAACCCTCGACGGGTGAAGTGCTCTGCATGGTGTCGTCACCGTCGTACGACCCCCGAATGATGGTGGGACGCCAGCGTTCGAAGAGTCATCAGGAACTGCAGCGCAACGTATGGAAACCCCTCTTGAACCGTAGTATCATGGGTATGTATCCTCCGGGTTCAACGTTTAAGACCACTCAGGGACTGACCTTCATGTCTGAGGGCATTCTGCATCCT
Organism: uncultured Prevotellaceae bacterium; assembly: GCA_900318885.1. Taxonomy (GTDB): domain Bacteria; phylum Bacteroidota; class Bacteroidia; order Bacteroidales; family Bacteroidaceae; genus Prevotella. The sequence continues at coordinate 8,441 of ONMN01000012.1, read as the reverse complement.
ACACATACCGCCTATCCCTGCGGTCACGGCTTCAATTTCAAAGGTCTGCATGTGGGTTGTCACGGTCATGGCTCTCCCTTGCCCCTGGTGCCTGCGTTGTCAACGTCGTGCAACGGTTATTTCTGCTGGGGTCTCTACTACATGATAAACCAGAACATCAGCAAGTACGGCAACGTCCATGATGCCATGAACGTGTGGCGCGACTATATGGTATCGATGGGCTTTGGCTATCCGCTGGGTATCGACTTGCCGGGCGAGAAGCGTGGTATGATTCCCAACGGCGACTATTACGACAACCGCTACAAGAAGTCGTGGAACGGACTGACCGTCATTTCCATTGCCATCGGACAGGGTGAGGTCACTGCCACTCCCTTGCAGATTGCCAATCTGGGTGCCACGATTGCCAATCGCGGATGGTTCATCACCCCCCACGTCGTCAAGCACGTGCAAGGTGAGAAACTCGATACCCTCTACACCCAGCACCGCCGCACCAAGGCCACTCGTGAGTCTTACGACTACGTGGTGCAAGGTATGAGGGCTTCGGCTACGGGCGGAACGTGTCACGAACTGTCCCGTTATGATTTCCAGGCGTGTGGCAAGACTGGTACCGCCCAAAACCGCGGTCACGACCACTCGGTGTTCATGGGGTTTGCCCCGATGGACAATCCGAAGATTGCCGTTGCCGTTTATGTGGAGAACGGTGGATGGGGTGCCACGTATGGTGTCCCTCTCGGCGGACTCATCATGGAACAGTATATTCACGGAAAACTGTCGGAAGCCTCACAGAAGCGAGCCACCGAATTCCAACACAGACATATATCGTATGGTACAACAAGCAGGTAAGAAGCAACAGAGTGTATTGCGCAGCATCGACTGGTGGACGATAGCTATTTATATCGCCCTGCTGACCTTCGGATGGATCAGTGTCTGCGGAGCCAGTTACTCGTATGGCGAGACGGACATCTTCAGCCTCGACACACGTTCGGGTATGCAGATTGTCTGGATTGGGACGAGCATTGCGCTGGGATTCGTTATCGTCATGCTCGACGACAGGTTCTACGACACCTTTGCCTATATCATCTACGCCGCTCTGCTCTTACTGCTCTTTGCCACCATATTCAATCCACATAGCATCAAGGGTTCGCGCTCGTGGCTCGTACTGGGTCCGCTGCGACTGCAACCTGCCGAGTTTGCCAAATTCGCCACAGCACTGGCACTGGCGAAATTCATGTCGGCATACGGCTACAGCATCCACATCTGGAAACATTTCGGAATGACGTTGCTGCTCATCCTGATGCCCATGATATGCATCGTGCTGCAGCGTGAGACGGGTTCCGCACTGGTCTATCTCGCCTTCTTCCTCATGTTCTACCGCGAGGGAATGCCGGGTTCCATCCTGTTTACGGGAGTGGCCATGGTCATCTATTTCGTAGTTGGCATTCGCTTTGCCGACGTCCACTTCGGCGAGACACCCACCAGCGTCGGCAAGTTCTCCGTCATCCTGCTCATACAGCTTTTCTCCATCGGTATGGTCTGGGTCTACTGCAACCGTCGCCTGGCATGGAAGTTGCTGCTCTACTGCATTGGTGCAACACTTGTGTCACTCATATTCCTGAAACTGTCTTTTGACATCACCTATATTCAAATGGGACTGACGGCTCTGCTCGTAGGCTATTTACTGTGGGAAGGCTTAGGCACGCGCATACGTTCCTATTTCTTTATAGCATTGTTCGCCTTAGGGTCTCTGGGATTCTTCTATGGTGCCGACTTCATCATGCAGAACGTGATGGAGCCTCACCAGCGCTCACGTATCAACGTGCTGCTGGGATTAGATGAAGACCTGCGTGGTGCGGGATATAACGTCCACCAGTCGGAAATTGCTATCGGCTCCGGAGGACTCGAGGGCAAGGGATTCCTCAATGGAACACAGACCAAACTGAAGTTCGTTCCCGAGCAGGACACCGACTTCATCTTCTGCACCGTTGGCGAAGAGGAAGGATTTCTGGGTTCTGCCGGTGTGTTGGTGTTGTTCCTGGCACTGATACTACGCCTGATTTATTTGTCCGAACGTCAGCCCCATTCCTTCGGACGCATCTACGGCTATTGCGTACTGTCCATCTTCCTGTTCCACGTGTTTATCAACGTCGGCATGGTGCTCGGACTGACGCCCGTCATCGGCATCCCGCTGCCGTTCTTCAGCTATGGCGGTTCCTCGTTGTGGGGATTTACCTTCCTGCTGTTTATCTTCTTGCGCCTCGATGCCAGCCGCAATCTGTTGAGGAGTTAAGAAACTTATTTCCTGCTTAACTTCAGTCCGACATCCGCTATGCCCGGTAGTATCTCGCGTTTCATGTCGTGGCGCACGGATACATAAAGCTTGTCGCCACTTTGCAGTTCCATCGTGGTCACATGAAACGAATACTGATATTGGCTCACACCTTGCCCTGTAAGGACTCCTTGCTCATTGATGAGGTCGCAAACAAGCGTGTCACGACGCTTTTCGTGCGTGGAACAAACCTCTTGGTCGACAATCAGGTTCAGAGCCATAAACGGATATTCATTGCTGATACGCAGTCCCAGATCCTCTACGTATGATCCCGACTCACCGACAGGGCCGACGACAAACGAGAGCGTGTCGTTGCGCTCCCATCCCGACAGTGGGGTATGTTCGTAGTGATGATAGACGGTCCGTTTGTCACAGGCTGTCATAAGCATGATAAGCAGCGCGAGGCTACTAATATATAATAAGGTATGCTTATTGTTGAGCATCTTGGGGCTGCTGGGGCTTTTTCTTCTTCTTTTTCTTCTTTTTCTTGGCACGGTCGAAACGGGCAATGTTCTCCTGAGTTGCCAAGTCGATAGGACCTTGCGGAGCCTTCTTCTTGCCGTCCTCCAACAGCGATTCCGGCTTCTCGCCCTGACGGTTCATCTCAATGATCTGTTTGGCACGTTCGGCAGTAATCGTCTCCAGATTGGCGGCAATGTTCTTGTCGGTAGAGTAGGTGATAAGCCCTGCCAGGATGTCGGCCTTGAAATAATAGTAGTCAGCGTCCAGCGTCTGCAGGATGGTCTCTTTCGACGGCAACTTGCGACTTGCCTCCACGTAGTCGTCCACCTCATAGTTCAGACAACACTTCAACTTGGCACACATACCAGCCAGTTTCTGCGGATTCAGCGAGATGTCCTGGAAACGTGCGGCCGACGTTCCGACGCTCGAGAAGTTCTTCATCCACGTGGCACAGCAGAGCTCACGTCCACAGGGACCCGTACCGCCGATGAGTCCGGCCTCCTGACGTGCACCAATCTGCTTCATCTCCACGCGGATATGGAATGCTGCTGCCAAGTCCTTGATGAGCTGGCGGAAGTCCACGCGCTCGTCGGCAATATAATAGAAAATGGCCTTCTGACCGTCGCCCTGATACTCCACGTCGCCAATCTTCATCTTCAGGCCCAGATTCTTGGCAATCTGACGGCTCTCAATCATCGTCGCATGCTCCAGATGCTTCGACTCTTTGAACTTATCGATGTCGGTCTGACGTGCTATGCGATAGATGCGGCGGATGTCGTCGGCACTCTTCAGGTTCGCCTTCTTCAACTGCATGTGCACCAGTCGTCCTGTCAGAGTCACCACACCGATGTCGTGACCCGGGTTCGCCTCTACGGCAACGATGTCGCCTTTCTTCAGCGGCAGATTGTTCACGTTGTGGTAATAGCCCTTGCGCGTATGCTTGAACTGCACCTCCACCAGATCCGTCGTGTCGGCATTCCCTGGCACGTCGGCCAACCAGTCGTAGGTATTCAACTGACGGTCCTGTCGTCCGATGGCATGTTTACATAGCCCTCGGTCGCAGCCGGTCTTTATCTCGAGTTCTTTTTCCATTTTTTATCTTAATTTCTTTTATGTCGTTATTCCGTAATTCCGTTATTCCGTCACTTCTGAATCAGAAGTACAATCATTTGCAGTGCCATGTCGTAAAACACGATCTTCGCATTGGCATTCTGTCCGATGTCGCGGATGGCCTTGTTGATAAGGTCGTAGATGGGCAGCACGTTGGCTTCGTTGATGAATCTCGCGAAATTCTTGGCGAAATCCTCCTCGCGTTGCGTCATGTAGCAAAGGTCTTCCTGCTTGAAGTTATACATGAAGTTCTCGCGCACGAGCCGCAGGAAATAATCCAGGAACCGCTTCTGCTTCTCACGCCCCAGCGATGCCATGCGCTCCGACCACGTCTTCAGGTCCTTCACCTTACGCTGGTACGACAGGCGCATCAGCGTCTGGAACATATCCAGAAACAGCTCATTCTCCGAATCTGCACTCAGCATTTCCAGCGCCTTCAACCAACTGCCGTTTGCCATGCGGCTGATGCGCTTGGCCTCGTCCTCCGTCAGTCCGCGTTTCTCCATCAGTGCCTGACGGATGTCCTCGGTGTCAATCTTCTTTACATCCACGCGCTGCACGCGACTGCGGATGGTCTCCAACAGCTTCTCGGGCTCGTTACACACCATGAGGAACACCGTCTGCGAGGGCGGCTCCTCCAGCAACTTCAGGATTTTGTTCGCACATTCCTGATTCATGCGCTCGGGCAACCACACGATGCTGACCTTATAGCCTCCCTGGCTCGACTTCAGCGACAACTTACGCACCAGTTCGTCACTCTCACCGGCGGTGATGATGGCCTGCTGGTTCTCACCGCCCATCAGCTCCAGCCATTCGTTCATGGTGAAGTAGGGACCCGCCATCACCAGTTCGTGCCACTCGTGGGCGAAGTCGTCGCTCACCGGTTTGTGGTCGGCACTCATCGACGGCAGTTTGATAGTAGGGTAGGTGAAGTGCAGGTCGGGATGCTCCAGCTTGCGAAGCATCGGACTCTCGACGGGTTCGCCGAACATGCTTGTCTCGCCGCCTTGCGACAGCAGCACTTTGGCAAAACCAATGGCCAGTGCCAGCTTCCCCGCACCCTGTGGTCCGGTCAGCATGATAGCATGCGGCAGACGCTCTTCATCCACCATCCGCATCAGGCGCTGCTGCACCTCTCGTTGTCCTATAACTTGCTCAAAAGCCATTTTCTGCGCAAAATTAGTTAAAAAGTGTGATATTTCCAAATGAATTTCGAAGAAAAGCATTACTTTTGTAATCTGTTAACGAATAACCAATAAAAAATCAAATATGGAATACCAAAAACGTGGTAGCTCAGCCTACCTTTTCTCAATTGTTTTGGTCGCCGTACTCGGCGGACTATTGTTCGGCTACGACACGGCCGTCATCTCTGGAGCCGAAAAGGGTCTTCAGGCGTTTTTCATGGAGTCAAAGGACTTTGCCTACACCGACGGATGGCACGGATTTACCTCTGCCAGCGCACTCATAGGCTGTATCATCGGTTCTGCCCTCTCCGGCTTCCTGGCTACTAATCTGGGACGTAAGCGCTCGCTGATCATCGCCGGACTCCTCTTCTTCATCTCCGCTCTGGGATCCATGGAGCCCGAGTTCCTGTTCTTCACCCACGGAGAACCTTCCTACTCGCTGCTCATCATGTTCAACATCTACCGCGTCATCGGTGGCATCGGCGTAGGTCTCGCATCAGCCATCTGCCCGATGTATATCAGCGAGATAGCACCCTCCAACATCCGAGGCATGCTCGTCTCCTGCAACCAGTTTGCCATCATCTTCGGTCAGCTGGTGGTTTATTTCGTTAACTTCTTCATCCTCGGCGACCACATCCAGCCCCTCGTAGAGGAAATGGGTAAGGGCATCGCGGCCATCAATCCCGCAGCACAGTGGACCGTTACCACCGGTTGGCGTTACATGTTCGGTTCCGAGGCTGTCCCCGCAGGACTCTTCGCACTGCTCATCTGCTTCGTGCCTGAGTCACCGCGTTACCTCGTCGCTGTCGGCAAGGACCAGCACGCACTCAACGTACTGACACGCATCAACGGCAGCGAGCGTGCACAGTTCATCCTTCAGGCCATCAAGGAGACACTCGTTCAGAAAACCGAACGCCTCATGTCCTATGGTGCCATGTGTATCTTCATCGGCATCATGCTCAGCGTCTTCCAGCAGGCCGTCGGTATCAATGCCGTACTCTACTACGCACCGCGCATCTTCGGCGATATGGGCATGGACAACCCGATGATGATCACCGTCTTCATGGGTGTCATCAACATCCTTTTTACCCTCGTCGCCATCTTTACCGTCGAGAAGTGGGGACGCAAACCCCTCCTCATCTTCGGTTCACTGGGCATGGCACTCGGTGCCTTCGGCGTTGCCGTTACCTTCGGCCATGCCGGTCTCGAGCTCGTCACCGCCGCCTCACTGCTCCTCTATTCGGCATGCTTCATGTTCTCGTGGGGCCCCATCTGCTGGGTTCTCATTGCCGAAATCTTCCCCAACACCATCCGTGGTGCCGCTGTAGCCATCGCCGTGGCTTTCCAGTGGATCTTCAACTTCATCGTATCCTCCACCTTCGTGCCGATGTTCAATATGCACCTCACCGAGGGCGACGACTTCGGCCACTGGTTCACCTACGGCCTCTACGGTTGCATCTGTGTCATTGCTGCCATCTTCGTATGGCGACTGGTTCCCGAGACCAAGGGCAAGACCCTCGAGGATATGACCAAGCTCTGGCGTTGGAAGGGTTATGTACCTGGTGAGGGCGTTCACGAAGGTACCGCCTATTCTGATAAAGGTGGCCGAGAATAAATATTTAATTGATAATTGTGAATTGTGAATTGAAAATTGTGAATTGATATTATGAAAAGAATACTTGTAGCAGAAGACAACGACAGCAACTACATGCTGATGAACTATATCCTGAAGCGTCACTACGAATTCTTCCGTGCCCGCAACGGACAGGAAGCCGTAGAACTGGCAGCGTCCGAGAAACCCGACCTCGTCCTCATGGACATCAAGATGCCCGTCATGGACGGTCTCGAGGCCACGCGCCAAATCAAGGCCGCACAGCCCGAACTGCCTGTTATCGCACTTACCGCCAACGCTTTCGACAGCGACCGTCACGCCGCCTTCGATGCCGGTTGCGACGACTTCCTGGCGAAGCCCGTCAATGCCGATAAGTGCATCCAGACCATCGCGAAATATATTGGTGAATAAACCCTATGGAACCGCAGAAAGTCATCATTTCCGATAACTTGCAGCAATCGCTCAGTGAAGCGATTGCTGCTTGCAAATATGACCAGTTGTTTGTACTTGTCGACACCACCACCGAGCGCCTCTGTCTGCCCGTCGTTGCCGACTATGACTGCATGCGCGACGCACAGCGCATCGTCATACCCGACACCGACACCCATAAGACGCTCGACTCCGTCACCCACGTCTGGTCCGAACTCCAGCGCCTCGGGGCCACGCGCCATTCGCTCATGATCAATCTCGGTGGCGGCATGGTCACCGACCTCGGCGGTTTTGCCGCCTCCACCTTCAAGCGCGGCATTCAGTACATCAACATCCCCACCACGCTACTCTCCATGGTCGATGCCTCCGTGGGTGGCAAGACCGGCTTCAACTTCGGGGGACTGAAAAACGAGATTGGCGTCTTCTCCAATGCCAGCTCCGTCATCCTCGACACCACCTTCCTGCGCACCATGGACCGCGAGAACCTCCTCTCCGGCTATGCCGAGATGCTGAAGCATGGCCTCATTTCCAACGACCGCATGTGGGCCCAACTCCTAGAATTTCTAGAATCTCTAGAAAATCTAGATCATCTAGATTCTCTAGCTCCCATGCTCGCCGAAAGCGTCGCCGTCAAGCAGCGCATCGTCACCGAAGACCCCACCGAGCACGGCATTCGCAAGGCCCTCAACCTCGGTCATACCGCCGGTCACGCCTTCGAGTCGCTGGCCCTCGAGCGTAAGCCCGTCCTTCACGGCTATGCCGTCGCCTACGGACTCATCGTCGAGCTCTACCTCTGTTGTGTCAAGACTGGTTTCCCGCAGCAAAAGATGCGCCAGACCGTTGCCGCCATCAAGGAACACTACGGCCGCATGGCCATCACATGCGACGACTACCCCCAGCTCCTCGCACTCATGCACCACGACAAGAAGAACACCGGCCACGACATCAATTTCACCCTCCTCGGCGACGTTGGCGACATCCGCATCAACCAAACCGCCTCAGAGGAAGAAATCCGCGATGCCCTCGACTTCTACCGCGAGTGCTAATCCGCACCTTTCCGGCAAACGCCCGGAAATTGACGATTGACAAAATTGACAAATCTCTCAGAACGCCTTTATTTAGGGCTATTCCCAGAGACGAGATATAAAAAAGCAAATCCACGCCATGCTAATTTGGCGTGGATTTGTGCTTAATTTTCTGCGCTTTTAAGCGCGCAAGGTTATTTTTTGACTAACGTTTTCAGTTTATCAACGTAATAGTCGAGGCCGAAAATCGAACCTGCGAGTAGGAACGCTTGTCCTACGTAGAACAACAAGCC